>JAIOYW010000025.1 GCA_021740915.1 Ignavibacteriales bacterium | reverse complement strand
ATGTTCAGTGCAGTATCCTCTTAGATCAGAAGACCGGTAAAAGGTATGGTGTGCCTTCTTCTGTGACTCAACACATTAGAAAGATCTATCAGATCATGGGTAAAAAGATAGACAACATACCCTTCGAAATAAAATAAATCCCACTCAAATATTACCTTACAAAAATCTGTAGTGCCTATGGTGAAATCTATCCTATTGTATTACAATACTTTAGTCTTTTTTACCTTGGAAGTCAGGAAGACAGTGCGGATAATACTATGAAATCTGATCATTGACGGATTAGTGCAAAACCCTTCGGGTTGTTCAGAGACCGGAATTGAATAAACGGGAAAGAATAATTCCTGCGGCAACAGATACGTTAAGTGATTCAGTTTTTCCAGTGCCGGGGATCCCAACTGTAATGTCAGAGATTGCATTTACTTCATTACTGGGTCCATGACCTTCGTTTGAGAAAACTAAAACAGCTTTTCGAGGGAAATTGAAATCCAGCACATTCTCCCCTCCGGTGTCTGTATTTATAAGTTTATAACCCTTAGTCTTAATCTCAGACAGGGCTTCGTAAAACTCACCGGGAAAATGAATTTTAAGACGGAAAACTGAACCCGCAGATCCGCGGATCGTTTTCGGATTGAAGATTTCGGCGCAATTTTGATTCAGAATGACATCGGAAAATCCAAACCAATCACAGATTCGTAGAATCGCCCCGAGATTTCCAGGGTCGGAAATATTTTCCAGTGCGACACATTTTGGCGGAAGCTTGGCTAAAGTATAGTTTTTGGATGGATTCTTAAAAACAGCCAAAATCCCCTGTGGAGAGGAAGTATCACAAAGACGTTCAAATTCCGGGGCTTTTAATTGAATGCATTCGATACTATTTTTCCGGAGGTCGCGGATAAATTTTTCATCTTCTTCAGAGAAAGCAAAAGTATAAAAAACTTTCTCAGCGAAAAATCCGGCATCTATTGCTTCAGGAATCAATTTACGCCCCTCAACCAAAAACTTACGTTCCTTCACCCTGTACTTTTTTTGGAGTAAAGAGGAATAATATTTAAGATCATTTTTTGTAATCATTTGATTAAAGGCTCATATTGATGACTTAAATTCTCTCCGGTATCGGAAGCAAGAGTTTTAAGATATTCCCAGGTATAAATGCCTGTATCGTGCCCGTCTTTCCATCTGATTTGTATTGCATAATTTCCAACTATTTCAATCTTACCAATATCATATCTTCCGGGGGTTGACATGTTTTGTTTCGCAGGTCTTATAGTTTTGAATAGTATTGTCTCACCCTTACAATCGGCACAGGGACACTCATCCCGAAGATAATTAAGCGGTATTTCGTAAAGGGTGTCATCTTTATTTAATATGGAAAGACGTGATTTATCAGTAACACTAATTTTTTTTGGTGTCATGGTTTTAATCTAAAATTTTAACAATTAAAATTAACAAAATGTATTTGGTTAAGGCTAATGATATTTTAACGAACTACCGCCTATGAACTCCCGGAGAACAGAATCATGAGGTACAGGACTGTCATCACTGACTTCAAGGATAGCACTCATCCAAGATAATACCCTTTCTGCCCTGATATAAGCATCATCTCTGAGAGGATTATCTTTATAGAGTTTATGCCATCCTTCAAACAGTGACAGCATTCGGTGCCGGTAGAGCGACAATTCGTAAGGCATTGCAGAATTGATAATGTAATCAGCGGAGTTGAAATAAGGGATTATATTGCGCATTTCACTGGCTCTGACGTAATGCCAGTGTTCAAGTGTCTGCTGCGGATTATAAGCTCTTTGAACTGAATCGCGCAGCATTCTTCGGATAAGCCTGATATCAGTCCATCGGATATACTTGCCTGTAGGGGCTTTAACCTGCATTAGAGGCTCAAGGTAAATCCTGAACTTATTTTCCGGGGAAATGTCTCTGGTCATCTGCGGATAAAGCCCATGGAGGCTGTCAATAAGCAGGATTTCATTTTCTTTCAATCGCATGGGGCGGTCATTGAGCTTTCTCTTTCCGGTTTTAAAATCGTAATAAGGAAGCATTACTTCCCGGCCAGCAGCTAATTCAACAAGATGATGATTAATTAATTCAAGATCGAGTGCCTGAGGAGTTTCAAAGTCATAATCCCCGAATTCATCTTTTGGGTGAAATTCAAGATCAAAGAAATAATGGTCAACATTAAGAGAAGCAAAATGGTAACCGCGTTTTTTGAGTTTATCTTCCAGTTTATGAGTAGTGGTTGTTTTACCGGAGGATGATGGTCCGGTAATAAGAACCATTCGTATTTCATCAATTCTTTCAAGAATCAGGTTGGAGGCGGTAGTCAGATCATCGTCGTAGTGTTCTTCACATTCATGGACAATCTGGGGAAATTCTCCTTTTGAGATGCGGTTATTCATCCCTTCAACTGTGTTCAGATTTCTTTCCAGAGCCCAGTCGAGAGTTCGCCATATTTTTGCCCAGGGTATATTTTCGGAAGGGATAGAACTCTTTTTCCCTTCTGCATGGCGTTTATGCGCAGCTTCTTCCCTGTAAAGTATATATGCTTTTGCAACTTTGGCATGACCGGATTCTATCAATATTTTTTCTACAATATCCTGAATCTCTTCAATTGAAGGAGTATGTCCGTCTGCGACATTGACTTCTAATTTATTGACTACTTTGCCAGTGAGTTCCCATGCCTTTTCTTTATCCCTGCCTCCAACAGCAACAGCCGCACGGTAAATGGCATTAAAGATTCGCTCAGGATTAAAGGGAACTACAGCCCCGCTTCTTTTAATTACACTATCAACTGATGAAGTCATAATACTGCTCCCGGAAATGTATCACTGATAATTAGATGACGGATTGAACTATATGGAATAATTAATTCAGTTGATCCAATTGAATAAGGTCCAATATCATAAGGATTAAATCTGAAAAGCAAACCGTTTTCAGTTATTAAAAAATTTTCATTCAGGAGGAATTTGTTGTTTTCAAATGTGTAGCCAGCATCACTAAGTTTTCTTTTTGCCGGGATACTATTCTGTTTTCTGAAAATTTCTTCTGCAATCGTATTTAATTCTGTGATTTTTTCATTAATTATCAATTCATTTAAAGTAATATCTTTTCCGGAATTAAGATCGATATTATAATAGTACTTCATTTCCATACCATGTGCACCACCGAGATATGATTCTTCAAAATATTCCATCGAGAAAATACCTTTTGAATTGAAGGCGGGATTTACTTTCCTGTTCAGCATCCATGATTGAGGTGAATCACTAAATTCCGACTTAAATTCTCTGAACATAGAAAAAAGTGAATCACGGAACGCTTCAATGTTTGCGGGTTCTGATTCATCTATTACAGGGCTGAGTATAATTTTCCAGATATACTCATCAACTCTTTTAGCCCCGGGTGAGAGCAGATTTTTAATTTTTGGATACTCGACAGCCAATTCCACACAACCGGAACCTTGCTCACCGCAATCTCCTTCCGTATCAGAGAATTTAACGATCTCAAATTCGAGGGAATTTACTTTTACAGGAGCTTCCGGTTGGCCACAGCCGGTAAAAAATAGAAAAACAATAGTTGAAATAAATATTAAAGAAGTACGCATTCTAAAATCAAACCTTATTCTTTGGAACTTGATGAAAATTCAGCATTAAAAAAGTAATTATTCCCGCAAAAGCAAGAACAATCAATTGGATATGGGTGGGGCTTGAGATAAGATTACCATCAAGTAACCCAAAAGTCAGGAGCAGGTATTTAAATATATAATAAAGAATTTTACTTGCAAGAACACTTACTAAAACAGAAAACACAGGGCTATCCCAGCTTTTATTTAATCTGAAGAAAATTACGGCATTGATTAATAATTCAAATGAAATAAGAAGAGATTTTATAAGCAATGGATGCCCAGAACTGACATAGGAGAAGAGCGGCATACTGAGAGCCAGGAAAAAAACGTTTTTCCGGGATGTCGAAAAAAGGGAAAAAATAAGCACAAGCCGCATCGGTTCAAGCAAATATAACGGAAGGGCGAAAGCATGAGATAATGCAGGTAGGAAATAAACAAAACTGAGCACGATAAAATCATAGAGCAGCAGTTTTGTTTTAACACCTATTAAAGTTAAAATTGTAGCTGACTGCATAATTTATTTCCCTTAAATTGTTTCAGTAACAACAAATTTATATTTTAATAAGAATTTAATTTAAGATTTGTGGACTTCTAAATCAAAGAAAAAATGAGACGGAGAGATTTTATTTATACTTCAGTGCTTGCAGGCGCAGCTCTTTCAACCATTGGTTTGAGCAGAAATGTACTGGCAGGCGGAGAGATTCCTGATCTCGTAGCGGTCAGGAACGGGGATCCCGATATAATGTTTGAAAAGGCTATTGCGGAGCTGGGGGGAATGAAAAAATTTGTCCGTCCGAATCAACGTGTGGTTATAAAACCAAATATCGGATGGGATGTTTCACCTGAACGGGCTGCTAATACAAATCCCAGACTTGTTGCCAGGATAATTAAACATTGTCTTGATGCCGGCGCTAAAGAGGTGGTTGTATTTGATAATACCTGTGATAACTGGAAAAAGTGTTATTCCAATAGTCTCATAGAAAAATATGTAAATGAAGCCGGCGGAAAAATGGTTCCCGGCAATTCCGAAGGATACTACCAGTCAGTTAAAATACCGGCAGGCTCCCGGATCAAAGATGCAAAAGTTCATGAACTTATTCTTGATTCCGATGTTTTTATCAATGTTCCGATTCTCAAATCTCATGGCGGTGCCCGCTTGACAGTCTCGATGAAAAATTTAATGGGGATTGTGTGGGATCGCGGTTACTGGCATAGAAATGATCTTCATACATGTATTGCAGAGTTTAGTACATTCAGGAAACCCGATCTGAACATTGTGGATGCCTGGAACGTGATGCAGAGAAACGGACCCCGTGGTTTATCAGAAGCCGACACGGTAATGATGAAATCTCTGCTGATCAGCCGTGATATGGTCACTGCCGATACCGCAGCCGCAAAATTACTCGGATTTGAGGCAGCTGATGTGAGATATATTGAGGAGGCTGCAAAACTCGGCGTGGGAAGAAAAGATCTTGAAAAACTGAATATCAGAAAAATAATGCTCTGATGAAAAAACCCGGGCTGCGGCAGTACCGCAGTTTTGCTGCCTTAATATTTTTCATTTTCGCTTTCGCTGCGTTTATTGTAACAGATGAAACAATATCCCCGTTATTAGCGGACATATTTAAATACTCGCAGATCATTCCTTTAGTGATAACTGTTTCAACAGGTTTTACCCTTTTTAGCCTTATCGCCATACTTCTCATTTTACTTATGACAATAATATTCGGCAGGGTATATTGTTCAGTTCTCTGCCCCTTCGGAATTCTGCAGGATATATTAGGCAGGATCAGGAAAAAGAAGATAAAATACAGGGCACGGAGAGTAAAAATTATTATTCCAACATTGCTCGTAGCTCTTTTAATTTTTTCTGTTTTGATAAAAGAAAATATTGCATTGGTATTTCTTGATCCGTTCAGCAATTTTGGCAGGATTATATCCGGAGTGTTTCTCACTTTAATTTCAAATTCAGTCAATCTGACAGCCGGTTCCGGGATAATGAACAGGTTAATTATTGTTGAACCGATGACCGGACGTGAATTATCTTTTATGTTCATTTACGGCACGGTTACTCTGGGATTTCTGTATTATTTCGTGGGAAAGAACGGAAGATTGTTCTGTAATTATCTCTGTCCTGCCGGAGCAGCCCTCGCATTTGTTTCGAAATTCTCAAAATTCAGAGTATCGATTGACCAACATTCCTGTATCGGATGTGGAGCATGTGAGAAATTCTGTAAATCGGGTTGTATTGATACGAAGCAAAAACAAATAGATAATTCGCAATGTGTTCTTTGTTTCAATTGCATTGATATCTGCCCTTCAGAATCAATAAAATATTCTACTTCCATCACCACGAAAAATATTCCGGCGCCTGACGAAAGCAGGAGAAACTTTCTTTTTAGTGCCGCACTTTTCGGAATAAATCTGAGTCCTGAACAGTTTCGATTAGCGGGTATCGACACATTGCGCAGCAAAATACCAGTTTACAGGGAGTTTGCGGTATGTCCCCCCGGTTCGGTGTCTTACGATAATTTCCTCGAAAAATGTACTGCTTGTCAGCTTTGTGTTTCTGCCTGTCCGACGGGTGTCCTGGACGCATCGTTCTCAGATTACGGGTTTCAGAATATCTTCAAGCCAAGATTGGACTTTGCAAAATCATACTGCAATTTTGATTGTGTCCTCTGTTCTGAAATCTGTCCGACAGGTGCAATAATGCCGATCAGGGATGAGGTAAAAAAACTCACCCGCCTGGGAAAAGCAGTTCTGATTGAGAAGAATTGTGTGGTTTTTACCGATAAAAAAGATTGTGGTGCCTGTGCCGAACACTGTCCGACAAAAGCAGTGAGAATGGTTGATAAAGACGGTCTTAGGGTTCCTGCTCTCGATAACCGCTACTGTATCGGCTGTGGAGCATGTGAGCATGCATGCCCCACCAAACCGTATAAATCAATTTATGTTGACGGACTCATCCGCCATGAATCCGCAGAAAAACTAAAAGAGGAGAAAATCAGGCATATACAGACAGATGATTTTCCCTTCTGAACAGAACTACCACGGGGCGCTCCAGTTCGTTCCCAGTCCCGGACCAAGTATCGCAGCATTAAGAAAAAGTCGTGCAGTACCATGGAACGCAGCCCTGAAAAATGGATCTTCAACAAAAGAAATAATCTGCCCTCTTCCGGAATTTTCTCTCGTAAGGAATGATGAGTTTTTCAATCGGAATCCGGCTTCAGGCCATAATAAGCCAGAAAGTCGGAGATTTTCATCGGGAAAGCGTGCTACTGTTTCATTCGGATTTTTTGAATAAAGGACTTCTCCGGAAGAATAAAACACAGGCACATTTTCCGTCATCCCGAAAGTGAGCCATTGCTCCAGATTCAATTCGCCTTTTAATATCACTCCCTGGGGCATAAATTTTTCGTAAAGCTTTTCTTTCTGGCGGAGACTTTTTAAACTTAGTGTATCCTTTCCGGAGATTGGGGATTCGGGAATACCTTTTTCCCAGACATTCAGGGAGTCAATTTTAATCTGGTTGAACAGACGCGAATGATTAATAGCGGTATATAAATCGCTGATCTTGTCGAGATTCTGTGAGCGCAGCAGGTTGCCGGATAATCTGACAGAAGAATCAGCAGCCATAACTGAAGAGTTGCCTGATAGAATAAGTGTGCCGCCGTCATTAACCCAGGCTCGCAGGCTGCTTATAACAGGTTTAGTAAAAAATCCCTGTGCCCATCCCCTTGCCGAAGGTATTATAAGGACATTATAATTCGAGAGATCGGACCTTGAAAGGAAATTCGACGGAATAAGAGATACCCGGTTTCCTAACATTTTATCCAGTAGAAACCAGATGGTCCCGAAACTATCCATAGAAATGTCATCCCCGGCAGCAATAGCAATTTTCGGCTGTCTGAGCATCCTGAAATCATCTCCTCCAAGATCAGAGCCTTTGCTGCTGCGGGCACTGTTAGCAGGAATAATTCTGACATTATGCGCCTGACTGAATTTGTGAAGTTTTTCCTCAAGGTCTGTGTCATTCTCAATGTTCCTGATCAGCATTGTTCCTTTTTTATAATTCTTGCCGTCATGGGAAAAATCTTTAACTGCTGTTCTGATTTTAACTCCGTTATTCAAAAGATCGAGCAGGAATTTAACAGCCGTATCATCGAAATATTCAAACAGGTAGCCGTAACGGGATTCACCGGGAAAACTGAATGACGCTAAATCCTCACCCCGGAATTTTGTTAGTCCGGTTTTTATTTCGTCTTTAATCTCATAACACTTCAGATCATAAGCCATCGGCAGAGACCATGTCGTAACTTCATACAGTTGGGATCCCTCGCCTTTAAGTATTGATTCACGTTCCCATTGGAGAAATTTATTGTCGAACCTTGTATCAAACTCAAGCAGGGCTTTTATAAGGGCGTGGACCGGCTGATTTAGAGGAATAACAACTGAACCGGCAGGAAAATCGACCTTTGTTTGTTCTGTTTCGTAATAAGAACGGGCTTCGGCTTTGAAACTTCTGTCAGCCGTGAATATTTCAATACTCTGAGCGTTCAGTATTTCCACCAGATTGTTTAACCTTGATTTATTTTCAGTTGGAGAGAACACAAAATACTTGACAGCTTTCCCGTTTTTTTTCTCTTTTGATATCCTGGTCTCTCTGTACAATTTCAGGAGATCGTCTTTTCTTGCAGAGGCGGTTATAAGGTTTGCCATGGAGGCTGTAAACTGGTGATCGACACTTTTTGCAAAAGTTAGAACTGTCCCATCAGGTCGTTTTACGAGCGTTCCGGAAGTTCTTGCCTGTTCATACAAAATAGCCACAGCGCCAAGATAGGAAGGCCATGAACTGCCGTAACCAGGATACCATTCTTCAAGCCATTCACCCGAATAATAACTCCAGCCCTGCTTATCAAAAGCTTCAGATAAATCCCTGCCGAAAACATTCCACCATTCAAGTATTCTGGAATCTATGTTGGGATTTATTGGCTCTCTCGGAGGATTGAAAAGAAATGAACTGAATGATCCCATTTCGTGAGCATCTACAACAAGCTGAGGATTCCATTCCGTGATTATTTTTACTCTCGATCTGGTTTCCGGCTGAGTAAGAAATATCCAGTCCCTGTTCAGATCAAAATGGTAATGATTCGTGCGTCCGGAGGGCCAGAGTCCCGAATGCGGCATACTTCTGGAGTCGGGATTCGGAACCGTTCCAACCCACTGCTCAGCCTGACTGAGAAAACGTTCCCGCCCGTCGGGGTTTTCCATAGGATAAATTATTACAACAAGATTTTGTAAAATTTCTCTGACTTTGGGATCATCCCCGGAGGAAAGGTAATGAGCCAAACGAATCGCCGCATCCGTGCCCGATGCTTCATTGCCGTGAATTGAATACATCATCATTGCAACACCGGGTGTCCGGGAGATCAAATCAGACGAAGCCCCGGCAGGGTTTCCCGGATCCGCAATAATTGAAACATTCTTTTTTATTTCACCCAGCCGGCTCATATTTTCAGTCGAACTAATGATATAATGATACAGCTTCCTTCCCTGATGAGTCAGCCCCGATTCAAAACCGATCATTGGGGAGTTCTGAACAAGATAATTGAAATACTCAACAGTCTCATAATATTTCATTGGACGCTGCCCGAAAATGCCCGGGAAAAATTCATCCGGCGATTTGATTTTTTGAGCATCAATTATAGAAAATGCAAGTAAAAAATACAGCAGAAAAATCTGCTTTTTATTTCCTGTTATCAGCGACATTTATCATTCCAAATTTTTATTGATATAGGTTAGAAATTACTCAATAAAACTATAATAAAATAGTGAATATCTTAATGATCAATTCATTACTTATCAATTAAAATAAGCACATTCCAACTAATGAGAATATTTTCATGGAGAATTAAGTGGAGCAGAGAGTAAGTGTCCGAATTAATAATCCTTTAGGAATATATTTTTTTATATGTTCAGGTTAATAAATACGGCATAGTATTTGCTAAACTTTTAGCTGTTAAATCAAAACGGAATTTTTTTATGGACGTTTCCCACATAGAACATATAGGAATTGCGGTTAAAAACCTCGATAAGGCGATTGAATATTACCAGGAAATACTTGGGCTTAAATGTTATGCTATTGAGGAAGTAAAAGACCAGAAAGTAAAAACTGCATTTTTTATGGTCGGACAGACTAAGATTGAACTTCTTGAATCGACTGACCCCGAAGGTCCAATCGGAAAATTTATTGAGAAAAAAGGTGAAGGAATTCATCACCTTGCTTTTAGTGTGAAAGGTCTTCAGGGCGCTCTTTCCGAAATTGAATCGAAAGGGGTTACTCTTATCGATAAGCAGCCGCGGAAAGGAGCTGAGGGATTGAATATTGCGTTTCTTCATCCAAAATCGACTAACGGCGTTTTAACAGAATTATGTGAGAAACCATAGCAGGTATTTGAGGAAAATTTATTATGCCAATGCAGGATAAGATTAAAGAATTGATGGATATGCGCGCAAAAGCGCGTCTTGGCGGGGGTGAAAAAAGAATTGAATCCCAGCACAGGAAGGGTAAGTTTACAGCCCGTGAGCGTATTGAAATGCTGCTTGATGAAGGCAGTTTTGAGGAATTTGATATGTTTGTCTCACACAGGACAGTAGATTTCGGACTCGACAAGCAGACATATCTTTCTGATGGTGTTGTGACAGGTTACGGGACAATTGACGGAAGACTGGTTTATGTCTTTTCTCAGGATTTTACAGTATTCGGCGGATCACTTTCTGAAATGTATGCCCAGAAGATATGCAAGGTCATGGACAAAGCCATGAAAGTGGGTGCTCCGTTAATAGGAATAAATGATAGCGGCGGCGCTCGTATTCAGGAGGGTGTAAAAAGTCTCGGCGGATACGCTGAAATTTTCCAGAGAAATATTTTAGCATCCGGCTTAGTACCACAAATTTCTGCGATTTTCGGTCCTTGTGCCGGCGGAGCAGTATATTCACCGGCTCTCACGGATTTTACGATAATGAGCAAAGGCACCAGCTATATGTTCGTCACCGGTCCAAAGGTTGTAAAGACGGTGACCGGCGAAATAGTAACCGATGAGGAACTTGGCGGAGCGGTTATTCACGGGTCGAAGTCCGGCGTTACTCATTTTGTCGCCGAAGACGAGCAGGAAGGCATACTGCTTATTAGAAAACTTTTAAGTTATATGCCCCAGAATAATCTTGAAGATCCTCCGGTTTCGCCTTGTGATGATCCCATCGAAAGAATGGAAGACAGGCTTAATGAAATTGTGCCTGATAATCCGAATAAACCCTACGACATGAAAGAGGTTATCGAGTCGATTGTTGACTACGGTGAATTTCTTGAGGTACAAAGGAATTATGCTGCGAATATAATAACCGGATTTGCAAAATTCAACGGTTTCCCAGTAGGGATTGTCGCAAACCAGCCTTCATATCTCGCAGGTGTTCTGGATATAAATGCATCACGCAAAGCGGCTCGTTTCGTCCGATTCTGCGATGCTTTTAACATACCGATCGTGACCCTGGTTGATGTCCCCGGATTCTTACCCGGAACAGCCCAGGAATATGGCGGAATAATTATTCACGGTGCAAAACTTCTTTTCGCATATGGCGAGGCTACCGTACCAAAAGTTACAGTTATTATCCGGAAAGCTTATGGCGGGGCTTATGACGTCATGAGTTCAAAACATCTCCGCGGTGATATTAACTATGCCTGGCCTGTGGCTGAAATTGCTGTTATGGGACCTAAAGGCGCAATAGAAGTGCTCCATGCAAAGGAACTTAGTCAGATTGAAGACGATCAGGAAAAAGTAAAATTCATTGCCGAGAAGGAACAGGAATATAAAATGAAATTTGCCAATCCTTATGTCGCCGCTAAGTATGGTTACATTGATGATGTTATTGAACCAAGAAACACCAGGTTCAGGGTTATAAGAGCGCTTCAGATGCTGGCTACAAAAAAAGATAGTAATCCGCCTAAAAAACATTCGAATATTCCTTTATAAGGCTTGATATGCAGGAAAAAATGATTGATTCGATGAATACGGCACAGAAAACGCTTCAGGATAGTCTGGCACAAAGTAAAACCGTTGAAAATCTCGGGTTTTATCCAGGGAACATAACTTTTGAAGCATTGCTCATAACAGTACTTGGTTATGTGATCGTTTTTATGGCGCTTGTTCTGCTGTATCTGTTTATAGCGAATTATGCGAAACTTCTCCGCCTTAAGATACTGAAGAACCAGCAGTCGAAAGGTGAACCGGAGGCTGCCAAACCCAGGGAAGGAGAGATTTCGGGTGAGGTTAGTGCTGCAATATCGCTGGCATTATCACTTCATTTTGCCGAATTGCACGATGATGAAAGTAAAATTCTGACAATTAAAAAAACACAGAGAGCTTATTCACCATGGAGCTCAAAAATTTATGGATTAAGACAATATCCGAGATAAAAGCGGCTGACAAATGAAAAAATTTAAGTTTAGCATACAGGGAAATAATTACGAAGTTGAGATTCAGAATATTGAGGATAATATTGCTGAAGTGGAAGTGAATGGATCAGTTTATAAAGTTGAAATTCACAGAGAGATCAAGACCACAAAAACCCCGGTTCTGGTTAGGAAGCAGGTTATTCCTTCCAGCGAAGCCGATAAGAGTAAAACTAGTTCTCCTTCTGAGAGAAAAGGCGCCGGTCTGATTAAAGCCCCGCTGCCGGGTACAATACTCGAAGTAAAAGTTCGTCCGGGAGATATTGTGAAATTTGGCGACAAACTCCTGGTAATGGAAGCAATGAAGATGGAAAACAACATCACAGCCGACAGGGAAGGAAAAATTGCTGCTGTAAAAGTTAACCAGGGCGATTCGGTGCTTGAAGGCGATATTCTGATTGAGATCGGGAGCTGATAATGACACATCTTCTCGAAATGCTCAAAGAAATTATTAAGTACACAGGATTTGCAAATATTACCTGGGGTCATTTTGTAATGATCGCCTGCGGATTGTTTTTCCTCTATCTGGCGATTAAAAAGGATTATGAGCCTCTCCTGCTTGTTCCGATTGGTTTCGGGATAATACTCGGTAATATCCCTTTTCTTGAAGGCGCTGGTTTGCAGATTGGAATTTATGAAGAAGGCAGTGTGCTTAATTATCTGTATTATGGCGTTGTTAAGGGAATATATCCGCCGCTTATTTTTCTGGGTATTGGGGCTATGACTGATTTTTCAGCCTTGCTTTCAAATCCAAAACTTATGCTTTTGGGTGCAGCAGCGCAAATGGGTATTTTTATTACTTTTATTACCGCACTGGCTCTGGGTTTTACTCAGCAGCAGGCTGCTGCGATCGGGATTATCGGCGGAGCAGATGGACCGACTGCAATTTTCCTTTCATCCAAACTGGCTCCTGAACTTATCGGGGCAATCGCTATTGCCGCTTATTCATATATGGCGCTTGTTCCCGTTATACAACCTCCGATTATTAAGCTTCTCACATCGAAAGAAGAGAGGCTTATCAGGATGAAACCGCCGCGCTCGGTTTCCCGGCTCGAAAAAATACTCTTTCCGATATTTGGGCTTATACTGACGACATTTATTTCTCCCGGTGGTTTGCCGCTATTAGGTATGCTGTTTTTCGGGAACCTGCTCAAGGAATCGGGAGTGACTAAAAGACTTGCAGAAACCGCTGCCCGTCCGCTCATCGATATTGTCACTATTCTTCTTGGGATCACCGTTGGCGCATCAACTCAGGCTACCACTTTCCTCACCTGGGGATCGATTCTGATCTTTGTTTTGGGAGCTGCTTCCTTTATGGTTGCAACTGCAGGCGGAGTTATTTTTGCTAAGGTTATGAATCTTTTCCTTTCTGATGAGGATAAAATTAATCCGATAATTGGCGCTGCCGGAGTTTCAGCCGTACCGGACAGTGCGAGAGTTGCCCAGATGCTGGGCGCTCAGGAAGATCCGAAAAACTTTTTGCTCATGCACGCAATGGCTCCTAATGTGGCGGGCGTCATCGGCTCGGCTGTTGCAGCCGGAATTCTCCTCGGACTTCTATTTAATACCGCAATGTGATGAATGAATAAATAAATACACCTCCTGTGATAGCCTTCGGAATCTTTGCGACCGAAGGCTTTCTTTTTATTTCCCGATGTTTGAACTTTTACCCCAAAGGCATGAGAATGTGGAATTTCCCTTGATTCATTTTACAGAAATACAGCCATTCGCCCGGATATTTTTCAGTTCCTTTCAATATTAACAAATTTAATTTAAGTTTGTGGAACAATCATTACGTATTAAATTTATCGGACAGATTGAAAAGTGAATATGTTTAATAATTCCTTACAACAGAGAAAATAATTCGTGGGTAAAAGGATTCTTGTCATCGGCGGAAATGCCGCAGGTCCCAGTGCTGCAGCAAAAGCAAAAAGAACAGATCCCTCTGCGGAGGTAATTATGTTCGAAGCAGGTGCGCACATTTCAACCGGTACCTGCGAATTGCCTTATGTGCTCGATAAAACAATCAGAAATCCTTCCGATATTGTTTTTTTTACTCCGGAAAGTTTCTATGATGAGAAAAAAGTAGAAGTAAAAATAAAGACCAGAGTAGAAGCTGTTGATAAAAGAAACAGAAGCATCTACGTCAGGGATCTTGTTTCAGGTGCGACACATTCATTAGCCTATGACCGCCTGATTTTATGCACAGGTTCGGTTCCCAAAATACCTTCTTTTGTTACAAAAAAATACCATAATGTTTTCACGCTGAAAACCGTTGAAGACCTTCAGGCTGTTCTCCACAACATCGATATTAACAATGTAAGACGGGCTGTGATTATTGGCGGAGGATATATCGGTCTTGAAACTGCCGAATCCCTGAAATCAGCTGGGATGGAAGTGACAATAATCGAAAGGGAAAATCTGCCATTGCCTGCTGCTTCTCCGGAGATAAGAAATCTGCTGGCCGTAACAATTGAACAAGCCGGAATATCTTTTATCGGAGGGGTTCAGAATCCGGGACTAATAGAAAATGACGGCTCAGTGACAAAAGTCAAAATAGGTTCTCTGCTTCTCGAAACTGATATTATTATTCTCAGCGCCGGGTTTTCACCTAATACCGATATTGGAATTCCCTTAGGATTAAGGCGTGGAGCAAGCGGAGCATATATAACAGATAGCAGACTTAGAACTACCGATCAGAACATTTTTGCCGCCGGCGATTGTATTGAGGTGCCCGAATTTATCTCAGGCAGGCCATTATACTATCCTCTTGCAACTTTTGCTCATCATTTCGGACACATCGCAGGTGAAAATGCAGCTGGAGGCAATCGGATAGTTAAACCGGTTGTAAAGAATGTTGCAATAAAAATTTTTAATAATGTGTATTCTGCAGCCGGTTTAAGCGAAGGAGAATGTGCTGATTTCAGGCTGAACTACGATTCGGTAAGTGCAGTTATACCTAACCTGGTAAAAGTTATGCCGGAATCTTCCCAAACGTTTGGGAAATTATTATTTGATAAACGCGATGGAAGAATTTTCGGTGCGTCTTTTCTTGGTAAAAATGAGGTTTCCGGTTATTCTGATGTTATTTCAACTTTGATATATTTAAGAGCCAAAGTGGATTCACTTGCTGAAATATTCTATAATTATACACCGCCTGTCTCGCCATTTATTAATCTGCTCTCGGTTTTGGGAAGAAATGCTGAAAGGAAACTTAAAAAATGAATAATCTTATAATTGTTGAAAACCCTCTGATTAAAAGAGATATAACGATTCTGCGGGATAAAAATACACCTTATGAGCTTTTCAGGATTGCTTTGAACCGAATTGGTTATTCTATTGCAATTGAACTGAGTAAATCGTTAAAACTTACTCAGTTTACAGTCACAACTCCTCTGGAAGAGACTAACGGTTATAGATTAAAAGATTCCATAATTCTGATACCTGTGTTAAGGGCAGGGCTTGCAATGGTTCAGTCGTTTATCGAACTTATTCCGGATGCAAGCGTTGGTCATATTGGGCTTCAGCGCAATGAGACCACCCTTCAGCCTGTTGAATATTATTTTAAAACCCCTTCTCATCTGCCTGAGTCGAAGGTAATAATTATCGATCCAATGCTGGCAACAGGCGGGAGCGCATCTTATGCGATTCGTTACCTAAAACAGAAAGGGGCGGCAAACGTTTCACTTGCCTGCCTGATAGCTGCTCCATTCGGCGTTAACAAAATCACCTCTGAGCATCCCGATGTACAGATTTACACGGCGGCGCTGGACAGAGAATTAAATTCATCAGGGTACATACTTCCGGGATTGGGTGATGCAGGTGACAGGACTTTCGGCACATTTTAAAATCGGTCTGATAATTATCAGCGCAGGCATTATTTCGGCTCAGACTTTTCCTGATGCAAAGGTTGATTCACTGATAAGAAAAGGGATTGCTTTAACCCTTTCAGCAGAATATCAGGAGGCAAAAAACACTTTTAAGGAACTTGAAAAAGAATTCCCCGATCTGCCCGCAGGAAAAATCTTTATTATTACGCCTCATATTGCTGAAAGTTCTGAAAGAATGGAACTTGAGGAGAACGAAAGTATTGGGGCGATGATTGACGAGGCGGAAATTGCTGCTGAAAAATATGCGTCAAAAAACCATGGCAGTATATGGGCAAATTATTTTCTGGGTGTGTCAAGAGGATACTCTGCATATTACCGGGCAACTAAACATAAATATCTAAGCGCTATTAATGAAGGTTATAGCTCAGTAAAAGATTTTGAAAAATGTATAGAAGCCGACAAAAATTTTTATGAAGCCTACATCGCAGTCGGCACTTACAAATATTGGGTTAGTGCCAAAACCGAATTTATAAATTGGCTCCCTTTTTTTTCAGATGAAAAGGAACTTGGCACCAAATTGCTCGAAAAAGCTGTAGGCGGGAATTCATATCATTTCCATCTGGCTATATATTCGCTTTGCTGGGTGTATATATCAAGAGATATGTATTCCAAAGCGCTTGATCTTGCTGAGAAAGCTCTAAAGTTTTTTCCTGAGAGTAAAGATTTTCACTTCATTAAAGCCCGGGTTTATTCTGTGGATAATCCGCTCAAAGCAGCGGCAGAGCTTTATAAAATCCGGGAGTTGTTTTTACAGCACGGAACATTGACCACAAGAAATGATCTCTGGGTAAACTTTGCTATTGCAAGGAATCTGAATAATGGCGGTAAATACTCTGAGGCTCTTGATCGGTGTAATTACATCCTCGGTTATAAGCCGAATGAGAAATATTCAGAGGATTTGCTTGACCGAATAGAGAGAACAAAGGAATTAAAATTAGAAATTCTTGAAAATCAGCGTAAAAAGTAGTATAAAGAACTTGTAATTTAGAATTTATGGGCAAATTCTATCTTTCTCTAATATAAAAGAAATCTGATTTCACTCATTAAGTATGATAGCCGAAAACAAACTCAATAAAATGCTTGAAGACCTTCTTTCAATTTGCCGAAAGAATCTTCCACGTGTCCGCGAGGAACTGATAACAAAAAGTTTCAGGCTAAGCTATGAAGCGCATAAAAATGACAACAGAGATTCAGGTGAACCTTATTTTGATCATCCTTATGCCGTTGCTAAAATTGTTGCAGAAGAAATTCCCCTTGATGATACAAGCGTAATAGCAGCCTTGCTTCACGATGTTGTTGAAGATACTGAAATCAGCCTTGACTTTATACAAAAGGAATTCGGTAGTGAAGTTGGTATTATTGTCAATGGCGTCACGAAGATTGACGGTGTGTTCAAAGGTCAGGATATTACGCAGGCGGAATATTACCGTAAGATGCTCCTTTCGATGATAGATGATGTCAGGGTTATTCTTGTAAAATTTGCCGATCGTGTCCATAATATGAGGACGCTCGACTCACTTGTTGCGAGCAGACAGAGAAGGATAGCCAAGGAAACCCTTGATATTTATGCTCCGTTCGCAAACAGATTTGGTCTCGGGCAGATCAAATGGGAGCTGGAAGACCTGTCCTTCAAATATCTGAATAAGGATGCCTACGAGGAAATTGCCAAAAAACTGAAGGATAAGAGAAAGGAACGCGAAGAATACATCAAAAAATTTTCCGAGCCGCTGAAGCAGAAACTTATTGAAAGCGGCTTGAAATTTGAACTGAGCGGCAGACCTAAGCATATTTTCAGCATCTATAAAAAGATGATGAAATTGAATACAACCTTCGATAATATTTTCGATCTTCTTGCTATCAGGATTATTCTGGATGATATAGACCAGAACAAGTGCTATTATGTTCTTGGCATAGTCAACAATCTCTATAAGCCGATTTCTGACCGATTTAAGGATTATATCTCCATTCCCAAGAAGAATAATTATCAGTCCATTCATAATACCGTTTACGGTCCTGCAGGAAAACTTGTCGAAATTCAAATAAGAACACGCAAGATGCACGAAATTGCAGAACGTGGAGTTGCCGCACATTGGAAATACAAAGAAAATGTAGCCGCTACTGACCGCGATCTGGAAGACTGGGTTAACTGGATACGGGATATATTCGAGAATGTTTCGAAGACTGAAGCGAGCAAAGAGATTTTATCGAGTTTCAGTTTGCAGTTATTTCAGGATGAGATTTATCTTTTTACTCCCAAAGGCGATCTGAAAATACTTCCAATAAATTCCACAAGTGTTGATTTCGCTTTTGAGATACATTCAAATGTCGGTTATCATTGCATAGGAGCCAAAGTCAACGGCAAAATTGTGCCTTTGAATACAGTTCTGCACAGCGGCGATCAGGTTGAAATAATTACTTCAAAAAATCAGCATCCCAACCGGAGCTGGCTGCAGTTTGTTGTAACTCATAAGGCTAAATCCGCCGTACGAAAATATCTTAAGAATGAAGATGAAAAACTTGTTGAAACCGGGAAAGATATTTTTGAGAAAAAGCTCAAAAAACTTAAGCTGACTTTCACTCCGGATGATGTGATAAAGTTATCCAGAAAACTGAAATACGAAAACACTCAAAAATTTTACAGGGCAATAGCTCAGGATAAGATTGATCTCGATGAAGTTCTCAATCCGGAAGTTGTGTCGGTACCCGACGAACAAAAGGACATCTCGTTTGAGAATTTTGCTGCTTTCGCACGGAATAATATTGGCGGAGTGATACTTGAGGGAGATTATAAAGGAATTGTTGTAAGTTATGCCCGCTGCTGTGGGCCGATACCGGGTGATCCGATTATCGGGTATATCACGATTGGCGAGGGGATTAAAATTCATAGAAAGGACTGTAAAAATCTTCAGATAATCTCTCGCACGAATGTTGAGAAACTTGTTCCAGTAAACTGGCCGAAGACTAAAAGCTCTATGTTTCTGGCAGGCATCAAAATTGTTGGGGAGGATTCTCCGGGAATACTGAAGGACCTTTCGAACAGTATCACAAATTACCAGAATACAAATATCAAAACCGTGCATATTAACACTCAGGATTCGATGTTTAATGGTACAATCACTGTTCAGGTAAACGATCTCGAACATCTTAACCGGCTTATTGAACGAATTAAGAAGAACAGGGGCATTTATTCAGTCGAAAGGCTCGATTCCGAAACGGCATAAATTGTATGAGAATGAAAGAAGATTTTGAGCGTTATCTGGGGGTTGATTTTGGTCTGAAACGAATTGGTATCGCCGTAAGTGATCCTCTTCAGATATTTGCGTACCCGCTTATCACAATCGCCAATGATAAAAGTTTCTGGGACAATTTTGAAAAAACTATCAGTTCCTATAATCTCAAAGCGATAATTCTCGGATATCCGCTCCGGGAAAATGGGGAGAAATCAGAAACTACACTGCTTGTCGAAAAATTCGAGTCCACACTAAATAAAAAATTTAATATTCCGGTATTCAGAGTTGACGAGAGATATACTTCCGGAATTGCCCAGGATATAATTATACAGAGTGTTGTTTCGAAGAAAAAACGGCAGGATAAAGGAAGGATTGATAAAACAGCGGCTTCAATAATACTTCAGGACTTTCTGGACAGTAAAAAAGATAATTAAATTTACATATAGAGGTCAGAACAATTGACATTTTTGCCTTTATAAACTATTTTGTGCAACGTATTCAACTTTTTTTTGGAGTCTTTATATGACACTTGATGCACTCGGAATGGTAGAAACTAAAGGATTAGTTGGCGCCATTGAAGCAGCGGATGCAATGGTAAAAGCGGCAAAAGTCGAACTTCTTGGAAAGGAGACTATTGGCGGTGGTTATGTTACCGTGATGGTAAGAGGTGATGTAGGCGCAGTTAAAGCCGCAACAGATGCAGGAGCCGCGGCAGCTCAGCGCGTCGGAGAACTGGTTTCAGTCCATGTAATTCCGCGTCCACATTCAGATGTTGAATTAATTCTTCCTAAAAGACCTAAACTTTAACCGTAAAGGTCATTTATGCTACTTGCCCTCGGTTTAATAGAAACACAGGGTCTGATTGGTGCTATTGAGGCGGCGGACGCTATGGTCAAAGCCGCCAATGTTAAGCTCGTCAGTAAAGAAAAAATAACTGCGGCTTTAGTTACTGTAAAAGTTGTTGGAGAAGTTGCGGCTGTTCAGGCCGCAGTTGATTCGGGAAGCGCTGCTGCATCAAGGGTTGGTCAGCTTGTTGCCGCTCATGTTATTCCCCGCCCCGATGATGAACTAGAAAAACTGATCTACGACATGGAATTGCCTGATAATGATGTAAGCGGGCAGATGGAAGTTTCAGATCAGATAACAGAGAAAAAGGGTGAGGAATCGAATGTTTCTGAAACAGTCGATCTCAGTTCACTTAACGTTCACGAATTAAGAAAACTTGCCCGATCCGCAGATAATTTCCCCATCAAAGGAAGGGAGATATCCAGAGCAAATAAGGATGTTCTTCTTGAATATTTCGCTAAAATATCCTGAGTTAACTTCCCCGGTTCTGTTTTTTACAACAATTTCTTAATTTAGTTATTATGATTAGTTCAGAAAACTTTCTCAAGAAATTTATTCCCATATCACTTATCACAACTTTCAGCCTGATTCTATGGGGATCTGTTGCACTCTCAGAGCAATATTTCACCTCAATGGAATTTCCGCTTACAATCACCGATGTTGATGACGGATATTCACTTGCCCAGCTTTCCAGCAAAACTATAAATGTAAGTATCAAAGGCATTGGCTGGCAGCTTGCAGGCTTAAATATGGGCAGGGAATATACTATGTCAATTACTGCTGAGAATAAGAAAGGAAAACAATCGATTGAAAGCCGCAAACTAATCGATGAAAATTCATGGTTGTTTGGCAGTGCCCAGATAGTTGATGTTTCACCAATTGTAATAAATTACAATATTGAAAAAGTCTCCAAAAAGAAAGTTAAAGTTATTCCTGATGTTGAGCTGAATTTTAAGGAAGGTTTTGGCTTAGTATCCGAATTATTAGCCGATCCCGATTCCGTGTATATTTTCGGACCCCAGTCAACTCTTCGGCTCACTGATAGTATTAAAACCTCCTTTTTTAAAACAACTGAGCTGAACAAATCAACAGTTTTGGAACTTGAGCTGATCCCTCCTTCGGACATTAAATTGTATCTTGAGAAAGTAATGCTCAATCTCAATATTCAAAAAATTGTGGACAGAGATTTCAGCAATGTAGCTGTTGAAACAAGAAAAGTGCCCCCTCTGAGGGAATTGCAGCTATATCCTTCAAAGGTTAAAATCGTGTTGAGAGGGGGGATTAATATTCTTGGGAAACTTGATCCTTCGGAAGTGGTCTCTTATGTCACTTTTGCTCAGGCATTAAATGATACCCTTGGTTTTATTGAGCCTGTGATCGAAGTGCCCAAATATGTCAGAGTAATTGATGTTAAACCATCGCGCCTTGAATACATAATAAAGAAATACTAATATGTTTATTACTTTTGAGGGTTTGGATTTCTCCGGGAAATCCACACAGATAAAACTCCTTCAGGATTATTATAATGCCCGAAACCGCAAAGTTATTGTTATCCGGGAACCTGGAGGCACATTAATATCCGAAAAAATCAGAGATATTCTTCTGGATAAGAAAAATCTTGCTATGGTTAGTGATGCGGAGATGCTGCTTTTTGCTGCAAGCCGGGCGCAACTCGTAAACGAGATCATTATTCCAGAATTACAGAAAAACACAGTTGTCATCTCAGATCGTTTCCATGATTCTTCAATCGCATATCAGGGATATGGCAGGGGAATTTCGCTGGAATTTGTAAAAGCTTTGCAGACTTATGTAATTCGTGATGCCGTTCCGGCAATAACTTTTTTTATCGATATTCCTGTTTCTGAAGTAAAACGGAGAAAGGGGCTTATCAGCGCTTCTAAAATTGACAGGATTGAGTCATCTGATGAAAATTTTTACAATGCCGTCAGGCATGGTTATCTTGAATTAGCAGGAACAGCAGAGCGGTTTAACGTTATCGATGGATTACAGCCTATTGAAACTGTTCATAAGGAAATTTGCCGGATATTAGAATCAAAATCAAGTCTTTAACGCGGGTATTTTAATGAAATTACGATTATCACTGCTCCTTATCATATTCATTTCGCTGCTTTCTTTCGGTTTCCTGAAAAGTGATGAGGATATTTATTTCAGGATTGCAAAGAGTATAGATATATTCGGGAAAGTATATAAAGAAATAAGCCTCAATTATGTAGATGAAATAAATCCCGAAGAATTTATGCGCTCCGGCATACGAGGTATGCTCTCTTCCCTTGACCCATATACAGTATATGTTGACGAGAACATGAGGCAGGATATTGAGGTGATTACCAAAGGGAAGTATGGCGGTATTGGCGCCACAATTGGTCTTCGAAATGATATGATAACTGTCGTGGATCTGCTTGAAGGTCATAGCGCACAGCGGCAGGGAATTCAGATTGGCGATGTGATAATAAGAATAGATTCTGTATCGGTCGGAAAAGAAAATTATGAGGACCTCAGCACATTCATAAAAGGCGTCCCCGGAACGATGGTCAATATAGTTATTCTGAGGGAAGGCTTTGATGGTGAAATGTTTTTCAGCCTTATCCGCGAGGAAATTGAAGTAAAAAATATCAGCTATTATGGTTTTGTCCCAGAGGAAAGCGATAACGCTTATATCAAAATGAGCGGTTTTTCTTTTGCCACCGGTGAAGAACTGAAAAAAGCACTGCTTGATCTGAAATCACAAAAACCAGTCGGAACCATAATTCTTGACCTTAGGGGGAATCCCGGTGGCTTGTTAAGTGCTGCTATTGATGTAACCGAGAAATTTATTGGTAAGGATAAACTGATTGTCAGTGTGGTTTCGCGGGACAGTACAGAGGTGACAAGGTATCTTGCAGAAGAAGCCCCGATTGCTGACAAATCAAGACTTGCAGTTCTGATTGACGGCGGCACGGCTTCAGCCTCAGAAATTGTTGCCGGAGCCATTCAGGATCATGACCGCGGTCTGGTTATTGGGACTAATTCATTTGGCAAAGGACTTGTTCAGACTGTTGTTAATCTTAATAATAGAACATCCCTGAAGCTGACTACCGCCAGATACTTCACTCCATCAGGCAGATGTATTCAAAAGATAGATTATGCAACAGACAATAAAATTTTCGACAGAGTTAATGTCCCTGAGACGCGTCGTTTTTATACCGATAACAAAAGATCAGTTTGGTCTGCAGGAGGCATTGTTCCTGACTCAATAGTAAAAAATTCATCAGAATCTGATATCATTCCCGATCTTATTGCAAAAGGATATTTTTTCAAATTTTCATCATTTTACTTTAATACAAATAATATTGAAGACATTTCAAAAATTCACAAGGATAAAATTATTGATGATTTCTCCGGGTATCTTCAATCTTCAAATTATGAGTACACAGGCAGGGAAGTTAAACTATTTGCCGAGATGAAAAAATTGTATATTGAAGACGGTTTGCCCGAGGAATTCAGGCGCAAATTCGATGCACTTTACGATTCTTACCGGACATTCAAAAAAGAAAGACTGCTCCGCAACAAAGAAGAGATTATAAACGAAATCATGAAAGAACTCTCTGGTCGGCTTAAAGGGAGGGAAGGCAGAATAATTCAATCGCTCAAACTGGATGATCAGTTTGAAACAGCCTATAATTTACTGCAGAATCAATCACTTTATAATAATATGCTAAAAGTAAATTGAATTTTTTTGCAGAATTAATAATTCTGCTGTCGCTCGGAATAATTGCCGGAATAGTCTCGGGAATGTTTGGACTTGGCGGCGGAGTGGTTTATGTCCCCTTTTTGTTCCTGTTATTACCTCTGATAAATCCCGGGATTTCCGAATTATACATTACAGTTATCTCAACTTCCCTGTTTGCCGGAATTTTTTCTTCCTCCGGGGCTGTTTTTCAGCATATCAGACGTAAAAATCTCGCAATAAAAGAAGGACTTCTTTTAGGTGCAGGCAGCCTGATATCTGCATTTATTATCCCTCAGGTTATTGTCAGAATCGATACAACTCCTCTAAAATATTTCCTGGGAATTCTATTGTCTCTCGTTGCATTAAACATGTTTTTAAACAAAACTCCAAATTTGAAATATGATCTTCGGGGTAAACCCGCATTTCTTTTATTAACCGGGCTGGTAACAGGCGCAATTGCCGCAGCAGCCGGGATAGGCGGTGGAATTATTTTTGTCCCGGTGCTAATATATCTCTATCACTTTAATTTTAGAGTGGCAGCCGGAACATCGTCCATTCCGGTTTTCCTTACTATGACATTTTCCTGGATATCATATGCACTCGGTACATATTACAATCCGGGAATTTCGGTCCCTCTTGTTGTTCAAACCGGAATAATATTAGGAGCCGGAGGTTTAATCGGGAGTAAGATTGGGGTAATACTTCTTCTAAAATATAATATCCCTGTTATAAAAAGAATTTTTTCACTATTATTGATTTTTGTTATTCTAAAAATTTTCTTTTGATGAAACCATTAAGACTTATTTTAACCAGAAATCCTATTTACAGTAATTGCCCGGAATGCGGATCATTCTCAACCCTGCACAGGTCCCGCTCCAGAACAGCCCTGGAATCCTTGATTAAGAAATTTACGATCTGGAAAATCTACAGGTGCAAAAATTGTGGCTGGAGAGGATTTAAGTCAACAATTATTATCAGCCGCTCCTCCTTTGGCCAATTCTTTTTCTATCTATTATTAGCCGTAATTGCCGGATTGATAATTCGAGTTCTCCTAAGCAGGTTTTTATAGCGTAAAACATATTTAACACGGGATTATTTCTCTTCCAATTATTGCAATATTTTTATAAGGAGAATAATTATGGAAGTATCTTCACACATCGTTTGGCCAAATCTGTTTATTACCCTCCTTATAGGAGTTCTTATAGGAGCCGAACGGGAAAAGAGAAAAAAACCCGGAGACCGCGATTTTGGCGGTATCAGAACGTTCCCAATTGTTGCCCTTCTTGGATATCTTTCCGCATTTCTTGCGTCTTTCACTTCACCCGTTATTTTTGTTGTTTCATATTTTCTCTTTGGTCTTCTTGTTGCAATTTCTTACTATGTTACAGCCTCACGGGGAGAGATTGGCGGAACAACAGAAGTATCATTTCTCCTGATCTATGTGTTTGGCGCTCTTATTTATTGGGATCACCTTATGATTTCAGCCGTATCCGCCGTTATGCTCATGATTTTTCTTTCTTTTAAGACAAAACTTCGTGGAATGGTCGGAAAAGTTGAAGATGAAGATATCTATGCAACAATTAAATTTGCCATAATTACGATCATAATCCTGCCCCTCCTTCCTGACCAGACTCTCGATCCTTTTGATGTTCTCAATCCCCGGAAAATATGGTATATGGTTGTACTTATTGCCGGAATCAGTTTTATCGGGTACGTTCTTTTCAAGCTGATCGGGACAAAAAGAGGCATACAGCTATTATCTATTCTTGGCGGGGTTGCATCAAGCACGGCGGTTACTCTGTCATTTTCGCAGAGAAGCAAAGAAGCGCCTGCCCTATCGGGAAATCTTGCGGCAGGGATAGTTCTTGCAAGTACAATAATGTTCCCAAGGATTTATCTGATAATCCTGATGCTGGATTCCGAGTTCGCTACAGCTATATTTTTACCTGTTATTATTTTTACTGCCGTCGGTCTTCTGGTTAGTTTTTTTCTTTGGCGGACAAAAACCGATGAAGGTGTTTCAGAACTTAAATTATCTAATCCCTTTCAACTTAAAGTCGCATTAAAATTCGGTGTGCTATTTGCAATAATACTTTTCGTCTCGAAAGTAGCGCAAAATTATATGGGCGATCAGGGAATTTATCTTTCCAGTCTTGTCTCCGGTTTTGCCGATCTGGATGCGATAGCCCTCTCGCTTATTGATCTGCGGAAAGGATCTTTGCTTGTGAATACGGCGGCTGTTTCAATGATTATTGCTTTCACAGCCAATACAATTGTAAAGGCTTCCATTGCATATTTTATCGGGGCTCCTGAATTGAAAAAAAGTACTTTGAAGGGATTTTCATTTTTAATTCTGGCAAATCTTCTTTATATGCTGATTTTTATAATTTTCAGGTGAAAACTTTTCTGAAGAGTTCGGAAGAATTTTTATAATCCTTAAGATAGAAAACTTTCACCTGTTCCTTATTTCTTGTGAACCAGGTCATTGTTATGTGAAGTCTTTCGAGATCCTGCGGTGTATATTCATGAAAGAGATTTATAGCTCCTGAGTAGAAGTCTTCCGCTGTTTGTTCGAAATCCTCGGTTTTATTAAGTAAAAAGTCTTTAATAACAACTCTTCCCTTCGTCAATAAAAGATAATCAGACTTTTCCCCCTTTCCTGCTTTTAGAAGAACATTTGCAAGATTAACTGGTTCAGCAAGAAGCGCAGATTTATTCAACTGTTTTAAAAGCAGGTTAACTGTATCCCGGTATTGAGCAGCTTCTTCAAATTTTAATTCCTCAGAGAGTTTTTTCATATTTCCAATCATTCTTTCAAGAGCCAGATTATTCTGTCCTTCAAGGAATTCATACACCAGACGGAGTTCCCTTGAGTAATTATCGACATCATAATTCAGACAAGGCGCAGTACATCTGCCTATCTCAGAAAGATAACACCCATTACCTTTTCTGAAAGTTTTTTCGTTGCACTCCCGGAGCTGAAAGGACCTGTCAATAATTTCAAGCAATCTGCCGGAGATATCCCTTTTGGGGTAAGGTCCGAAATAATCGTTGCCATCATAATTTATTTTAGAAACAGTGGTTAGGTGAGGGAATTTATGATTGAGATTAACTTTAATAAAATAGGTCTGAGAATATTTCTTAAGGAACGAATTGTATTCCGGCTTTTCAGATTTTATTGTTTCAGCTTCAGCAATCAGGGCTGTTAGTTCAGTGTTCGTTTCCCGAAAATCTATTTCGGAAGAATTTTTAATTATCTTTTTGGATTTACGCGAAGAGGTTTCCTGGAAATGTCCGGTGATTCTATCACGCAAGGATTTCGATTTCCCGATATAAAGATAATTTTCTGCTTTATCTTTAAACATATATATACCTGGGGACTTGGGAATCTGAGAATATTTGCCCTCAACCGATTTCTTAAGTAAGCCAGAGTTTGCAGTTTTTACCGGTACTCCCTGAAATTTCAGCATGTCGGCAAGATTTTTTACGTCAAAATTTTGCTTCATATCTTCGATCATCCGCAGCAGTAATTTTGCTGTTACGGCCGCATCACCCAAAGCCCGGTGGACATTAATATGTTTTATCTTAAAATTTTCGACTAATGCAGAAAGGGATTTACTCGGCAGGGATGGATATAATCTACGCGCAAGTTTAAGCGTGCAGAGTTTTGGCACTTCAGGAATCTCATATCCTGCACGCAGCAATTCCTGCTGAAGAAATGAATTATCGAAGGCCAGGTTATGAGCCGCTAATACGCCATCCCCGATAAAATTAATCAGTGGTTCTGTAATATCTTCAAAAGAAGGAGCATCCCTGACATCATTTTCCGTTATCCCGGTGAGCTCTGTTATAAAATACGGGATAGGCTCCTGCGGATTGATAAAAGTTTGAAATGTATCGTAAATCTCAAGTTCACGTATCTTTACAATTCCGACTTCAATGACACGTGAATTTTTTGCGGAATTACCAGTTGTCTCAAAGTCAAGGACTGCGAACTCTGCGCGGTCTATCGGAATATCCTGAATATTTATCACTGAATTTAAGCCTGATTACCCGAATAGAATCGTTTTAATAATTCTTCAGCGGCTTCAGTAGGAAGTTTTTTACCCTCTATTACTTCTTTTTTTACATGCGGCAAAATTTCTTTAATATCTGCTGAATTATAAAAATGATTTTTTATTTCTTCTTCAACAAGGGTAAGCATCCAGTCAAGCGCCTGATTTTTCCGGCGCTTTTGAAAGAACCCGCTGCTTTTTGTGCTTTTTTCAAAATCAAGAACATTTTGCCATAATTCCGTAACCCCGGAACCAACTAAAGCCGAACATGTCATCACCGAAGTCTGCCATCCCTGAGTTGCCGGGGCAATATAATGTACCGCGTTTGTGTATTCAGCTTTAGCCATATTTGATCTTTGAATATTGTCGCCATCCGCTTTGTTAATAACAATTGCATCTGCGATCTCAATAATCCCTTTCTTGATTCCCTGTAATTCGTCACCGCCGCCGGCAATAAGCACAAGAAGAAAAAAGTCAACCATGGATCGGACTGTTATTTCACTTTGCCCGACGCCCACAGTTTCAATTATTATAACATCATATCCTGCTGATTCACAGGCGAGAATTGTTTCCCGGCTTTTTCGTGTTACTCCGCCCAGAGTCCCGCTTGAAGGTGAAGGCCGGATAAAACAGTTCGGTTCCCTTGACAGTTTCTCCATTCGGGTCTTGTCGCCGAGAATACTGCCCCGTGAAATACTTGAGCTGGGATCGATTGCCAGAACAGCCACTTTGTGTCCAAGTGAAATAAGATAAAGCCCAAGCGTTTCAATCAGTGTGCTTTTACCTGCGCCCGGAATTCCCGTGATGCCAATACGCAATGATTTCCCGCCATTTGGGAGCAAACCACGGATTATGGCATTTGCAACCGGCCGGTGTTTTTGCGAATTACTCTCGATCAGAGTTATGGCGCGGGCAAGGTAATTTCTGTTACCTTGCAGAATTCCACTGATGATATCGCTGGTCTCAGGCTTTCCGGACTTAAATTCCACTTCATTTTTTACCGGGTTTTCACCAGACTCCTTTGCCTTCACAATGCGCACTGCGAATTCTTTGCCGGCATCTTTCGGCGTCCAGTCCGGTTTATAAAAGTTTTCTTTAGCAGACATTCTTAATTATTTTGATTCGGCAAATTAACAAAAAAGATCAGAATCCTGTTCTCAGGCAAATATTCTTGCGCCAGATAATTCCAGCGGGAGATTGTATCTACTCAAACAGGTCTCCAGACAAAGTCATCGTCCTCATCACTTCCGGCGACAACATTTCCTTTCAGGAATAACCTCATAAGGTCATTTTTTGTTAATTTTTGATATGAATCAAGTTTGCTGATCAAACCCTTAAAATAACCGTTTGTAACGTGAAAACTGCTAAGGTCGAAGTAGTTGTTGAATACTGCCATTACCTGGGTGGCTGAACTCGTTGTGAAAGTGCCTGTCACTGCATCGCGCCAATCCACATAATTCCAGAATATCTTTTTGCTCAGGTATATTGCATAATGAACTTCCGAGAGAGGAAATCCCTCTTCGAGTCTTGTAAAACCAACCTTTTCGAAGTACTCCTCAACCTCATGAATTTTAGCTCCGCCTTCAAGCCATTTAGCCAGATTAACGAAAACCGCTTTCCCGCGTTCCCTGATTGAGGCTTCGTCGAATTTATGATAAGTGGACATAACTTCGCTTTTTGTGACCTCCTCGGCCCAGTTTGCCGTCATTGCATCAAGATTTTCCTTGATAATGCCTGTTAGCTTATGATTAACCATATAATCTCCCTAATGATACTTGCAGAAAATAATCTTATTCAGGTTATTTGTCAAATGATTTTTATATTTGCTTCTGTTAAACATTCTGAATTATGGCTATTTAATAATGAATCACCTCAAAAAGTCACTCGTAAAAATACTTTTTCTCTCTCTCATGATAATATTGGCCTCTGCCTGTTCACCTTCGATTGACAGGCTGACCCGGTTATCTTCAGCACCCGAATGGCAAAATGCCATTTCTGCATCAGGTGTCGATGCGGAACTCATTCAGGAAATTGAATCAAATCCAATTTACGAAATTACACCGTTAGAACTTGATCAGTACCTGAAATTCATACACGCGTACATTCCCGATTTAAGGGATAGGATTAGCTACCTCGCGCACCGTTTCCTCGATCAACCTTATGAAATTTACCTGCTCGGGGAATTTCCATTTGAAATATTCGATACTCAGCCGCTTTTTTCACTCGGAAAAAGTGATTGTGTAGTCTTCAGTGAACATGTCTATGCTATGGCATTCTCAAAAGATTGGAAAATGTTTTTTGGTATGCTTCAGAGAATTCGTTATAAAGATGGCGAAATTGGCTATACCACTCGAAATCATTATACGGAAGCAGACTGGATTGTCAACAATTCGTGGTTTCTTAATGATTTGACGAGTGAGCTTGCCGGCGAAAAAAAAATAAACCTTACAACAGAAATCGACCGGAAGAAATTTTTTGCTAAATCTGGCATTATGAGCGATGTCGCTGTTCAGGAATTAAACTGGAATTATATACCGGCTGCGGTTGTGCCGGAAGTGCTCAGTAAATTGAAGACAGGTGATTTTGTGAATGTGGTGAGAGGCACCGATGAAAAAAACGTGTGGGTTGGCCATGTAGGGCTTGTTATTGTCGATCCGGATGGCACCGTTAATTTTTTACACTCGACACCGCCTATGGTGAAAAAGCAAACAATTCTTTCTTATATGGAAGATCAGAGCAAAAAGGTTAGTCCCAAATTTATGGGCTTCAAGTTTCTGCGGTTGAATGAGAATCCGGTTGAGAGTCTGAAAAAAATTGACGGACCAAGAGCGCCGAAACTTCAGATATACGGAAAATGAAAGAAATGAAGGACTGAATGATTATTAATATCTTATTTATCGGAGACATCGTTGGTCAGCCAGGGATGGACATTGTCGGGATGTGGTTGCCCGCTCTCGAGAAAAAATATAAAGCCGATCTGATTATTGCAAATGGAGAAAATTCTTCGGATGGAAAAGGATGTACTGAAAAGGAAGGTAAACAGCTTTTCTCCCTGAATGTCGGAGTTATTACCGGAGGCAATCATACCTGGGACAAGCACCAGTCGCAGGATTATCTGAAAAATGAAGCCAGGGTACTCCGTCCTTTGAATTATCCCAAGGGGACATATGGAAATGGAATTTACATTGCAGAAACGCCTAAGGGCAAAGTGGGCGTTATTAACCTCCAGGGCAGGGCTTTTATGGCTCCTATCGACTGTCCGTTCAGAGCGGCAGAAGCAGCTATCGCAAAACTCAGGAGTGAGACAAAAGTAATAATTGTTGATTTTCATGCAGAAGCCACAGCCGAAAAACAAGCTATGGGCTTTTTTCTGGATGGAAGGATCAGCGCTCTGATTGGCACTCACACTCATGTTCAGACGGCTGACGAGAGAATTTTACCAAAAGGCACCGGTTACATTACCGATAGCGGTATGACAGGACCCTACGATTCAATTATCGGAATGAAAATAGATGCTGCCATCAACAGGTTTTTGTATCAGACACCGCAGAAATATCAAACGGCAACTGACAATATTCATCTGAGCGGTGTGTTTTTAAAAATCGATACTGAAACCGGTTTAATGAATTCGATTGAAAGGGTTATGGTACCCGAATTCGAAAAAACCAGGAGTGTTTGACATTCATTGGAAGTTTTTATTCGATTGAAAAACTTTTTACAAGGAATTGATTAGCTGTGACTATTGAAATAAATTCAATTAATCTTGAAATTGCTGAGGACAGATTAGATTTTTTCGGAAGAAAATCCGTCGGTTTTCTTTTTACTAAGATGCCGGATTTTGAGATTGGCTCTGTGAACGGGAAATAATTTGAAAAATAATGCAATGATGAAATTAGGAATGATAAAATGATTTTATTGGATGGTAATAAAACCGCCGCTGAAATTAAAAACGAAATCGCTCAAAAAGTTGCCCGGATCAGGGAAGAGGGAAAGAAATCCCCCGGATTGGTGACAATTTTGGTGGGTGATAACCCTGCTTCACAGGTTTATGTAAATAAAAAGAATAAAACCTGTGCTGAACTCGGGATGATTTCAAAAACTGAAAAACTTGATGCCGGAATAAGTGAAGACGAATTACTCAAGCTTGTCCGATATTACAATGATGCTGCTGAATATCATGGGATATTAGTCCAGCTTCCTCTTCCTGCCCATATTGATGAGGACAAAGTTATTGAAGCTATTAATCCTGCAAAGGATGTTGATGGATTTCATCCGGTCAGTGTTGGAAATCTTGTTATTGGGAAAGAAGCCTTTTTACCTTGCACACCATTTGGGATACTTGAACTCCTTAAAAGGTACAATATTGAAACAAAAGGGAAGCATGTTGTTGTTGTTGGAAGAAGTAATATTGTCGGGAAACCGGTCGCAAATCTTCTGCTGCAGAAAAAAGAAGGCGCAAATGCAGTTGTTACCGTTTGTCACTCGGCAGCCCCTGATCTTAAGAAATTTACACTCTCAGCCGATATTCTTATCGCGGCAATAGGAAGAGCAAATTATGTTACAGCCGACATGGTAAAAGATGGCGCTGTTGTTATTGATGTCGGAATTAATAGAGTAGAAGATCATTCCGCTGCAAAAGGTTATAGAATTGTCGGGGATGTCGATTTTGAAAACGTTGCCCCGAAATGTTCATACATCACCCCGGTTCCGGGAGGAGTCGGCGCGATGACAATTGCAATGCTGATGCAGAACACATTATCCGCTTACATTAAAATTGAAGAGAAAAAATGACAGGCTCTGTTTTAGACAAAGTCGTAACGCAGGTTTTTATTGAAAAAGCCCTGCAGGATTATTACTGCAAGGGCCAAACTTGTACCGGCTGGGAAAGAAATGTTGTTGATCAGCCCGAAGCCGTAAAAAATATTATTCAGAATGGCGCCGAAAGGATATCCGCGGGCTTAGGTGTCGGGAGTCAGATTGAGAATCAGGCATTAGCCAGGATGATTGACCATACTTTGCTGAAGCCTGAAGCTACAGTCGGGGAAATTGAGAGCCTCTGCAGTGAGGCAAAACAATATTCTTTCGCCTCTGTCTGCGTTAATCCCAATTTTGTGCCGCTTTGCAGTAAATTGCTTAAGGGGACTCCGGTAAAAGTCTGTACTGTAATTGGATTTCCTCTCGGGGCAAATTCAACCGAAACAAAAAGATTTGAAGCCGAAAAAGCGTTAAATGAAGGCGCCACAGAGCTTGATATGGTGATTAATATCGGCAGACTGAAATCCGGCGATTATGATTATGTGTTCAACGATATTAACCAAGTTGCCCTTGCAACAAAAAAATATCGTGCTATCTGTAAGGTAATTCTTGAAACATCGCTATTGACTGACGAAGAAAAGGTAAAAGCCTGTCTCATCTGTAAGAATGCCAAAGCGGATTTTGTTAAAACTTCCACCGGATTCAGTAAGGGCGGTGCAACAGCCTCCGATATTGCATTAATGAGATATGTAGTAGGTTCAACCCTCGGAGTAAAGGCTTCGGGAGGCATCCGCACACGGCAGGATGCTGAACTGATGGTTGAAAGCGGAGCAGATAGAATTGGAGCATCTGCCAGCGTTAAAATTGTTCTCGGCCAGAATTCTGCCGGGACAGGCTCATACTGACAAAGGATATCTCTTGGTTATTGATCTTGTAATTAAAAGCACCGGTGATGGTTATACCTCGAATGTGCCCAGTCTGAAAGGATGTGAAAGCTGGGCTCACACAGAAGATGAAGTGATGTCAAAAACACTCGATCTTGTTTCTTTTTTTCTCAGTGTTGAAGTTGACAAAATTATCGTTGATCGTGCCCGAAGGTCGGGGAATTCAATAATCTACAAGTTAATTTTTGATAAAAATTGAAAGAATTCAAAACACCTGCCCGCCTTGCCAAAATTAAAGCTGCTGTTTTAAGGCGTCAGCCCTCACTACATCTGGTGCTGGAGAATATTCACGATCAGCACAATGTTGGCGCAATTTTCAGAACCTGCGATGCGTCCGGAGTAAAAGCAGTATCGCTTGTCTATAATCTCGAAAAGTATCCTTCTGTCGGGGAAGTCTCCTCAGCATCTGCAAATAAATGGGTGGAGAGAAAAAGGTACCTTAAAATTGAGGACTGTTATTCGGAATTACGGCAGCAGGGTTTCAAGATATATACAAGTCTCCTTGCGCCGGATGCAGTCAGTCTTTACGACCTTGATCTTACCGAAAAAGTTGCCATTGTGGTTGGTAATGAACACCGCGGAGCAAGTCCCGAAGCCGCCGCATTAGCTGACAGAGTTTTTTATATCCCGATGCAGGGAATGATCCAAAGTCTTAATGTTTCAGTTGCAACTGCTGTCACACTGTATGAGAGCCTAAGACAGAGAGTCGCGAAGGGCATGTATGGAAAATCCGAGATGTCGGATGCTGAAATTGATGAAATGATAGAAAAATGGTCAAAAAAGTAATTTGAAGTTTTTTAGGATAAATCGAAATCTTAATTTGTAATTCAGTTTTTATCTTATAAAAACACAGATAAACGGAAAAATATCCAGGGAATTTTTATGGCGGAAGTCAAACTTATTAATGTTTCAAAGATTTACGAAGGCGGGAATAAAGCCGTTAAAGAAGTAAATATTGAAATCAGGGAGAAAGAATTTGTTGTTCTTGTGGGACCTTCAGGTTGTGGAAAATCGACAACTCTCAGAATGATTGCCGGGCTGGAAGAGATATCTGAAGGGGAATTATTTATTGATGGGAAATTAGTAAATGACGTTTCGCCGAAAGATCGGGATATCGCCATGGTATTCCAGAATTATGCTCTGTATCCCCACATGACGGTTTATGATAATATGGCATTCGGACTCAAACTTCGAAAATTCAGCAAGCAGGAAATTAAAGAACGTGTGCTTAATGCCGCAAAAATTCTCGGTATTGAAGAATACTTAGACAGAAAACCCAAAGCTTTATCCGGAGGCCAGCGGCAGAGAGTAGCCGTGGGCAGAGCTATTGTCAGAAAACCCAAAGTGTTCCTTTTTGACGAACCACTAAGCAACCTCGATGCAAAACTCCGGGTTCAGATGAGGACAGAGATATCACGCCTTCACCGGAATCTTTCAGCTACTATGATTTATGTAACGCATGACCAGACTGAAGCAATGACAATGGGCGACCGGATCGTTATAATGAAGGACGGCGTTGTTCACCAGGTTGATACTCCGCTCAATCTTTATAATAATCCTGTTAATAAATTTGTTGCCGGTTTTATCGGTAGTCCGTCAATGAACTTTGTGGATGGCACTTTGTTATCGGAGAACGGGTCGATTCTTTTCAAAAGTCTGGGAGGCGAATTAAATCTCAACTTAAACAATACGCTTAAGGCGAAAGTAGCCCACCTTACCGGAAAGGAAATTACACTGGGCATCCGCCCGGAAAATATTCACACATCTAATTCAGGCGGGACGTCCGATTACCAAAGCGTTAAAACGATACTCGATGTGGTAGAACCGATGGGAAATGAAATATTTATCTATTTCAATCTTGATCAGAATCAGGTGACTGCAAGAATTGGAGCTGCAACTAAACCGGAACCCGGATCAGAAGTATCGTTGTACTTTGACTCAGGAAAACTGCATTTCTTCGATAAAGAAACCGGACTTGCGATAAATTAAATTTCAAGTACCTGGTGCTGAAAATTGTTTATTTCGAGCATGTCAAAAAGCCTCTCCGGAAATCCAGGCCCATATTTATAGAGGAAATAAACAAGGTTTAATCGTCTTTCCTGCAGAATACTTTCAGGAAAGACTGCATTTTTTGCTCTGTTTACCTGCCGTATTGAGATTTCATGCCGGTTCTCCTGAGCTTTCCTTATCTTATCCTCAAGAATATCAAGCCCCTGAACAGCTCTTTGTTTTGTCTTCTCTGTCAGGTCTGCCGAATTAGGGTCAATTTTAACAAGTTCGTTTCCAAGGGATTGAAAACTCTGATCAATTTCTTTTCTCACCGATGCAAATAATTCGTCAACCTGAATAGTTGCTATCTCTTTCATCGCCAGAGTGTTAAGATCCTTTTCCGGAATCAGCAGATCAAGAAAATTCAGATTATACTTCTGCAGAGTATTGCTGATGTTTCTTTCAAGCAGAGTTGCTGAAATCCTGGGATAAAGATATGGCTGTTCGATACCAAACTGTTTGTAAAGCGGTATAAGCTGTGCAAAGTAACCAATCTCTCCGGGACCACCGATATAAAAACCAGTCGGCAGCAGGAAATCCTGGCAGATTGGTCTGAGTATTACATTCGGGCTGAATTTTTCGGGGTGCCCATTCAGTTCATTGATTAGAGAATCTTTCGAAAAAACTGTCCTTTTACCTCTAAGACGGAAATCTCCATCAGGTTCAATAGCAAATCTTCCGTCCGCAGTAGTGAAGAACAGATTGACTGGTCTGAGCTTTACCTGAGTATGATACCTCTCTTCGAGGTCAGCGCTTGTCTCAACAAGTGTATCCGCATGTGTTCGGAAATTGTCAATTTCTTTTCGAAAAACGGGAATCAGCAGTTTTTTTATTTCGCCGTCTGAGGGATTAAGAATCACAAGTCCGTATTTATCGAAAAATTTGAAAATGAATTCGCTGAACACCTTTCCAAAAGATTTTCCTGAAGAATAGATTTCCTTAAGTTCAGAAACAAGTTTAAACTTGAAGTCATTATCTCTCAGCAGCGGGTCAATTTTGTTAAAAAATTCGGAGATCGCTTCTTCTTCAATTAGTAGTTTTGAAACACTGATTTTGTTTTCATTCTCTTTTTCATCATCGCCATACTTAACTGATAACAATGATCCGGACTGATCCGGGAATTCAACGTAACTTATTTCCTTAAAATCGTGATCATCTCCCTCCATCCAGAAAACCGGCACGAAATTATAAGCAGGGTGTTTCTTTTGAAGGTCATCGGCAAGTTTGATTGCTGTTACAATTTTGTAAAAAGTGTATAACGGACCGCCGAAAAGTCCAAGCTGCTGCCCGGTTACCACTGCAATTGTATCCTTTTGTGCAAGGAGATCGATATTGTTTAATGACTTTTCGCAGGGTTGAAAATCAGAATATTGATTCTTTATTATTCTGGTTAGTTCATTCCTGTCGGCTCTCTGAGTTGATAAAACCCTGGCGAATGTAGCTTCATATTCTTCGAAAGCACGAAAATCTTTTCTGTAAAAATTACTTACATTGTTAAATTCGTACATAAAGTCAAGATAAAGATTTGAATGGCCCGGGATATCGCTAAAAGAAATACTCATTGATGGCTCATTTTTATTATTACAATTCCAAAATTACAAATAAAAACATACTGAGGCACTGCAAAGCAGATTCGCGGAAGTTCCTGAGATAAACTTTCTAAGAATAAACGCTGATTAACCAGCAGGAAAATCCTGCCAACCGGAATAACCATGCAATAAATTGATGATTATCAAGAAATTATGCTGAATAAAACCAGTCACATGCAACGGCGTATCCCCAAAAGATGGAAAACAGCTATTCTGATCCCGCCTGATTCTGTGAAGCTGATTTTACTCCCGAGGGCTTTTTCATTTTTTTACCGGCGAGATTGCTTAGCCCGTCATAACACGCATATTTATACAAATCGTGAAGCGTCGGGTAATTAAAGACCGTTGAAATAACATTTGAGACAGTTTTTTTATCCTGAACAAGAGAAAGTCCGTAGTGGATTATTTCAGTTGCTATACGGCCAACAATATGGACCCCGATAATAGTTTTGCTCCCCTTTTCGAAAATGATCTTCATAAAACCGTCATCCCGGGCGCCTGAGATTTTACCTCTTGAAATGTCGCGGTAATGACTGTAACCTGATATATAATCAATACCCTTTTTTGCAGCTTCTTCCTCAGTAAGCCCGACCATAGAAACTTCTGGTACAGTGTAAATACCATAGGGGAACATAGTTGTCAGCTCTTCAAGATCGCCTGTGTTAAAAATATGAGCAACAGCAACACGTCCCTGATCCATCGAAGTGCTTGCAAGGGCAGGAAATCCGATGACATCTCCGACTGCATAGATATGAGGAACATTGGTTTGATATTTTTCGTTCACAATTATTGTTTCTCTTGGTCCTGCCTTAACGCCGGCTTTTTCAACATTCAGCCGAGAGGTGTTACCGCTTCTTCCGGCTGCATATAAAAACATATCCACATTAAGAATTTCGCCTGTCTTTAATTTTAATTTAATAGGTTCATCTTCATGAGCCGGGACCGAATATTCTTCAATCGAATTATTGAAAAGGATATCGATATTGTTCTTTTTCATCTGTGCAACAAGAGCTTCGGCAATTTCCTTATCGAGGAAACCAAGTATCTCATCTCTATTGTTGACCAAAAATACTTTGATGCCCATAGCTCCGAAAATTGTTGCATATTCGCAGCCAATCACTCCGGCACCAAGAACGCAGAGTGATTTCGGGAAACGGTCTATCTGCAGAATAGTGTCGGAATCGTGCACCCGCTTTTTATCGAAAGGAATATTCCCGGGTTGAAAAGGATAAGAACCTGTTGCAATGATTATATTTTCACCGTAAATTGTTTCTTCAATGTGCCCTTTGACCGTAACCCTGTGATCATCCACAAAGGAAGCTTCTCCTTTAATAAGGGTTATCATATGAGCAAGAATATTATCCCGGACTTCATCTCCGACTGCATCGGTCACGATGTCTTTGCGGTACATAAAATCATGCAGACCGGTTTCGCGGTTAAATTTCTGATCGACACTGTACAGTCCCTTCTCATAGATACCTGAAAGATAAAGAGCTGTTTCTTTAAGAGTTTTAGAAGGAAGTGTACCTGTCTGTACTCCGGCTCCGCCGAATTTATCTTCTTTTTCTATTAATGCGACAGAATGTCCGAAATAAGCCGCCTTTACAGCCGCCTTCTCTCCTGCCGGACCGGAACCAATCACGACCAGATCGAACTTTTTCATTTTGAACCTTTGATATTGTTATTCCACGATACTGAAAATAATAAAAAATAAGATAAAATATCTGCTTTTAGGAATATTTTGTAAAAGCACGCTTTTCTAACTAAGTTGCGTTTTTATGCCGGATCTGAAGAAATTCCACAGGAGCGCCGTTTTCTTCGATAAAAGCAACAATTACACCCTCAGAAGGTCTGTTCGGCTCGATAATAACTTTTTTACCCTGAATTGCTTCGTAAATGTCTTCAACTTCAAATGCAATATGCGCTACACTTTTTACTAATTCAGGAAGGGGGCAGTCATGCTCGTAACGCATCCATTCGATCCCAAAACTATTGTCGTCAAAACTACTGTGAAATAGTTTGTAATCTTCCAGATAAACTTCTCCGGGAATGGGATTTTTTGTCGGGATTCCTATATGGTGGTATTTCATTTTCAATCAGTCCTCAAATATTATTATCGCGTCGGAAAAATATGCCAAGCAGAAAGAATGTAATTATTGCAGTTACAGTATAGCCAATGATCCCGATATTTCTGATCTGCATATCACCGAGCGGAACTCCGCTCAGCCCTCCGAGACTCAGAATTCCGCTGAGGAACATAAACAACCGGATTGAATTATTTAGTCTGTTTCCCTTAAATACCGGAGCTGCAAAAATCATAGAAAGAGCAAAGAACCAGTCCCAGGCAAGAATATCCAGCGCATATACTACTGATGGCCATTTGAAAGAAAATAACAGAGAGTTTTGCGGGAATTGTCCGGTATTAATTTCAGGGCTCATGGTAAGAATTACGAAGTGATTACATGAAGTTATTGTAGCCATAATTATCATAAAAATAAGAGCAATTAGGCCGAAAGTTTTGTTCTCTATTGCTGATATGTAAACGGCTGCCATAATTACAACCATAAATGGCACAACAAGCAGAATGATCAATTCCATAATCGTAAAGAATGGCTCGCCTATCGGATGCAAAGGGGATTCGAGTGAGAGAAAACCAAGGATTGTCACGATTGTGTAGGCAAGAAGTAATAGTGAAACTGCTCCGGAGGAAATACTGCCAATTAATTTGTGCCTATAATGTTCTGTTTGTTGCATAATTATGAAGCCGTTAAATTAAAACACTATTCTCCTGCCATTATAAATTCTTTTTTTAGCGATTCGTCAATTGCCACTTTAAAAGTTGTCTGCAGATCTTTATATCCCGATTTCGTGATATAAATGCACAAACTATCTGTAATTTCCTTTCTTCCGATAGCATTCGGAGAAACATCAGTATGAAAATCGAATTTCTGCCCGATCCCGAGTTTTTTATAATCCATTCTGAAATTCCCTTTTGCATCCGATACGGTGTAAGGCCCGGCATTTTCAAGCTCGGAAGGCTCCCGGCTGAGCAGGATTTTATTCCTTATTACCGTGGCATCATACCTGATCTCTGAATTATAAACACCGTTCGGCAGATTAGCAGCATCAAAAACAACGATGTGATTCCCGGCGCTTCGAACCTGATTATTGACAATATAATGCAGAGTCTTTAATGTTATGTTCTCAAGAATAGAAACTGTAACGCTTGTCTCTCTCGGAAGAGAATACCAGATTACGATTTCTGAACCGGCAATCTCAGACGTTTTCGGAAGTGAGTATGAAGCCAATTGGGGGATATAATGAATATCGGCATTTGAAACAGGGTTACCCGAAGCATCGGTAACTTTACCTTCGAGAGCATAACCGGTTTCAACAGGAGCAGCCGGGTCGTCGCCCGAGCAGCTTAAAAAAGTAAATGCAGAGAGAATCAATAAGAACGATACTGACAGGAATTTCATTTTCATAATAAACAGGGAACACTTAATGTTAATATTTCATACAGGATAAATTAAGGAAATATTATCCAAGAGGGAAAAGTAACCTTAAGATTTTAGAGCCGCCTCTGAAACAATATCGGCTAATAATTAGAAGCCGGGATATTCCGGCGAAAAAATACAGGCATTAATAGCAAAAAATTAGTAGATGATACAGTTATTAATGCCGGGAAAAAATTAATGAATCCTTCCTGTTGATCCCTCACACGTAGTAGGAAATACTTGTTGAAAAGTGAGCGAGTATTAGTGCTCATAATAGACAGGTTGATAATTTATGAGACCTTTGAGTAATTTTGAAAAATATTTTATTTTTCATCGAATAATCACTAAATTGTGAATAAAAAGTGTGGATAATATTATGATAACAAGACGTGCTATCTTTCTTTATCTCTTGTTCTTATTCCCCCTGAAGGCACAAACTATAGATGCCATAAAGTCTGATCCCAACTACTTTTACGGTGAATCGACAGCCCAAAATGAAGAGGCTGCCCGTGATAAAGCGCTTGCAAACCTCGCCACGGATATTGCTCCTAAAATTAAATCGCAGTTTACCTATATAAAATCGGAGACTGAGTCCGATTATAATGAGAATGTAAAGGAAGTTATCCAGAGCTACAGCTCGGCTGCTCTTACTAATGTGGATAAAATAATCGAACCGGCGGGAGGTAAAATCCGGGTTTTTTATTACATCAAAAAATCGGAAGTTGATAAAATTTTCCTCGAGCGGAAAAATTATGTTGAGAATCTGTTCCGGAATGCGGAATATTTCGAGCGGACGAATAACTTTGGCGATGCATTAAAGAATTATTATTACGGATCCGTTCTCCTGCACTCCCTTCCATCTAATTCAGCTACAATTGGCGGAATAAACCTTAGTCCGGAAATAGCCCTCAGAATAAATTCAATACTCAGTAAAACCAGGATAGAAGTGCAAGGAGAGAAAATTCTGGATACCGAAGATAATCTGAAGGAAAAACTTATTGACTTCAAAGTAACAGTTGACGGCAAACCCGCCGAAAAAATGCAGTTTGCGATCTGGGATGGAAGCGGTCAGACAAATGTTGCCGTAAAAGACGGCAGGGCAAGCTGTAAACTTGTCGGTCCCTCTGTCGAATTCGATGAATTGAAGATAAACATTGAGTACCAGTATTATGGATCGAGGAATGAACACAAGATTGTTGCACAGCTTTGGGATCTTGTTGTTCTTCCGGAATTCCAGAATTTATATAAACTTAAAATGCCGATGGAACAAAAAGAGCTCCCTCTGCCGCCGCCGTTACCCATGCCTGTTACCAGCGTTAAGAATGCCGGCAGAAATCTGAATGCCGGGTCTTTTGCAGGCAAAGGCTTCAATCTGAAAGTTGAGAGTCCTGACGGATGCACCGTGCTCGATAAAATATCGGAAGAGACTTTCAGGCTTCTCTCTGTCCTTAAAAGCGGTTCATCGAAAAAAGCTGCCGATGCATATTCTGATGATGAATTCCTCAGCAGGAAAATTTCAGATTTAATTAAGTACAACAGAATTACTATAAAACACGAAAATATTGATGCTGATATATTCAAAACCTACGAGGGCTGGGAGCTCAGGAGGATTAATGTTCTGAATAATTACAGATCAATAAAAACACAGTCCGATGAATTTATTACGTTGGATTTTACGCCCGAAGGAAAACTTTATGATCTCAATTATGAAGTTTTCGACAGGCTATATTCGGATTATGTCCTTCAGAATCCGGATTCGACCGACGCCTGGCACAAACAGGTTATGATCCGGTTTATGGAAAAATACCGGACTGCTTTCCTTTCCCGGGATATCAATATTATTGATTCTATGTTTGCCGAGGAAGCCGTTATTATTATCGGACGCGTTCCGAAAAAAACAAATCTGAAAGATGTTTACGGGATGATCCGCCTCAATGATGAAACACCCGATTTCGAGACGACACGTTATTCGAAGGAGCAGTATCTGATAAATCAAAAAAGAGTTTTTGCTACCCAGCAGGATATCTATCTGGGTTTTACAAACCTGAAGATACATAAAAAGAATTCGGACGATCTGACTTACGGCATCAGTCTGAGGCAGAATTATTCTTCGACCGGATATGGAGATGAGGGACATCTTTTTCTGCTCATCGATTTTAAAAATCAATTTCCCCAGATTTATGTGCGGGCATGGCAGCCGAATGAGTGGAGCGATTCTGCATTGCTCAATATTTCAAATTTTAGTATTTACGGTAAGCACTGACATTTACGAACCGGCGGTACTGCCGGATTTATTCCTGCCGGGAATTAAGAGAGTAAGCCGGCTGATAGCTTAAGATCATTGAGGTTTCTTATGAAAAAAATATTTACCCTGATTCTGCTTTTTACATCTATTCTTAATGCACAGGAAATTTCCAAACTCAGTGTTGCGGGCAAACCGGAGTTTGCGCCTGATATTCTGCTTAACCGCGATATTAAAGATGCGAATTATGAAGTCTGTGCCGGACTGATGATCTTAACCGATCTGACCGGACTTCAGTTCGATTCATATAACGGAATTGTGAAGCTGCTCAGCGACAAGCCCGGGCAGTATCTGCTTTTTCTTTCCGAGAGTGAAAGGGTTGTAGAGGTATTCAAAGAAGGATATAAACCCCTGAAAATGTATCTGCCCGATCTTGGAATTAAATTACAGAAAGGAGTTAGCTGGAAGGTTTCGGTTACCGGGGATAAAAAAGATAATCTGATTCCTGTTAACTTTATTATTGAACCGGTGGAAGCAAGGCTTAGCATTGATGATCAGAGGAAAGATTTTTCTTCCGCTGTTCTGCTTTCCGAAGGTAAACATTCGATGAGGATTGAATTTGAAGGATATAAAGGAATTATCGAGGATGTCGAAGTAAATCTCAAAAACAATCTTTTCAGCAGAACTCTCCAGAAAGTTACGTTTGCTCCCTTTTCTATTTCCACAAACCCCAAAGGAGCTGCTTTTTACTTAGGCGATAATATTTTTGGTATTACTGACAGCTCATTTTTTACATATCCGGGTGAGTATCAGCTCAGGGTGGAAATGCCACTTCACATACCGATTAATGAACAGATTACTATCTCTGAAAATTCTGAAAATAAATTCAGTTTTGATCTCTCCCGAAATACCGGAACTCTTGAACTTTCATATTCACCTGCGGGGGCTTTATTCCTATTAAATAATAGGATTTATCCTCCTGGTAATTTTGATCTTGAGCCGGGTATTTATTTTGCGGAAATATCTGCACCTTTCCATATAACCCAAAAGGACACAATATTAATCGGGCGTGGTGTGAGCACTCAGAAAAATTATATTCTGGATAAAGATAAAAACACAGGGATTGTTGATCTTGAAATAACTCCTTCCTTTGCAGGTGTTAAAGTAAATCAAACTGATCGCGGGCAGGTGAAAAGGTTGGAGCTTTCACCAGGAAAATTCGAAATTGAAGTTTACGCTGAAGGTTATTTTACTGAGACCAGAACTTCACTAATATCTATTGGGAGCAGGGATGTCTTGACTTTTAATCTTAAACCTAAGGTGGGTTCGTTGCAATTATCAGTAAATAAACCGGAAGCTGAAACTATTATCTATAAAGGAGATATTGAAGTTTATAGGTGGCAGGGTTTAATAAAGCAGGAAAATTTTCCGGTGGGAAATTACAAATATGAAACCAAATTGACGGGATATAGAACGGAGCGGGGTGAATTTGCTATTGAAAACAATAAATTCACATTAAAGGAAGTAATAATGCAAGAGGGTAATGATCTTGTCGATTTTTCCTTTTATGGGCCAGCAAATATTCGAATTTATCTTGATGGCAAAGAATTTTCAAGAGGGACACGAAAGATAGAGTCTGGAGATAAAAATGTTCAGGTCTATGATTCTGTCGAGTCCAGATATCTGTTTGATGAATATATGCCCATTTCTGATAGAGAAAATAATAAATTCTATATTCGGCAGCAGTCGGCTGCAATCCATTACCTTCCATCAGTTATTATACCCGGGCTTGGCCAGACTATCTCAGGACGCTGGATTCCAGGTCTGATTTATTCCAGTGCATTTCTTGGTGCCGGCGCTTATTATTTGATTTCAATTTATGATTATTACGGGAAAACTGATGAATTTAAGTCAAAACTTAACAGGCTGCAAATTGAAACTGATCCAGTTATGATTACCAAACTCAACAGATCAGTTGAAGAACAGAATTTGACGTTAACTAATAAATATAATCTTGTGAATATTTTACTTTATACTACGGCGGGAATTTATGCTCTTAATTTAATTGATATGCTGTTTTTCACACGTTCAAATTATAGCGTGAGCATATCCGCGGATAATAAGGGTTTATCATTGCTCCCCGCGAAAACTCCTGGTGGTTATGGGATGAATCTGGTTTATGGGTTTTAAAGATTGTCTGAACTGTGATTTGCAGGATTGGATGAATAGCAAAAACGATACCGGCAGGTCACTGAGTGATCCGCCCTTCGACTCCGCTCAGGGCAGCGCCCCTTCGACTGCGCTCAGGGCAGCGCCCCTTCGACTGCGCTCAGGGCAGCGCCCCTTCGACTGCGCTCAGGGCAGCGCCCCTTCGACTGCGCTCAGGGCAGCGCCCCTTCGACTGCGCTCAGGGCAGCGCCCC
>JAIOYW010000005.1 GCA_021740915.1 Ignavibacteriales bacterium | reverse complement strand
TCACTGATTTCGACAAGACCGGAATAAAGGTTGACTCAGGATCAGGGCTTACGAGCTACGACAGATTGATGAATGGCGGAATCAAACTTGAAAACAACATCTGGTTCAAATCTGAAGGTAACACAATAAGCAATATAGCGGCTCAGAGTTTTGTCCAGAATTATCTTTTAAATACAACAAATAATAATAGTCTTGTTAATCCTTTACTTTACTCAATCGGAAGGGATTCAGATATGAATCTCGACCCAAGACCTCAGGCTTCAAGTCCTGCATATACTCTTGCAACAAAGGATCTTCCTGCCGGCAACACATTCTATTCCGAAGCAGACTATTATGGTGCATTTAATACAGATATCTGGATGAACGGCTGGACTGCCTTATATCAGAATAAAATTACAAACCAGATTTTTACTTCTGTTGAAGGAAATAAAACTGAAATACCATCGGATTTTGAACTTTCACAGAATTATCCTAATCCATTTAATCCGACAACAAAAATCAACTTCTCCCTTCCGAAAGATGCGAACGTAAGACTGACTGTTTATAATGTGCTTGGACAGGAAGTTGCGAAATTATTGCAGGGATATAAATCGGCAGGTAACTATACAGTTGATTTTAACGCAGCAGGATTGGCAAGCGGACTTTATGTTTACAGACTTGATGCTGGAAATGCTTCAATCGTAAAGAAAATGACGCTTCTCAAATAATTTTTTTCTCCTATCAACCCCCGGGGGACGCCGGCCTACAGTATGCGTCCCCCTTTTTATTTCTTACCAATTTGCCTGTCTTTCTTATATTTACAGAAGAAAAAATTACCGGGTATGCTATGAGGAAGATTTTACTAATTATTTTTTTTAGTGCAGCATTTATAACGGCTCAGACAATTTCCTGGCAGGAGATAACTTCTACATATACACTGCCTGAAGGAGTTGAACTTTATAAAGGAACAAGAACGAGTCCTATTCTTCAGGCTTTCTATTTTAAAGTAGATATGAATAATCCTGACCTTGCAATACGACCCTACTTAACATCATCGACGGCAATAACAGCTACTTTGACGCAAAGATTTGGAGCTTATGGGGCAATAAATGGCGGCTTCTTCGGAGGCACAACATCCTATTCAACGGTGCTTTATCCCTTCTCGGTTAAAGCGCAGAATGTAACGGCAGTAACGCGAAACAGTCTTTCCTATCCTGTGATAAGAAGTTTTTTTGGAATGAATGAGGATCGAACATTCACTGTTGACTGGATCTATCATTTTGGTGCAGAAGTAAGCGATATTTACCGATTTGATGCGCCTATGCAATATATCTCAAACGATCCGACTCCAAAACCAGCTCCTGTTAAAACAACCGGTTCGCAGTTGGAGGGGATTCTCACGGGCATCGGAGGTGCGCCGACACTCGTTAAAAATGGTCAGGTAAATATTACATACAATGAAGAAATAATGTGGGGATCAGGGGTTGATTATTCTATACGTGATCCGAGAACTGCTGTTGGTTATACTGCCGACAACCATGTGATAATGTTTGTTGCCGATGGACGCTCAGTGGTCTCCGAAGGAGTATCTCTGCCTGAGCTCGCAAGTATAATGATTGACCTTGGATGCGTTGAAGCGATGAACCTGGATGGCGGCGGTTCGACACAGATGGCAGCCGGTAACCAGACAGTTAATTATCCTTCATCAAGAGCGCTTCCTGCTATTCTTGCGATTGTACATTCCGACTCGCTCAATCTTCCGAAAACACCAACATTTGAAAAAGCAATTGATACCGGAGATGAAGGGGTTGTTGTAAATGGTGACGGCTGGTTTACTTCTGCAAATCCCGGTTTTTACGGCGGAACTCCAGCTATGTTGAACGAAGTCGGCGATGGTTCTGCCTCAGTTGAATTTCCTGCTTCGGTTCCAGACTCTGCCGAGTATGAAGTTTACGGTTGGTGGGTATCATCTTCCAACAGAGCTGGAGACACACCATTTATTATCACTCATGCGGATGGGTTTGATATTGTTCGTGTAAACCAGAAGACGAACGGATCAGCGTGGCAGTATATCGGTAAATATAATTTTACAGGAGCCCTGGGCGAGAAAGTAATGATAACCGACGGGGGGACTGGCGGCACAGGGACTTATGTTGTGGCAGATGCTGTAAAATTTGTCACTTATGATGCAGTCACATCAATCGATGAGATTGAAATTCCCGATATTATGGGTAAATTTAATTTGATAAATAATTACCCGAATCCTTTCAATCCAAATACAAAAATCAGATTTTCGGTTGAAAAAGACTCAAAAGCGCTGATCGAAGTGTATAATTCACTTGGTGAAAAAATCTCTGAATTATTTAATTCGACTGCTGAAAGCGGGAAACATTATGAACTCGATTTTTCGGGCGAGAATCTGAGTTCGGGAATTTATTACTGTATATTGCAGGCGGGCGGTAAAACTACTGCCTCAAAGATGATCTTAGTCAAATAATCCTGACCAATTTTATTGCAGAGGCTGCTGAAATATGCAGCCTTTTTTTATAATTAAAGCCGTCTCCGAATTCTGAAAGCTTTTGATCAAAATATATTTAATTTAGTTTGTTGAATTCGATAATAAAATAATTAAAGAATGCTCTGTTCTTTATACAGACAAAAGTTATGAATTTATTATTTCTCATTGCTTCAAGATGGTTCAGATCAAAACGATCGACCAGATTTATTTCTCTGATTTCCTCAATAACAGTTGGCGGTATTGCTCTTGGGGTTGCTGTTGTGCTTATTGCGCTGACAATACTGCGGGGATTTGATCTTGCGATCAGTGAGAAGATTATAAGCCTTGATGCTCACATTGTAATATCCGGCTTCAGCGATAAAAACCTTCCCAACCCTGGCGGTGCTGAAAAAAAAATAGACAGAAGAATGGGGGAGCATATTTTGGAAATATCCCCATTTATTCGAAAAAGCATGATCCTGAGGTCTAAAATGGGTTCTGAAGGCATCTCCGTTTCCGGGGTGGAACTGAGCGGCGATAATTTCAGGATCGGGAAATACATTGTTGAAAAAAACATAGACAATAACAATAGCTGGCAGGAAGGTCTGCTTGTCGGGAAAAGACTGGCCGAGAAGTTAAATATTTCACTCAACGACAAAATCATTCTTATCGGGCTGCGAAATGACCAGCCGCCGGGATACAACAATCCTCCTCTTGTAAAACAGTTGAAGGTTACAGCAATATATGAATCGGGAATGGCTGAATATGACGAAATGAATGTCTATGCCGGGATGAATATTCTTAGATCGCTTTATGATATGAATGATGAAGTTTCAGGTTTTAATGTCCGGCTCAGTGATCCGATGAAAGCAGATTCACTGAGGCAGGTGCTGCAGAGCAGTCTCGGTTATCCCTTTTATGTCAGGACCATTTTTGATATCCATAAGAATATTTTTACATGGATTGAACTTCAGAAAGCTCCAATTCCATTAATCCTCGGACTTATTATACTCGTCTCAGCTTTTAATATTGTCGGGACAGTCTTAACAGTTGTGCTTGAGAAAACCACTTCCATTGGGATTTTGAAATCACTTGGACTTAAAAGTACCGGTATTGTAGGCATTTTTCTATTTAATGGAATAATCCTATGCCTCTGGGGGCTTTTAATAGGAAATGGAATAGCGCTTCTGTTCAGTTATCTTCAATCTGAATTTCATCTTATACCACTGCCGGCAAATGTGTATTTTATTTCATATGTGCCAATTGATATACTGCCGGTGAATTATCTGCTCGTTTCTTCAATAACGTTTGTTGTCTCAATGCTAACATCCTTTATCCCAGCATATATTGCCTCAAAGCTTAAACCAGTGAATGCACTGAGGTTCGGCTGATATGTTCGAGTTATTTATTGCCGGAAGGTACCTGAAATCGAAGCGGAAAATAAATTTTATTACGATAATAACTTATCTCTCGGCAGCGGGAATTACTCTTGGTGTAGCTGCACTTGTTGTAGTACTTTCAGTATTTAACGGGTTTGGGGATCTTGTTACTAAAATTCTTGTGAATTTTGATCCTCATGTACAGATAAGTTTCACAAGCCAGGAAGCCCTGAATGATACTCCAAAGATTGAAAGTATTCTTTCCGGACGAGATGAAATCTCAGGATATAACAAATTTGCCGAAGGCAAAGTAATGATTTTTAATGGCGCCAAGTATGAGATTGTCACGCTCAAAGGACTCGATGTCGGTCCGGATAAACCCTGGGGTGCTGAAAATTCTATTATTTCCGGGAAATTTGCCTCTCCGGACTCAGATATTCCTGAGATTGTGCTTGGTATTCCGATACGGCTCAGGCTGACGGGGATGCTTGGTGATACCCTTGTTCTTTCATCTTTTTCCAAACTCGAGCAGACACTTATCGATTACTCATTACCGAGAGTTAACAGTTTCAGGGTCTCAGGCATTTTCAGGGCAAACAACAGAGATTATGACTATGGCTACGTCTTTACTACATTAAAGAGTGCCGAAAAAGCCCTCGGATTGAAAACTGGTTTTTCAGGATATGAGATTCATCTTAAAAATATTGAAGACTCCCCGAAACTAAAATCATATCTTGAGAGCAGTATCAGCAATGCCGGCATAAAAATATATACGTGGTACGACCTGCATAAAGATTTATATGATGTGATGCTTATAGAAAGGTGGGCGGCTTATTTTATTCTTGCTCTTATAATCGCGGTCAGCTCCTTTAATATTTTGGGATCACTTGCAATGTCAGTAATTGAAAAAAGAAAGGATATCGGGATCCTGCGGACAATGGGAGCCGACAGTTCTCAGGTCAGAAGAATATTCCTTTATCAGGGATTGCTGATTGGAGTAGTAGGCACAATTGCCGGGCTCATTCTCGGACTGGGAATCTGTTATCTTCAAATCTATTACAAAATATATCCTCTCGATCCTATGAAATACATTATTGATGCTATTCCTGTCAGTGTAAGGCTAAGCGATATTATCGCAATCGGAGCGATGTCACTTTTACTCAGTTCGATCGCAGCAATTTATCCATCCGGAAAAGCTTCGAAATCCTCAATAGTTGAATCCGTTAAATGGGAATAAGTGTATGTCAGATTTTGTGATTAAAGCAAAAGGTATCGAAAAAACATTTGACCGGGACGGTGTTTCGGGATTAAAGGTGCTTAGTGATGTTAACCTGGAAGTAAAAAAGGGCAGAATTACTGTAATTATTGGCGCCTCAGGCGCTGGTAAAAGTACACTTTTGCATATACTTGGAGGACTTGATCGAAGTGATAAAGGATCAATACAGGTTCTTGGTCAAGATATAACTAAACTTGATGATAGAAAATTATCTGTTTTCCGCAATAAACATATTGGTTTCGTTTTTCAATTTCATCATCTTTTACCCGAATTTACAGCTTCTGAAAATATTGCTGTAGCGGGGATGATCGGAGGAAAATCTTACAGGGCGGCGATGTCTGAATCACAAAAACTGATGCAGGAGATTGGTTTAAGCGAAAGGGCAGACCACAAACCTGCTGAGCTTTCAGGCGGAGAGCAGCAGCGGATAGCTTTCCTCAGAGCAATTTCAAATAGTCCTGATATTATTTTCGCTGATGAACCGACCGGAAACCTCGATTCTCATAATAGTGGAATAATTATTGACATGATACTTGGACTGAAGAAAAAAGGGCAAACTTTTCTGCTCGTTACCCACAATTCAGATCTTATGGATATCGCCGATGACCTGCTCGAAATTCGTGATGGAATGATTCACGAGAAAGATAGGTCATAAATCGTTTTGAGACATATCCTTCTCGATTTGGTATTTTTTTTAGGAGTTGTTTTTAGAGTTTCAGGTGTCGTTTTTACTATAATAAATCAAAGATAAAAAGTGTCGAGCTTAACTTCCTGTTTCCCTTAAATTATGCGGTAAAGAATTATAAGGAATAACCTGAATCTTTCTTCAGTATATTTGAGAATTTCAGCCTGATTAAACTGCCCGTTGTTTATCCGATAATTTTGTTTTTTCTTTCAGGATATCATTGATAATAATTCTGTTTACAAGTTCTGGTTCTTCGAAAAGCGGGCTATGAGCAGAATTATTAAAAGTATAAAATCCTTTGACGGGAGCATTTAGTTTATTCAGGTATTTTTTGGATAAATTGATGTTGACAGTCAGATCATATTTGCCGCTGAAAAAATATACAGGAATTTTTAGTTCAGGAATAATTGCAGGGATATCTAAAACAAAAAGTTCTTCAATGAAACCAGCTCGTTTTACAAATCTGAATTTCGAAATCCAGACATTAAATTTTTCTGTTATAGAATAGGCTCTGCATGTCCATACAGGTAAAAATACACCTGTAAAAACTGATCTCATATTACGCATTGTACCTATGCCAAGCTGGTGCATACTTTTATCCCGGATTGCCGATTTGAAGAAAGGGATAAAACTTGTATCGGAATCGAGAAGCGGATATTCCAGCAGTTCTTTTAATGTTCCCGAATTGCCTTCGATTTTATGTTGGTCTAACATATATTTATACGCGATACGCTCGGATTCAGACTGATTAGTTATCTGTGCCATGCCGATATATGCATTAAATTTCTCCGGAGACCTCGAAGCTGCCTGAATTGCGAATGCAGTTCCCCCAGAATGCGCCATCATGTAAATCTTTTCTTTTGCGAACCGCTGCCGAAGATAATCAGTAACTTCAAGAGCATCAGAGATAAGATATTCAAACGTCATTGTTTCCAACGGTATTTCAGGACTATATGAAAGACCGCCTCCGCGTTGTTCCCAATAACAAACTGTAAAATGTTCTTCAAGCCCCGGCTGATATTTTTCGAACAGGAAATAATTCGGGAAAGAGGGTCCGCCATGCACATAGAGCAAAACAGGATTCCGGATATCTCTACTCCGGATGATCATTCCCTGCCGGATACCGCCAATTGAAACAAAAATTTTTTCTGAAATGCTGTTAGCTGCTGGTTTTCCATTATTATCAAAAAATTGATCCGGTTTTCCGGGGCTTATATAAATGAGCAACAGAATAGTGATCAGAATACAACCGGAAATTATAATAAAAAGAATTGTCATCATTTTTTTTATCATCTGGTTTCGAGTTTTATTTATCTATTCCACCCTTAAAAATTTGCAGCCTTATTATTCTGCATCTTCAATGCAATTCCCGAGTCAATTTTTTGCATTCCTGATAAAAATTTATTCATTAGTTTTTCATTTGAGTATTTCCGTGATTTACTACGGTACTAAGTGATAATATTTCACCGGGAATTGGTTAATTATTCCTCAGGTATCCATTCGTTATTTGATCGGTTTATATCCGGCAATTGTTTTTCAGGATCCAATACAATTTTTTTAAGTTTGGATTCAGATTCAAATTTAAAAGTCCATTCACCTCCACGCTGCCATATCTCAATCGGCAACCGGACAGTTTCAGCTTTCCCGTTATCCTGATAAATACCGAGAATAAGAGGCATCATCATTCTGCCATTATTCCCGATTGTAATCATGACGCCTTCAGCCGGATTTTCGTTTATGTAGCTCACATCAACAATAGCCTGATCTAATTTCCACGTTGTGAAAAACCATTCATTCCAGAACCAGTTCAAATCTTCACCAGTCGCATTATTAATACAACGGAAGAAGTCATAGGGTGTCGGATGTTTGAACGCCCAGGCTTCAGTAAATTTCCGGAAAGCATAGTCAAAACGTTCGCGACCCACTACTATTGTGCGAAGTAAATTAAGTCCGTAAGCAGTTTTGCCATAGAATTGATAATGCTGATCAACATCCATTGCATCAGTTAGTATCATCAGAGGATCTTTATACTGCATAAATTGTTCATAATCACGCGAAGCATAAAATTCTTTTGCATAATAGACGCTATCGGTCTGATACTCACAATTATTAAAGATATCGTTGGCGATGTAGTTTATGTAAGTATTTAATCCTTCATCCAGCCACATATATTTACGTTCATTCGATCCAACGATCATAGGAAACCAGTTATGGCCGATTTCATGAGATATAAGAAACCACAATCCGGCTTTTTTCTCCTTATAATCGTTAAAGATTATTCCCGGATATTCCATACCGCCAGTTATTCCGGCGCTATTGACAGCATAATTCCACGGATATTCAAAATAGTTTTCGGAATATATTTCGATCGCTGCTTTTAAGTATTCAGTCGCTCTTGACCAGGCCGTATCTCCGGCACTTTCAGGCGGATAGCAGGACATAGCGAGGGCTTTGCGTCCTGAAGGCAGCTTAAGTCTGGCGGCATCCCAGATAACTCCTTTTGCTGCGGTAAATGCCACATCCCTGGCGTTTTTGATTTTATAATGCCACCTGAGATTCCCTTCATCAACGGGGCGTGAAACAGGTTTTCCCGCTTCAGCGGCATCAATGATAACAATAGTCTGATCGCTCTTTGATGCTTCAGCCAGCCGGCTTATCTGATCCCAGGTCAAAACATCTTCAGGATTCTGCAGATCGCCAGACCCAAAAATAATCATATCTGCCGGGGCTGTGATGTAATAATCATAATCTCCATAGTCGCAGTAGTATTCACCGACACCAAGATAGGGGAGGGTGTTCCAGCCTTCCACATCATCATAAACACACATTCGTGGATACCATTGAGCAATCTGGTATATCATGCCATTTCCCGTGAACATTCTCCCAAAACGACCTGCTCCGTCAGCCGGTATTACAAAGCTATAATCTATCTTTATTGAAATGAGATCACCTTCGGGCTTCATTGCTTTTTTTAGCCGAATCTGCATTCGTGTATCTGTAATTACCGGCTTCACCGAATAAGACTTCTCGCCCTGGGTTATTATAACTTCTTTAATCCTATAGCCCCCGTCTATTTTCCCAAGCACTCCAAATTCATCACCGGGGTAAGGTGTTGTTGCGGCTGATCTTGATGCAGGTTCAAATATATTCTGATCTAACTGAAGCCATAAATAGTCGAGATTATCGGGGCTATTATTGGTATAAACAATTGTTACATTACCACTAATAGCTGTATCTTTTTCATTCAGAGAAACATCTATCAAATAATCAGCACTGTTTTGCCAGTATTTCGGACCGGGAAGCCCGCTTGCAGAGCGAAACTCATTCCCTGCCGGCGGATTGAATATAGGTAAGTAAAGGTCCCATGGGTTATATAGTGAGTCCGGGTCTGTCAGCCCTTTTGAAATTGATGAGCCTGTAATTATCAGGAATATTAATAAGATTTTTTTCATCGCTTTGACTCTGTATTAAATTCATATCGTTTGTTTGCCTAATATGAGAATAGATGTAAGAATGATGCACGGGGCAGTTTGTGTTAAATATTAAAAAGAACTGATTTGGGCACCTATTTTTCATTAAATTTCTATCCTTTGTCAGGTTTTTTCAACTGTGTTTAAGCACCTATACTGCTACTGTTCATTGACATTTTTGGCGGCGGTTAATTTTTGTTTTAGCAGGATTATTATTATCATGATTTTATCTGGAGAGAATAAAATGATAATACTTTGCAAAATAATCCTCAACCGGCAGGGTTATTCACCCCAGGATTAATTGACTTTCAGGCATTTCAGTCTGTCCTTCTGATAGTACAAATCATTTATACTAAATAAACTTGTGAGGGAATATATAGAAAATATCAGGTAATAAAAAGATATTGCCGAGCTCAAAAATCACTTTTCCGTCTCAATAGAATCCATTTACAGAACAAGTAAAACTGCCCATTCATTTTTTATTTTAACCGGTGATTAATGGACTCAACTCAATCACCGGCCTAAAACTTTTGATCTTATCTGTATTCTTTCGATTGCTAATTCTGTCGTAATTATTTACGCTGACTTTGCCCTAGTTATTCAATGGATCTGAGATAATTAAATATCAGCCTGATACCATATCCGGTGTTGTAAGGTTCGGAATAGTTATTATGTTTGAACTGGATTGCCGGACCTGCAAGATCAATATGTGCCCAGGGCTGTCCATCAGCTACAAAGAATTCGAGGAATTTTGCTGCTGTTATTGCACCTGCGCCGCGGGGACCAAGATTTTTGATATCAGCTATCGGGGATTTGAGCAACGGAGCATAATCTTCCCAAAGCGGCATCCGCCATAGCCTCTCATACGATTTTTCTCCGGCAGCAATAAGGTCTGCAGAGAGTTTGTCATCATGGGTAAAAAGTGCTGCTGCAAGCTGTCCAAGGGCGATAAAAGCAGCCCCGGTCAGAGTTGCAAAATCAATGATTATATCCGGATTCAAAGAGCACGCGTATTCAAGAGCATCTGCGAGAATTAGTCTTCCTTCGGCGTCCGTGTCACCTACTTCGATTGTTTTTCCGCTCATCGTGTGAATAATATCGCCCGGTTTGTAAGCTCCGCCCGATATCATATTCTCCACTGCGGGGATTATGCCGGTTATTTCGACCGGGAGGTGAGCATCCGAAGCAGCTTTGATAACGCCGGCTACTACTGCTGCACCAGCCATATCGGCTTTCATCTCAAACATTCCCTGTGTGGTTTTAATTGAAAGTCCGCCGGAATCATACATTACACCTTTGCCGACAAGTGCTATTTTTTTGAGTGAATTTCCTTTAGGCTTATATTTAATGATCATCATAAGCGGTGGATTCTCACTTGCTTTGCCAACACTCAGCAGTGCATTGGCGCCCATCTCTTCAAGATCATTTTTCCCAAATACTTTAACTTTTACATCTTTGGAATCCAGTTCTTTCAAAACATTTTTTACAAATTGCTGTGGATTGAGATAAATTGCCGGCTCATTCACCAGATCACGGGTAAAATAAACACTGCCCATGAGCGATTTTGTTTGTGTAAAAAGTGATTTCAGGTTATTCAGTCCATGAATATGAATTCTGAGGTCATATGTCTTTTTTTTCTCGGAAAGGTATTTATCGAACAGATAATTTCCAAGAAAGAGTCCTTCAATAAATGTACCAGCCAATTCTTCCTGGCTGCTGAAAAAATTATCAAATTTTTCAAAATCGGGAAGAATAAATTCAACTGACGTCACTTTTTCATCATAGAATTTTTTAATTAGTCCCGCGCCACTGTTCCTGAAATAGTCGTTCGTAAATTTTTTATTGATTTTAACTTTTTCAAGGTAGAGCAATTCAATATTTCCGCCAGAATTATAAAACAAGAGGTTTTCCCTTTCGCCCTCTTCAAATTGATTTACGATAGTCTCATTAATATTTATGTGCAGCCGTGATAATTTTTCACGTATGCTGTCATTTTCTGAGAGAAGGATAGCAAAGGCAGCTAATCCTCCGGTCTTTTTCTTACTTGCAGAAAGTTTTAGATTATAGTACATATCCTGCCTGTCTTTATTTTTCAAAAATTATTACAAATTATTAATTAAGCGCCGATCAGGTATCAAGGTATTTTCCGGCAGCAGCAAGTACTTCCTGAATAACGGTTTGCAGTTCTTTGTCGTATATTCTGCTCCCTGCGGCATTGGTATGTCCTCCTCCGCCAAATTCGGCTGCAAGTTTATTTACCGGAACTGTATCCCTCGATCTGAAGCTGATTTTAACTCCATCCTTCAGTTCGAAAAATAAAATGCCAATTTTAACACCGTCTATTGCAAGGCTGTGATTAACAAATCCATCAATATCCTCTTCAAGAGCGCCGGATTTTTCGAAGCCTGCTCTGTAAATAACCTGGTAGCACAGTTTATTATTGTGAAACAGCTTCATACTTGTAAGAGTTTCACCGAGTAGTATCATTCTTCCAATCGAAGTACGATCAAAAATCATTCTGTAAATAAATCCCGGATCGGCGCCGTTTTCAATAAGCGCCGCAATGTCGCGGTGAACCTTGGGCGTAGTCCTTTCAAACCTGAAAGAGCCTGTATCTGTCATTATTGCTGCATAAAGATTTTGTGCGATATTTTTATCCAGTTCTGCAATCTGTGTATGCCGGATAAGATCAAGGAGAATTTCGGAGGTAGCGCAGGCATCAGTGTCGGAAAACAGATGGTCGAATACCTGTTCCGGCTCCTGATGGTGGTCGATACAGATTTTCACTGCTGGAGTTTTCCGGAGAACTGCCTCCATACTCTTTACACGCGAAAGGTGGTTGAGGTCAAGAATCACAATCGCATCAGCTTTTATTATATAATCATCGTGCTTTGTACTCTCATATTTTTCAATCACTTTATGAGGATCAAGAAAATCCATATTTGAAGGAGTTGAATTATGTATTATCGGTTTTATGGTCTTTCCGTTTTGTTTTAAGATATGGTACATTGCCATAAGACTGCCGATTGCATCGGCATCAGGATTTATATGAGTTGTGAGAATCAGATTCTTTTGATTCAGAAGGACTTCTTTCAGTCCGGTAAAATTTATCATTTGACGCTTAATTGATTATTAAACAACAAAATTACGAAATGTATCAATGAATACTATATAAAAAAGTTTTATATTAAATATTTATATATTTTAAGTGTAGTAAGGTCTCCGGGCGGAAGATTCCAAAGATTCAGATGATAGAACAAAATGATATACTGACAGTCGCAGAGGTTGCCAACCTAATAAAAGCGCGGCTGGAAGAGAATTTTTACGGTATTTCCGTAATTGGTGAAATTTCCAATTTTACCGCACATATAAGCGGTCACTGGTATTTTACCATCAAGGATAATGATGCGCAGCTCTCCTGCACAATGTGGAAATCCTTTAATACAAGGATCAGAAAACCCGCTAACGGAGATAAGGTTGTTCTCAGCGGTAAAGTTACAATGTACGTGCCCCGCGGTACTCTGCAAATTGATGTCAGGGATCTGAAACCCGCCGGGCTGGGTGACCTTCAGATCGCATTCGAAAAACTCAAGAAAAAACTCTCCGATGAGGGACTTTTCGATGCCCGGTTCAAAAAAGCAATCAAAAAACTTCCGGTCAGAATTGGTGTGGTTACAGCAGCAGGCGGCGCAGCCCTGCGGGATATGATAAATGTTGCACGCCGGCGTTTTCCTTTGGTTGAAATTGTACTCACCCATGCAAAAGTGCAGGGGGATGGGGCGGCAGAAGAGATCGTTTCCTCAATTGAGGAATTAAACAAACTGGATAACATTGATACAATTATTGTTGGAAGGGGAGGCGGCTCTCTTGAGGATTTATGGGCTTTTAACGAAGAAATAGTCGCAAGAGCAATTTTTGCCTCCAGGATTCCCGTGGTAACAGGTATCGGTCATGAAATAGATTTTACTATTGCCGATTTTGTATCGGACCTGAGAGCACCAACTCCCTCTGCAGCAATGGAATTAAGCACACCAAATCAGAACGATATAATTAATTACATTTCAGATTTTTGCAACAAAAATGAAAAAAGGGTACAGGAAAGAATTTCGCTGCTGCATCAAAAAATTGACAGGCAGATAAATTCGTATTCATTCCGGAAACCAGAGGGAATGATAAACGACAAGTATCAAAAACTCGATAACACTTTTCTCAGGATACAAAACTTTATCGATAATAGATTAAATGAATCCGGGGCAAAGTTGAATCTGCTCACATCCGCGCTTGAGAACCTTGATCACCGGAATGTACTCAAGAGGGGTTTTACGATCACGCGGCAGGATAATAAATATATTGCACGTTCATCGCAATTGAACACCGGAAAATCCTTAGAGATTATTTTTTATGACGGAACAACATTCATTGAAAAAGAGTAATATTATGGAAGCAAAATCATTCGAAGATTCGTTGAGAAGACTTGAACAAATATCCGGAAAACTTGCAGCCGAGAATACGGGGCTTGAGGAATCGATCAATCTTTATGAAGAAGGCATAATTTTAGCAAAAGAATGTTACAATAAATTGAAAGAAGCCGAACTTAAGGTGATTAATTTACGTTCAGGGATAGAGGAGATTTTTAATAAGAATGATGAAAAAGGAGATTAGCCTTAATGTCCGATAAATATAAATATCTGAGGGAAATAAATTCTCCCGCGGATTTACGGAATCTTGAAGTAAATGAACTTAAAGAACTGTGCGGTGAAATACGCAGCTATATGGTTGACGTTATATCCGAAATCGGAGGACATTTTGGCGGCGGGCTCGGAACTGTAGAACTTACAGTTGCGCTTCACAAAGTTTTTAACACTCCTGCGGATAAAATCGTTTGGGATACAGGTCATCAGGCTTACCCTCATAAAATTATCACCGGCAGACGAGAAGAATTAAAAACAATCAGGCAATTTGGCGGGATCAGCGGATTCTTAAAACGGAGCGAGAGTGAATATGACAGTTTTGGCGCAGGACATGCCTCAACTTCCATATCTGCCGCTCTTGGTATAGCCACCGCTGCAAAAAAAGCCGGGAAAAACACCAGAACCGTTGCTGTTATCGGGGATGGCGCGATGACAGGCGGAATGGCTTATGAGGGACTTAATAATTCCGGCATTTTAAAGAGCGACTTAATTGTTGTTCTGAACGATAACAACATGTCAATTGCCCCTAACAATGTCTGGCAAATATCCAACTACTTTACGGAATTGATATCGCATCCGGAATACAACAGATTTAAGGGAGCGGTTTGGGACCTGACCGGCAAAATGGATAATTTCGGAGACCGTATCCGGCGAGTTGCAGCAAGGGTGGAATCCGGGATAAAGTCTATTATTACTCCGGGAATGCTTTTTGAGGCTTTAGGATTCAGGTATTTTGGACCAGTTAATGGTCACAATCTGAATCAGCTTGTCAAACTGTTTGAGCAGGTCAATAAATTCAATGGTCCTATTCTCGTGCATATACTTACTTCCAAAGGCAAGGGATACAAACCTGCTGAAAAGGATAAACAAAGACTGCATGCTTCAACGCCTTTCGATAAAACAACAGGAATGGCTCATAAAAGCGGAGCTTCTCCGGTATCTTATACCCGCATATTTGGTGAAGCCCTTGTAGATATCGTTGAAAAGGATAAAAAGATTGTAGGGATTACAGCTGCAATGCCCGATGGGACAGGATTGGATTACCTTCAGAAGGCATATCCCGAAAACTATTATGACGTTGGTATTGCCGAAGAACATGCGGTAACTTTTTCTGCCGGAATGGCAACAGAGGGCATTATACCTGTGGTTGCTATCTATTCCACATTCCTGCAAAGAGGTTTCGATCAGATAATTCATGATGTGGCACTCCAAAAACTGCATGTGGTTTTCGTTCTTGACAGGGCTGGGCTTGTCGGGGCTGATGGCCCGACTCATCACGGTACTTTTGACCTTACATATCTCAGAATGATACCAAATATGACCATCATGTCTCCACAAAATGAGAATGAATTAAGAAATATGCTTTTTACTGCTATTTATCATATTGATGGTCCTGTGGCAATTCGTTATCCGCGCGGAAATGCGCTAGGTGTGGAAGTATCGTCTGATTTTATAGCTTATGAAACCGGTAAGATGGAAAAATTGAATTCTGGTGTGGATGCTGCTGTGATAGCTGTGGGGAGCATGGTCTCTCCTGCAAACAAAGCCGTGAAAGTTCTGGAATCAGAGGGGATCAAATGTGAATTGTTCAATGCACGTTTTATAAAGCCGCTTGACAAAGATTGCCTCGATGAAATTGCCGGAAAATTTGATCACATTATTACGATTGAGGAAAATTCACTTCCGGGAGGATTCGGTTCTGCGGTGAGTGAATATTTTATAGATAAACACCATAAATCTGAAATACTCAGACTTGGAATTCCTGATAAATTTATTGATCATGGGACTCAGGCAGAATTACTAAGGTTATTAAAACTTGATCCGGAGGGTATTGCCCAGAACATAAGAGATTTTCTCGGGAAATCAAGGCTGCATAAGGAGCTGGCAGGCTGATGCAAAAAGTGAATATCGGAATAATTGGTCTTGGCGGATTAGCGCAGCTTATCCATCTGCCGGTTATATCAAAAATGCCCGGGGTAAATCTTCATTCAGTATGCGATACCGAAAAATCGAGGCTCAATAATATTGCAGATAAATTTGGTGTAAAAAACCGGTTTGAGAGATATGAAGACATGATGGAAAATACCGATCTTGATGCGGTTATTATTTCCACTCCGACTTACACTCATCCTGATATTGCTCTCTATTGCATAGACTTCAAAAAGCCCCTGCTTATAGAGAAACCTGTGGCAACCACCTATCGCCAGGCAAAGGTAATTTATGAAAAAGCCCAGCGGATGGATGTAAAAATAATGGTGGGTATGAACCTCAGGTTCAGGCCGGATTCAATGCTCCTAAAAAGTATTCTTAGTTCGGGAGAGCTCGGAAAGATTTTTTACATCAAGGGAAATTGGCTGAAAAAGCAGAGCAGTCCGGAAAAATGGTTTTTGAAGAAAAGTGATTCCGGCGGCGGGGTAATAATTGACCTCGGAATAGGAATTCTTGATCTTGGAATGTGGCTTACAGGGTATAAAAAGGTTGAATCAGTTTCGGTACAGAGTTATAAACACCGCACCGGAAGTGTTGAAGATTCTGCAGTCGGGCTTATCCGTTTTGAGGATAACCAGGTGATGACTTTTGAAATAAGCTGGTCTTTCCATTCAGAACAGGATTCGCTCGATCTCACTTTTTTCGGTACTGAAGGAACTGCACATCTCAATCCGCTCAGAGCGTATAAGCGATCGGGTTCCGCAAAAATTGACTATACACCAGCTAAACTTACAGGAAGCACAAATTATTTTCAGAAATCTTTTGAAAATGAGCTGAATTACTTTATTGGGGTTGTTAAGGGGATAAATCCACTTGTTTCATCGCTTGACGAGGCCCTCATGCGAATGAAGCTGCTCGAAGCTATTTATGAATCAGCCGAGAGTAAAACTGAAGTAAAGATGAGGCAATATGAAACACAAAATACTACTGGTTGACGATGAGAAGGATATCGTTGAATTTCTTGAATATAATCTGCTTAAAGAAGGCTTCGATGTCCTGACTGCTTTTGACGGCAATCAAGCCTTAAAGATGGCAGAACAGAAGCCGGATCTTATTGTTCTTGATGTAATGATGCCGGGAGCAGACGGTTATGAGGTTCTGACGAAGATCCGAAAGAATAAGAGTCTCGAGAATATCCCTGTGATACTTCTGACCGCAAAATCCGGAGAAAATTTTGAGGTGCACGGACTAAATATCGGAGCCGATGCCTTCATTCAAAAACCTGTTTCCCCGGCGAAAATCATCGCACATATCAAAGCGAATCTCAGAAAGAGGGAAACGGGTGTTCCGGGTACAAAGGAAGAAATTATTGCTGCCGGTCCAATAGTTATTGACAGGGAGCAGTATAAGATTATTGTTGATAACGAAACATTACAATTCCCGAGGAAGGAATTCGAGATTCTGGCTTACCTCGCAGCACATCCCGGAAAAGTTTTTTCAAGAGACCGGCTCCTTAGCGATATCTGGGGTACAGATATTTTTGTGGTTGAAAGAACTGTGGACGTTCATATAAGAAAAATCCGTGAAAAATTAGGAAAGCACGCTGAATTGATCGAAACTATCAAGGGAGTTGGGTATCGCTTCAGAATCCCCGGCTAAGTTTCTAAAAAATCTTCGGGCTGCAAGACCTTATTACCGTGATTTTTTTCTGCCCGCAGGAGTATTTCTTCTCCTGATGATAGTTTTTTCCGTTATCAGTTTCGCACAATTCTTATTTATTCTTTTTCTTCTGATCTTCACAATAATTTATATCCTATCCCGCCTTGGAGAAAAAAGACTAAAAGACACAGGTGTTATAAGTGATCTGATTTATAATATCCGGAACAATAAGTATCAGTCTGCCGATGAAATTAAACTGCCTCCTGAATTGATTGAAATTGAGGGTGAGATAAAAACTCTTTTTCTCAGGACTCAGAATGATATTGAAAATCTCAAAAAACTAGAACAAATAAGGACAGAATTCCTTGGGAATGTTTCCCATGAGCTCCGGACACCCATATTTGCAATCCAGGGCTATCTGGAAACATTACTCAGCGGAGCGATAAACGACAGGAATGTGAACAGGAGCTTTCTTGTAAAGGCGAATATTCACACACAGAACCTGAACAATCTGCTAAATGATCTTATTGATATATCGATGATTGAATCCGGACAGATGCGTTTGAGTTTCCGCTATTTCCCGTTAGCCGAGTTCCTCGAAAATCTTGTGTCAGAATATCAGATGGGAGCTCAGAAGAAAAACCTGAATCTTGTTCTAAAGGAAATCAGGCCCAATCTTCAGGTTTTTGGAGATCAGACAAGGATAAGGCAGGCTATTGGAAACCTCATTCAAAATGCTATTAAATACACAGAAAAAGGCGAAGTAGAGATTTATGTGTCCGAAGAAAACAAATTATGCCGGATTTTCGTAAAGGATACTGGTATTGGAATTCCCGAAAAAGACCTGACCCGTGTTTTTGAGAGATTTTACAGAGTGGATAAAGACCGGTCAAGAGCAGTCGGCGGAACAGGTCTTGGACTTGCAATAGTTAAGCATATAGTTGAGGCACATGGTTCAAAAGTAATTGTTGAAAGCAAATGGGGCGGGGGAAGTACGTTTTCATTTACTCTAAAAAAATAATCTTTTGATTTATCAGCCAACAATTTAATAACCCGTACCAGGGAATCTGAGTAACTTTCTTCACTTCTGATTTACTAATGATCTTTTTGAATTTCCATTCAAATCTGCACAAATAAGGCTTAAATCATCCCGTATTAGCTCTCCGGATGGTTTATTTAGAATTTTTATTTTTATAACAAAAATAATATTGATTTATTTTCCTTTCAGGCGCAGGATTTTTCAGCTATTGTCGTCAAAGTATCATAGGCATGACAGGCAAGGAATAATTATGTCCTGTATGAGGTTGTGGTATTAACGAATTCTCAGACATATTTATGGTTTCAATGTTTATTATGCAGGCTGGTTAATTAAATTTTTATAAGAAAATAAATGAACTTAGGGAAAAATGAAAAAAAAATCTTATCTGCTCACCATACTGATCTGCTCGCTGCTGCTTACATTCAGCTCATTTGCACAGTCCTTTTATGACTTAAGCACGATTCAGACAATAGAAATTACTTTTTCTCAGAGTAATTGGGATTATATGCTTGATACAGCAAAAGCTGGAAGCGATGGCTACATAATGGCGCAGAGTGTGACAATCAATGGATCACAATATGACAGTGTAGGTGTGAAATACAAAGGCAACAGCACTTATAATCCGGGTTATATCAAAAATCCTTTCCATATTGAACTGGACACTTACAAGGAGCAGGATTATCAGGGATATAAGGATATTAAGCTCAGCAATGTTGCAAAAGATCCTTCATTCCTGAGGGAAGTGCTTTCTTATTCGATTCTTCGTCAGTATATGTTTGCATCATTATCGAATTATGCAAATGTTTATGTGAACGGAAATTTACTCGGATTGTATGTAAGTTCTGAGTCAGTCGGTAAAACCTTTCTGAAGAAGAATTTTAATTCGAAGGATAATTCCTTTTTCAAATGCAATCCTATCGCTGGAGCGGGACCAGGAAGCACGGCTTTACCAAATCTGGTTTATCTTGGTAACGATAGCGCCAGTTACTATGCGGCGTATGAACTGAAATCAGATTATGGCTGGAGTGATTTAATCAATTTAACAAACACGCTGAAAAACAATATTAATGGAATTGAAGACGTATTGGACGTTGACAGAGCTCTCTGGATGTTAGCTTTTGATAATCTGTTAGTCAATCTGGATAGTTACATTGGAGGTTTTGCACAGAATTATTATTTATATAAGGATAATACAGGACGCTTTAGTTGTATCCTCTGGGATTTCAATGAATCGTTCGGGCGATTCAGTCAGACAGGGACAATATTTTTACCGAATACAGCGGCAAAAAGTCAGATGACCCACCTTCTGCATTCCGGTGATACAAACTGGCCTTTAATTCAAAAGCTGCTCTCAGTTCCGAGATATAAAAAAATGTACCTGGCTCATATGCAGACGATGCTTTCCGAGAATTTTTCCAACAACAGTTATTATATCCTTGCGCAATCAATCCAGCCGATTATTGCAGCAGCAGTTCAGGCTGATCCTAACAAATTTTATTCCTACGCACAGTTTCAGAGTAATCTTACCTCAGATGTCGGGGCAGGGATGGATAACAGCCCCGGAATTACAACGCTGATGAACGGCAGAGTTAATTATCTCTCGGCACTAAGCGACTTTACCAATACAAAACCAACAATTACGAATATTATTGCAAGTGATACTCTCCCGCAGGTAAACACGTCATTTTTTATTACTGCTGATGTAATTAATACGAATACTGATGCGGTATTCCTGGGGTACAGAGACGATTCAGAGAGCAGGTTCACAAGGGTGCCGATGTTTGATGACGGCGCGCACGGTGACGGCGATGCCGGCGACAATACTTACGGGGCTTCTGTGTTCGCAGACAATTCAGTCATAGAATATTATATATACGCAGAAAACAACAATGCCGGGATGTTTTCACCCGTAAGAGCAGAACATGAATTTTACACTATAGTTATAAATACCGCAGTTGAAAGCGATGTTGTGATGAATGAAATTTTTTCAAGGGGCACAACTGAAAATCCGGATTTTATAGAGATTTATAATACGTCTTCTTCTTCTGTTGATTTGAGCGGTTACAAAATATATGATACAGGCGGTTTGAGCGGTACTAAACCCAAAAAGGAATTGCCGTCAGGTTCGATAATTGAACCGAAAGGGTATTTTGTTATATTTACGGATGATGAGAGTGCAGGCGGCTTTGGACTTTCAAGCTCAGGTGAGCAAGTCTGGTTTGAAAATACTACGGGTTTTGTTATAGATTCGGTTACCTTCCCGGCTCTTGATCTCCTGCAGTCTTATGGAAGAATGCCCGATGGGGGCGAGTGGCAGACATTGGACACAATCACACGTGGAATTTCTAATACTCCTCCGAGCGGGACGGGGAATGAATTATCAGCAATTACAGAATATAATCTGAGTCAGAATTATCCTAATCCTTTCAATCCTTCGACGAGTATTTCTTTTCAGCTTCCATTCGCTTCCAAAGTTACTTTAAAAGTTTATGATCTCCTGGGTAAAGAAATTGCAACGCTCATTGACGGATACAAAAACGCCGGCATATTTGAGGTAAATTTTAACACTGGTGAATTATCGTCGGGAATGTATTTTTATCGTTTAGAAGCGGGAAATTATTCGCAGACAAAGAAGATGATTTTATTGAAGTGATGCCAAAGGAAACAACACCGACGGGGCGCAGGGAGGGGATCATTAATCCTTGACTTCGCGCCTCCGCGTCTTTGCGGGATAGTATTATTACTGCAAGTCTGCTTACAGAAGATATGGACCAAATGGAAGGGTATTGACCTTAACCTTCGGGTCAAGGTTACTGCGCCGGAGACAAGCTGTCGCGGGCTTGTACATTTTCTTTGGCTCTACTCTTTTGTCGTTTACCCGTTTTTCAGGTTATCACGAGCCACCTTCAAATAATCTGAATATGGGCGGGCTTCTCCCCCAGGGAAATGTAGTCCCTAAAATGGCGGAATTGTGTATGAAATAGTATCTATAAACCTAGTACAGCTTAATTTCTTCAAGGTTTTTAATCTTTCTCTTGTAATCCATGATTTCAGAGTGACTTTTTTCCAGGTTATGGATGAAACTGTGCCGCACATCCCAAAAATCTCATATTGAATTTCATCACCTAAATCTTTCTGATTTAAAAATAATCCGGTCTCAATGATACCCCAGCGTGTTGCCTGTATCTCAAGTGTATCTTCACTTTTTATTAATCCTCTCAGAGAAAAATAAGAGCTGTCGAGTTCAGTGCCATCTTCAATTAAAAACTCAGGGAGATTTGTCTTAGGTTTTTCTACTTCTGTAGAAATAATATTCTCATTACAATTGAAAAAAACAAAGACTAAAGAAAACACAAAGAATGGAATTAGCAGGGACGCATTAGAACTGTAATATTTATTTTTCATTTTTCCCCCACCTTTGTGTAATGTTATAAAAAAGAGCATTTTTTATCATGACCGAACCATTCCGGAGGTTTAACGGATTTTTCAGCTTTCGCAGGATGTTAAGAGAAATATCTGTCATTTTATCTCCTGAAATTTGTTGCATTCAGTTTTTTTTCAACTTATCTTTTCCTTCAAAAGTATCTCTCAAACTTAGCATGGAAATATCTATTATTATGCTTAAGGCAGCGGGATTGCTTTCTATTTCATCAACTGGTAATTGGCTACTAAAATGGATGCAGATATATGGAGTTTCTTTTCAAGTTCTCTGATCATCTCTACTGTTAAACTTTTCTTTTTATTCAACACTTCTGAAACCCTGCTTTTTCCGCCAATTATCCCAATTAAATCCTTTTGTTTAATATCCATTTCCTCCATTCTGATTTTTATAGCTTCAATCGGATCAGGGGCATTAATGGGATAGTATTGATTTTCATAATTTTCAATCAGCATAGATAAAATTTCTGCTTCATCTCCTTCCTGAGTTTCTGGTGAAGCATCAAATATTATCTCTAATCTCCTGAGAGCTTTTTCATAATCCTGTTCGGTTTTGATTGGTTTTATATTCATATTATCTCCTTCAAACATTATCGGCATCAATTTTGTTATATTCTTCGTGCGTACCTATAAATCGTATAAATGCCCATTGTCTTTCGTAATTGAATTTGACAACCAGACGTTGTGAATTACCTTTGATATTAAAAACGACTCTGTTGCCTTTCAAAATACTGGCACTCGTATATGTTTTTTTTATTTCCACAGGGTTTTCCCAATTTGAATGTTTAACAGTTTCATACCAGGTTTTTAAGTATTGCTCACAATCTGAATGTTTTTCCCAGTATTCCCGTAGAGTTTTCTTAGCAATTATTCGATTCATTTGGGTAATCTTTTTAACAAATATAAGAAAAAGTTCTAAATATGAGAACTTTATTCACGAAAATATCTTATCGAAATAAAATTGTTCTGGATTTAGCTTTCAGACAGACCCCTGGAAGTTATTTCTAATCTCTGCCATTTTATCTTCGGAAATTTGTTGCATTCAGTTTTTTTCAACTTATCTTTTTTCTTTAAAAGTATCTTTCCAACTTAAGCATTATATAAATCCTCCTCTATCAATACTTCATCGGGTTTTCGGACAATGGTAATACCCTAGTGATGGGGATATCCTTCCTGCCCCAGCAACTCGGTAAATGCCTTTTCTAATTTTTCTTCTGTGAATTTCATGCTTTTGCTTCAATCTTAACAGTCCATTCTACTTTATTTAGCCTTTCTTTTATCATTTTCATAGTTCCCAAAACATTATCCGAATTTGGCAACTCACCATAAACCAGATTTTTAAAATCGCCATAATAAACCGATTCTAAATCGTTCCAAACTTCTTCAAGTTTAGAAAATATTAAGGAATCTTTAGGATGATGAACTAACCATATGTTGTTGTTTCTAAAACTTGCCACATCATCATTTGCAACTTTCAATAACATCTTATCAAATTCCAGAGAATTGAAAAAATCGGAAAATTCTTTTTGCTTCAAGAGTTGGTGTAGGTCGTACGTATGTCTTATTTTTTTCTTTAAAACGTCTATGGGATTTTCACCATATGAGAAACGGACAAGGCTCATAATTTTCTCACAAATTGTTCTTATTGATTCCAAAACCATTAAGCTAAATGGCATTAATCCATTTGCTTCGGCTATTTCTTTCTGACCATTATTAATCATCATGTTTCCAACATAAGAAACTATGCTTTTTTGAGTGCAAGGTTCGTAATAACCGAGCCAGGTCGATTCCAATACCAGTACATCCATTACCTGTCCATAGTTTCCGGTGAATGTTTTGTTGTAGGAATGGGCTGTTTTCCTGTTCATACCTCTTTTATTGGTTATTCCGGGAATCACTACTTCAGGCAACACTAGTTCTATTACTTTGCTGACTTCTCTGATTTTTGACTTTAATTTACTGTCGGTTTCGCCTTCACGTCTCAATACGACCAAATCAATATCTTCAGAAAAACGTTCAATTAATTTGTAACATTTCGATAGCGCTGTCCCACCTTTAAATACGGTGTCTTTTCCTACTTCACTATTAAAAATTGTGTGTAAAGCATAGGTAACCCAGTAATCTTTTTCAATAAACTCTGGAGGAATATTCATTTGCTGCGCTGTAATTCTTACTGCATCCTGAAATAGTTTTATGTTTTGATGCAGTTTCATTCTATATTCCAATTTTTAATGGTTGGCAAATCAACTTCTTTTAATCCCAGCTTGATTTTGGTGAGTGGGTTAATGCTTTCTTTGAGTTTTTTGGTATTTACAATTGCTTTTTTGTTTTCTAAAATTGCCCCTGTCAATGCTCTTACTCTTGGCGGATAGAGCAGTGCATATTTAACTAACTCTGCAATTTGTTTTTCATTCAAATTATTGATTTTGCTGCTTATTATTTTTACTGCTTTACTAACCGTACAATCGGGTATTCGTTTTATATCTTTAATTGCATCTAATAAACCAAGAAATTCATAATTCGAGTCAGTAACTTCGGCATAGCTTTTTACAGCATTGGCTTTTAAAGCACCACGATTTATTGAAATACGTTTACTACGACTGGCAATTTTGATATGAAATGCCATTTGAGTGGTTAGACCCATTCGGTTATATAACGAAAATCCTGTTTCGTAAGCAATGCGTTTACCATTTTCGAATAAATAGTGGCGAAGTTGTTCGCTGTAATCGGGTTTTAACTCTCCGAATACTGTTTGTTCGGGTTTGTAAAATACTCCCTTTGATATTTTTTTAATCAAGCCATCGGCTTGCAGTCGCTCAAGTACTTTGGCTGCTGTGCTATATTTTTCTTTGGCAATACGCAAATCATCGTACCCAAAAGTTTTCCCTTCGGGTAGTATTTTGATTCTATTTCTTATTTGTGTTGCCAGTTTCATAATGCAAATATAAATAAAATTTTTGAAATGTCAAGTTTTTTGTGCAGAAAACTTGACATTTGATACTGCCCCAATAACCAGAGCTGTTGTGTAAATTATGCTACCTGCCATTGGTATATTAAGTTCATAACTTAACTTCGCCGCCTGCATTACGATTGAGGAAGAAACATCTATCACTTTTGCCTGATTCATTAAACCTACGATTTGTAATGCGGTCTTTTCATCTCTTTCCTTCAGGATTTTCCTATAAATTTCATAAATATTTATCACCGATACTAAAAGTTCATCAGTGTTTTCTATTGTTTCAGCAAAGTTTGAAGCATTTTTACCATCCGATAAGTATTCTAACCAGCCGGAGGAATCAACTAAATTCATATTCTGTCTCCTTCTCTTTCAAGGCTGGTATCAATCCCTTTCAAATAACCGCGTGCATCCTTTATATCCTTGAGAAGAAAAAATTCAATTCTATCTCCGAATTCCGGTATTTGTAATTTCTGTCCGGGTTTCAGATTTAATTTTTCTCTGATTTTTTTCGGAATGACAATCTGATATTTGGGCGAAATTTTTACTGTATCCATATTATCTCCAATAGTGTATTACAGTAAATATATCGATAAATATTTCGTTTGTTAATAAGCAATCGTTAATATTTTGTGGGGTATGATTTTATTATAGCCTGGTATTGACCCGGCTGACACCGCCCCACGGGAGAGATCCTGAAGATATTTGAAGACACGCCCGGTTATGAAAGCCATCTTTTAGTAAAGCAAATATTAGGCTTTTCATCTGAAATATTGCAGAAGTTATCCGTTTTCGTATTTATTTTAGATCTTTAATTAGTTGCTCAATGTGTTTTTTAATATTCGGTAAATCATTTTGAGCAGTTTCCCACAAAACCGCAATATTTATTCCAAAATAATCATGAATTTACACGTCTCGCATTCCAGATACTTCTCTCCAAGGGATTTCTATGGATTGAGCTTTGATTTCAATTGGGATTTTTTTACTGGCTTCACCAATAATTTCCAAAGCGCGCATTAAGGCAAATTGAGTTTTCTCATCTTCCTGAAACTCCTGATAGGTCATATTTGCAATAAAATCCATACCCTTGGCTGTGGCATCAAATATATCATATAAATATGTGATAAAATCTCTTTTCACATTCATATCGAAATAGCTTCATTGATAATATTTTCAGCAATACCTGGCCGCAATGTATCTTTCATCACCAAATCAACGGTTAAGTTTAATTGATCAGAAAGAAAATTTTTGAGTTCAATAAATTTTAATAAACCGGGTATATTTGAGAAAGTGACCAGCAAATCTAAATCACTCTTAAGATTTTGTTCATTTCTTACATATGAACCAAATATTTCAATAGAGTTAATTTGATATGTATCCTTAAGTAAAGGGTATAACTCACGCAACCTGTTTAATATTTGGCGTAATTCATTATTCATATTTGTAAAATGCTTTATTTTTTCCAATAATTCAACATATTAATTTAAATAAATGAAAATATTTTCAGAATGCTTAACGGTCTGGTGGTAAGCGGTTCACAAAAATTTACCCGCCGTCTTTTTAATGGACGCAGGTTTTTTGATAATATTTGTAATTTCTTTCCATCTTATAATAACAACCCAGGCTAAACTTGTCAACGTTGGGATTTTTCAGGCAAACGCTTGTCAGGCGCACTGCTCTCTGGTTCAACCCACACAGAGCGTGCAAATTCCCCAAAGATATTGGCCAGTTGAACCCCTGTTTTACGTGTTTTTTCGGTCATAAAAGATAGTTTTTAATAAATTAAATCCGGGGTATTCCAATTTCATTTGAAGCATTACACGAAGAACATAAATGTAAGGAATTCACTCCTTAATTTCTAAAGAGAGGTATCCATTTTTTATCTCTTCCAACGAAGGATAAGATCCGGTGGAACTAGAGAAAACATTCCAATTGCTAATTTCCTTCGAAGGTGATCCTCCCTGCACTATATAGGAAGCAGTGACAATCGCTTTTTTATAATCTATTACAAAAACGCGCGCTATTATTCTTATTGCCTTAATTCCATTTAAGCTACCGACTCCTGAATAGGTGCCAACATTGACTGAATCATAACTTATATATACGATCGTTTTTAATGTGCTTTCAAATTTGACAAGTTCTTTAAAGCTAAACTCCTTAAAGCTATTTAAGTAATCATCCTGTCTGAAAACTGGTTGATTTATGCTAGTATTTTGAAATAAATAAAACGGGGAAGAACCAACACGATACTGCTTTACTGAATCTCTAGATGAATCGATGATACTCAGACTCTTAAACAGGATTTTATTATATATAGCATTAAAAATTCCTTTGTTACCAGAAAGTTTACTAACAATTGCCATTTCAGTTTTTGGATCATTTTTAATATACTTTTCAAAAATCGAAATATCATTTGAATTATGATATTCGTGAATAATTATGTTAACCTTTTCAGTGTCGAAACCAAATACTTGACCAAACATTTTGTCTCCCGCCGTCAATAATAGTATACTTAACGGAACGGTGGATAAAAACCAAAATAAAGATATTATTTGCCAATTTTTATCTTTTGAATTACTAAAAAATTGATTCTTTACTACTAACCAAAAGTATAATATCACCATGATTATTGAGTCAATTCCTAACATCATGAAGATAAAGAGATTAATTCTAATTGTTAAAATATCATACATCTTAAAATTACTTGGACCCATAAACCACGAGTACCAAACTAAAAGAAGGAGAGAACCCACCCCCCCTAATCCCAAACAAATATAAGTCAAGAAGTTGTAAAAGCCTTCACGGCTATGTTCTTTTTTTGTCCACTGAGATTCCATACAGATTCAAATCTAAAGTATAGTTTAAAATTTTTATGAATTAACTAATAAGCATATGTACTCACAAATATATGCAAGTTTACTTTGATCTGATCCCCGAAAAGTGGGAAAAAGAAATGGAACATCGAGCACACCGCGCACCTGTTTACCAGCAGACAGGTTTATATCTGAGGTATCACACAATATGCCATCAATGTTTTTTACTCTGGTCATAAAAATATTTTCTATAATGCGTAAGTTCGAAGGATACTTTTGAAGGAAAAAGATAAGTGAAAAAAACACATATTTGAAGAAAACTTCAGGAGTAAAAATGAAAAAAGCGAAGCGTCAGTTCACAGCAGAATTTAAGGTAGAAATACTCAGAGAACATCTGGAAAATCAAATATCTATTGGTAAACTTTGTGAAAAACACGAAATACTTGAATTACCACTGAAACCCTTATTGCTGATACACTTTGTTATGCCCTCGTGTTTATTTTTAAAATTACTTTCCATTCATCAATAAGATTATTAAATTCAAAAAATCTCCCCCCCTTTTTAAAGTTCTTCTTCTTAATATCTTTTTTCAATATGTCAAACAAATCAAAAGAAAGCTGAATTGACTCATTACTTAAATCAAACTCTTTTGAGTTTTTTAATCGAGCAATTTCTCTCGTTATTGATACCTGCAGCATTGATAATCTTGTATATCTATTTGTGAGTTCTAAATAATATGGATTATTTATTAAATCATTAAACTCGGCTTCAATAAATTCAAGGACTCTTAAAAATTGTTCTTTCGATAAGTTGTCCGTTTTAGGTTTTTTAGTGACGAGGTCAAAACTGCTGTTAAAGTTTATTAAGTACTGCTTAATCAATTCAATTAGAATAAGTTTGCCCTTATCTTTTTTAACACTAAGAGTGATTCTGGCAGTAAAATATGCAATTACTGCGGAAATTAATATTCCAGAAATTGCAATCCAATGTTCAGCTTCGCTCCACTTCGTGCCTCTGAATCAATCATTTACTCTCCACCTTATACCTCTCTAACTATTTTGGGGTGCAATATATCTCAATTGCACGGTCACTTTTTAACACGCCTGAAAGACTTGCCACTCCTTGTTCAGTAAATACATAAGGCAATGTTCCACCAAGGTGTTGTTTTGAAGGTATCGCATTTTGCGATACCATGAACTCAACCTCATCTTCCGTGAGCTGAAAGATAAAATCCGGGGGAAATCGCTTGGCGTTTCTCTTTACCTGTTATCTCAATCTTATAGCTTTAACCTGATACAACTCAGCAAGATCTCTATCCAGCATTATCTGGGCGCCACGAATCGTGAAGATTTTTCTCTGAATTGACGATGCTTCGTAAATTCCTAATTTGTTCTCTTTTACTTCCATCATTATTGATAAGCTGCTTCTGGTTCTGATTTACACCTAACATAATAAATAAAAAGAAAGATCAAAAATGAGAAATGAGGTCTTCTAATATTTTTTTGAAGTCGAACAAAGAAATAAAAATGGGGCGAAAAATCGGACAAATATGCTTGAAGCTCATAGCAGGAGTTTGAATTTATCTGCAACTGAAATAAAAAAGGCTGCCTCTTTTTAAGAGACAGCCTTAAAGAATTAAACAAAAGAGGGGAGGATTACATCATTCCGTCCATGCCGCCCATGCCGCCCATTCCCGGAGGCATTCCGCCAGGAGCTTTTTCATCTTCTTTTTTCTCATAAACTACCGCTTCGGTGGTAATGAGCATTGAAGAAACTGAAGCTGCATTTTCAAGGGCTGTTCTTGTAACTTTAGTAGGATCGATAACGCCTGCTTTGATAAGATTCTCATAAGTCTCAGTAGCGGCGTTGAAACCGAAATCCGCACTTCCTTCAAGAACTTTATTAAGCACAACTGCGCCTTCGAGACCTGCGTTATTAACTATCTGTTTCAGAGGCTCGGCAAGCGATTTCTGAATTATCTTGATACCTGTGTTCTGATCGAGGTTTTCACCGGTAACGTTATCAAGAACTTTGATAGCGCGGACAAGTGCAACACCGCCGCCTGCAACTATGCCTTCTTCAACTGCTGCTCTTGTAGCATGAAGCGCATCTTCAACGCGGGCTTTTTTCTCTTTCATTTCAATTTCGGTAGCTGCGCCAATTTTGATAACTGCAACACCGCCGGAAAGTTTAGCTAATCTTTCCTGAAGTTTTTCTTTGTCATAGTCAGAGGTTGTGTTATCAATCTGAGCTTTGATCTCATTGATTCTCTTCTTGATATCATCGGAATTTCCAGCGCCTTCAACTATTGTAGTGTTATCCTTATCGATAACAACTTTGGCAGCGGTACCAAGATACTGAACTGTAGCGTTCTCAAGTTTGAATCCTCTTTCCTCTGAGATAACAGTACCGGCAGTGAGAACTGCGATATCTTCGAGCATAGCTTTTCTTCTATCGCCGAATCCCGGGGCTTTAACTGCTGCAACTCTGAGAGTTCCTCTCAGTTTATTAACTACGAGTGTTGCAAGAGCTTCGCCTTCGAGGTCTTCAGAGATAATAAGCAATGACTTTCCGCCCTGAGCAACTTTCTCAAGAATCGGGAGGAGGTCTTTCATTGCAGAGATTTTTTTATCGTGAATTAGGATGAAAGGATTTTCGAGAACAGCTTCCATAGTTTCGGAATCAGTTACGAAATAAGGTGAAAGGTAACCGCGGTCGAACTGCATACCTTCAACAACTTCCAAACCTGTTTCGGTGCCTTTAGCTTCTTCAACTGTAATAACGCCGTCTTTTCCGACTTTATCCATTGCTTCGGCAATAAGGTTTCCGATAGCTTTATCATTATTAGCTGAAATTGAACCAACCTGAGCTATTTCATCACGTCCTTCAACTTCTTTACTCATAGATTTGAGGTTTTCAACCACTTTGGCAACAGCGATATCAATACCGCGTTTGAGATCCATAGGGTTGGCGCCTGCAGTAACGTTCTTTAAGCCTTCACGATAAATCGCCTGGGCAAGAACTGTAGCGGTTGTGGTACCGTCTCCTGCAACGTCGCTTGTTTTTGAAGCAACTTCGCGGACCATCTGAGCGCCCATATTTTCAACTGCATCTTCGAGTTCAATTTCTTTTGCAACGGTAACGCCGTCTTTAGTTACAGTGGGCGCACCGAATTTCTTTTCAATGAGTACGTTACGACCTTTCGGTCCGAGTGTTACTTTTACGGCATTGGCGAGTTTATCAACTCCCACACGAAGTTTATTCCTTCCTTCGCTGCCATATTCTACTAATTTGCTGGCCATTCTTTCTCCAGATTTATTTGATTAAAATTAATTAATTAACTATACCGTAAACGTCGCTTTCTCTCATAATAAGATAATCCACACCGTCAACTTTAACTTCGGTTCCGGAATATTTACCATAGAGAACTACGTCGCCAACTTTAATTTCCAATGCGATGAATTTTCCTTCATCAGTGGTTTTTCCGGGACCCGCAGCAACAACTGTACCTTCAATAGGTTTTTCTTTTGCTGTATCGGGCAGATATAAACCACTTTTTGTTGTTTCTTCGGCTTCTTTAGGTTTTACAATAATTCTATCGCCTAAAGGTTTAATTTTAAAATCAGCCATTTTAGCCTCCTGATTTGTCTGTTATTAGTTTAGTTATTTATTAGCACTCAAAATCAACGAGTGCTAATATAATAACATTTTTGTTTTCCGTCAAGTTCATCTCTTCCAAAAAATATTATGAAAATGTTAAAAAAGAAGTAGAAAAGGGAGGGATTTTAATAATTGAAAGTTTAAGATATTCTAATGAATCAAAAATCAAACATGAAACATCAGAGAAATTATTACACCCGTATTTTGAAATTTAGTCCGCAATTTCGCAGACCTTGAATTTAATGTACCTGGCTGCAAGTTAATTTTATAGATAGTTAAGGGTCAATAAACTGCGAGTTATTAACCTGAGAGCAATCGTAATGATGAAATCCTATGCATTTGCAATTAAGTAAAATGCATTATTGAAGCCAGGGGACATATTTCCTGCCCGAATATTCTTCAGGCAGGATCTAATTCTGTGGGTGAAGGAAATAATACATAGTTTATATATTATTCAATAATTACTGCAGTCCCATAAACGAGTATTTCGGCAGCATTTGCCATAATATAGCTTGTAGAAAATCTAACGTCCACAACTGCATTTCCACCTAAATCTTCCGCATTTCTTATCATCCGATCCAGAGCCTGGTCGCGCGATTCTCCCATAAGTTTGGTGTATTCCTGAATTTCGCCGCCGAGTATATTCTTAAAAACTGCCTGAATGTCTTTCCCGATATGCCTTGCTCTGATAGTGTTTCCTCTGACAAGTCCGAGCGTTTCAACTATCTTTTTCCCTGCAATTTCAGATGAAGTGGTAATTATCATCTTTCAACTTCCTTATATTTATCGTTTTTGAATGTTTGAATTCTTTCTCTGATCAGGGAGAAAATAAGCAGAATAAATCCCAGCATCAGGGATGCAATACCATATTTAACAAGATCGGGGAGATCATGTTCTGAAAACCAGGCATCAACAAGGTTAAAAAAGAAAAAAATGCCGACTACTATTGAACCGAGGATTATCAAAAACCACGCAGTATTCCGCTCAATCCGATTAAATAATTTTTCTTTATAAATATCCCAGAATTCGACTTTAGGTTCCTTCAATTTCGAATACATCATAAGCTCCTTTAATTTAATATGTTCATTAATGGCGATTTTTGCTTCCGGGTGCTGATTAAGATAGTCCTGAAATTCTTCTGCTTCTTCTGAGTTTAATGAAGCCGAGATATATTTTTCGCTTAACTCTGCGAGTCTCTCATTATTCATAATAACTCCCTGTATTTTGCGGCAAGATTTTTACGTGCATAAAATAATCCTGACATAACCGAACCTTGCGGAATCCCCAGTAAATCGGAGATCTGTTTATAGCTTTGTCCTTCTATTTCCCTCATTATAAGAAGTTCACGTTCGTGGGGTGAAAGTTTAAGCATTGCTTTTTCGAGCAATAGTATTTCCTCTTTTTTTTCAATTGCCTGCTGCGGTTCAGATTCCAGCATATTTTCTTTAAGCTCCAGCAAGAATAATTCTCTTCCGGATTTTCGGCTTCTAATCACATTTAAGCAATGATTTTTCAGGATTTTGTAATACCATGTGAAGAAGTTTTTTGTCGTATCGAAGGACTCAAAATGATCGTAGGCTTTAACAAAAGCTATCTGAGATGCTTCCATTGCATCGTCATGAGAACCAAGAAACGCCAGCGCTGAGAAATAGGCGCGTTTCATGTTCGGCACAGCATATTTAGAAAATTCTTCTTTTCCTGCCATAATTAATATTATTGTTCTTTAATGATACACAAGAAAAGCTGATTTATTCAGAATGAAATTTATATAAACCACTGATAATATATTTTATTATTTTAAAGACAGATAAATATTACAACGGGAATATTGATGGAAAGAGTTGATGTGATTGTATTTGCAGCACACCCTGATGATGCCGAACTTGCGATGGGCGGTACAATTGCCAGACTATCGAAAGAAGGAAAAAAAATAATGATAGCTGATCTGACCGAAGGCGAAATGGGTACGCGTGGTTCGGTCGAATTAAGAAGAGAAGAGGCTGCTGCAGCTTCCAAAATTCTTTCAGTTAATATCAGGGAAAACCTTAAGATCCCGGACGGCAATATTTTATTAAGTGATGATAATCTAAGGAAAGTTGTCGGACTGATCCGGAAATACAGGCCATCAATAATCTTCGCTCCATACAAAAATGATCGGCACACAGATCATATTGACACATTTCATCTGATAAAAAAGGCGAATTTTTTCGCGGGTGTCGGAAAATATTCAGTAATTATTGACGGGCAGCAGTCCGAATTTTACAGGGCATCGAAGATTTTTTATTATATGCAGACATATGAATTTGATCCTACATTTATCACTGACATTTCAGCTCATTTTCAGGAAAAAATTGCCGCCATTAAAGCTTACGGATCACAGTTTTATTCACCCGGGCAGACAGGTCCCGAAACGATGATCAGCTCCAAAGGCTTTTTTGATTATATCGAGGCTCGTGCAAAAGTATATGGCTTCCGGATTAAAAAGGAATACGGGGAACCATTCTTTTGTGAAGAAGATATTGAACTTGATCTTTCAAATTATTTGAAGGGTTTTTAAATATGAATCTGAAACTGGGTTTTGCGGGAACAGGACTGCTTGGCAATCCGATGGCTGAGATGCTTTTAATAAACGGGTATAATCTCCGCGTATATAACAGGACAGCGGAAAAGATAAAAAATCTCACCTCATCGGGAGCTCTGCCTGCATTAAGCCCGGAAGAACTGTTCGCAGAATCTAATGCTGTTATCCTTATGCTTGCTGATTATTCTGCAATCAATTCGGTGCTTTTTAATGGTAAGTATATAAATTTAACGGGTAAAACTGTCATTCAGGCCGGGACTATTTCTCCCCGAGAGAGCATTAATCTTGAAATAAAACTGAATACACTCGGATGTTCCTACCTGGAAGCGCCTGTTTTAGGCAGTATTATGCAGGCAAAAAACAAAGAACTTGTGGTAATGGCAGGGGGTGAGAAAACACTTGCTGAAAAATTTGAACCAGTTTTCAATTCTTACGGGAATATGCAGTATATCGGGCAGACAGGGAGCGCCGCCGCAATGAAACTTGCGCTGAATCAGCTTATCGGGTCGCTGACTCTGGCTTTTTCGGGAAGTCTGCAATTCGTTATTAATTCAGGACTGGATGTGAACCAGTTTATGACAATATTAAAGGGATCGGCACTTTTTGCCCCCACATTTGAAAAAAAGCTTGGTAATATGACCGGGGATAAATTCCAGCCTGCGAATTTTCCATTAAAACATCTTCTGAAGGATACTGATCTGATTATTGAAGCCTTTGCCGAGAAAGGATTATCAACTGAATTGCAGAAAGTAATCTCAGAAAAAATATCGGAAGGAATTGCAGCAGGTTTTGCAGACGAGGATTATTCGGTAATATATAAAACACTGTCAAAAAAGGAATGAAAAAAAGGGATATCATAACTGGCAGAGATTTCAAAATTGCGTTTGTTTTTTTTGCTGCTTTTTTTGTTTATTTCATTTGTCCTGAAAACTGGTCACAATCGCAAAGTGTTACGGCTTCAGCAGCGTTCCTTATGGCAACACTCTGGATAACAGAACTTATTGATCTGGGGATCACTTCACTCCTTCCGCTCATTATTTTTCCTTTAACCGGGGCTCTCTCGGCGGAAGAAACTGCGGGTTCTTATATCAACAGCACAATTATACTTTTCCTTGGCGGATTTATGATAGCTCTTGCAATGGAAAAGCACAATCTCCACAGAAGGATAGCTTTATATGTAATAAGCTTTTTTGGTACCGGATTGTCAAGGCTGATCCTCGGTTTTATGGTATCAGGCGCATTTCTTTCGATGTGGATATCCAATACTGCAACGGCGGTTATGCTGCTTCCCGTTGCACTATCTGTTATAAAAAAATTTGAAAGTGCAGTTGACAGCGATACGAAGAAGAAATTTTCACAGGCGCTGCTTATCGGAATAGCTTATTCCTGCTCAATCGGCGGAATTGCCACTCTGATAGGAACACCTCCGAACCTTGTTTTTCAGAGAATATATTCAATCGCATTTAAAGAAAGGGCTGCAATAAATTTTGGTGAGTGGCTTTCATTCGGGCTTCCGTTGGCTGTTATTTTTCTTTTTTTAACGTGGCTGCTTCTCACAAAGGTAATATTCAGGTTTGGGAAAAACACAGGAATTAGTATTGACTTCAAGTCAGAAATAAATTCGCTTGAGACTATCTCTGCGGCAGAAAACAGGATACTCCGGATTTTTATTATTACAGCCTTTTTATGGATTTTCAGGCTGCCGATAAACCTTGGGACAATAATTATACCCGGCTGGAGTTCGGTGTTCCCAGTCCCGGAATTTATTGACGATGGAACAATTGCAATTTGTATGGCATTCCTGCTATTCATTATTCCGGCTGAAAAAGGAATATCGAAGGAAAGGATTCTTGATGCCGGGATCCTCCAAAAAATCCCCTGGAATATTATTCTTCTTTTCGGAGGCGGTTTTGCGCTTGCAGCTTCTTTTATGAAAAGCGGGCTTTCACAGTCAACCGGAGAATTATTTTCCGGTCTTACCAATCATAATCCGGTTTTAATTGTGCTTGCCATGTGCCTTTTTATAACTTTCCTTACAGAGCTTACATCGAATACAGCAACTGCTAATATTTTTCTTCCGGTTACAGCTGCAATTGCAGTTTCCACAGGAGCTGATCCAAGAATGATGATGATTGCAGCAACTTTATCCTGTTCAATGGCATTTATGCTGCCTGTGGCAACGCCTCCAAATGCAATCGTTTTCGGCAGCGGAATGTTAAATGTAAAAACTATGGCAAAAAGTGGTTTATTGCTGAATATTTTGGGAGCATTTCTTATTACATTTTTTGTTTGGGTGTTTTTTGGCTGAAACTTAACATTAAGGTTCTGTGTTAGTATTAAAACGGGAGATTAAATATGAGCTATTATAACAGTAAAATTGTTCCGTATTCATTCGATGCGGCGATAAGTAAAATAACAGATGAGTTGAAAAAAGAAGGTTTCGGCATCCTGACCGAAATTGACGTTAAAGATACACTTAAGAAAAAACTTGATGTCGAATTCAGGAAATACCGGATTCTCGGAGCCTGCAATCCACCTTTAGCATATGAGGCTTTACAGGCAGAAAATAATATCGGGGTGCTTTTGCCATGCAATATCATTGTCCAGGAAACAGTTGAAGGCAAAGTGCAGGTTTCTTTCGTTAATCCTGCTGTTTCGATGCAGGCTGTTCAGAATGAAAAACTGCTGCCTGTAGCCGAAAAGGTGAGTGGGAAACTGAAAAATGTGATGAATAATTTATAATAAATTAAAGTTGATTTACGGATCTTTTTAATAATAGCGTTCGGAATTTATTAACCTGCAGAAGATTTTTCAGCCGGGATACGTTTTTGTCCCGGCTGGTGAAGTTCGTTTCAAAACATCGAATATATTAGTTGCTGAGAGGCAACGTAAAAAAGAATGAACTTCCTTTTCCGACATCGCTTTCAACCCAAATCTTACCGCTGTTTTTTTCGACGAATTCCTTACAAAGGATAAGACCAAGCCCTGTACCTCTCTCTTCATCAGTTCCGGTTGTGGAGAAGTTTGAACCTACCTTGAAGAGTTTTGCAATATCATCTGCAGGAATTCCAATCCCAGTATCAGAAACAGTAAATCGGACTTCATTCGGGAGAAATTCAGAGTGCAATTCAATCTTTCCTCCTCTGTTTGTAAATTTTATTGCATTACTGATAAGATTACGCAAAATAGTTCCTGACATGTTTCTATCAGCATAAACAAGGGTGTTCGGGAGAATTTTGTTCGTCAGCGTTATGCCCTTTTTTGAAGCGTTGCCGATTTGGAGATTAATTGCTTCTGTACTAATCTCCACGAAATTGACTGGTTCGGGATTGAACTGTATGCTTCCTTTCTGAATCATCGCCCAATCGAGCAGATTTACAAGAAGATTCAGAGTTTTGTGAGCAGAAGTGTAAATTATCCCGGCATATTCTTTCATTTCATCCCGTTGCAGAGTATCCGCCTGTTTCTCGAGTATCTCACTGAAGCCGATAATACTCGTAAAGGGACTTTTGAGATCATGTGCAATAACGGAGAATAATTTATCTTTGGTTGCATTAAGCTCCTGCAGATGTTCAGCCTGATTTTTGAGTTCAGTGTTGGTTTGTCTCAGTTCCTTTCTCTGATTCTCAATAATAACGCCTTGTTTATAACGATCCTTAAAATTACGCCAGAGCAGAATTGAAAAAAAATATGCAAGAACAGTGATAACAAGGCCATTCACACGACTGGACAAAACAACATCAGGATTACTCTGATAAAAAGGCAGCAAAAAGAACATCAGGAGATAAGTGCCTGAATAAAGTATGCCGGATAACAGTGGCTGGATTAAAGTAGAAACCGAAATAAATAATATCAGAATGATATATGGTGTAATAGCTGGGGTCACTGTCTGATCGAAAAGAGTAATCAACACCGCAATAAATGAAATTAATACTAACAGGGTAATCTCAAGAATTTCCGTTATGTTTTCGCCGGGTTTCGAATATTTTTTCCTTAAATAGGATAATAAAAACATGAGAGAACCAACCGCAGATAGGCTGATATGAGAAAACATAATTCTCAGGCGCCAGGAATGTTCAATAGGATTCTGGCTGTCCAGGTGAAAATAGAAATAGATTGCAACTATTGAAAAAAGAGGAACTGCAATTAGCGGCATAAAGAAAAATCTGTTTAAATTTTGCTGTAAGACCAATTTTCTGATCTGTGAATACTCGCTATTTTCTTTCATAAATTAAGTCTGACTTTCTATTCTTCTTCGGTTCAAATTCAAAATAAACATTCCGACAAGTATTAATTGTGCCTTGAAAACTAATTTTCAAAATACAAAATGAATATTATCAAATTTTAATAAAAAAAATCGACAAAGCCAAAGTATTATTTTAGCCTCTAAAAAAATAATGATGAACGCCGATTTTATGCCATAAATATAAATAATCCAGGGTGCAGGAACACAGTTATTGAAACAAGAATGCATCGGTTTATTTGAATTCACTGCACAGAGAAAATGTTAAGATATATTTCCGTCTTCCCCGGCTTGTCCATTATTAATAAGATTGTCACGATATAACCGTTTACAAATATCTGCCAGGAACAAATACAAAATTACCTGATCAGCAATAATTTGTGCGCGGTTGAGAAACTTTCTGAACGTAACACACAAAGATAAAAACCACTCGAAAACTCAGATCCATTAAAAATGTAATTATGTGGTCCCGGGCTCAGTATTCCATCTTCAAGCTCTGCAGCAACATTTCCCAGGACATCATATACTATTAGTGAAACATACTGTTTTTCGGGAATACTGAATGTGATTTTAGTCGCAGGATTAAATGGATTCGGATAATTTTGCAGGATAAAGTATTCTTTATCGGGAAATTTGTCAGGTTCGAATCCTGCTGTAATATCCAGATAATCAATAATGCCCTTCAGAATTGCATTAGCAGCGGAATCGTAAACGGCGGCGTCCGGAGAAAATTCAGTAGTTTTTTCGTATGTCAGCGCCATTACATATTCCGAATAATATTCCCAGAACCAGCTCTCCGGGAAAAGCATAGGATTCCCGTTCGTCCAGGTCACGGCATAATCCCATTCATGGAGTTCTTCTATATTATGCGCTCTTATCGAATTAATAAAATATCTCTCATCTTCAGCATATGCCGCAGATGTTCCGTTTTCATGATGAAAGACAAAATAATCCCTGACAGCCCCGCCATCTCCGTGCAGATTCAATGCGATTCTTATTGGTAAAAAAGAATTCATAAATCCTGCATATAAATTCTTGAGAGCCTGCACTTCAGGTTCATGAGGAGTAGTAAACCAATTCCGCTCAAGGTCGAGTAAATTCGCATTTGTGCGTGCATACCCAAGTTCTACTCCATCCGGATTGAACATTGGGACGATAGTAAACTCAAACCTTTGTCTGAGTGTCCTGCCTAAATCTGAATCCTGAGTAAGATATTTTATCAGACTATGTGCCAAATATTCAGACTGGACTTCATTCGGGTGTGTCCTGGCATGAATGGCGACCCTGTAAACCGGGAAGGGATGATTATGGTCTCCCTTAATTGTAATCATCCAGATAGTCCTGTGCTGGACAGAAACTCCAATAGAATCTACCTGAATATAAGGACTCTGTTTCCACGTTTCCAGTTTTGCAATAAGACTGTCATAACCAAAGCCAAAACCAGCATCCGATGTTCTGAAATTCAAAGAACTATTCATGCAGTCGGATTGCCCTTTGGTCAATTGAGGAACTGAAAAGATTACCAGAAATATAATGGCATAAAGGTGGCTGTAAAGCTTGTTATCCAATAAAAGATGGAGATTTAACAATTTAATTCTCCCGATTCGTTGATACTTTAACAAAAATAGAGAATTCCCGACTAATTCGAACAAATCTTATCCGGAATTGAAATTAATCGGGATGCTCATGCCACTAAGATTTATTATTGTTTGACCTGAATACAAAGCCCAACTTGTTTCAAGTATTTTATTTTAACAGGAGCATAGTTTTCGTCTCTGAATAAGTGCCTGACGACAACCTGTATAAATAAACTCCTGCCGAAAGTCCTGATGCATCGAAAGTGATCTCATGGTCGCCGGACGGCATTTCTTCGTTACAGAGTGAGGCTGCTTCTCTGCCAAGAATGTCAAATACTTTGAGTGAAACAAAACCCCATGTCTGCAATGAAAAACGTATTTTAGTGGCCGGGTTGAAGGGGTTTGGATAATTTTGCTCCAACGAAAATTTAGCGGGGCTAACTAATCCCTCGTTTTTCGATGAAGACACAATACCGCCTTCTTTATAGACAGCAATTCCCTGATTAACAGTCCCAATCCATTTGTTTCCCAGATCATCTATTATTACACAACTGACAAGATTCTCAGGGAGAGGGGAATTTAAGTTTGTGAAAATAGTCCAGCCTGAACCTCCCGGATTTGAATCAAAACGTGCCAGTCCGCCATAAGTTACTCCTATCCAGATTATTCCGGGGCTTTCAACAGTCAGAGATCTTATGCTGCCGTATGGTAAAGGGGAGTTGGTTGAATTGTAAACCGTCCACCCGTCTGTTCCTGCGCCGTAACCGTTGTAATGAGCCAGTCCGTTTAATTCAGTACCTATCCACATACCGCCATCAGATTCTAGGGCAATCTGCGTAACGAAATTTTCGGGGATACCTGAGTTAGACAGGTTGTAAACCTGCCACTGCCACATATATGCAAATTTGACTAATCCGCCCTGCATGGTACCTATCCATCTTATGCCATCGGGGACAGAGGCAATGTCAAAAACCGTGTTCCCGGGCATATTTGAATTCGAAGTATTATAAATATTCCAGTAACCACCTCCCTGGTGAACCAGACCAAATCCATTGGTGCCAACCCACCAGTGCCCGCCATCAATTAAGAATGAACGGACGTAATTTGACTGCATTCCTGAATTTCCGGTGTTATATGCTACCCAATTAACCCCATCAAAACGGACAAGACCTCCGGTGTATGTTCCGAACCAGATATTTCCCGCTGCGTCAATCTGGATTTTCGTGACAAGATTATCCGGGATTCCGGAATTAGACATGTTGTATTTCTTCCAGACTTCACCCGACAGATTATCATCATCATATCTTACAAGCCCTTCTGTATAAGTACCAATCCAAATATTTCCAGTTGCATCTTTGGCCATATCCTGGATTGCATTATCCGCCAGTCCGGAATTATAACGATTATAAATTATCCATTCAGGATTTTGAGGAAAAATGATTCCAACTAAGAATAAGAAAAATATAACACCAATTGACGTTTTCATTGATTGCTCCGTATGAAGCCTTTTTTATTTTGATAAGAAGTGAAGTTATTGATATATAATTGTTGCAGACCAGGATTAATTTTCGCCTGATTCGAAATGAAACTGAGTTAGCATTTATTACATTGAGTGGGACGCAGCAATGCACTATCTTAATTTTTCCAATTACAATACCAAACATATCTAAAAGCAATTCTGTTATCAAGAACAAGCTGCTGTCGGAAAAAATTTATTTGGGATTGTAATGTTAGTTTTTACGAGAAACGCTTAACAACTTTAGCATAAGTGGGCAACGGGAAGGAATCTGATAATATTCAGATAATGATAAAATTTAATATGTCCGGGGTATTTAATGAATATAATAATGTATCCGGTTTGTATCCAAAAAAATCTTTCTCCCGGATTATTCGAAGTCGATAATTTTCAACGATTACATTTGTATTAGGACACAAATAAGTACCTGTTTATTTTCAGGTTCAGGCACTCCCAGACTTTTCAAATTAAGGGCGTCTTATTTTTCAAGTCATATATCCATTTATTCGGATAAAACTCTAAGATAATTCCGAATGTGTTCTGGTTATTTCAACAATATCATACTTTTTGAATCTGAAAATTCCCCGCTTGAAATATGGTAAGAATACACTCCGGCAGACAGGTTTGCCGAATTGAACTGGAATTTATGGTTACCAGATGTCATGAACTCATCAATTAAAGTTGCTGTCAGCCTGCCAAGGATATCGTAAACTTTCAGAGTTACATGCCCCTCCTGCTTCAATGAGAATTTTATTGTAGTCGAAGGATTAAAAGGGTTCGGATAATTCTGCGCGAGGTGAAATTCCAAATTGTTATTTCGGAAATCCGCTTCAAGCAGGCCAATTTCTTTTTGGTAGCCGTCAAAGTCATGCTGAATGAGTCTGTAATAATTTCGTCCAAAATCCGGATTAATGTCAAAAGCCTCATAATTTCTTATTTCAGAACTGGTTCCGGCGCCCTCAATCCATGATATTGCTACCCATTTATTATTAGTGCCTGCACCCCGGCGTTCAATACTAAATCCTTCATTGTTAAGTTCTGTCGCAGTTTCCCATTGGAGGGAAATTCCACCGTTACTGCTATGATAGTCGAAACTGACGAGCTCAACAGGAACGGCATAATCAACTGTAAATCTGTAGGCTCCTTCCGGTGCGGTCATAGGTTTTAGTGCTGTTCTGCCCGAAACAGATACTGCCTCTATGTAATAATAAATATCAGTTCCTACATTCTGCATTGGTATCACTGCTGTAAAAGTATCCGGGGAGGTCATCTGCATTTGAATTTTCGAATAGAACTCATCTCCGGATAATCTCCAGTAAACTGATGCTGAAGAGATACCGCTCCGCGTTTTGATGAATGCTTTAACCGGGTAACCGCTTTCACCGGGATTAACAGTCAGAATTTTTGCATGGGAGATAAATATCGGTTCCCGAACCCCGATCTCCTTTGTTATGCAATGAATTGCTCCGGATGCAGGAATGATCTGATTACAATCGATCCCGATGACATTGTATCCGGGCATAGCATCCCGATAAATCCTTAATGCGGTGGTATCATATTTCAATTCGTAGGTCGGCACTATTACGGTTTTATTTACGATAAGAGAGTTCGTAAAGGTTCGGTAATAACCCCCGTTGCTCGGATATCTGCCATACTGATCGGGAGGCATCGGAATACGGACAACTTTGAAGGGACGTCCGAATATTGTCTGAAAATTGTTGAGTACATACTGAAGATTATTCTCAATATAAGGCCCATCAGCAATGCCTGGCGGATACTGACCAACGAGTAAAGTCTCCTCATCGAGCAATTTCATATGCATGTCTATATGATGTATGCCATCATATGGGAGTACATCCATTTTTACATAAGGGTCAATGCCCATAAATGCAGACATAATTGAATTGATCTGGGATTCCGGTTTACCTGAGTTCTCGGTGAGCACCAGTTTTGAGGAAAACCCTATCCCATTTCCATCAGCCATAAAATTACCGCCGGTATGAACGAGATTATATGGCGTTACTGTGGTCTGGTAGATAGGCAGATCAAGGTATCCGGCAATCACCCCGGGAATAAGGTCATCATTAGGCCGGGGACGGTTATAAATCCAGTCAATTATATACATGCTGTCCGCAATATCGGAATATACACACCAGGGACCGTAATCTCTGCTCCACACAGAATTATATGGTGCAATAATAAATTTAAGATTTCTTAGAGGGACACTGCCGCTCGTCAAATAATTTTTAACAGAATTTGAATCACTGCAGACTATATAAACCAAACCCTCCTCCTGTGCAATGTCAACTATCTGCCTCAGGATGGTTTGATACGAAGTCCAGGTGAGCATTATTCCTTCAAGTTCTTCCCATTCCGCCATGGTTCTGACAGCTTTTTCAGGTGGAATTGTCGCCCCGATATCATCAACAGGCGGCTGATAAGAAGTCATAAGCACTTTTTCTTCTTCTGTAAGATGGCGTGGAAGATCCTGAGCAAGCACAGATGTTTGCAGCAAAAGTATTAATGACCAGAGGAGAAGTCTCAAATTTTTCAAGGGAAACCAGATTCGTTATTATGATTTTCAAATCAAAAAATAGTAATAATTATTCAATCCCGGAATTCTTTTCCGAAAATCAAGAAGATATTGAAAAGATTATTTGAGCGAGACTTAATGGATTTAAAGAATCTAAAAATCAACTTATAAAAATCTTCAAAATCCGGTTGATTTTTAAGGATTATGAATAAATGTTGGCAGTTAAAAAATTCTTTGAAACTTATAAAAATTAAACATTGTAAAAGAGTCGATATAAAAATTCACGGAGAGAATGTTGGAAATCACTCAGCTAAATGAAAAGATAAGACTTGAAAGCGAGTTTGTTGACCGGCTGTTTAATGAAATCGGAAAAGTAATTGTCGGTCAGAAACCTATGGTCGAAAGACTTGTTATCGGACTACTGTCAAACGGGCATGTCCTTCTCGAAGGCGTTCCGGGTCTTGCTAAAACACTTGCAATTAAATCACTTGCTTCTTCTATGAATGCTGTATTTCACAGGATACAGTTCACACCGGATCTGCTGCCTGCTGACCTGATCGGAACCCAGATATATAGTCAGAAAGATGGAAATTTTTCGATCCGGAAAGGACCTGTTTTCGCAAATTTTATTCTTGCAGATGAAATCAACCGTGCTCCTGCAAAAGTCCAGAGCGCACTTCTTGAGGCAATGCAGGAACGCCAGGTTACAATTGGAGATGAAACATTCAAACTCCCTGAGCCTTTTCTGGTGCTTGCCACGCAGAATCCCATTGAGCAGGAAGGTACTTATCCTCTTCCGGAAGCCCAGGTCGATCGTTTTATGCTGAAGATTAAAATTACTTACCCCACAAGGGAAGAGGAATCGCAGATAATGAAACTGAATGTCGAGAAATTATCTATGGATATTCAGCCAGTTATCAAACCGGAAGAAATTCTCAATGCAAGAAAGTTAGTCCATGAAATTTATGTTGACGAAAAAATTAATAATTATATCCTCGATATTGTTTTTGCAACAAGGGAACCTGAAAAATTCGGGTTGCCGGAATTGAAAGAACTTATCTCCTACGGCGCATCACCACGGGCAACAATAAATCTTGCTTTAGGAGCGAGATCTATGGCTTTTATACGCAGGAGGGGTTACGTAATCCCTGAAGATGTAAGATCAATCTGTATGGATGTTCTCAGACACAGGGTTGCTGTTACTTATGAGGCAGAAGCCGAAGATATAACTTCAGAGAAAATCGTACAGGAAATTTTAAACAAAGTGGAAGTTCCTTAAAACCAGAATATGTTAACAAAAGAATTACTAAAGCAGGTAAAACAGATTGAGATACTCACGAAGGGTATGGTCAACGATGTATTCTCGGGAGAGTATCATTCCGTGTTCAAAGGACGCGGAATGGAATTTTCCGAAGTTCGTGAATACCAGCCAGGTGATGATATCAGGACAATAGACTGGAATGTGACTGCGAGGCTCGGGCATCCTTTTGTAAAGATATTCGAGGAGGAAAGAGAACTCACAGTTATGCTACTTATTGATATGAGCGGGTCTCTTGATTTCGGAAGCATCGAAAAGACCAAGAGGCAGATTGCAGCCGAATTAAGCGCAATATTAGCCTTTTCTGCCCTGAAAAATAATGATAAAGTGGGACTGATCTTATTTACAGACAGGATTGAGAAGTTTGTTGCGCCTAAAAAGGGCAGGAGCCATGCATTAAGGATTGTCAGGGATATACTTTCATTTGACATCACAGAAAGAAAAACGGATATTAAATCTGTACTTGAGTATTTTAATCATACCATAAAGAAAAAAGCGATCGTTTTCTTATTGTCGGACTTTATGGATAAGGGTTATGAGAAGATTATCAGGATAATTGGAAAAAAACACGATCTTATTGCAGTAAGGCTCAGGGATGAAAGAGAGTTTTTAATCCCTGAAGGCGGTCTTTTGAAACTTAAAGATAACGAGACAGGTGAAATTCGGTATCTTGACAGCAGCAATCCCGGGCTTAAGGAATATCTCAGGAAAAAGCTTCAGGCGATTGATAAAGATCAAAAACGGCTGTTCGTTTCTTCGAGGATCGATTCAATAGATATAAATACTGGTCACTCCTATATTAAGCCGCTTGTGGATTTCTTCAAATTACGGGAGAAAAGATGGTAAAAAAAGCAGCAGCTTTAATTGCAATATTATTCATTCTGACCACTAGGATTCTCCCACAGGAGGCGGAAGCAAGGGTTTTTACTGATTCTACATCTTACCTTGTCGGCGATAACATTAATTATTTTATTGAATTAAAATATCCAGAAAGCCTCACAGTTCAGATACCACCGGTTGCCGATAGTGTCAGATTTATTGATCTTATCTCAGTAAAACCTCCGGTAAATAACATATCTGAAGGTATGATCCGATCTGTTTATCAGTATGTTTTTGCAGGTTACGACTCAGCTACAGCGGTGATTCCGTCGATGCCGATAGTTTTCAGTTCGGCAGATGGAAAAGTTATTAAAGAATTAAAAACAAATGAATTGCTCATCCAGATCAGGACACTCGAAGTTAATACAAAGAATGATATTCTTGATGTAAAAGCTCCGATCAAAATACCTCTTGATTTAGTGTTCTGGGGATCAATACTGCTGGCCATTATTCTTTTATCGCTTGCTGGTTATTATTTCTACAAAAGATACAGATTAAGCAAAATGCCTCTGGAAAGCCGACAGGAAATGATTCTAATACCACCTCACAAGGTTGCATTGAAGGAATTGGATGAATTAGATAACAAAAAATTATGGCAGCAGGGAAAGGTTAAAGATTATCATTCTGAGATAACCGGGATTATCAGGAAATATTTCGAAAAGAGTTTTGGCTTTGCCGCTCTGGAAATGCCGTCTTCGGAAGTCATGGATTCAATGAGAAAGTTGCCCCAGCTTAATGTGATATTTGATCTGACGCGAAGTTTTTTTGAGAATGCCGATCTTGTAAAATTTGCAAAATTTCAGCCCCTGGCTTCTGTGAACGAAGAAATGATGAAACAGGCTGAGTCAATCGTACGCTCCACGATCCCCGAAGAAAAAGCCGGAGTTTCCGATGTTCAGTGATATTACTTTTGCATATCCCTGGTTGCTCTGGAGCATTCTTCTTATAATACCTGCGATTATCTGGTATTTCAGGAGACATATCAAAAATCAGCCGGTAATAAGATTTTCATCGACTGAGCTATTGAATGATTTCAAGCCAGGCTGGAAGGAACGATACCGGCATTTACCCTTTTTCCTCAGGCTTATTGCAGTCAGTCTGATCATTATTGCCACTGCGAGACCTCAATCTTTTTCAAGCGGGGAAGAAGTATATACTGAGGGTATTGATATCGCTTTTTTACTCGATATTTCGAGCAGTATGCTTGCTGAAGATTTCAAGCCGAACAGACTTGAATCCGCAAAAAAAGAAATTGCAAATTTTATTGAAGGCAGGACTTCGGATAAACTCGGATTAGTAGTTTTTGCAAGAGAAAGTTTCACGCAATGTCCGCTCACCATAGATTACACTGTCCTGCGGAATCTGCTTAAAGAAATTAAAAGCGGGATGGTTGAAGACGGTACCGCCATAGGTACAGCTATTGCAAATGGAGTAAATCGGTTACGGGATAGTAAGGCAAAAAGTAAAGTCATTATTCTTGTGACCGATGGTGTAAATAACAGCGGAGAAATTGATCCGTTAACGGCAGCGCAGATAGCCAAAACTTTTGATATAAGAATATACACAATTGGAGTAGGGACGATGGGAGAGGCTCCGTATCCTTTCGATACTCCCTTCGGCAGAAGGTATCAAATGATGCCCGTTGAAATTGATGAGCAAACTCTTACACAAATTGCTAAATCAACGGGTGGTAAATATTTTCGTGCTACAAATAATAAACGGCTAAATGATATATACGCCGAAATCGATAAAATGGAAAAAACAAGGGTTGAGATAACATCGTACAGGCAGGCTAAAGAATTATTTTACCCTTGGGCTTTGGCTGGTATCCTGTTTTTAGTATTTGAACTGATTAGCAGAAATTTAATTTTTAGAAAATTGCCTTGATGAATATATGTTAAGATTTGCAGAACCAGATTATTTGTATTTGCTGATAAGTATTCCTTTATTCGTTTTACTTTATTGGTATGTCATCAGAAAAGAAAAAAAATATCTAGGGACTTTTGCCGGTGACAAACTCCACAAGGTATTATTCCCGGATAGAAGTCTTGTTAAATCGTGGATAAAGTTTATCCTTATTCTGACGGCATTGCTTTTTGCCATTCTGGGACTGGCAAACCCGCAGATCGGGACAAAAATTGAGGAAGTTAAACAACAGGGCATTGATGTTTATATTGTTCTGGACGTTTCTTTGAGCATGGTTGCCGAAGATATCAAACCGAGCAGGCTCGATAAAGCGAAGAATTCGATTTCAAGACTAATTCAGAAGCTAAGGGGTGACAGAATAGGGCTGATCATATTTTCGGGGGATGCTTATATTCAGATTCCTCTGACTTCCGATTATTCTGCCGCTGATCTTTTTCTGAATGCTGTGGACGTAAGCTCTGTGCCTCAGCCCGGGACTGCAATTGCATCGGCATTGAATCTTGCAAGAACTTCTTTTAAGAAAGACGAGCAGACAAAAAAGGCAATAATCATAATTACTGATGGCGAAGATCATGAGGGTGACATCGAGAGTGCTGTTAAGGATGCCGTTTCCGAAGGAATTCAGATTTACACTATTGGAATGGGGTCAACATCAGGAGTGCCGATACCGGTTTATAACCAGAGCGGCATAAGGGTTGATTATAAGAAGGACAGGTCGGGCAGTATTGTTCTTACTAAACTGGATGAAGAGACTCTGAAAACGATTGCTTCGGACGGGAACGGGAAGTACTACAGAAGCACGACCACCTCGGAGGAACTCGGAGAAATTTATGACGATCTTTCCAAACTGGAACAGACCGAATATGGTTCCACAAGAGTCACCGATTACGAGGACAGGTTCTACTATCTCCTGATTCCGGTTATATTTCTGCTCTTTTGGGAAATATTTATTCCATCAGGCAGATCAAAGTTTATGAGACGATTTGAAGATTAAATATTAATGATAATGAAAATATCTAAAATTATTTTTCCGGTTTTTTTTATTGCAGTTTCTCTTTCTGCACAGAGCGAACGTAGCTACATAAATAATGGTGTGGATGAATATGAAGCCAAAAAGTTCAATGATGCGGAAGTGAATTTTAAAAAAGGACTCGAAAAAAACGAAAAATCTTTTGAGGGGCATTTTAATCTCGGGTCAGCGCTTTATAAACAAGGCAGGTACGATGAAGCATTGCAATCATATAATAATGCTCTTGCCAATGCTGAGGATGAATACGTGAAGTCCAAAATACTTTACAATATGGGTAATACTCTGCTTAAAGCGCAGAAAATAGACGAGAGTATCAAAGCTTACAAAAATTCATTAAAACTTGATCCAAAGGATCTTGAGGCAAAATATAATTTATCTTACGCGCTAAAAATGAAGCAAAAGCAAGAAAACCAGCAAAATCAGAATCAGCAGAACAAAGATAATAAAGACAATCAGGATAAGCAGGATCAAAACCAGCAGCAGCAGGATCAGCAAAATCAGGATAAACAGGATCAGAAGAATGAGCAGCAGCAGCAACAGCAGCAGAAAAAAAACGAAGTTTCCAAAGAGGAAGCTAAAAGAATGCTTGAGGCGCTGAAGAATAAGGAATCTGATCTCCAGAAAGAATTAAGGAAAAAGAAAGGGAAACCTGTTAACAAGGAAAAAGATTGGTAAAAGATATGTTACGAAGGGTCAGGTTAATATTGCTCTGGGCAATAATCATTTTGCCCTCAGTTTTATTGCCGCAGGAATTTAATGTGTCAGCCGATAGAACAACTGTCGGTGAGAATGAACGCTTTCAGATTTTCTTTGCTTTCGAAGGCGGGGATTTCAACAAACTCAGAAATTTCAGGGCACCAGATTTTCAGGGGTTTCGCGTACTCTCCGGACCTAATCAGTCAACAAGTATGCAAATAATAAATGGAAGTGTGAGTAGCTCAATTACTTACGGTTATATTGTTCAATCGACAGCACGAGGTAGTTTTACTCTCGGCAGTGCAAGCGTTGAATTTGAAGGTAAAACTTATACGACAAAGCCACTTGCCATTAACGTGATTAAAGGTTCTGGTGTTGGCGCGGGTCAGCCGAATGAAACCGGTGGTATATCGAATGAAGAAATTGGAAAAAATCTTTTCATCATTGCTACTGCTGATGACCGCGATGTTTATCAGGGCGAACAGGTGACTGTAACATATAAACTTTATAACAGATTAAATATATCATCTCCACAAATTTCCAAACTTCCTGTTTACAGCGGCTTCTGGGCTGAGGAACTGGAAACTGCGCAGAATCTCTCATTCAATATTGAAATGTACAATGGCGAGAGGTTCCGAAGCGCAATATTGAAAAAGGTTGCACTTTTTCCTGCAAAATCCGGTGAGCTGACAATCAGCCCTTTTGAACTTGATATACCTGTTATTATAAAAAGAAAATCGAATAACCGCCGGAATATTTTTGATGATTTTTTTGATGATCCTTTCTTTGGCAGATCAGAAACGGTACAATTCAAAGCGAAGTCTAATAGTATCAAAGTTAATGTCAGAGCTTTACCAATGGAAGGTAAGCCTGAGGATTTTTCAGGGGCTGTTGGTAATTTCGATATTTCAGCAAAAGTTGACAAGGAATCTGTAAATGCCAATGATCCGGTCACGCTTAAAATAACTATTTCCGGAACTGGAAATATTAAGCTTCTTCCAAATCCCGAAATTGACTTGCCGGTTGGATTTGAAAAGTATGATCCGAAAACAACCGAAAATATCAGTAACAGGGGATTAATATCCGGGAGTAAAAATTTTGAAATGCTGATTGTTCCAAGGCTTTCAGGTATCAGAGAAATTCCCGCTTTTACGTTTTCGTATTTTAATCCTTCGAAGCAGAAGTACATTCAATTAAAAGCCGGTCCTTTTATGCTCGATGTAAAAAAAGTGGAAGGGATGGCAGAATATACTCAGCCCGGGATGACCAAAGAGGAAGTAAAACTTCTTAGCCAGGATATCAGGTATATTAAAACATCTACTCTCGAATTGGATAAAATTGATAAAAAATCTGGTCCGGGTGCGTTGTTCTGGTCGGGGATAATAATTCCGGCACTTTTCCTCGGAATATTCCTATTTTATCAGAAACGCCAGGAAAAAATAAAAGGAAATGCAGTGCTGCTGAGATATTCCAAAGCTGAAAAAAAAGCAAAATCATTATTAAAACTTGCCAAAGCCTCAGTAGGATCAGATGAAAAAGGAAAATTTTATTCGATACTATCCGAAGCTTTCAGTGGATACTTCAGGGATAAATTAAATATTGCACTTTCTGAATTCAGCGTCGGGAAGGTTTGTGAAGAGCTGAAGAAATCCGGATTGAATGCAGAGACAATAACAAATGTGCGAGCGGTATTTGAAAAATGTGAGTTTGCACGTTTCTCCCCTGATTCGTCTGATCTTTCAATCGAAAATTCTGTCCTTGAATCAGCAGAAAGGTGTATCGTAGAAACGGAAAGAATGGTGAAGATCCGGAGAGTTAAAAAATGAAAAAACTATTTATGCTGTTCGCCGTTTTTATCCTTAGTATGGATTTATATTCTTCAACAGAAACTATTCAGGAAGACTTCAAAACTGCAAATACTCTTTATTCGGAGGAAAATTACGCACAGGCTATCAGGGCATATCAACGAATTATTGAACAGGGTTATGAGAGTTCAGCATTATACTATAATATGGCGAATTCATATTTCAAAACAGGTAGAATTGGGTTTGCCATACTTAATTATGAAAAAGCCCTGAAATTATCTCCCGGAGATGAAGATATCCGGTTTAATCTTGATGTAGCAAACTCAAGGACTATTGATAAAATTAACCAGGTCCCAAAATTATTTCTTCTTGAGTGGTGGGACCAATTTGTTCGGTTATTCAGCAGCGAAACATGGTCTTTTTTTGTTGTCCTATTTTTCCTGATGATTATAGTTTCAACAGCTGCCTTATTTGGTTCATTCAATAATAAATTGAGGCAGGGCTCGCTCTACTCTCTTTTTGCCTTCGTCCCTCTGTTTATTATCACATCAATAGTCTTTTTCAGTTCATTGAACAGGGAGACTCAAATTCGGGAAGGTGTTCTGCTTGAGGAATCCACCATTGTTAAATCGTCTCCTGATACTCAGAGTGCCGATGCATTTATTATTCACGAGGGGATAAAATTCATCATAGAGGATGAAGTCTCAAACTGGACAAGAATAAAAATAGCTGACGGAAAAACCGGCTGGATTGAGAATAGTTTATTCGGAGAAATTTAAGCCGGTTCTATCGGCTTACTTCAATTTTTTAGCCAGTTCCAATACGTCCGCTGCGTGAGTCGAAACATCAACATCGCGAATTATATTTGCAATTCTTCCGGATTTATCGATGATAAATGTAATTCTGCTTGAAAAGCCCAGGTTATTTAAAACCCCATAAGATTCAGAAACTTTTTTATCATTATCTGAAAGAAGAGGAAAATTAAGGTTTTCTTCTTTTCTGAATTCTTTTAAACTATTCTCTGAATCAACACTGATACCAAAAACTGAAATATTGTTCTCATTAAATTCCTGGTAAATATCCCTGATACCGCAAGCCTGTTTGGTACAACCGGGAGTGCCGGCTTTTGGATAAAAGTAGAGAACAACCGGAGACTTTCCGGTATAATCACTGAGATTATAAGTTATTCCTTTATCATCCTTTAGTGAGAAGCCGGGAGCCAGATCGCCGGATTTGATATTTTCCGCCGAACCGCCGCAGGCGAAAAGCAGAGCAGAAGAAATAAGAGCAGTAATTTTTCCTGTAAAATTCATTGAGACCTCATTTTTATTGAAGAACAATCTCAATGTTCTTGAAGTTCAACAGTCCTTTTGAAAATAGCGTCAATATTTTTTAATAATTCATCAGAGTTAAAAATCTCCTCAATTTCACCGTCATTCAGGAAATCTTTCACACCAGGTGATTCCAGTAGTATTTCTTTCAGGGATTTAGACCGGTCAGCCCAAACCTGCATCGCTGGTTCCTGAACAAGCGAGTAAGCTTTTTCTCTGGTAGCGCCTTTTTTTGTAAGTGCCAGAAGAACCTTCTGTGAATAGACCAATCCTCTTGTAAGATCAATATTCCTGGACATATTTTCTGGATATATAAGCAAATTTTTGATAAGGTTAACCGAAAGATTCAGCATATAATAAGCGATGATACAGCTATCAGGAATGATGACCCTTTCAACAGAAGAATGCGATATATCCCTCTCGTGCCACAGAGCAACATTTTCGAACCCGGCGTGAGCATTTGCGCGTAAAAGCCTCGCGAGTCCGGCGATTCTTTCACTGACAATTGGGTTACGCTTATGCGGCATAGCCGATGAGCCTTTTTGTCCTTTTGAAAAATATTCTTCGGCTTCAAGCACTTCCGTTTTCTGCAAATGTCGTATTTCAACTGCAATTTTTTCGAGAGAAGCTCCAAGGGTTGCGAGTGCGGAAAGATATTCAGCGTGACGATCTCGCTGAATCACCTGAGTTGATACCGGTGCAGGCTTGAGTTCCATTTTGCTGCAAACATAATCTTCGACCGATGGGGGGAGATGCTCGAAATTTCCAACAGCTCCTGAAATTTTTCCAACGCTGATTGAATCTATTGCTGCATCAAGCCTTTTCAGATTTCTTTTTGCTTCTTCAAACCATAATGCGAATTTTAGTCCCATCGATGTTGGTTCCGCATGAATTCCGTGAGTCCTGCCAATACACAAAGTGTATTTATGTTCCTGAGCTCTTTTTTCTAAAACTTCTATTAACTCATGAAGTTTTTTGCGTATGAGTTCACCGCTTATTTTCATCTGGTAAGAGAGAGCGGTATCAAGGACATCGGATGAAGTCATCCCGTAGTGAATGTGTCTGGATTCAATCCCAAGATTTTCAGATACATTCGTCAGAAAAGCAATCACATCATGCTTAGTGGTTTCTTCAATTTCAAGAACCCTCTTCGTATTAAAAACAGCTTTACCTTTGATTAATTCCAGATCAGCCTCTGGGATTTCTCCGGAAAGAGTTCTGGCTTCGCATGCGAATATTTCTATTTTAAGCCAGGTTTCGAACTTAAAATCATCTGTCCATATTCTGCCGATTTCAGGCAGAGTGTAACGTTCAATCACTCGGTTTTTCCCTCAAGTTTCATGTATTTTGTAATAGTCTCATCGTTTCTTATTACTTTAATTCTTATGCTCTCACCTCTTCTGAATTCCTGAAGAACCCCGATCATTGTGTTTTCATCATTAATCTTAAATTTGCCAGCCTCGAGAATTATATCGCCAACTTCCAATCCAGCTTTCGAAGCAGGTGAATTTCTTGCAACTTGAGTGATAATAACCCCTCTTGTACTTGGAAGATCATAATACCGTGCAATTCCTTCATCAATAGTCTGGATACGCAAGCCTGTCCAAAAGTCCCTGTTAACCCCTGATTTAGTTTTAAGTTCATCTGTGATTTTTCTGACTTTATTAATAGGAATAGCAAAACCAACCCCGACATTCCCGGTTGAACTGCCCGCGGTATAAATCAAAGTGTTTAAACCGATAAGTTCACCAATCGAATTGACAAGCGGACCGCCGCTGTTTCCACCATTTATTGCCGCATCTGTTTGTATCATAGAGAGATAATACCTGTCCTCAACTGCTCCGAGATTCATATCTTTTGCACTTACCACCCCGACTGTTACGGTAGGTTTATCATTAATAGCAAAGAGTCCAAATGGATTTCCAAGAGCAATTACCCATTCGCCAATAAGTATGTCGTCAGAATCTCCCATTTTAATATATGTAAGATTACGCGCATCGATTTTCAACAGACAGACATCGGAAACAGGGTCAGTGCCAATAAGTTTGGCATCATATTGAGTGCCGTCAGTCATAGTTACAATTATTTTAGCTGCATTGCCGGCAACATGATCGTTCGTCAGAATATATCCATCCTCAGATATTATTGCTCCTGAACCGAGTCCTTTAACTTCTTTCGAATAAACCCTGTCACCGAAGAAACGCCTCCAGAATGGGTCATTCGCCCAGGGATCACGATATTTCCTGATCTCAGTTACATTAATACCAACAACAGCAGGGCTTACCGACGAAACCGTATTCGTGATGATATTATGTCTGCCGTTTGTTATCTCATCATTAAGAGCGATCCTCTCAGTTCGGTTAAGGTTTGCTTCGATGATGTTTTTCCTGGATTCGGAACGGTCGCCATTTTCTGTAATCGGATTCTGAGCTAATCTTGAAGTATAAAAGAACCATGCAAAAACAATAGACAATACTAAAATTGTTGATAAAGAAGATATCACCGCAACTTTTTTGCTATTCATTTTATTCCCTTGAAGTTGATTTTTGAGAAATTTTCAACCACTCCTTAAGTGGGTCTAAATGTTTACTTAAAATAATAATCATCAAAGTTATAACAGCAAAAATGAATTCGGTTTCAGATTCTGCAGGAGGGAATGAATATTTATTCAATATTTCGCCAGAGTTATAAGTAAGCAGAGCCGTCAGGAAAGTTGCAGAAATATTACCAAAATGGACATTGCGTCTGAATAAAAATGCAATAACCCAGATCAAAGACCAAACGAGAAAAATTGCCGGAGCGAGCAGCACAGCACCTCCAGCTGCTGTGGCAAGCCCTCTGCCGCCCTTAAATTTCAGCCATGGTGAAAAGCAATGTCCGAGAACGGCTGCATTCAGGGCAATTGCTCCGGCAATAAAAAGGTCGTCGCCGATGAATCTCGAAAGGAATACCGCCAGAAATCCTTTGGCAAAATCAATTAGTAGTACGGTTATTCCTGTCATTCTTGATTTTGTCACTTCGAAGGAATTTAATGCGCCCACATTGCCGGACCCTTCTTTGGTGATATCCTTTCCATGCCGGTATTTTAATAAAAGGTATGCGGTTGGGAATGATCCCATTAAATAAGCAATAATAAAAATCAGCAGATATAGTAACATATAGACACACAATTATTGAGTCATAAATTTACGAATGTCCGTTATAACAACAAAAGGGTAATAATTAATAATCCATGTTATCAAAAATAAATACCACAATAAGTAAATCAACATCCTTCTCCGCTGATCCGACCTCCGCTTTGACAGTAACATTGACAATTTCAGCCTGAAAATAGTAGAAATTTATTCGGTGATGGTCTGAATCATCGCATCGGTGCAGTTTTCTAAAATTGCAATTATGCTCTGCCAGATATTTGAGGTGATTGAATTTCCCTGTTTGGCATAAAAAATAATATTATTGTATCTTTGTTGGCTGAATATAATTACAATTTGAATCGAAGTATGGAGAATTTATGATAAACTTTATCGGATCTTTTAATGTCGCGCCGTCACTGCCAAAATCCCTTGAACCACTCAGGGATATTGCTTACAATCTTTACTGGGCATGGAATCATGATGCGCGTGAATTATTTAGAAGACTCGACAGTAAATTATGGGATGAATCACATCACAATCCGGTTGTATTATTAGGGAAAATAAGTCAGGACAGGCTAAATGAAGTAGCATCCGATTACGGATTCATCTCGCATATGAACAGAGTTAATGCGCAATTTAGTTCATATATGCAGGAAATATCGTGGTATGAGAAAAATTATAAACCAGAAAATAAAGAGCATTATGTAGCTTACTTTTCAGCCGAATTTGGCCTTACAGAATGTCTGCAGGTATATTCGGGAGGCCTCGGAGTGCTTTCCGGAGACCATCTGAAGTCATCGAGTGACTTAGGAATACCACTCGTTGCAGTCGGATTGTGCTATAAGGAAGGGTATTTTCAGCAATATCTTACGAGTGATGGCTGGCAGCAGGAAAAATATGAAATAACAGATTTTTACAATCAGCCAATGCTCCCGGTAAAAGATGAAAACGGAAATATTATAAAAATTGATCTTGAATTCCCCGGAAGGAAAGTATATTTCCAGATTTGGAAGATTCAGGTCGGAAGAATCCCGCTTTATCTGCTTGATACAAATGTTGCCGAAAACTCAGATGAAGACAAAAAAATTACCCTATCGCTTTATGGTGGTAATACTGAAACCAGAATTCAGCAGGAAATTGTTCTGGGAATTGGTGGAATCCGTGCTTTGCATCAAATGGGAATCCGTCCATATGTCTGTCATATGAATGAAGGACATTCTGCCTTTCTTGCACTTGAAAGGATGCGGGTATTGATGACAAATCATAATCTTGTATTTGAGGAAGCAAAGTCTGTAGGTTTTTATTCAAATGTCTTCACAACCCATACACCTGTACCGGCGGGTATTGATGTATTTCCGCACGATCTTGTGGAAAAATACTTCGGTTCTTATTACAGGAACGAATTAAAACTTAGCCAAAAAGAATTCTATCAGCTCGGAACTATCGACAAGGATAAATCTCCATCAAATTTCAATATGGCGCATCTTGCGATGAATACGGCAGGATTTGTTAACGGGGTTAGCAAACTTCATAGTAAAGTTTCCAAAACACTATGGGTTGATGGTTTTAAAAACATTCCATTCGATGAAATACCAATTGATTACGTTACTAATGGTATTCATATAAACTCTCATATCTCGAATGAAATGCAGGCTCTGCTTGTACGTTATCTGGGTGAGAATTTTATCGAAGACCCTTCAATAGAAGAATTGTGGGGTAGAATTGATGAAATCCCTGATGAGGAATTGTGGCGCTCACATGAAAGAAGGAGAGAGAGACTTGTAGCCTTTGCAAGACGGAGATTAAGAAAACAGATTCTTGACCGAGGAGGATCGCAGTCTGAAATTGATTCGGCAAAAGAAGTTCTTAATTCATCCGCCCTGACAATCGGGTTTGCAAGAAGATTTGCCACATATAAAAGAGCGACACTGCTCTTCAAGGATATTGAGAGGCTGTATTCAATTCTCGCTGATCCAATCCAACCGACACAGCTAATTATTGCCGGTAAGGCACATCCAAAGGATGAAGAAGGAAAAGCCTTTATAAAGGATATCGTACAGATTGCAAAAGAAGAGAATATGAGGAAGCGTGTTGTATTTCTGGAAAATTACGACATGAACGTGGCCCGTTATATGGTTGAGGGATGTGATGTCTGGCTTAATAATCCAAGAAGACCTCTAGAAGCAAGCGGCACCTCCGGCATGAAAGTTATCGCTAATGGTGGTCTAAATTTCAGTGTTCTTGACGGATGGTGGGATGAGGCGTATGACAGAACTCTCGGATGGCGGATCGGGAACGGTGAAGAATACAAGAATCTTGATTACCAGGATGAAGTTGAACATAGGATGATCTATGAAGTACTTGAAAAAGAAATTCTGCCGCTCTTTTATGAAAGAAGGGATGATGGACTTCCGCGTAAGTGGATAGATATGATGAAAGCTTCTATGAAAAACCTTGGTCCGGTTTACAATACGAACAGAATGGTTAAAGAATATTTTGAACATTTCTATCTTAAAGCTTATGACCGGCGCAAATTTCTTATGCAGAATCAATGGAGTAAAGCAAAAGAATTTACTGATTGGAAACTTAATCTTGTAGCCAACTGGGAAAAAATATATTTTCAAAAAATAGTTACAGCCGGTTCATCCGAAGATTTAACTGTTGGTTCCTCATTTAAATTGGAAACCGAAGTAAATTTGGGGGTTCTGACTCCTGACGATGTTGATGTACAGATATATTATGGTAAAATGGATGACAAAAATAATCCGAATGCAAATTCATTTTCGAGCCTGAAATACTCTGGAAACAGTAACGGGAATGTGTTCAGTTATAAGGGTAACGTTGTTTGTACGAGTACCGGAAATTTTGGATATACTTTGCGTATTATTCCTAAGCACCCGCTGCTTAATAATCCATTTGAACTGCGCCTTATCAAATGGGCGTAAATTCAAAAATTGATTATTAAGAAATAGCCGGGAGAAATAATTCTTAGCGAACATGGCAAAATAAATGTCCATAAATGATTGTTCTGATAGTTGCATAGATATACATTGCAGACTGGTTTGCCTCTTTCGGGTTAGTTCTTTATTCAATTTTTTTTAAAATTGTATTTTGCATTATTGATTCTCAGCAGAAAATCAGTCAGTATCATGGGAACATTTATTTCGAATGAAAAAAGACAGTAAAATATATCTTGCAGGACATACCGGAATGGTCGGTTCTGCAGTGTTATCTGGTCTGAGACGGAAAGGCTATGAAAACATTGTCTTTCAGAATATGTCTGAATTGGATCTCCGTCGGCAGCAGAATGTTTTTGATTGGCTGGAAAAGGAAAAGCCCGAAGCAGTTATTATTGCGGCTGCAAAAGTTGGCGGAATTCTTGCTAATGACACTTATCGTGCCGAGTTTATATATGATAATCTAATGATTGAGAGCAATCTTATACACGGCTCATACATCAGTGGAGTATCAAAGCTCGTTTTCCTGGGAAGTTCCTGCATCTATCCGAAATTCGCACCTCAGCCAATGAAAGAAGAATACCTGCTCTCCGGTTTTCTTGAATCCACAAATGAACCTTATGCGATTGCAAAAATTGCGGGTATTAAATTATGTGAGAATTATTACAGGCAATACGGGGCTGATTTTATATCCCTTATGCCGACTAATCTTTACGGCCCTAATGACAATTTTCATCTGACCAACTCACATGTGATCCCTGCTTTAATCAGGAAGTTTATCTCTGCCAGGAACACTGGCAGTGATTTTGTCGAGATTTGGGGTACAGGGAAACCAAAGAGAGAATTTCTCTTCGTTGAAGATCTTGCTGAAGCCGTTATCTTTGCGATGGAAAAAATTGATGCAAATACATTGTACGGTGCTGGAATCTCCCAGATCAATATCGGGACCGGAAAGGATATCAGTATTGCAGAACTTGCTGAAACTATTGCAGGTATAAGCGGTTTCAAAGGTAAAATTCTTTTTGATACAACCAAACCAGACGGCACGCCCCGAAAACTTTTGGACGTCACAAGAATGAGCTCCTTTGGATGGAAATATTCAAAGGAACTTGAGGACGGGCTTCGCTCTACAATAGAATGGTATCAAAAAAATAAAGGCGATAGAAGTTGAAGAAAAAAGCTTTAATTACAGGTATTACCGGGCAGGATGGCAGTTACCTCGCTGAAATACTCTTGAATAAAGGATATGAAGTCCACGGAATAATCAGAAGGAGCAGTTCCTTCAATACAAAAAGGATCGATCACCTGTATAATAATCGTGAGATACGGGATAACACATTATTCCTTCATTATGGTGACGTTGTTGATACAAGCAACCTTAACCGGCTTCTTGAAAAAATTGAACCTCAGGAAATATATAATCTCGCGGCTCAGAGCCATGTTAAAGTTTCGTTTGAAGTTCCGGATTATACCGGTCAGGTCGATGCATTAGGAACTCTTCGTTTTCTTGACGCGATAAGAGAAGTTGGTATAGCAAGAGAAACCAAGTTTTATCAGGCTTCTACAAGTGAGCTTTACGGGAAAGTGCAGCAGATACCACAGGATGAGAAGACACCTTTTTATCCAAGATCACCTTACGCCGTTGCAAAATTATATGCTTATTGGATAGTGATAAATTACAGGGAAGCGTATAATCTTTTTGCCTGCAATGGGATACTTTTTAATCACGAAAGCCCAAGAAGAGGGGAAACTTTTGTGACAAAAAAAATTACGAGAGCATCAGCCAACATTGCCTTAGGGAGGCAGGAGGCACTGACACTCGGAAATCTGGACTCAAAACGTGACTGGGGATTTGCTCCCGAGTTTTGTGAAGGTATGTGGAAAATTCTGCAATATCCAAAGGCAGAGGATTTTGTACTTGCTACAGGGGAGACCCACACTGTCCGCGAATTTTGTGAGAAATCATTTGGAGCCTTAGGAATCACACTTGAATGGAAAGGTGAGGGAGTAAACGAAGTGGGAATTGTCAGTGGTTTAATTAATCCTCAGTTGGACTTTGCACTCGATAAAAGACCATTACCGGGGCAGACAGTTATCAAAGTCTCGCCGACTTATTACAGGCCGACAGAAGTAGATATTCTTCTGGGTAATCCGGCTAAAGCTGAAAAGCTTCTTGGCTGGAAAGCACAGACAGAATTTGCAGATCTGGTGAAAATTATGGTTCAATCTGATCTGCAAGAGACTTTCCATTGAAAGTTTCACTTCAGTATATTAAAGAAAATTCTGATATTGCAGTAGATAATTTCGCAATTAATAAACTTTTGTTTTAAAATGAACTGGAGGGCTAGATGGGTTTTCCAAAGTTTATAAGGGGAATTGGATTTCTGCTCATAATTTCAGGGTTCATTCTAAATCCCTGGTTTATTGGGTTATTTCCTGTTGTTGGAGAGCAACTCAATAATTTTTATCGCATTATAATTTTAGTTTTTGATGCTCTGATGATTTTCTGGGGAATGGTTTTCGTCTTTTTCAACCAGGAACTGGCGGATATCGCATATAAAGAACTTGCGATTTTTGGGATACTGGCAGTAACCGTTCTTGCTATAATGGAATTTGGTGCTGCGAATTACCTTAATGATTTTTCAGATGATCCGGTTTTTTCGAATAAAGTACCTCACAACGAAAAGAAACTCAGTTACTATTCGAATTCATCCTTTCTTCCATGGTCTATAAAACGAAATCACAATCAATATTTTACAGGAAGTGATTTCAGGATTAAGGTCAAAACCAATAATATGGGCTTCAGGGAAAATATTGATTTCGATTATAAAAAACCTTCAATTACGATAGTCGGTGATGAGATTGCTCTTGGTCTTGGAGTCGAACAAAATGAGAGGTTTTCTGACTATCTGAAGCGTGAGTATGGTTCTGAAATAGTCTTAAATCTGGCTCCTTCCTGTGGATTTGCTCCAATCCACTACTATATTTATTTGAAAAAAAATCCCGACTTTATTCCTAAAACTCTGCTGTTAGTGCTTAACCCCTTAAATGATCTTGATGCAGATGTAAAAATTACTGAGGTATTCCCGGATCAGGCAGGGGATCCGAATATAGCAAAAACTGATATATTTATTAATCAGGAAGGCATTATCGAAAGCAAATCGGAAAGATCATTTTTGTATAGAATTCTTAATAAATTTAATTTTGGCAGATTCATTTTGAAGTCTAAGACAGATATTGAAAAGATGGATGCTGAAGAATCTTTACGATTTCCGCCGGCTATTTATTCGGGAAAGTTGGATGGAGTAAATTACCGAGGGCTTGAGTATATTCTTTATCTTAGTGAAATGATGTCGCGTGAGCGTGGAAATATAATTGTGCTATTAATGCCGGATCAATTGCTTGTGTCAAAAAAGATACCGAATCCATTCCTCGATAAAGATCAATGGGTTGCAGTCAGAAAGAATCGTTCACTTATGTCAGCGCTCGGGTCGTGGATGCATGAGAACAACATTCAATATATAGACCCGAGTGAAAGTCTTCTTTCTGCTGAGCGTGCTGGTTCTCCACAATACCTGGAGAAATCTGGTCAACTTTCAAAATCCGGACATGAGACCATCGGCAGATTATTACTGGATGTTTTAAGATAATTTCAGGAAAAATTTTATGAGTGAATTGGAAGTTCAAAAGCAGGGAATCATTCCTTCATCAATAACGAAAGAGCAGGCAAGGGATACTGGGATGGCTTTGGTATTGATATCGCTGCTTGCAGGCTTGTTCTGGGATAAAACTTTCTTTGTTGTTGCAATTTTCCTTCAGGTAATAAATATGACGGTTCCCGTTATATTCAGACCTGCTGGATATGTCTGGTATGGGTTCTCGAACTTTTTAGGGCATTTTGTTTCTAAAATTGTTCTTGCACTGATTTATGTATTACTAATTATTCCCGTGGCTGCTGTCAGAAAAATGATGGGTAAAGATTCAATGCAGCTCAAAGTGTGGCGAAAAGGAAACGGCAGTGTGTTTCGTGACCGTTCACATCAATTTTCATCCGCTGACCTCGATAAACCTTATTAATTTAGAGATATTTATATGGACTTTTTAAAAGATCTTTGGGGATTTCTCAATAAACGCAAAAAATTCTGGCTTTTGCCAATCATCATCGTTCTTCTATTATTCGGCGTACTTATCGTGCTGACAAGCGGCACTGCAATTGCACCATTTATTTATACAATATTCTAACATGGCTATAAATGTCTGACATAATTTTAGGTATTTCCGCTTTTTATCATGACAGTGCCGCAGCAGTAATTTCCGATGGGGAGATCATAGCCGCAGCTCATGAAGAAAGATTTACACGAAAAAAACATGACTCAGGATTCCCGCATAATGCAGCAAAATATGTTCTTGAGGAAGCCGGCGTGTCACCAGAGCGTATTAAACTTGTTTCTTTTTATGATAAACCTTATATCAAATTTGAAAGGTTGTTGGAAACCTACCATGCTTTTGCGCCAAAAGGATTAAAGAGTTTTTCCTCAGCAATTCCTGTCTGGATCAAAGAAAAATTGTTCATGAAGAAAATGCTCGCCGAGGAATTGGAGCGTTTAGGCGTGGGTCATGTGCCTGTGCAGTTTCCTGAACATCATTTATCTCATGCTGCAAGCGCGTTTTATCCATCTCCCTTTGCAGAATCTGCAATCCTTACAATAGACGGAGTAGGAGAATGGGCAACAGCAACAATCGGATATGGCGAAGGAAAAAATATTAAAATTCTCAAAGAGTTGGATTTTCCACATTCACTCGGGTTACTCTATTCCGCATTCACCTATTACTGCGGATTTAAGGTCAATAGCGGCGAATATAAACTTATGGGGCTTGCCCCTTATGGACATCCAAATTCACAGAAAGTTGAAGAATACAAACAAAAAATTGTTGACCAACTTGTGGATATCCGGGAGGATGGATCCATTTTACTGAATATGGATTACTTCAATTTTGCGACTGGTCTCACGATGACCAATGATCCGCAATGGGAAAAATTATTTGGTATCAAACGCCGCGAAATGGAATCGCAACTGACACAGGATTATATGGACATGTCCCTGGCTATTCAACAGATAACCGAAGATATCGTTATCGGCATGGCGCGGACAGCTAAAAATCTTACCGGTTCAGAATATCTTGTTCTTGCCGGTGGTGTTGCGCTCAATTGCGTGGCTAATGGAAAACTACTTCGAACCGGACTTTTCAGTGATATCTGGATTCAGCCGGCGGCTGGAGATGCCGGCGGGGCATTAGGCGCAGCACTTGCTTCCTGGCATATAAGTCTGGGCCGGGAAAGGAAAGTGAATACTGATCCTGACAATATGCAAGGTTCCCTGCTAGGTCCAAGTTACAGCGATAATGATATTGAAAGAGTCATTCGCAAGTATCAGGGTAAAGCCGAACATTTTTCAGATTTTGACGCACTCACGAAAAAAACCGCAGCACTTTTAGCAGAAGGGAATGTTGTCGGTTGGTTTCAGGGCAGAATGGAATACGGTCCCAGGGCTCTCGGTAACAGGAGTATTCTCGGTGACCCGAGAAATGCCGAAATGCAGAAGAAATTAAATCTCAAAATTAAATATCGCGAAGGGTTCAGACCCTTTGCACCGTCTGTACTTGAGGAAGATATCAGTGAATTTTTTGATCTGGACAGACCGTCACCTTATATGCTGCTTGTTGCACAGGTTAATGATTCCCGACTGAATCCGCTTCCGGAAAATTATGATTCAATGCCGATGATGGACAGACTTTATCATTTGCGCAGTGATGTGCCATCAATAACACACATTGATTTTTCGGCTAGGATACAGAGCGTCAGGAAGGAAACGAATCCCAGATACTGGCAGATAATCAATGAATTTAAAAAGCTTACTGGTTATGGAGTAGTTGTTAATACCAGTTTTAATGTAAGGGGTGAACCTATTGTCTGCACTCCTGATGATGCATACCGGTGCTTCATGAGAACTGAAATGGATTATCTTGTAATTGGCGATTTCTTCTTTGCGAAATCAGACCAGCCGGCAATTGATCTTAAAGAAAAATTCGACGGGGATTGATCAGCTAAAACCAGAGTTTCACTAATATTCACAGTTTTTGCATTTCTCTGCTAATATTTAACCCCGTAAGGGCAATTCCTTTATGGGGTATATTTTTTCAGTTCATTAATGAGTCTTTTTAGAAAAGTTTGCGGAAACAAATAAATTAATTTTTCAACTCCCCGAGATTTTTATGAGGAACAGAATATCAGGTTACAATCTGATATCTAAAAAGGAAATTTTATGAAAAAGATAATTACGGTCGCTGGAGCAAGACCAAATTTTATGAAAATCGCTCCAATTTACAAGGCTTTTAGTAAGCATACAGACAAAGTAAAACATATGATCTGCCATACCGGGCAGCACTATGACAAAAAAATGTCGGATGTCTTTTTCAGACAATTGGAACTTCCGGAACCTGAATTCAATCTTGGGATAGGGAGCGGTTCACATGCAGTTCAGACTGCAGGTATCCTGGTGGAATTCGAGAAATTATTAATTTCAGAAAGACCTGATCTCATAATTGTGGTCGGCGATGTTAATTCAACTATCGCCTGCACACTTGCTGCTGCTAAACTTGGTATCCGGACAGCACATGTCGAATCCGGCCTCCGTAGTTTTGACCGTGCAATGCCTGAAGAAATCAATCGTCTCTTAACTGATTCCATTTCAGATATGCTTTTCGTGACTGAACCGAGCGGACTTCAGAATCTGAAAAACGAAGGTGTCCCGGCCGAAAAAATCTTTTTTACTGGAAATGTAATGATCGACAGTCTTGCGGGATTTCTTGATAGAGCTGAAAATACCACAATTATGGATGAACTGAAGCTTAAAGCCGGTGAATATATTCTTGTGACAATGCACAGACCATCAAATACTGACAACCCCGAACAATTAAGAGCGATCGTTGAGATGATAGAGAATCTTGCCGGGTTTAAAGAGGTAGTGTTCCCGGTACATCCTCGTACTAAATCTGCGATGGAGAAACTTGATAAATCATTAAAGCAGAATAATCGAATTAAGCTTATTGAGCCCCTCGGGTATCTTGATTTTCTCAAGTTGATGAAGTACTGTGATCTGGTCGTAACCGATAGCGGCGGGATTCAGGAGGAAACTACTTACCTCGGTGTGCAGTGTGTAACACTTAGGAAATCGACAGAGCGTCCCGTTACGGTTGATGTCGGTACAAATCACCTTGCCGGAGACAGCACAAAAACTGCTTTAGAGATAGTGTCGCAAATTTACAAAGGCAATAAAAAAACAGGAAGAATTCCTGAATTGTGGGATGGAAAAGCTGCTGAAAGAATTGTGGAAGTTATTCTGAAAAGTTTTGAATAAAAACGTGTGGGCCTGCACGGGATCGAACCGCGGACCCTCTGATTATGAGTCAGATGCTCTAACCTACTGAGCTACAGGCCCTAAAAAACGTTCACAAAATTAATGATTATTCATGAGTTTTGCAATCAGTTTATTTGAATTTGCCATCATTTTTTTCAGTATGTGCAAGGATCTAAAATTTTAAATACCTTAAGCATAAGGAAATAAAGACTTTAACCGAATATTCCATTTGCAAATTATTTTAAATATTGCTATATTTCGAGTTCGTTTGCCGGGGTGGCGGAATTGGTAGACGCACAGGACTTAAAATCCTGTGGGAGTTGTCTCCCGTGCCGGTTCGAGCCCGGCCCTCGGTACACGTTTTGGGCTCTTAGCTCAGTTGGTTAGAGCGTCTGTTTGACGTACAGAAGGTCAGAGGTTCGACTCCCCTAGAGCCCACAATTCGGAGCAGGCTCCGAATTTTTTTAAATTCTTGGTGCTATGAATACGATAAAAATAAAGTTTCCTGACGGAAATACAAAAGAATATGAGAAGGGTATTAGTCCCGCAAAAATTGCCGGGGAGATATCCGAACGTCTTTTAAAGGAAGCCGTTGTCGCTAAAGTGAACGGAAAAATCGTAGATCTGAACACATCTCTGCATAAGGATTCCGATCTTGCAATACTGACATTTGATAATCCTGAAGGACGTCATACTTACTGGCATTCAACATCTCATCTTATGGCTCATGCGGTAAAATCTATTTATCCTGAAGCCAGATTTGGTGTGGGTCCAGCCATTGAAAGCGGATTTTATTACGATATTGAAATAAATACGCAGCTTACTGAAGCAGACCTTGTGGTTATTGAAAAGAGAATGCTTGAAATAGCGGGTGAAGATAAACCGTTTGAAAGAGAAGAACTTTCAAAGATTGAAGCCGTGAAACTTTATACAAAGATCGGCGATCAGTTCAAGCTTGAGATTCTCGATGAACTTGATGATAAAACTGAAATAATAAGCATTTACAAAGAAGGTGAATTCACAGACTTGTGCACTGGCCCTCACCTGCCATCTGCCGGCAGAATAAAAAACGTTAAACTGCTTACGGTATCCGGTTCATATTGGCGTGGTGATGAGAAGAATAAAAGACTTCAGAGAATTTACGGTATCTCATTCCCAAAGAAAAAGATGCTTGATGAATATCTCATTATGCTCGAAGAAGCCAAAAAACGAGACCATCGAAAGTTAGGCAAACAGCTCGACCTTTTTTCGATACACGAGGAAGCTGGTTCAGGATTGATTTACTGGCATCCGAAAGGGTCAAGAATCAGGAATGAAGTGGAAACTTTCTGGCGCGCGGCGCATCTGAAGAATGGTTATGAACTACTTTATTCGCCTCATGTGGGAAAAAGCTGGCTTTGGGAGACAAGCGGTCATCTTTATAATTTTAAAGAGAATATGTATTCTCCTATGCAGATTGATGAGCAGGACTATTATGTAAAACCTATGAATTGTCCTTTTCACATAATGATATATAAAAACTCACTGAGAAGCTACAGGGATCTTCCATTCCGCTGGGCAGAACTCGGAACGGTTTATCGTTATGAAAAGAGTGGTGTTTTGCATGGTCTTCTAAGAGTCAGAGGATTTACACAGGATGATGCCCATATATTCTGTACTACCGAACAGATGGAATCGGAAATTATAGAAGTAATAAAATTTTCGCTTTATATGTGGAAATCATTTGGTTTTGAAAGTCTTAAATACTATATCGCTACCCGTCCGGAAAAAGCAGGCGGCGATGATTCAATGTGGGAAAAAGCTACTGATTCACTTAAGACTGCTCTCGAAAAACAAAATCTTCCATATGAGATCGATGAAGGCGGCGGCGCTTTCTACGGTCCGAAGATTGATATTAAAGTAAAAGATGCGCTTGGACGTGAATGGCAGATGAGCACAATACAGTTCGATTTCATCCTCCCGGAACGTTTTAATATGACATACATTGGTGAAGATGGAAAAGAGCACAGACCATTTATGGTTCACAGGGCTCTTCTCGGATCACTTGAAAGATTTATGGGAGTAATGATAGAGCATTATGGCGGGGCATTCCCTATTTGGCTTGCACCTGTTCAGGTTGCCGTTATTCCGGTATCTCAGAATCATTTTGATTATGCGAAAAAAGTGGCTGATTACTTTAATGCGCAGGATATCCGGGCGGAACTTGACCAGAGGAATGAAAAGGTTGGATTCAAAATCCGGGATTGGGAAACGAATAAAGTCCCATATATGTTAATTATTGGTGAGAAGGAAGAAAATTCCGGCAATCTTTCTGTCAGAAAACACAAAGAAGGCGATCTTGGGGCTTTTTCAAATGAAGATTTCTTAGCAATATTGAAAAAAGAAATAGCAGATAAACATTAACATTTTGGAGTTAATTTATTAGCACACAAAAATACCGTGTAAATCAGGAGATACGGACTCCTAAAGTAAGATTAATTGATGCCGATGGAAAACAACTTGGTATAGTTGGCATTAATGAAGCCATTAATCAGGCAGTCAGCCGTGAAATGGATATCGTAGAAATTGCCCCACAAGCTGATCCACCAGTTTGTAAGGTGATAGATTACGGAAAATTCGTTTACGAATTGCAGAAAAAAGAAAAACTTCAAAGGAAAAATCAGCAGACTTCAATATTGAAGGAAATCAGACTTCATCCTAATACTGATACGCATGATTTTGAGTTTAAAGCACGGCATGCAATAAACTTTGTTGAAGAAGGAAATAAAGTAAAAGTTGCCGTTATATTTAAGGGCCGTGAATTAACATATAAAGAACACGGAGAAGAATTACTTAAAAGATTTATTGAGAAAATGACTGAGGTTGCCAAAGTTGAGCAGGATATCAATTTTGAAGGGAGGACCATGACGGTCATCCTCGCTCCTCTAAAAAGTAAAAAGAAAAAATAATCAAGGTGCAATTATGCCAAAAATGAAGAGCAACCGTGGAGCTGCAAAAACATTCAAAAAAACCGGTTCCGGGAAGATAAAGAGATTCAAGGCTTATAAAGCGCATATTCTGACAAAAAAAACCAGAAAACGTAAAAGAAATCTGCGTCATGGAGTGCTTGTTTCAAAAGCCGATAGCAAACGCGTAAGTTTAATGATTCAATAAGGAGAAGATGGTAGAATGCCACGTTCAGTAAACCATGTAGCGTCGAGAAAACGCCGCAAAAAAATATTAGAATTAGCAAAAGGTTACTGGGGTGCAAGGAGTAACGTTTGGACGGTTGCAAAAAACCATGTTGAAAAGGGATTACTTCATGCATACAGAGATCGTAAGCTCAAAAAGAGAAATTACCGCAGTCTCTGGATAATAAGAATAAATGCTGAAGCCAGGAAAAACGGCATCAGTTATTCGAAATTAATCCACGCTTTAGACACAAAAGGCGTTAATATTGACCGTAAACTTTTAGCAAGCCTTGCCGCAGAGAATCCTCAGGCATTTGCTGAAGTTGTAAAATTTGCAGTCAACTAATTTGTTCTATATTTCCTTCCCCAAATAAACAGGGGAAGGAAATTCTTAATTTTCGGATAAGATTATGGATAAGAAATTAAAGGAGTTATCCGAAGAAGTCTATCGGGAACTCGAAGCAATTCAGAGTAATGAACAGCTTGAGGGATTCCGTCTTAAGTTTTTAAGCAGAAAAGGCGCCTTCGCGCAACTGTTCGAAGAATTCAAACTCCTCCCCAAAGAAGAAAAACCAAAGTATGGTCAAAACCTCAACAAGTTCAGACAGGATGTTAATTCTAAGTACGATGAACTTGAGAAAAAGTATGCTTCTTCGGTAAAATCTGAAGATGTTTTTGACTATTCTCTTCCGGGACGCAAAAAAAAGACCGGAAGCACACATATTATTACGCAGACTATGGATCAGATCGTTGAATTGTTCAAGAACCTCGGATTTAATGTTCACGAGGGTCCTGAACTGGAATCTGATTATAATAATTTTGAGGCGCTTAACTTTCCTGAAGATCATCCCGCACGGGATATGCAGGATACTTTTTTTGTTAACCCCGGATTTTTACTCCGGACTCATACATCACCGGTGCAGATAAGACTGATGCAGAAACAACAGCCGCCTATCAGAGCGATAATGCCCGGAAAGGTTTACAGGAATGAAGCGATCAGCGCAAAAAGCTACTGTCTCTTTCACCAGATCGAAGGATTGTATGTGGATAAAAATGTGACCTTTGCAGAATTGAAGGGAACACTTGTTTATTTTGCCCAGCAATTTTTTGGACAAGGACTTAAATATCGATTCAGACCAAGTTTTTTCCCTTTTACCGAACCCAGCGCAGAGATGGATATTTGGTGGGAAACTCCTGAAAAAGGAGGACGCTGGCTAGAAATCCTGGGGTGTGGAATGGTGGATCCGAATGTGCTACGGAATGTCGGCATTGATCCGGAGATTTATACAGGATATGCGTTTGGGATGGGTGTTGAGAGAACTTGTCTCTCTCGTTACGGTATGTCGGATATCCGAACATTGTTCGATAACGACAAAAGATTCCTTGTACAATTTTGAGTGGAGTTAGAAAGTGCTTCTATCTTTAAACTGGGTCAAAAAATACATTGACCTTTCAGATATTACCGATGAATTAATTATTGAGAAAATTACTGCCTGCGGACTTGAGGTTGAAGAAGTCAATGATTTGGGGAAAGTATTTGAAAATTTTATTGTCGGGTATGTTGAAGAAAAAATTAAACATCCCAATGCTGATAAGTTGTCCCTTTGTAAGGTAAGTGATGGTTCAAACATTTATGATGTTGTATGCGGCGCTCCAAATGTAGCCGCAGGGCAGAAAATTATTTTAGCAAAAATTGGGGCGGTAATCCCCAAAGGCGGATTTGTAATATCAAAAGCTAAAATTCGCGGCGCAGTATCCGAAGGAATGATTTGCTCAGACAGCGAACTGGGAATCAGCGATGATCATTCCGGAATTAAAGTGCTGGACGAATCAGCAGTTCCGGGTACTTCTTTTGCGGATTTCGCCGGAAAAAACGACATTATTATTGAAATCTCGGTTACACCAAACCGGCCTGATGCTTTGAGCCACTTTGGTGTGGCAAGGGAACTTGCAGCAATTTTTAACCGCCCGGTCAATTTACCAGAGAAACATTCAGGAAATTCATCATTTTATACCTGCGATGAATGTGAAATAGAAATTTTAGATACAGAAGGTTGTCCCAGGTACGTTGGTAAAGTTGTTAAAAATATCAAAGTAAAAGAATCGCCGGAATGGCTTAAAAGAAGTCTTTCGTCGATAGGATTGCGACCGATCAATAACATTGTTGATGTGACGAATTACGTACTTCATGAAATAGGACAGCCGCTTCACGCTTTTGACCTGAAAAAACTGTCAGGCAAAAAAATTGTTGTACGAAGCGCAGAAGCAGGCAAAGAGTTTGTCACTCTGGATTCAAAGAAAAGGACTCTGAATTCATCTGATCTTATGATCTGTGATGGCGAGAAAGAGGTCGCGGTTGCCGGGGTTATGGGCGGTGAGAATTCTGAGGTGGACGGTTCCACGACCGACATACTAATTGAGAGCGCATATTTTAATCCATCCAGAATCAGGAAGACAGCAAAAAAACTCGGTCTTTCAACAGATGCTTCTTATCGTTTTGAACGCGGCTGTAATCCGGATATGACCATTTGGGCAGCTGAGCGGGCAGCAGAGTTAATACTTGAAGTAGCAGGCGGAGTTTCTGCATCCGACGTTCTTGATGTATATCCGATCCCCATTGAAAAAAAGCAGGCGACTATAAGATATAAGCGTGTTGATTCAATTCTTGGTTATCATATTAATCCTGCTAAAGTTAAAGAAATTCTCCTTAACCTTGGATTTATACATAAAAGTGAAACCTCTGAGGATGTAACTTTCGAGATTCCGGGTTTCCGCCCCGATGTTGAAAGGGAAATCGATCTTATTGAAGAAGTTGCAAGAATTTATGGATATGATCTCATCCCTCCAGTCGATCATGTTTCTGTGAGTATGGGTGAACGGATAGATCAGCGTGAATTCAAAAATAATATCAGAAAGGTATTATCCGGACTGGGTTTTTATGAAATTTACACTAATTCAATGCAGACCGGAAAAATTGCAGGAATATTTGGGAAACCAATACCTGTGATGAATCCACAGACTACGGAGATGTCGCATATACGCACATCTCTTATTCCCGGGATGCTTGATTCTATTGCGCGGAATCTGAGAGTAAGGGAAAATGACTTCTTATTCTATGAAATTGGCGATGTGATGTCATCGGATTTGGAAAATAAATTTTCCAGTTTTGACGAATTTTCTGAAGTGACGAATCTTCTGATTTGTGCGGCAGGAAAAGTAGAAAACACAGAATGGTATGCACCGGAAAGACAGTACGATTTTTTTGATTTAAAAGGTTATTTTAATGAACTAATTTCAGCTCTCAGATTAAAAAACACACTTTCGCTGATCAGAACAGAAAGTGACGACAATTTTGAACTTCGATTTGAAATTTCCGGTAAATCAGGCATTTTTGGTATAGGCGGCAAACTCAGTAAAAAATTATGCGATTCTTTCGAAATCAATATACCGGTCTTCCTTTTTGAAATTAGTGTGAATAAACTTGAGAACGAACCAAAAAGTGAAAAATCATATTCTGAGTTGTTAAAATATCCTAAAGTGATCAGAGATTTTGCAGTTGTGCTCGATAAAAACATAATTGTTGAAAAAGTAATTGAAGTAATTAAAAATTCAGCTTCATCTTTATTGAAAAATATAAAGTTATTCGATATCTTTGAAGGTGAGAGTATTGGAGAAGGGAATAAAAGTCTGGCTTTCGAACTTGAATTTTATGAATATTCAAGAACCCTCGTTGATACTGAAATTGATGAAGAGTTCTGGAAGATAATTGGCAGTGTTAAAAAACACTTTAATGCAAAGCTCAGAGGAGAGAATTGAGCCACATTAAACGAATGGAATTATTATTCGAAGAGATATCTGGTCTTGAAAAGCAGATTTATCTCTTTCATGAAAAATCCAAGACTCTGGAACTGGTCAGAGAGGATCTTGAAAAGAAAATTCACCGGCTTGAAGATGAAAACGAAATTTTACGAATTAAACTTGATGAATTGGAAATTGATCTGAAAAATGCCAAGTCGAGTCATTCTCTGATACCTGAATTGGTTAAATTAAAACCGGAGGATCGGGAAATTTTAAAAAACAAAATTGATGAATTATTAAATAAAATAGATTATCATTTACGTTCTTAGTATAATGTTTGTATGCCGGAATTGACAAGATGAGTGAAAAGAAGAAGTTAAAAGTTTCAATATTTAATAAAGAATATCCTTTAGTTGTTGATAATGAAGAAATGGCTGTTGAGCTTGCGCGGTACGTTGATCAGATAATGGAAGATACGAAAAAGGAACTTGCAGGACATCCGAACGAAACAATAGCTGTGATTGCAGCGCTGAATATCGCATATGAGCTATTCAGCGAAAGAAATCAACTAAAAGAATTAGCTGTACAGGCTTCCAATAGAATAAACAAATTAAAACTTCTTTTAAGCGACTCCGAAACCTTGTCAGAACCGCATAACTTTTAAACCGTGCCGCTGGTTCGTATTAAATAAAGAACTTACGAATTATGAACGACAAGGGTTACTGACTCGCGGTGTGTATTACAGGCCCCGCTCCGCTTGCGGAGTTCTCAATCCGAGACGGGGGAAGTAAAAAACACCGGGCAGTTTCCCGCACTGTGTCATTTTAGTTCTATTTGCTAATCGGCCGGCGGACGGAATTTTATATTCGATTTGCGGAGGAAAACAGGAAATGGAAGTATATATACTTTTTCCGGTTATTGCAGCCTTATTTGCCGCAACATTTTATCTTGGATGGGTTACAAATACCCGGTTTGGGAAAAATAAAGTTGCCGCTGCGGAAGAAAGAGCCAGAATAATATTAGAAGATGCAGAAAAAGAATCTAAGAATCTTAAAAGAGAAAAACTCCTTGAAGTAAAAGATGAATGGCTGAAGAAGAAACAGGAATATGATATTGAGGTTAACAGACGTAACCAAAAAATCAACAGTTATGAGAAACAGGTAAAATCAAGAGAAGAGAATCTCGAGAAAAAATATGATCTGATCCAGCAAAAAGAAAAAGAATTCAGAAGAATTGAAAAAGAAATCCTGCAGCAAAAAGAGGACCTTGGGAAAAAGCAGGGTGAACTTGAACGGCTGATAATGGAGCAAAATATCAGGCTTGAAAAAACTGCCGGTTTAACTGCCGATGAAGCAAAAAAAATGCTGATGGAAAACATAACCGAAAAGGCGAAATCTGATGCAGCTCACATGGTTAAGGAGATAAGAGATAACGCTAAAGCCGAAGCAAAGAAGGAAGCTCAGAAAGTAGTTGTTCAGGCAATTCAGAGGACAGCAGTCGATCATTCGGTTGAGACTACAGTGTCAGTTGTTCAGATACAGAACGATGAAATGAAAGGCAGAATTATCGGAAGGGAGGGAAGAAATATCCGGGCTTTCGAAGCTGCTACAGGCGTTGATGTTATTGTGGACGACACACCCGAGGCGGTAATTCTATCGGCGTTCGACCAGTTCCGGAGAGAGGTTGCCAGAATATCTCTTGAAAGATTAATTCAGGATGGGCGTATTCATCCCGCCAGGATTGAAGAAGTTGTGCAGAAGGTTGAGTCTGAACTTGAAGAGGAAGTTATCAAGGAAGGTGAAAACACACTCATTCAGTTAGGTTTGCACGGAGTTCATCCCGAACTCATTAAACATATCGGCAGAATGAAATACCGTTCCAGCTATGGACAGAATCTTCTGCAGCATAGTATTGAAGTTGCCTATCTCACTGGCATAATGGCATCGGAACTTGGGTTTGATACTTCAATTGCCAAAAAAGCCGGATTGATGCATGATATTGGAAAGACTGTTGATAAAAGCATCGAAGGACCGCATGCTTTGCTTGGATATGAACTGACAAAAAAATATAATGAAAATCCGATTATTGTAAATGCTGTTGGCAGCCATCATGAAGATATTGAGATGGAGCATCCGATTGCTGCATTAGTACAATCGGCAGACGCAATAAGCGGGGCTCGGCCCGGTGCAAGACGGGAACCTCTCGAAAGTTACGTCAAGCGTCTCGAAAATCTTGAAAATCTTGCAAAATCCTTTGAGGGAGTTGCAAAAACATATGCAATACAGGCAGGCAGGGAAGTTCGTGTTGTTGTTGAACCCGACAGGATAGACGATACACTCTCCGACCGTTTGGCATATGAGATTTCACAAAAAATTCAGGAAGAAATGGAGTATCCCGGGCAGATTAAGGTTACCGTGATACGTGAAGTGAGAAAAATAGCTTACGCACGATAAAAAAGTATTAAAAGCCCGTCAGTTAAAATGACGGGCTTTTTGTTTTTAAACGATAGACTGCGTTTGGAGATTTATTTTGAATCGGGAGAACACTAATGGAAATTAAAAAAAACCTCATCGTTGGAATAACAGGTGGAATTTCAAGCGGAAAAAGTCTGGTCGCGGAATTCCTTTCCGAGAAGGGTTACTTGGTTCTGAATGCCGATCAGATAGCTAAAGAATTTCTATATAATGATGCGGCAGTGAAGAATAGTATTGAAAAACTTTTTGGAAATGATGCCTATAAGGATGGCAAACCCGATATACGGTTTTTATCTGCAAATGTTTTTTCCAATCCAACAAATGTTTTAAAAATGAACCGCATCATACATCCTCTGGTGATAGGTAAATTGGAAGAAATTATTAAAGCCAGATTTGAAAAAAATCCCTCGGAAATCATTTTTGTGGAAGCAGCTCTGATTTTTGAAGCTGAAATGGAAACCCTTTTTGATTTTGTTGTGCTGATAAAGGCTCCGGTCGAGATGAGGATTGAGAGAGCGATGCAGAAACTCTCACTAAGCAGAGACGAAGTGGTCAAACGTATGGAAAATCAGATTGCCGATGCTGAAAAAGAAAAGGGATCTGATATTTCAATAGATAACTCCGGCTCAACTGAAGACCTTAAAAAGAAAACCGAATTTCTCGTTTTCCTTTTACTGGGGATTCAAAATAAATAATTGCCTCAGATTTATTGCAATTCATTTCGATAAACTTACTCCCGTACATCAATCGGCCTGCGAAAAGACTCTGATATTTGAAGTGATGCCACCGCAAATAAACGGATAACATTGTCTTTCCTTGCACAGAATTTTATTAAAAGTTAATTTTAATATTCATTTTTTCCGAGGTTTTGGTGGGTATATTAAATTCTTATATCGTAAAATTTGTTAAGATTTTGCCAAAATTTGTTGTTTTTGTATTTGCCAGAAAGTATATCGCAGGCACAAAACTCGAAGATGCCGTAAGAGTGGTAAAAGAACTTAATTCAAAAGGAATAATGGCTACACTCGATGTTTTAGGTGAAGCAATTAAGACGAAACAGGAAGCTGTTGATGCTAAGAAAGAAATTCTGACAGTTCTCGACACGATTGAAAAAAACAAACTCAATGCGAACGTTTCATTGAAACCAACACAGTTAGGATTGGGACTCGATGAAGATTTTTGTTTTGGGCAGATCAAAGAAATAGTTCAAAAGGCTGCGGAGTATAATAATTTTATCCGCATCGACATGGAAGATTCACCGTTTACATCAAAAACGATTAATCTTTTCAGGAGACTGCGGCAGGATCATTCAAATCTGGGTATTGTCGTTCAGGCTTATCTCAAACGAACGTACCAGGATGTTGAGAAATTGAATGTCGAAGGAACAAATTACAGACTCTGCAAGGGGATCTATGTTGAACCGGCAGAAATAGCTTACAAGGAAAGACAGCAAGTCCGCGATAATTTTATGCAGATTCTTGACAGAATGATTACCCATGGTAATTATGTCGGTATTGCGACTCATGATGATTATCTCGTTGATGGATCATACAAATTATTAGCTGAGAAAAAGACTGACAGGACGAGATACGAATTTCAGATGTTGTATGGTGTTAAAGATTCACTCAGGAATAAAATCAATGAGGATGGACACCGGCTCCGAATCTATGTCCCATATGGAGAGAAATGGTATCACTATTCCATAAGGAGACTTCAGGAAAATCCTCAGGTAGCCTGGTATATTACAAAAAGTTTGTTCTCTTTTAGATGATTGTTCTTGGAATAGAAACTTCCTGCGATGAAACTTCGGTTGCGGTTCTCGATGACGATAAAGTAATATCAAATCTGGTATCATCGCAGGATTTTCATACCAAATATGGAGGTGTTGTTCCTGAGCTCTCAAGCCGGGCACATCTTCAGATTGTTCTGCCCCTTATTCGTGAAGCATTAAAAAAGAGCGGCTTGAAGAATGAAATTGAGCTTGTTGCTGCTACTGCAGGTCCGGGGCTGATTGGAGCTTTGCTCGTGGGGCTGACTTTTGGAAAATCACTTTCATTTGCCAACAATATTCCTTTTGTCCCTGTAAATCACATTGAGGGACATATTTTCTCCGGATTTCTCCAGGAAGAGAAACCGGAATTCCCATACCTTTGTCTGACTGTTTCCGGCGGGCATACGCTCCTTGTTTACGTCGCGGGATATGATAATCTTCGGGTAATCGGTTCGACAATAGATGATGCAGCAGGGGAAGCCTTCGATAAAGGAGCTAAAATGCTTGGACTTGGATATCCCGGAGGCCCGGCGCTTCAAAACGCTGCCAGGCAAGGAAATTTATCAATTGATTTCCCAATCGCCCATTGTAAGAATCAATATGATTTTAGCTTCAGCGGAGTTAAAACTTCTCTCCTAAGGTATCTTCAATCTCAGTACGGAAACGAAATTCCGCACAGGAATGATATTGCTGATATTGCCGCATCTTATCAAAACGCCATTGTTAAAGCACTAGTTTCGAAAACGGAAAAAGCTCTTAAAAAATTTGGAGTTAAATCGCTTTCCCTTACCGGAGGTGTGGCGGCTAATCTCTTACTCAGAGAATCCTTTAGGGAATTGGCGGGTAAGTATGGGAAAAGCCTAATTATTCCCGATCTCAAATACTGCGGGGATAATGCTGCAATGATCGCGTACCGGGGGTTAAAAGTTTATAATGCCGGTTACCGGTACGATCTATCTTTTCCGGCTTTTGCTTCCAGTAAAAAAATGGGCATGTTTTTAGGCCAATCTCTGAAGATCTCAGAATAGTAGTCTCTCAAATCAGTCTGTTTTTATTTTCAGTTAAGAATCAGGTCTTAATATGGAAAAGCAAATAAAAATTCAAAGTATCCTTGACAAATCAATTGATTCAAAAAACATTTTCGGAATCAGTCTTTCAGTGAAGAATGATGAATTTGATTTTAGCGGATATTCAGGTGATTTTAAAATAAATGAGCCGTATTTTATTGCAAGTGTGACAAAATTGTTTATCACAGCAATAATAATGCATTTGCGTGAAGAGAAGACACTTACTTTAGATGACCCGATCTCCCGGTATTTAGGAAGTGATTTTCTGAAGGGACTGCATATACATAATGGAACAGACTTTTCGGAGCATATAACTATCAGGCACCTTTTATCTCACACATCGGGGTTGCCGGATTATTTCCAGGATAAAAATAATTCCGGTGAGAGTCTTGAAAAGATGCTTCTCAGGAATTCCGACCGTGCATTTTCATTTGAGGAGATTCTTGAATTATCGAAGGGCATTAAGCCGCATTTTCCCCCCGGTAAAAAGGGAAAGGCTCATTATTCGGATACTAATTTTCAGTTGCTTGGTAAAATTATCGAAAAAATAAGATCATCTTCACTTAAAGATGTCATAAACGAAATCGTGATTGATCAGGTTGGAATGTCCCGCACTTATCTCTATTCCAATCCACAGGATACTGTCCCGAAATCGCTCCGCTATAAAAACGTGGTGTTGAATATACCATTGGCAATGTGCTCATTTTGGGCGGATGGAGGAATAGTATCGACTTCTGAGGATATGATGGTTTTTATCAGGTCATTTTTTGGCGGAAAATTCTTCCACCCTGATTATCTAAAAGAAATGACGATCTGGAATAGAATATTTTTCCCATTGCAGGCTGGTGTTGGTATTGTAAGATTTAAAATTCCGGGAATATTTTCGCCATTTCAGACGCTTCCTGAGTTGATTGGTCACTCTGGGCTATCCGGGGCTTTTGCCTTCTATGCACCGGAAAAAAATCTTTATCTTTCCGGGACAGTTAATCAGATAAACAATCCATCACTCTCATTCCGTCTGCTGATGAAGATAGCCAATCTATTCTGACAATTGCATGATGGATACCTCGGGAGCATACTTCCTGCTGGATTGAGTAATACTTCACATGTCCTTTTCCGGAATACCTCAGTTAAATCCAAACCGGATCCGGTAATATTATTAACAGAGAATTTCAGGAAAATTGAATACGACTAATCCAGAATCAAAAAAATATTTTGCAGTAATCGGGATAATTGCAAAGCCAGTTATTGACATTTCCCGTAGAAATACGAAATCCCATTTGATTTATCATCATAAGTTACAACCTCTTTATTCCTGTGAAAATCAAAATAGCTCATCAATGCGAAATCACCTGAACTGAAAGCAGTATGAGTGAGCAATACGCCGGCTGAAGTTACTGACCAGAGCGGTGATAAAAAGAACAATAGCAGAATGCAGATCGAGGTTATTACAACCGAAGGAGCCATTGCGACAACAAGAAAATCATTTTTATCTGCGACAAATGCATCTGCGATTGCCATAAAATAGAATTTTTTCAGGTTAGCGTCATATGAAGTACTGGTTGCGCCACGAAACCGGTAAGCTAAAACATGGATATATTCATGCATAGGAATAAGAAGAAAAGCAATAGCAAAGCCAAATGAAAGGTGTGTAATTCCTTCACTCAGGTTAAATGTATTATTATTTATATGTGCATATAATAGTCCCGCAATCAAACCCGCGAAAAAAATGTTTGCAATCCAATAAAAAGATGAAAACCTGGTTTTAATTCTTATATATTTTTGAACAAAAGGAATTAATTCTTTATGATTAAGGCTTTCGAGAAGAACATATCCGTTCAATTCTAATTCTTCAGGTTTAATATTCATATTTTTCTTTCAAATAAATGGCAATTCATCAAAGAATGATTTAACATAAGATGATTAAAATTGTATCCGGCTTACAGTTGAGTGCAGACCGAATTGAAGCAAAATCGAAAAAATCCTTCACAGAAAATATGGGAAAAAAATCGAGCAATGAAGGAATTATTTAAGGAAAGGAGAGGACATTACAAAATAAATAGAAAAGGCTGCCTTGACGCAGCCTTTTCGAGTAAGAATATTGCTTATTATTTTACGAGAAGCATTTTCATCACTTTTGTGAATCCAGTTGTTTCCAACTTGTAGAGATAAATACCAGAAGCGTTGCCGGCTGCGTTCCAACTTGTGTTGTAGTTACCAGGAGTGAGGTATTCATTCACAAGAACACTGATCTCTTTACCCAATGCATCATAAACAGTTATTTTAACATTTGATGCTTCAGGCACCGAAAACTTTATAGTAGTTGCCGGATTAAAAGGATTCGGATAATTCTGAGCAAGCTGGTAAGTGGCAGGAACACCATTTTCAGATGCAACACCGGTAAGCGAACCGATTGCATCATTCAGAAGTTTACGCACAAGTTTGGTGTTATGGATTCCATAGCTGCCCTCAGCCTGCGCCGAGCGTAAGTTATAGCGAGCCTGGAGGAATGTATCGGTAAGTGAATCTGCTGATGTTGCAGCATCAAGTTTTGCCTGGAGCTGGTCGATCAATCCCATTATTTCTGTCTGAACTCCTCTGTAGTCAAAGCCAGTAAGATTGAAATCTGCATGACATTGCTGACATTTTTCTTCTGAAGGCAGAAATTTATGTCCGGTTGCATCATCGGCACCCTTATGAACATGGCATGATTCGCAACGGTTTGAAATATTTGTATGAAAAGAATTCTCGTAAGTCTGACCGGGGTACTGAAAGCCAAAGAACGGCGAACCATCGATTACAAGTGCTTTAGTATGGCTGGGATTGCGAGTAAGGTTCACGGAAGTAACATGAGCAGCATTATGGCACACGTCGCAAAGGGGCTTGTCGGCAAAAGCATCGGGTACGTTTCTTAGGTTACCGTCATTAGAATTCCCATGAGGATCATGGCAGGCAACACAGGTGATCGGTTTGAGATTTTCATCACCGCCTTCAACCTGGAAAGTTGTTGCATCGTAAGCTGGATCTGTTACATAGGCAACAAAATCCTGAGTAAAATGACATTTCATACAACTGGAATAACTTGCTCTGTTAATAAAAGATGGAGCACCACTTGAATGAGTTGACTCAGTCCATTCATCAAAATAAGGATGATGTTTGTCGTTATGACAGGTTCCGCATTTCTCAGCGCCGAAATCAGTGACGCGGGGACCAAAATGAGTTCCAAAATCAATCTGTCTGTTACTTGTCCCTTGAGTACCATGGCAGGATTCACATTGTACATTTTTCACAAGATCGAAATTAGTCTGATCAGTAACAGTATAATCCGGTGTTCCGCCAGGATTAGATGTGACGTATTCATCCACTCCGTAATTGACGGTTTCAGTGTCCCAACCGGTATTGTGGCACTTCATACACTCGAAACTCAGAAATGATTGATGATTGGTGAAAGAACCGGCATGTTTTGAGGCCTGCCAGATTCCAACAGCCTCTGAATGGCATCCTGCGCAGTTTGCTGAAGGATTTCCTATATAATAACTTTGAGCCGAAAGAGAAGCGGCTGCAAGGAGAAGGAAGATTGCGGCGAAAAGTATTTTTTGTTTCATAAATTACTCCCTTATAAAAAAGTCTAAAAGATAATATTATATGATTTAGCAACTAAAAAACTGCAAAAAATATGCCATCCTATAGGCTGATGTTATACAATAGTTTAAGATTTTCAAGGCTTTTCGCCATTCCAATAATTAAGAAAAATCGATAGCACAGCAATCTAAAAAATGATAAAAAATCAATTTTAGAGCAGATAAAAAGATATAAATATCTATTATAAATGCTATTTTAAAAATTTATGCCGTTTTCTGCAGGGATTGAAAAAAGTCAGAAGTTTCCCGGTCATTAACATGAGAATAAGCATTTGCAAGATTAGCCGCAATCCTTTTAACAATGATATCGGCATCGACCTGATTATGGACAAGACTCAGAACTGAATCAAAGGACTCATCACCAACGAGTTTCCGGATATCACTATTGTAGAGTATTTTCCCTTTATTATAACAATCAATCAGAACGGGCTTATTATCAACAAAAATCTTTGCCAGAAAATGCCCGGGGAAGTTGCAGCCTTCTACTTTTAATCCAAGACGTTTTGCAGTCAGCATATATATAAGGGCAAGGGTGATTGGCAATCCTTTTCTTTCTTCCAGTGCAAAACGGATACTGCTGTTAAAAGGATTATAATAATCTTCAGTGCAGCCTTCTATACCGTATTCTTTAAAAAGATAAAAAGCAAGATCAAATTCATCACCATTTACGAATTTGGACCTGAACGATTCGGAAATAATGTCGAGATAGTCAGAAGCAGACTTATCAACTGACAATCCATAAAGGAATTTATCGACATAATTTAATGCCGATTCCAGGCGGGTGTCGGCATCATCAATAAAATTTAACGCGTACCAATTTACAGAAAGCCATTTTTTCCTGTTTTCTTTTAGAATCGGAGCCAGAAGTGATCTCGAATAGTTATTTATTGCGGAATCGAACTCTGCAATATCAGATTCAAGACGCAGTCCGTATCTAGTAAACGCGGAAAGAATTTCCTGCCGGACTATGGCATCGTCATCGTCCAAAAGTGAGAGTAAATATTTAAGTTCTGTCTTGTCCACACTGCTAAAGTATTTATAAAAAAAATGTTACAGATAGTAACTTAATAAACGGAAAAGAATCTCACAACAGTCAATTAACTTGATCATCAGCTTCTTCTGCCGAATTCTAAAGTCAAAATATTCTACCCTTTAGCAAAAAATGTCGATTAAAAAATGAATTATTTTCGCAGCGAGGAATCCAGAAAAGTCTCTTATGTGACAATCATGAGGTAAATTGAACAAGTTTCGTCAGCCATCAGATTGATTCTTATAAGGAAAATTATTGCTTTATGAACTATATTTAAAGTTTAGAATAATATAAATATTGTAAGTATGCTTATATACAACACATTTTCAAGAAAAAAAGAAGAATTTGAACCAGTAAATCCCCCGGCAGTCACAATGTATATTTGCGGGCCAACTGTCTATGATTATTTCCACATTGGCAATGCCCGCTCTTTCATAATGGGGGATATTATACGGCGGTACCTCATATTCAGAGGCTACAGAGTAAAATTCGTGATGAATATTACAGATATTGACGATAAGATAATTAAAAAGGCTGCTGAAGAAAAAACAGATACATCCGGGATTGCATCCAGGTTTTCTGATGCTTTTCTGCATGACCTCGAAAAGCTGAAAATAAACCAGGCGGACGTATTTCCCCGCGCGACAGAGCACATTGAAGAGATCATTGATGTCATTAAAAAAATTGAACTTAACGGGGCTGCTTATGATGGTTTAGATTCTATATACTATGATATTTCAAAATTCAGGGAATATGGAAAATTAAGCGGAAAAAAACTTGATGAGCTGGAGTCAGGTGCCCGCGTTGAGGTGAATTCAGCCAAAAGAGACCCCCTCGATTTTGCGTTGTGGAAAAAGGCAAAACCGGGAGAACCGAGCTGGGAAAGTCCATGGGGACCAGGACGTCCGGGATGGCATATTGAATGCTCCGCTATGAGTATGAAACATCTTGGAGAAAGTATCGATATACATTGTGGTGGAAATGATTTAATATTCCCTCATCATGAAAATGAAATTGCCCAGAGTGAAATTGCAACCGGCAAAAAATTTGTTAAGTACTGGCTGCATTTTGGCTTCCTTAATATTCAGGAAGAGAAAATGAGTAAATCACTCGGCAATTTTTTTACTGCGCGCGAAATTCTGGGGAAATATCCTGCTGAAGCGCTCAGACTGCTGTATCTGCAGACACATTATTCCGGACCACTCAGTTTTACTGAAGATCTTCTTATTAGTGCATCCAAGGGATTTGAGCGGATAAAGAATTTTGCATTATTGATCAAAGAGAATATAAATTCCTCACCTGCATACGGGGAAAGCAGATTTGACTTTGAGAAATATCGCCTAAAATTCACAGAAGTGATGGATGATGATTTTAATACGCCAAAAGGACTGGCTGTCTTTTATGATTTTATTAAAGATGCAAATTCATTTATTCAGAACAATAAGCCGGGAAAAGAATTTTTCCGGGAAGCTTATGAGCTTACTAAAGCTATTGGCGAGACTGTATTCGGGATTGTTCATTTTGATGAAATTAACGCAAAAACTGAAGCGGGGATTGAATCAAAACTTATTGAACTCCTGATTGAGATGAGGCAGCAAGCCAAACTTGATAAAAACTATAAACTTGCTGATGAGATAAGGCTGAAACTGGGTGCTATCGGAGTTACATTACAGGATTCAAAAGAAGGTACTACCTACCGCATCACAGTCTGAGCAGTGCGTAGAATGTTCTACATTTTTGCTATATTAATTTTAGCTGGTTCATATTTTGTCTGGTATTTCATTTTTAATATTTATGAAGTCAGGATTGACTTTCGAAAAAAAACCGGATCAGATGTGGAATATGTCCTTACGGTTGTCCCTTTGAATTCATTAGGTATGGATGTTCCTTTCCGTAAATGCAGATCGGAATTCTCAGTAAAGGGAGATGTAAAGATGATAAACATAAAAAGCATCAGCGCTGAAAAGGGTGAAATGATTTTGGAAAAGATCAGCGATTCAGGCGAAATTGAATTAGTAATTGAGTCGGAGTATTCTTTAAGAAAAAATATTGTAAAAATAATTTCTCAACCTATGGGGTTAAAATGCGTAAATTGAGTATAATTTTTGTGATAATCCTTCTTCTGAATCTGATAAGCTACGGACAGGGAAGTTCAGGTAGTAATGCCCGTTACGAATACCGTACGCTTGTTGATGTGCAGACCGCCGGTATCGTAAAAAAGGGATTTATCGGAATTGACATGCGTTATCTGCCTGATGGGGTTGTAATTGCGGGTCTTGAGACAGGCGTTTTTGATAACCTCTCTTTTGGTTTTGCTTATGGCGGAGCTAATATAATAGGCAGCGGAAAAATTGGGTGGTATAAGCTTCCCGCATTGATCGTAAGGTTCAGAATTATCGATGAAACTCTTGGTTCTCCTGCTGTTGTTATTGGTTTTAACTCGCAAGGTAAAGGATTCTACGATGAGAATCTCGAAAGGTACCAGATCAAATCACCGGGCTTTTTTGCAGCAGCATCAAAAACATTTGAAATGCTTGGCTATCTGACACTGCATGCCGGAACTAATTTCAGTCTTGAACGCAAGGATGGGGATAAAGACCTCAATCTGACAGCCGGAATCGAAAAAACAATCGGCGGACAGGTTTCTGTGGTTGCAGAATATGATTTTGCAATAAACGACAACAATGGAAGTGCATTCGGAGATGGTCAGGGCTATTTCAATATAGGCGCGAGATGGTCTGTATCACCCGGTTTCACCATTGGATTCGAATTACGGGATCTGCTTGATAATAAAAAAATAAACAGCAATGCGGCTGATAGAGCTTTATTTGTTGAATTTATGCGATCGATTTTTTAGTGTAGTGTTTTTTAGACACTATGTTTAACTAATTGAACAAAAAAAAGAATACTATTAATTTTACAATAATCAATCGAGCAAAAATCTCTTCCGGAGAATTTTCATTCTTCGGAGCAGCGAACTCTGAATGATTTACCAGGAATTGTATCTGAAGGCTAAGTTATTTTCTCTGTTATAGTTAGCTTCGCATTTCTTTTTGAAGACTCATTAATACCAAATTAATTTTTCTTTTATGACATCCACTCTTCAATATCAGAATTCCGGTGCCTTCTTGAAAATAATTCAGGCATAATTATTGAATGATTAAAAGTAGTTATATTTAAGTCAGCAGGAGGTTCCCATGAAGAAGACACTATTTATCTGGTTATTCGCTTTCACACCGATACTGCCCGGTTGTTATACACAACTTGCAGTCAGAGATGCTGAAGAGTATGAAGACAGCTATGTTCAGTACACTGAAGAAGCCCAGCAGCCAGCCTACAATTATGAGGAAGAATATGCAGATCAGGAGAAATACAGAGATTCTGAATATTCTGAATCTTCTGAATATTATGAAAATGGTGAGGACGTAACTGTAATTAATAATTATTATTACCGGCCAGGTTACCGTAGATATCTCTGGCACTACTCCCCATCAATTTCGGTCTGGGTAAATGACTACAATTATGGTTTCTGGTACGATTGGTACTGGTACGATAATTATTATTCTTTCAGGGTTTGGGATCCGTTTTATTATCCGTATTATTCGCATAACTGGGTTTACTGGAATCCATACTATTATTATTATCCGCCTGTCTATAATTCCCCACAAACCAAATATCGCACAAATCTATATGCGGGCATCAGGAATTCCAATTCAGGGAGGGGATCATCAGGAAGAAATTCTGCTTTGAGAAGCGGCGGATCAGGAAGGCTTTACGGCGACAGATCAGCGATTTCCCGTACCGGAGTTTCCAGGACTACACCCGATTACACTGGTGACAGGGGAATTCCTACAAGATCATCAGGTGTTTCAAGAGGAACTGTTCGTGACGGTGAACGCGTAAGAGGCATAGTTCCAAGAACAGGAATTGATCGCACTACCTCAACTTCAAGGGAAAGAATCCCGGCAAGAGAAAGTATCGGAGAGAGAACACCTTCTCCTTCTGTAAAAAGATCGGATGCAGGCAGCAGAACTAAGACAGATGTGCGAGAACAGAGCAGCCGGACATATAGAGTTAATCCCGGATCGTCAAAAAGTACATCTGAGGATTCGAGGAAGACTTACAGGAGTCCAGGTTATAAAGTAAAAGAAACTCCGCGGCAAACTACTGAAAAGGAAAAAATCAAATCCGGATCGACATACAGGGATTCTCCTAAAACAAGTTCCTCACGCCCGAAAGTTGATAGACCAAAAAGCAGTTCATCCGGAAGCCGTTCATATTCAACACCGAAGAGCAGTACTCCTCGTTCATACTCAGCACCAAAAAGCAGTTCATCGAGCAGTTCGAGAAGTCAGTCTTCCGGCTCTTCAAGGTCATCCTCCTCATCTTCGGGCAGGGACAGGAGCAGAAAGTAAATATGAAAACTGCAATCATTGTCTTTCTTATTGCAACTTTTTTGACGGGGTGTTATACCTTAACCGAACACCCCGCCGTAAAATATAAGGATGATTCAGGAAGGCTGGACAGATTCGGAGTTATTCTAAGCGATGACTGTATGTCCTGCCATACCGGCAGTGAATTTGATTCATTCTATTCATTTCAAAATCAGCAAATAGACGAGAAAAAACCTGATCAAAATTATTACGATTCAGACCCATGGTGGCTCTCATTCAGCCCGTTAATCACATCCGAGGAAAACACTTATTATCCCGATAGCTTAAGTGGCGAAAGGATATATTATTCAAGACCGGAAAGGAATTATATTCCTGCTTATCCCGTTTCAGATATGATTATACCTTCACCAACTGTCAGTCGTCCAGTTAACGTTTCACAGGAATCCGGGGACAAACAGAGGGACGATAATCAAACGACGACAACGAGGGAAAGTTCATCTCCCGAAAGACAGAATAGAAATAATAATAGCGGAAGATCAGGAAATTCAGGAAGGAAATAAATGAAAAAGTCGAATTTATTTTTGTTTTTATTCTCATTTTCAACTTTACTTGCGCAAAATTTTAACGATGCGCTGAGACTTGGCGAACCGGGCATTTATGGTAATGCAAGAACGCTGGGAATGGGCAATGCTTTTATTGGTCTTGCAAATGATGTTAATTCAATGCTATTCAACCCCGCAGGACTTGCACAATTAAAAAAGCTTGAATTTTCCACAAGCTTAAATTATAATTCCCTCGGCAACAATTCTGAGTTTTTTAATACGTACTTGGAGAATTCAAACAGCTCAACATCGCTGAACCAATTTAGTTTTGCTTATCCCGTTCCAACTTACAGGGGAAGTCTGGTTTTTGGATTTGGATATAATAAAATGAAAGATTTTAATTATGCCACCAAATTTGCAGCCTTTAATCCCGGTAATACATCGATGATTAAAGAAAGATCTCTTTCAAATGATAATTTAATTTATGATCTCTATCTAAGTTATGAATTACTGACAAATTCCGGTAATTATATTAAAGATACCACGCTGATAGGAGGCAGATTGCTGGAAGAAGGGAGAAATCTTCAGGAAGGTTCGCTTGATGCCTGGACTATCTCACTTGCATCTGAAATATCAAGAAATCTTTTCGCCGGCATTTCGCTCAATGCCTATTCAGGCACCTATAAAAGCAACAGAGAATTCAGTGAGACCGATACCCGGGATTATTATACTTCAGCAATGCTTATTATTCCCGGAGATAACGATACCAGAAATTTTAGATATTTCTATATGAATGATATTGTTGACTGGGATGTTACAGGCTGGGATATCAAACTTGGATTACTTTACAGATTTAATCGGGATGGAAGCATCGGAATCAGCATCAAACTTCCATCATATTTCACTGTAAAGGAAAAATACTATCTTACAGGAGAAGCTGCTTTTGAAGATATATTGTTCTCAAATAATCCTTCACAAAGCAGCGATTATGAATATGATATAACCACTCCTTTTGAGATAGCCGGAGGCTTTTCTTATCAGATCGTCGGATTAAGGATTAATGCTGATTTTAAGTATTCCGATCTGACTCAGATGAGTTTTTCGGATGGATTTGATCAGGGCTACAGGGAAAGTGTTAATACTGAGATCAAGGATTTGCTCACAGGGATTTTTTCATATAATGCCGGTCTTGAGTATCTTATCCCTATGACTCCGCTAAGGATGCGTGCGGGATTTATGTCGATTCCTTCGTCGTTCAAGGGTGATCCCTCGACATATACGAGGAATTTTGTAACAGGCGGACTCGGAATATTTGCAACTCCTGAGGTGTCGATTGATGCCGCTTATGCTTATGGCTGGTGGAAAAACTTCAGTGATAATTATGGTCAGGACGTTTCTGTCGTTAATCACGATTTGAGTTCGCATAATTTTATGCTCTCTGTCGGTTATCGTTTTTAATAATACTGATAATTACCGTTAACGATCAGTCCTAAATCTTTTTTGCCGGAATATTATTATTTTTAAAGTTTTTAATCAGGTAAATATATCCGCGGCAGAATTAATAAAATTGAAAGTAATAATTATTACCTCATTGGTCCCGAAGGAAAAGAGGTCAGGTGTACTTTGCCTGGCAAATTCAAGAAAGAGTTCCATCTAAAAAAGAACAAGCAGTATAACCTTGATATTGTTACAGTCGGGGATTATGTAGAGTTTACTCTGAATCAGGATAAAAGCGGAGTGATCCTGGAGGTGATAAACCGTAAAAACTACCTTTCAAGAAAAGCCCCAAGTATTAAAGGTGCTGGATTCCGTGGTGAAAGGCTTGAACAAATTGTAGCCGCGAACATAGAAAAATTATTTATTGTCTGCAGTGCTGATAATCCAAGATTCAACAACAGGCTTCTCGACAGAATAATAGTGGCGGGAGAATCGGCAAACCTGCAACTGCATATTATTGTCAATAAAATTGATCTTGATTTCACGGATGAAATGTCTTATTGGAAAGTTGTATATGAAAACCTTGGTTACAGAGTTTATTTCACAGATGCAAGGACAGGGAAAGGTATTGAGGCGATAAAAGAAGACATGCAAGGAGTGACCTCGGTGTTCTGGGGCGCTTCAGGAGTGGGAAAATCCTCAATCCTGAATTGTATCGATAGCCGGCTTAATCTCAAAATTGGGGACACTAGTGCCAAAACAAATAAGGGCACGCATACCACTGTAACAACTCTGCTAATTCCGGTTTCCGAAAATACTTTTTTAATTGATACTCCGGGGATCAGGGAGATTGAACCCTATGGGCTGAAGAAAGAAGATCTGCATCATTATTTCAGAGATTTGAGTCCTTATGCATTCGAATGCAGGTTTAACACATGCACACACCATCATGAACCCGGATGCGCCGTAATCGAAGCCTTTGAAAACGAGAAAGTCAATCCATTCAGATATGAGTCATATCTGAATATGCTTGAAACAATAGAAGACGATATGTTGTTCTAATGATGAACGAATGAACTGACTATGAAAAAAATACTGATCAATACACTTATGTTATTTTTATTCGGATGTGCCGCCACTTCAGAATTTCCGGATAAAGATGAAAAACAAGCCGAAAGTGCTAGAAAGGAAAAAGCCCTTTCTGCTTTTATTGATGGAACTATGGCGGAGATGTCTTCGGACTTCGCCGGTGCAATACTTAATTATCAGGAAGCGCTGAAATTGGATCCAACAGCCGGCGTTCACCATGCTTTGGCAGAGAATTATTTCCGATTAGCCAGACTATCGCCAGCATTGGACCATGCAAAAATTGCAGCAAAAGCTGAACCGGATAACCTGGATTATCAGACTTTGCTCGCAACAATTTACCGAAGCGCTAATCTTACTGATTCTGCAATTGCTGTCCTCGAAAAAATTGCTGTTAAGAATCCGGAAAATTCCGGAGTGATTTACGCACTGGCTGAGCTCAATGAACAGAAAAAGCCATCATATTCCCTTGAACTTTATAAAAAACTCATCGACCTGCAGGGACCTCATCCGGAAGTTCTTATTAAAATAGCAGAAATGAATGAAAAATTAGGGAACAAAAAGGCGACTGTCGAAACACTAGAGCAATTCAGGGAAAATTATTCGTCTGACCAAAACCTTATGATTTCCCTCATTATGGCATATATGAGTATTGGTGAGAACGAGACAGCGCTTGCGAGGGCTGAAGAAGCTGCGATGCTTTATCCCGATGATATTGCAGTACTCGAATTACTTGCGCGTTCCTATCTGCTCAATAATAACTGGGAGGGCGGAATAGATATCTATTCAAGACTTACTGAAATGAGCAAAGTCAGGCTGGAAGACAAACTTGCGTACGCCGAATTTATTCTGCAAAAAGGAAGCAGAGACAGCACATTTCTGGGAAAAGGAAGAGAAATACTTGAGAAAATGGTCTCCGATTCGACTGATCACAGAACACTCGCACTCCTTGGTGAATTAAACATTCTTGAAAAAAAGGATTCTGCCGCGGTCACAAATTATAAAGAAGCTGCCCGCCTTGCGCCCTGGAATGAATTCTACTGGAACAGACTCGGCCAATTGCTGATTGATAAGGCAAGATACGATGAAGTAAAGGATGAATTATCCAAAGCCATACATAATTTTCCTGACAGTTACCAGCTAAATCTTATACTTGGTCTTGCTTTCAGCGCCAAAGAGAATTTTTTGGAATCCAGGTCTTATCTTGAAAAAGCAGTCAGAATAAATTCTTCTGAGTTTTTTCCGCATTATTTATTAGGATTTACACTCCACCGTCTTAATGAACCTCAAAAGGCGATTGAATCTTTGGATATCGCGTCCCGTCTCCAGCCAGGGAGTCCCGAAGTTTGGGGATTAAAGGGGCTGATATACAATTCACTTGAGCAATGGGATAAATGTGATTCTGCTTACTCTTATGCTATTTTACTCGACCCGGATAATCCGACTCTGCTCAATAATTTCGCCTATGCTCTGAGTGAGAGGGGGATTGACCTGAACAGGGCGATGGAGATGGTGGACAGAGCATTGGAAAGTGAACCGGAAAATTCTTCTTTTCTCGACACAAAAGGGTGGATACTTTTCCAGCAGGGTGAATATTATGATGCCCAGAAGTTTATTTACCGATCTCATAAGGTAAATCCTGAAAGCCCGGAGGTATTGAATCATTTAGGTGATGTTCATTTTAAACTTGGTGAAAAAGATAAAGCTATTGAGTATTGGAAAATGGCTCTTGAACTCCAGCCGGGAGACCAGGGATTAAAGGAAAAGATTGAAAGAGGTGAAATTTGAATAAATTAAAATTATTGATTATACTGGCAGTTATTGCCACAACTATAAGTTCCTGCATACCTTCAAAACCAGTTGAAGAAGAACTGAATGCATCGCCGGAAAGGATAATTAAAAAACTTGAAGCGAACCGAAGAAAGGTTAAAACTTTTTATGGGACAGGAATCCTGAATATTGACAGCCCGGAATTTAGCGGAAAGGCAAATTTTGAAGTTAATCTTAAAAAGCCGGATTCTATAAAAATTGCGGTATTTGGACCATTTGGCATTGATATCGCCCAGGCCATGGTTACGGGAAAGGATTTTATATTTCATGATGTTTTGCAGAATAAAGTTTACAAAGGAAAAAGTAATGCACCAGTGCTTAAGAAAATTTTCAGAATTGACTTAAGTTTTGATGAGATTGTGGATGCATTTGCCGGTTCTGTAAACCTTACCGATCAACTTAGCGGCGAACCGGATAATTTTACTTCGCAGGGAGACGATATTAAGATCAATTATTATGATTCTAAATATTCAAAAAACACATCTTATCTCATTGCCCGTGATGAACTTACTCTTAAGAGATATCTGGTTTCCAACTCAGATGGACAAACGATGATAGAAGGCAGCTATTCTGAATTTCGAAATTTTGAAGAAGTCCCGGTTCCTTATAGAATTTCAGTAAAAAATCCGGACTTGAAGCAAAATATCGAAATAGAATACAGGAATATTGAAATCAATAAAACAAGTAAGCTTTTTAAAATAAAAATTCCTGAGGATGCCGAAGTCATTGAATGGCGACAGGAATGATCAAATATTTTCTTTTACTCTTACTAATGTTCTCTGGGATTTTTGCTCAAAGCAGGACCGAGATAGATAAAAACTGGCGTGCTATTGACAGCCTAAAAAAGCATATTGAGATGCTGGGCGAAAAATTCGATGAAATTTCACAAAAGGAAAAAGAGAATTATACTGTTCTTGAGAATTTTAAAAATCAGGAACTTCTTCTCGATAAGGTTATCGTTTCGTTAAGGGATAAGGAATCGAATCTTGAAAAGCAGATTGATGCGACACAAAGTGAAATCACAAAAATTCATGAAAAATCCGGAAAATTAAAGTCGGAATATTCCTCATACCTCAATTGGCTTTATAAAAATGGGGGAGAATCATGGATAAGTTATCTTTTTAAAGCCGGGTCTATTCGTCAAGCTTTTGAAAGATGGAAATACCTCTCGGTTATTGACGATAATATTAAGATCAAACTCAGTTCACTTAAGGATATGAATCAAGCTCTCCTCAGCAAGAAGCGTTATCTGGAACAATTATCAGATCAGAATGTCCGGGTACTCACAGCACGTGAAGAGGAAGAAAAAAATATCCAGGCAAATAAAAGTAACCAGCAAAAACTTATAGGCCGACTGCAAAAGGATAAAAAATCCATCGCGGAGGAAATAAAAGAAAAACGCCGCGCACAGGAAAAAATCAAAGAATATATCACCCGGCTTATAGAAGAAGAGAATAGAAGGTTAGCGGCTGAACGAGAAAAAAAAGTTGTTCCCCCTCCTGTATTCTCCGATGAAGCCGATTTGATGAGGTTGAAGGGCAGAATAAACTGGCCAGTTTCCCGCGGTTCAATATTCAGGAAATCCGGAGAGATCCGGAATAAAAAACTCAATACTGTTACATTAAACTATGGGATTGACATTAAGACACAGAATGCCGCTGATGTTTTCGTTGTTGCTGAAGGCATTGTGTCTGTTGTAGAGTGGATCCCTGGTTACGGTGGAATAATTATTGTTACTCACAAGAACGATTTCAGAACGGTTTATGGTAATGTGCGCGACTTACAGGTAAAATCAGGCTCAAAACTTAAAGCCGGAGATATTTTAGGAAAGGTCGGCGAGAACCTTGAAGGAAACATACTGCATTTTGAAATCTGGAAAGCGAGAGATTATCAGAATCCCGAACAGTGGCTTGTAGTTAAGCGTTAATATCAATATATTCGAATTATAGATCACCAAATAATTTTGGGAAGGGGTATGAGAAAAATATTTTTACTTTTGTTTATATTTTCCGGGATGATTTCGGCACAATCATTCCAGACGCTCGGCACCTGGAATTCTGTCGGAATTCCAAATTATCTTCAGCAGCCTGGCGATAATGTTCCGCGGGATCTCTTGAGCAGAATAGCTGCCTCAGTACCTGAATATTCAAGAGTTCCGGTTAAACATCCTGAATACCTGGCAGATAATGTTCAGACGAATATCACTGTACTTCAGACAGCCGACGTATTCGTTACCTTCGTTACAGAAGGTGCTGGATATAGAAATGTGCTTGGCTTCTACACATATAACATAAATAATCCACCGCAGACGACTCAGGAAATTGCAAGTTCAATGACCGTGATTTTCCCGAATACGTCTCTTGCCGGCAGCGGCGGGGGACTCAAATCGGGAGATAAAGTCAAGATTGGGACATTTCAGCCCGGAACAGTGATCGGGTGGTGGCTTGGCGCGGATGGATTCCGTAATGGGAACGCCACATCCGGAAATTGGCTGCTTTATTCGAACAAAATCCTAAATCCTGAGACGAATCCTGATAAAAAGCAGCATAATGTGCTTTTGAATGATCTTGGATCAGGCAGAGTGATTCTTGCTTTTGAAGATATCCGGCGCGATTATGGATCATGTGATGAAGATTTTAATGATGCCATATTTTACGTAACTGCAACACCTACAAATGCAATCAGCTACGAAAATGTTGTTCTAATCGAAGATCCGGGAAATACAGCATTGGCTGATCTTTCACTCACTAAAAGTGCCGATAATACAAATCCGGCGGACGGAGATATTGTCACTTATACAGTTGCTCTTACAAACAACGGTCCTAATAATGCGACTGAAATCGTCGTTTCTGAAATTCTTCCGGAGGGATTAATCTATAAGTCTCACACTACCGGTGCGGGGGAATATGATTATTCCAGCGGAATATGGAGTATTCAGGGACTAACAAACGGAAGTACCATTGAATTAAAAGTGAAAGCAGCGGTTAATTTGGCTGCAATCAGTCAAAGCGCTTTCGATCTGGGACCTGCTGTTGATTATAATGTTTTTGTTTTTGAGGATATATCCCAGCCCTCGGCTGATACTGAGGGGAAAGTTGCTGTGGGAAGAGATGCTTTTTTCTCAAGCTATAGTATCGGAGATCAGCTCGACCCATCCGGCGGGACTGAAGATGTTCTTATTGTCGGTGAGAATCTTACTTTTCTGAGCGGCACTGTGAAAGGCGGCAATGTTGTTTATGGTCAGGGTACTAATCTGCCTATTGATCTGGTGACAATTTTTGATGGCACACTCCGTCAGGATAGCGTGATAAATTTTGAAGCTGCGTCTGTTTATCTAAATGAACTGGCCGCCTCGCTAAAAGTTTATGAGGCTAACGGTGATGTAATATTTGAAAACAGCGGACTCACTCTTACCGGCAACGATCCTTTCCTTAATGTATTTGGTGTTACAGGCAGTCAGTTAAATCTTGCTACCAGTTTAAATATTACTGTTCCAAATGGAGCTGTAGTTTTGCTGAATATATCCGGTGAATCAATTGACTGGGGAGGTGCTCTGAATGTTTACGGTACGGCGATCAGCAATGTCCTTTATAATTTTTACGAATGTTCTGATCTAATAATTGAGGGAATAGATGTAAGAGGATCAATCCTCGCACCGAAAGCCACGGTTGATTTTCCGAGCGGAGTTGTCAATGGACAGGTTATTGCTAAATCGGTTTTAGGTACAGGACAGTTTAATTCCGGTTCCGATAACAGCACTCACTTTATCGGAAATATCCCAGTCTCAGATAAAATATCAAACGTTTCAGAAATATTATCCGTAAAACAGCAGGATCCAAATCCCTCAAACAATTCTTCTGAGGCCATTTTAAATCTGGCAGGGTTTGGTGATCCGGGAAATACCGGCGGGGTTTCCTGGCAGCTTACCGGAAATACAGGGACAGGAGAAATTGTCTGGGTACTCGATCAGGATGATGCCGGTAATTTTATCAGCGGAACCTGGGGCGGTAAAATATACCGGTCAACCAATGAGGGAGCCGACTGGGTTTTGCTTAACAGCGGGATGAACGTGGCGTTTATCTGGGATATTCTAATTGATGGAAATACAATCTATGCTGCTACCGAAAATGGAGTTTATAAATCAATAAATAATGGCAGCGACTGGAATATTACCGGACTTTCAGGCAAAGATACCAGAGCCATTACAAAATCAGGGACTAATATTTTTGCCGGTACCTGGGGAGAGGGCATCTTCAAATCCACAAATGGAGGAAACAACTGGACGGGAGTTGGAAAAACAAATACTAACCTGCCAGTTCATGCTCTTGAAAGTGATGCTTCCGGAAATATTTATGCCGGTACTTTTGGATCGGGTGTGTTAAGATCGAAAGATGGAGGGGAAAGCTGGGATCAGTTAAACTTCGGCTACTTATTCGTATGGTCTTTAGGTATTGATTCTCAGGGGAAAGTATATGCCGGTACATATGGTAACGGAGTCATCCGATCAATCGACGGGGGAGAGAACTGGTTCGCTATCAACAATAATCTTATGGCTTCCCATATTTACTCCATTCGAATTGATGCTTCCAATAATGTTTTTGTCAGCGGCTGGTCTTCAGGTGTTTATGTTCTTAGTGCCGATAAATCTGACGAGTGGGGTTCGCTGGGCATGGGTACACTTGGTGTCAGTTCACTTGTTATTAAAAATAATATCCTCTATGCTGGTACCAGCAGCGGAAATATTTATTCCAACAGTAGTCCGCTCACTTCATTAAATTCCAGGATTGACCTTCAGCCGGCTAAATTTGAACTTGTTCAAAATTACCCGAATCCATTCAATCCATCTACAACAATTCTGTTTAATATTGCCGAAGAAGGGGAATATTCTCTCGCTATTTTTAATTCTATCGGACAGCTAATTAGGACAGTTGCAAAAGGTGATTATGCTCCCGGCGAGTATAATGTTAAATTTGATGCTTCCGGACTCAGTACAGGGATGTATATTTACAGACTGCGCGGAAATGGTTTGGATATCAGCAGGAAGATGCTGCTCATCAAATAGTTAATAGTGCAAGTATTTATTTTAAGAACCGCTTCGTATGGAGCGGTTTTTTTTTGACCTGTAATAAGCGATATCTGAGATAAATGACTAATCTTTCGGATAAATTATAAAACATAAGAATTATTAACCAGGCTAAGTTTTTACGGGAATAGCGACCGGGATTTCTAATAATTTACCTAAATTAAAAGATTCCTAAAAAATTCTTTATCCATGAGAATATTTCAAATTGTTTTACTACTGTTAAGTAGTTTCGTGCTTTCCGGTTCTTCAGAAAATCGTGGAGACCAGGATAATATAGAATCGAAAGTCAAGAATCTTCTTCAGACCAAAGGTCTCGACCATTCGCAAATCTCCCTTTTTGCACTCAATACTAAAAACAGTAAAATTCTTCTTGATCATAATTCCGGTTTTAGTCTTGCGCCTGCATCCGGACTAAAATTACTAACAACAGCAGCAGCTTTGGAATATCTTGGAGCAGACGCAAATTTCCAGACAGTTTTTAAGTATCGGGGTTCGGTATCAGGCGGCGTGTTAAATGGTGATCTGATAATACAAGGTGCCGGTGATCCGACTTTTGGCGGTAATTTATTACCCAATTGCGCTACTGGTGAAAAAATTGCCGCTGGTTTGAAAAAATCGTTTGAATCCCACGGAATAAAATCAATATCGGGCGATATCATTGCAGATATTTCGGCATTTGAGGAGAATAATCTTTCCGGTTACTGGAATTGGATTGATATTGGAAATTATTATGGAGCGCAGACATCCGCTCTTTGTTTTAATGAAAATCTATATGAACTGATATTAAATCCCGGGAAAAATGAAGGCGATCCGGTGAATATTGCCGGTACTGCACCTGAAGTTCAGGGACTCGTTTTTAATAATCGGCTTAAAACTGGAAAACCTGGTTCCGGTGATAACGGTTATATTTATTGTGCACCCTATCAGTACAACACAGTTGTGCGAGGAACCGTCCCGGCAGGGGAGAAGGAATTCCGCATAAAAGGATCAGTTCCTGATCCTGCATTATTTGCTTTGCAGAAGATAGCAGGAATTATTAAGACAATTGGAGTTAATTTTAATGGAAGACTCCGGACAACTGACATCGCTGAAAAATATGATAATGTAAAAGAACTTACAAGATTTAGTTCGCCACCTGTCAGAGATATTATCTGTATTGTTAATAAAAGATCATTTAATCTATATGCCGAACAGTTGCCTAAACTGATTTCCTTAAACAAGTCAGGACGTGGTGAAACTGAAAATGGTCTTGAACTTATTCTTCAATTCCTGAAAAAAAATGCGGTCACAACTGAAGGAGTTGAGCTTTATGACGGCTGTGGACTCGCAAGACAAAATCTGGTGACGGCAAGGATGTTTTGTGAATTGTTATCCGTAATGACGAGGAAAGATTACTTTAGTATTTATCTAAATTCTATTGCTTTAGCCGGAGATAAAAATGATGAAGGCTTCTTCAGGAATTTTGGAACCGGGACAGTTTTAGAAAAAAATGCAAGGATTAAATCAGGACTTATTGGCGGAGTTCGCAGCATGAGTGGTTATCTAAAGAATAAGAAAGGAGATTTAATTGCATACTCGATGATAGTTAATAATCACAAATCCTCGCCCAAAATAATTGATAACAAATTTAAAGAATTAATGATAGCGATCGCAGAATTATGAAGATATCCCGGACACCCAACAAAGAAAGGCTTTTAAATGCTTTATACGGCAGAGTGCCGGATCATATACCATTAATTGAACTTGGAATACATCCGGTAATTAAAAAAGAGTTAATGGGAAAGGATATTTTCTCATTACAAGACGAAATTGAATTTATGGGCAGATATTGTTATGATTTCGTAAAAATACAGCCCGGCTTCAATATGGATATTAGCTACCGGAAATTTACCCCCGGAGAGAAATCGGCCTCCGGCGCATCATCTGACAGGTCATGGGCTGTGGAATCGCAGGGTATAATCAGCACATTCGATGATCTCGAAAAATTTCCCTGGCCAAGAATTTCAGATATCGATTTTCGCAGATTTGATGAAGCAGAGAAAATTGTCCCTGATAATATGGCAGTGATCGGTCAATATGGTGACATTTTCACACTTGTTTGGGAAATGATGGGGTTCGAGAATTTTGCTGTTGCCCTATATACAGATCCGGAATTGATTGAGTCCGCATTTAATCGAGTTTCGGAATTAATTATTCCAATGTTTGAATCGATGGCTCAAAGAGATAAAGTCGATATATTATGGTATAGCGATGATATTGCTTTTGTTAATGGACCTATGTTATCGCCTGAACATCTTAAGCAGTATTTTTTCCCCTTGCTGAAAAGGATCGGAGATATTGCCTCAAAATATAATAAACCGCTTATATATCATTCTGATGGTGATCTCCGTCCTGTTTTTGAAGATATAATCGATTGCGGTGTTACTGCTTTGCACCCGATTGAGCCTAAAGCAATGAGTATTTTTGAAGTTAGCGATACCTTAAAAGGAAAAATATCTGTTTGCGGCGGAATTGATCTTGATCTGCTCAGCCGGGGAGAACCACATCACGTGGAACAATTGGTCAGAGGATTTGCCGAACATTTCAAAGAAAGGGGCGGATGGTCTGCCGGATCTTCAAACTCTATTCCGGAATATGTAAAAACTGAAAATTATCTGAAAATTATTGAGACAATAGTAAAATATGGCTGAGGAAAATTTATCCCAACCTAAACGAGAATTAACTTTAGCCCAGGTTTTTGCAATCATTATTGGGACAGTTATTGGTTCAGGAGTATTCATTAGCATTCCAATTGTGGCGGCTAAAACAGGATCACCATTATTTTCAACAATAATCTGGTTTGTTTCAGGCGTCATCTGGATTCCCCAGATACTCGTAATTGCTGAGATGGGCAGCGCATATCCCTCGCAGGGGTTTGGTTATTACTACCTCAATAAAGCAGGGTCTCCATTTTTAGGATTTCTATACACATGGACTGCATTCCTGACAAGTGATACCCCAACATTAACTATTGTGGGATTAAGTGCTGCCTCTGTCCTGGCTTTCTTTTTCCCGATGTTAAATGAACATATCTATGCTGCGGTTTTTACGGCTTTTTTAATTCTCTCACTTATGTTTGTTCAGATTAGGAGTGTCAAAACCGGGGGGAATTTCCAGATTTTACTTACTGTCGGGAAGATGCTGCCTCTTATCGCAGTTGTTCTTTTCGGATTCATCTATTTTGATGGAAGTAGAACGTTTTCGGCTGAAAACGTTTCAGGTGAAAACATTTCCTTTTTTGTGCTGATTACTACCGGAATATCAGCAACAGCCTGGTCTTATGCTGGTTTTGGGAATGTGCTTTATATGGCAGGAGAAGTAAAAGATCCGGAGAAAAATCTGCCTATTGCTCTATTGGGCTCACTATTCTTTGTCATGACTATTTACAGTCTGATTTCAATAGCGATAAACAGCCTGGTTCCTTTCCATGAAATTGTTAAAGCGGAAGGGAGTTTTGTAAATCCATTCTCTTTTATTTCATTATTCGGGAGCGGTGCCGGCGCCATATTCTCAATTGCAGCCTTTATCTCAATGATTGGAGTGATTAATGCGGGGATAATGGCTCAACCCCGTCTTGAATATGCAATGGCAAAAGACGGATTATTTTTTAAACCGTTTGCAAGATTGCATCCCAAATATGGTACACCTCATTATTCAATCACTATTCAGTGTTCACTCGCAGTAATTCTACTTTTCCTGGGAAATATTGAGGAACTGCTCGGTTATTTTACTCTTTCATATGTTCTTCAGAATGGTTTAGTTTACAGTGCAATATTTTTTCTTAAAAAAAGAGAAGATTATAATCCCAAATTCAAATCACCATTCTGGAAACTAATGGCTTCACTTGCTGTTATAAGTCAGGTGTTCATTGCCGGTGGTGTTTTTGTGACATATCCGACTGCCGGATTATTTTCTGCAGCCTTTTTGATCTTGACAGGGGCACCAGTTTATTTGTATTTTTATAAAAAAAGAACTTTAGTTACGGAAAAACCTGATGAAGATTATTAAAAATATACTTTTCATTTTTGTTCTATTTACATCTGTTAATGCTCAAAATGAAAATCAGAAATGGCAGATCATTCAGGATACAGATGATCAGGTGGTATTTTTAGACACTTCATCAATTCGAATGTCCGGTGATCTGATCAATCTTCAAAGCGTTGTATATTATAAAGAGCCTCGTGAATTTTCAACAATCCCCAAAAAAGTATCGAAAATTAAACGCAGCCTCATTTTTAACCAGCCAGAGCGAAAGTACAGTGTAGTGGGAGCGATTTATTACGGCGCCGATGGCATGATCGCTGGAAGTGAATCCGAGCAGGCTTTTTCCGGCAGTAAAATTGATCTGTTTGTTCCTGTGCAGGGAGGCAGTGATTTTGAAATTATCTATGATAATGCAAGAAATTATCTAATGGGTTCAGGTCTTTTAAATGAAAATAATGAATATTCAGGTAGTCCTGCCGAAACAGAAGAAGACAGCGCATCCCAAAATGAGGAAATTGAAGATTCTACTGCCGACTCAGAGGAAATCGCTGAAGCCCCGAATCCAGTCCCCGCTGTAGTCGAGGAAACTCAACCCGAGGTCACACCGTCGATGCCGGAAGAAACAAATGAAGCGATTCCTGATCCGGGTGCTATGTACGATCCGTCCTTTTACGATTTCCCAAGTGAACAATATGTGAGGGATTTTATATATACTGACGGAAAGTACTTCTGTTTCCAGGTCTCTTCCTGGAGAAGCCGGTCTAATGCTGAATCGGAAGCAGCGAAACTTAAAAGAAAAGGATATAATTCATATATTCAGGAAGCCATCGTTAATTCCAAAGGTGGAAGATGGTTCAGAGTTCGGGTTGGTCTGTTCGGATCTGAAGATTCAGCCACAAAAAGTTATAAAAGTTTAAAATAATTAAACTAATAAGGCTAAAATTTTGTATTATAATAAGACATAAGGTCTTAAAAGGAACTGAGCATGAGAAATCTATCGATAATCATCCTTATTATTATTGCAATATCTATTTGGGAAACAGTTGATAAAACTCCGCCTGAAGGTTTGAAAGCTATGGTTGCGGATTCATTAATACAAAATGACACAGAAAAAGGAAATACATCAATGTCAGATAAATCATTTAGCTGCGAAGAGGATTGGAAAAGTAAACTGACCCCCGAGCAGTACAGCGTTTTAAGGGAAAAGGGTACTGAGAGAGCATTTACAGGCAAGTACACCTACAATAAAGAAAGCGGTATTTATAAATGTGCTGCCTGCGGAAATGAACTTTTTAGTTCAGAAACCAAATACGACAGCGGATCGGGCTGGCCCAGTTTTTGGAATGCATACAAAAGCGAGTCTGTGATTGAACGAACCGACAACAGCCATTTTATGACACGGACTGAAATTATCTGCAGCAAATGCGGTTCACATTTGGGGCATTTATTTGATGACGGTCCAAATCCTTCAGGCATGAGGTATTGTATAAATTCAATAGCTCTTGATTTTGAACCGAAAAAATAAATAAACAATATTTCACAAACGTATTTTTGTTATTTGCAGGGAGTTTGTATGTCCAAATCCTTATTGATCTTAATCCTGGCGTTTGTTTTCTCAGGAATTGTTTCAGCACAAAATTTGATTCTACCCAGAGTTAGTCCACAGTCTTCAGTCTCACAGAAGATAGGACTCACTGAAATCAGGGTTAATTACAGTCGTCCGGCAGTAAAAGGACGAAAGATTTTGGGCGAGCTTGTTCCTTACAATATTGTCTGGAGAGCAGGGGCTAATGAAAACACAACAATTTCTTTTAGCGATGACGTTACAATTAAAGGTGCAAAATTGCCTTCCGGTGTTTATGGTTTCCATACCATTCCCGGAGAAGATGAATGGATTCTTATATTCAACAAAGTGAATACAGCATGGGGAAGCTTTTTCTACGACGAGAATGAAGATGCACTAAGGGTAAGGGTTAAACCTGAACATTCTGAATATAACGAGTGGATGCAATTCGATTTTAATAATATCACCGCTTCCTCAGTCGATATTAATCTGAAGTGGGAAAACTTTAAAATATCATTTAGTGTTGCAATGGATCTTCATAAGATTGTTCTTGATAATTTCCGTAAACAACTCGTAAATGTGGAGGGATTCAGTTGGCAGGCAAATCTTCAGGCTGCAAAGTATTGCGCAGATAACGACGTTGAACTGGGAATGGGACTGGACTGGGTTGAAAAATCAATCCTTCGAAATGAAAATTTCGATAATCTTTCCGTAAAATCTCGGCTTTTACGAATGATTGGAAAAACTGATGAAGCAGATAAAACCTTACAAAAAGCTTTTTCAATTGCGACTGAAGCCAGTATCAACACTTATGGGTACGAGCTTTTAGGGCAGGGAAAAGTCGAAGAAGCTTTAAAAATGTTTTATAATAATGTTGACAATTTCCCGGATTCCTGGAATGTTTATGACAGTCTTGCAGAAGCTCTTGAAAAAGCCGGAGATAAGGATTCTGCAATAAAAAATTATAGTGAAGCTTTAGAAAGAGCTCCTGATTCGCAAAAGCAGAGAATAGAAAAAACTATTGAAGCGCTTTCAAAAAAATAACAGATTTATGAAATAGAGTCAGGTTTGATTTTTTATTAAAGTCTGAGTATCTTAAGATTACTTTTAACGAAAATAAAAAAGTGAAAATACCTTTACTATTAGAGGTGTTTTCTCCCCTAAAAACCGCCTTTTTAAGGCGGTTTTTTTAATGAGAAACTTAATTCGTCAGGAAAAATTAAAATCACAGTTCAAAATTACTTCCCCGGTTTATTCTTCTTATTAAGTTCCTGCATACGGGTGAGGTTCTTTATCTACTTATACAGTTGTCCGAATCTTATTATGAGCTTAATCCTCACTTTTATCATATTCCAGACAACATTATCAGCCCAGAATATTTATAATTACAGCCAATTTTCATCAGAATCGAGGGAATTCATCAAAATACCCAATTCATGGAACTCGAATGATTTCACCATTTTGGGACTTATGGGTGCTGCTGCTTACGGATTAACATACCTCGATTCAGATGTCCGAGACATAATAAAAGAAAACCAGAATTTTCCAGTTGTCCTTATGGAAGCAGGAAAGTATTATGGCGAACCCCTTACTTCGCTTGTTTTGGGAACCGCTATGATGGGGATGGGCAGCAAGAATACCGAACTGAAAAAAACAGGATTCGAAATTTTGCAATCATTCGTTTATACGGGGACGGTTACTCTGCTCGTAAAAGTAATTGCCGGAAGGTCAAGGCCGTATTTGTCTGACGGGCCAAATGATTTTGGACTACTGGGATTTACAGATGACAGAATGTCTTTTTTTTCAGGCCATTCCTCTCTTGCGTTTTCACTTTCAACAATTCTGGCGGGTAATTCAAGTTCTCCTGAACTGAAAGTATTATTCTTCGCACCTGCAATTATCACTGCCATTTCAAGGATTTACCATGACAAACACTGGCTGTCCGATGTCGTTATCGGCTCGGCAGTGGGAATACTGACGGCTACCTGGGTACTAAAGAAGCACGAACAAAATCAAAAGACCGAAAACCTAACTCAGTTTCCGGTCATTATCATGAAAATATCATTATAATTATTAATTATTCCGGCTTCCAGAAATGTCTCTCGAGAATAACCCTTTCATCCTGTCCAAATTCTATACCCTCTGATCTTAAAAGGGATTCCATAAGAAACGGATCATCAAAATGGAATTTGCCAGTCAGCGCCCCTGTTCTGTTAACTACTCTGTGGCAGGGGAGATTGCTTCCTTTTAATGAGTTCAATACCCAGCCAACCGTTCTGGCTGATGATCTGATTCCGCAGAATTCAGCAATTGCCCCATAAGTCGTTACTTTACCGGCGGGGATTCGGGCAACAACATCTTTCACGCGGCTGAAGAAATCGGTATCGGGCATTATAAAGTAGCTGATTTCAGCAGAAATGCACGAATAAAAGTATTAAGGTCGCCATCCATAACAGTATGAATATCTGAAGTTTCGTGATCTGTACGGTGGTCTTTTACCATATTATATGGATGAAAGACATAGGATCGGATCTGGCTTCCCCATTCAATTTTCATTTTTGAGTTTTCAAGCTCTTCTCTTTCAGCTTCCTGTTTTGCAATTTCAAGTTGATAAAGTTTGGCTTTAAGCATCTTAAAAGCATTAGTTTTGTTCTGGTTCTGCGAACGTTCACTCTGGCAGGCAGCAACAGTATTAGTCGGAATATGCGTTATCCTGACCGCTGTTTCCACTTTATTAACATTCTGACCGCCCTTTCCCCCTGAACGATAGGTATCGATTCTGAGATCAGCCGGGTTAATATCAATCTCAATATCATCATCAACTTCCGGCATTGCAAAGACGGATGCAAATGATGTGTGACGCCTTTTATTTGAGTCGAAAGGCGAAATACGTACCAGTCTGTGAACACCTATCTCTGCTTTGAGATAGCCGTAAGCATACTGTCCCTTAAATTCAAGACTTGCACTTTTAATACCGGCACCATCACCTTCCAATATATCGAGGATTGTTACTGTGAAATTATTCTGTTCACCCCATCGTATGTACATCCTCATAAGCATTTCAGCCCAATCCTGAGCCTCAGTGCCACCTGCGCCGGAATGAATAGTCAGAATACAGTCATTCTCATCATCTTTGCCGCTGAGAATACTATTAAATTCAGCCTCTTCAACTTTTTTCGACAATTCATTGATCTGATAATCAATATCAGAGATAAGACTTTCTTCAGCTTCTGACTCGGCAAGTTCAAGGAATTCGATAATATGATCGTATGAAATTTTTAGTCCGTTCCACAGATCGATTGAATTCTGAAGCGACTTGATTCTCTGAAGAACACTTTGAGCTTTTTTCTGGTCAGTCCAGAAGTCGCTTGCTTCACTCTGAAGTTTTAATGCTGCAATTTCACTTTCTTTTTTATCGACCTTAAAGATAACCTCGTAGTTTCGTTATCTTATCTTCACTTATACCAACTTCACGTTTTTGATCGTCAAACATTCTATCCTCTGTATTACAAATTATTCAAACCCTAAAGATACGAAAACAAGAATAAAACAGAATCGTTTCAGACTTCCAGTTCCATTCTGAGAAGAGCAGCAGCTAATGTTTTACCCTGGGCATCAAATTTTAATGAGACAGTCCCGCCCCCGCCAAGGGTATTGTGCAGAAGGAAATTAATTGCCCGGATATTCGGCATTTCGTAACGTTCGACAGGACCGAGGCATATTCCGTGGAAATGCTCCTTTACTCTTTCGGTTGTGAGGTGCTTCCTGATTATCTCAAAACCTATGTCATCATAAGCAATAATGCCGACATTTGCAGCATCTCCTTTGTCGCCACTTCTTCCATGCGCGATGTCTATTAATCTAATCTTCATCTTTCGATCTCCAGTATAGTTACCTGAGGCTGTACAAGTTCTTTTGGAATAAGGGCAGGCCAGTAAGCAACCACGCTATGGGGATGCGGTCTTCCGCCTGCGAATCCGGTGACTGACGGAGGTCCTGTCAGAATCAGCGGTGCAAGTTCTTTCCCAAATCTCTCGACTGTTTTATAATCGGCAGCCCGTACCGCAAATCTTAATGTGATTTCGTTAATAAGATCCTCATCAATCTCTGCTGAGAGTGGCCCGTGGCAGGCATTATAGCCAATATACTCAGTCTGGATTTCATCAAACTTTAAGTTAAGGTTATCGAGCCTATCCCGAAGTATCTGATCTGCCGCTTTTGCTTTAGTTAGTGCTTCAGGCCACGAATAGGTAAGTGACCCATTGGCGCTGTAGCCGTTTTCATACGAACATGACACTTTGAAAAAAGGAGTAGCCGGCAATCCTTTAATACCAAATACTTTAACACGGTTGTTGCCGAGGTCCTCAAGTTTTATTGAAGTAAAATCGGCGATGCAATCCGGAGTGATATATTCTTTTGGATTTCCGATTTCATATACGAGCTGCTCCGCGACTGTCTGAAAATTAACGAGCCCGCCAAGTTTATCATGTTTTGTTATTATAAATTCACCATTGGGATAAGCTTCGGCAATAGGGAACCCGATGTTTGCAAAATTATCAACAGATTTCCAGTCGCCAAGAAAATTGCCGCCTGAAGCTTGTGCTCCGCATTCGAGAATATGTCCGGCGATGATACCGGAAGCCATTTTATCAAAATCTGTTTTGTCCCAGCCGAATTCATAGATCATTGGTGCAAGCGTAAGTCCGGTATCAGTCATTCTGCCGGTGATCACGATATCAGCTCCTGCTCTAAGCGCCTCTACGACGGGAAATGCGCCGAAATAAACATTAGCACTCAGGAGTTGATCCTTAATTGATTCGACCGGTTCTCCGGTGTCCATATTATTCAGTAAACAGCCTTTATCAAGAATTTCGTCAATGTTCTCAAGAATATTATCGCCTGAAACAACAGCAACCTTAATATTCCCGAACCCTAATCCAGAGGCTATTTTTTTTATTTCAGCCGCACAGGAAAAAGGATTGACACCACCGCCATTTGTTATTACTTTGATATTTTTCTCAACACAATGCGGGAGAATCCGACCAATAAGAGGGGGAAGGTCCTTGGCATATCCAAGCGACGGATTTTTATTTTTTTGTTTTTGAAGAATTGACATGGTTACTTCGGCAAGGTAATCCATCACAAGATAATCAATATCCCCTGAAGTAACCTGCATATAAGGAGCGTCAATCAGATCACCCCAAAAACCCTGACCAGATGCAATCCTGATGTTTTTTTTCATTAGTTCGCCAATATTATGAAGTGCGATCAAATATATTCAAAGAAAAATATTTTACCAAATATCATTTGACATAAGATATAATAAAATCACAAATAGAATCTATGGAATCATAGTTTTGCGGATCGATCGGTATCCGATCTTCAATCCTTCGCAACCAGGTAAACTGTCTTTTTGCATAATGCCTGGAATTCCTCTTTATCAGTTCAACGGCTCTTTGAAGCGAAATTTCCTTATTAAGGAAAGATATTATTTCCTTATATCCAACTGTATTTAACGAATTTAATTTTGGCGACCAGCCGTCCCGGATCAGATCGCTAACTTCTTTGACAAGTCCATTCAGTATCATAATATCAACCCTTTTTTCGATATTTTCATAAAGAATATTCCTTTCAGGTTCAATCGAGAAGTAAAAGAAATTAAATCCGGTATATTTTTCCTGATTTTTGTGATGATCAATAAGAGAAATTCCAGTCAGATGAAATACTTCGAGAGCCCGTATAACACGTTTCCAATTCTGTGGAAGCATTGTTTCAGCGCTTTGCGGATCAACTTCTTTGAGCATAGAATAAAGTTTTTCGTTGCCTTCAGAATCTTTTATTTTATGCAGTTTTTGTCTGTAATCATCATCAGTATCTGCCGTATTAAAGATGCCATCTCTAAGAGCGCTGATATATAAACCTGTTCCTCCTGTAATAACCGGAATTTTATTAAGAATGTGAAGACGTCGGATTATTTCAATTGAATCTTGCTCAAACATCGAAGCGTTGTATTTTGCATCGGGTTCGAGGATGTCAATTAAATGATGTTTTACCAATGCAAGAGTGCAAAGAGGTGGTTTCGCAGTCCCGATATTAAGATATTTGAATATCTGCCTGCTATCCGCGGAGATAATTTCCGTATTTAACCTCATCGCAACTTCAATGCTCAACGCGGTTTTTCCTGAAGCGGTCGGACCGGCAATTATAATTACTCTGTTTTCCAACCTTCTCTTCCAATAAGTGGAACAAAGCTGAAATAAGGGTGATCTTCAACCGTATAGTTACCATCTGCCTGCTTTCTGATTTTTTTCATCGTTTGGGATTGCCTGTCTCCAACAGGGATAACCATAATACCTTCCGGTGAAAGCTGCTCAATAAGTTTTTCCGGAACAATTGGAGCACCCGCTGTCACAATAATACGATCATAGGGTGAAAATATTTTCCAACCAAGAGTCCCGTCGCCGCATTTAAGGACAGCGTGGATTGTCAATTGATCAAAAAGAGTTTGTGCCATATCATAAAGTGCTGCACTTCTTTCGATACTGTAAACCCGCATTCCCAGAGCAGCCAGAATCGCAGCCTGATAACCGGATCCGGTTCCAATTTCAAGTACTTTCAGACCACGTACAGGCTCAAGTTTCTCAGTCATAAATGCAACTGTATATGGTTGTGAGATAGTCTGACCCTGTCCGATTGGAAGCGGATTATCCTTATAAGCATGGGGGCTTAGTATTTTAGGCACAAAAAGGTGTCTCGGAACATCATTAAAAGCCTGAATCACACTTTCATCAGAAATGCCCCGAGTCCGAAGGGTCTCAATAAGTTGTTTTTTTTCTCTTTCGTACATACCTAAAATATACTGACAATATTTGTTATTTTTGAAGTCAATTATATTAAAATTTCGGAAATATTATGCTCGAAACTTTGCTCGGCGCATTGTTTATTATGGTTTTAAGGATCTTTGATGTTACAATAGGTACATTTCGCACAATTCTTGTTGTCCAGGCTAAAAGATATCATGCAGCGATTGTTGGTTTTTTTGAAGTACTAATCTGGATTACGGCCATGAAATATATAGTTGGTCACATGGATGAGTGGATGAATTTGCTGGGATACGCTGCAGGTTTTGCGATTGGAAATCTTTTAGGTATAACTCTTGAGGAGAAAGTCGCTCTGGGATTTGTGCAGTTAAATGTAATTTCCCGAGATTTTTCCGAGACGATTGCCAGAAAACTGAGGGAAAGTCAATTTGGTGTGACTGTGATAAACGGTGAAGGAATCAAAGGCGAAGTTGATGTGCTGATCTGTATTATAAAACGCCGGGAGTTAAAAAATGCCATCAGGCTCATTGATTCGATCGATAGTAACGCATTTGTTACGGTTCAGCATTCGAGACCTTATAGAGGCTTTGTGCATGGTTCGAGGAAATGATTGCGGCTTAGAGAGAACAATTTCGTTAACTGGATAATTTTGGTTTTCTGAGATAAGTAAATAGTTTTCACTTTTAGCTGAATCTTTGAAAAATGGCAGTCAATACTTGCTTGAAATAAATCAGCATTTTAGTCAGATAATTGTAAAGAAATATTTTTAAGACTTGATTAAATAAGTTAAGACTATTATATTTACTAACTCAATTTTGATATGTTTATGCGGGAATAGCTCAGTTGGTAGAGCGCAACCTTGCCAAGGTTGAAGTCGCGGGTTCGAGTCCCGTTTCCCGCTCAAAAATCCACTAAATGTGGATTTTATTTTTTATGAAGTTTCATTTTTTTAAAAACTGAAATTTCTGAGCAAATTTCGGCGGCGTGGCCAAGTGGTCTAAGGCGAAGGTCTGCAAAACCTTTATTCATCGGTTCAAATCCGATCGCCGCCTCAAAACCCGGTTTATCCGGGTTTTTTATTTTTAAATTATTCCCTTCCACCTGGACTTATTTCCTTTTCAATTTATCGGCTGCAGTCGTTAACCAATTCAATTCCCAATAATTTTACAACCTTTTACACCGAAATGAGTCTAAATAGTATAATTTCAGGAGAAACAAATGAGAAAAGCAGGATTTTTATCAGCAATTATTCTCGGTATAGTCATCATTAGCGGCTCTTTATTTGCCCAGGATGTAAGGATTATTGAAGAAAAATTGATAGCTGTCGGGTCTGGCGGCGATCTGACGGTTGAAGCAGATGCCGGATCAATTAAACTGACAGCCTGGGATCGTGACGAAGTATCAGTGAAGATTTCAGGTAATGAAAATGCAGTTGAGAATTACAGCTTCAGTATTGAAAAAACTTCCAACGGGGTTGATGTTCGCTGTAAACGGAAAGGTGCATGGCGAATTGGCTCGTGGCTAAGAAATGTGAAAATAAATTTTGAAATATTTGTCCCTTCAAAATTCAACACTGATATTTCGACTGCAGGCGGAGATATAAGCCTTTCAAAAGTGAATGGAATTCAAGAATGCAAAACTTCAGGCGGAGATTTGAAATTCATGGATATGTCGGGGAAAATTAATGGTTCTACTTCGGGCGGGGATATTGTGGTTAAAGGTTTTATGGGACCAGTCAAACTCAGAACATCCGGCGGGGATATATCGACTGAAGAATTTACCGGAGCAGTTGAAGCAAGAACATCCGGTGGCGATATTGATTTAAAAGTAAATGATGGAGCTGTAAGAGCTTCCACTTCCGGAGGGGATGTAAAACTGATATATTCCGGCGAAAATGAAGGGATTAACCTCAGTACTTCAGGCGGCGATATAGAAGTTTTTGTCAGTTCTGAAATTAAAGCTGATGTTTATCTTTCGACTTCCGGAGGGAGAGCTAAAGTAAAACTTGAGAATTCAAAGGCAGAAGTGGCAAAGTCATCAAAATATGAAGGGACAATAAATGGCGGCGGTCCTGAGCTGATTGCCAAGTCCTCTGGTGGAGATGTTATTGTCTCGAATAAATAAGAAATTTTCGGATCATCGTTTTTTAAGGTAATTTACCTGTATTTGGTTATCTTTGAAAAAGTATTTTTACTTAATATCGGAGCTTAAAAAATGATGAATAAAAATAATGTATCATTAAATAATCTTATGGCGGGACTTATACTTGGTGGCTTAGCCGGAGCTGCTATTGGTTTGCTTCTGGCTCCGATGAAAGGTTCTGATCTCCGCAAAGAAATCAGCGATGATATTGAAAAATTATTTGCAGACTCAAGGCAGAGAGGCATTAAAGCTATAAAAGAAGCCAGAGAAATCTCTTTAAGTTTAGTCTCCAGAGCTGAAAAATTACTTGAGTACTCGAATTCTATAAAAGACTCAGGTGATAAAAAAGCGATTGAAGAATTTAAGGAGCAAGTTTCGGAATTAAGAAAAGAGATTGATGAAGTTCTTTCGATCGCCCGTTCCAAAAAGAGACATACTTCAGGAGATTAGATCATAGATTGTTCAAAATGTACAATTAAAAAGCCCCGTTAACCGGGGCTTTTTAATTTCTTTATCTTAATATTACTTCCACTAACTGTTCATCTTCAGAGAACGCGCAGGGGAGACCAGTATTATCGGAAACCCTTAATTTAACTTTATACACACCAGGCTTCGCGAAATAATGATAGGCTTTCTCTCCGGTCTTTGTATTTCCATCGCCAAAATCCCAAATATAGCTAAGGGGATCTCCATCAGTATCATATGAATTACCGGCATCAAAAAGGACAGCATCGTGTGCACCGCCAGTGAAAATTTTTCTATCCGGTCCTGCATCGGCAACCGGACTTGTATTTACTATAACGATCAGCGAATCAGCAGCAATTCCACATGGTATTCCGGAATTATCCGAACCTGTAACTGTAACAAGGAATCTGCCGCCTCTTGAATAACTATGGAGAACTTTAATACCTTCAGCCACGGAACCATCTCCAAAATCCCAAAGATATTTATCAACAGATCCGTCGATATCATGGCTTTGTGAAGCATCGAAAACAACATCATTTCCCGGACAGACGATCCGATCGGATCCGCCATAAACGAAGGGGGAATTATTAACTTTAAGAATTTTCTGTGCTACTGCCACTGCATTGGCGGTATTAGTTCCATCATCAATCGTTAGGGAGACATTATAAGTGCCGGTCACAGTGTACATGTGATAGGCGATAGCAGAATCTGCCTGTGTACCATCTCCAAAATCCCATTTATATGAAACATGTTCATTATCCTTATCAGTTGAAGAAGTACCGTCAAATTTCACGTTCTCACCCGGACATGCCCATTCAGAAAGGATTATTTGCGGCTCAGGTGAAAAATTGATTTTTGCGGTGAGAGTATCTGAATTATCGCTATTAGACAGCATGGTATTGTCATTAACTTTGAGTATCACAATGTAATCACCTGGAGACTTATAAGTGTGTTTTACTTCAATGCCTTCTGATGAGTTGCCGTCACCAAAATCCCATGCGTATTTAACAATTGCTCCATCCGGGTCATAGGAGTTGATCGCATTAAATATAAGCTGATTTCCTACTCCTCCGAAAATATCGTTACCTGCCTGTGCAATCGGAGCAGCATTAACAATAATATAATCCCTGGCAGGCGCCGAACTACATTCACTTTTCCCATCCGTCCTGATAGTAAGATCAATAAAATATTTGCCGGGCTCAGAGTAAGAATGGCTGACTATTCCCCCAGATTTGGTGTTGCCGTCTCCGAAATCCCAGATATGTTCGACAATATTCGAGGAAACTGATGTTGATGAAGTGCCATCGAAAGTAACAACCTGATCTTTTGCAACGATTTTTTCAAAAGTAAATTTCGCTTCAGGAGCTTCCAAAACCTTAACAATAAGTTCATCTTTATCAGTATTGTCGCACTCGCCAACCAAATCACCTGTAATTGTCAGCAACACTCTGTATTCACCAGGTTTTGTATAAACATGTGTTGGTTTCGCACCACCACCAACCGAGCCATCACCAAAGTCCCAGGAGTAATTATTCACAACACCGTCAAAGTCATAACTTTTTGAACCATCAAACTGTACAACAGTATTTGAACAGACAACTTTATCTTCACCTGCATTGGCTATCGGAGAATCTGCGACAGTGACAATAAGAAAATCAGCATCCGAATTGCATTCCAATCCGGAGTCATCTTTCACAAAGAGTGTAACTCTGTATATGCCGCCTTTTTTATAAGTTTTTGATGGATTCATTCCCTCGGCAGTTGTTCCGTCACCAAAATCCCAGATAAATTTTATCAACCCGCCTTCAGGATCAACGGTAGCGCCGCCATCAAAAAGGACAATATCTCCCGCGCATATTGTTTTATCTGGTCCTGCTTCAGCCAACGGTGCTTTATTAATTTTTACAAGAATTGATGCTGTGCTGGTTGAGTTTGGAAGTGATTTCCCATCATCCACTGTCAGGATTACAGGGTAGGTTCCTCCCTCAGAATAATTATGGCTCACAGTGATTCCCTGCTGCAGAGGACTCCCATCACCAAAATCCCATGAGTAGGTCAGGGGATCACCATCCGGATCACCAGAATCTGCTCCGGAGATAACAACCGATGGATCGCAGGTGATAATATCACCTGCCAAACGGGCAACCGGTCTGTCATTAACATATATATTTATCCGGTCTTCAGCGAATGAATTTATCGCCTCGCCGTTATCTTTGACTCTCAGGACAGCAGTATATATCCCCGGATGAGAAAAACTTCTTGTAATCTGATTCCCCATAAAAACGCTGCCGGTATCGGTAAATGTCCATTCGAAATCGACGAGGGATCCATCAGGATCAGTTGATAAATTTCCGGAAAAGTTAACACTCAGACCTGGTGCGGTGATGATATCTTTACCGGCTACTGCAACAGGAGATTCATTTATTACAACTTTGATATTATCAAAATCAATCGCTTCCTTATGCCCGGTATTGTCTCCGACAATGAGTCCGACAGTATAAGTCCCCGGATATTGAAACTTATGAGAAGTTTCAATTCCATCAGCAGTTTCACCATCACCGAAATCCCATCTGTAAAATACAATTTCTCCATCAGGGTCTGATGAATTCGCTGCAGAAAAAGCCAGTTCCTGACCAGGAGCGCCTATCTGATCCATTCCTGCATCGGCAATAGGCTTTCGGTTGACATTCACGAAGAGTTCATCGGAAGTTTTCTGTGTCCCTGTTTTCGAATCATCAGTAACAGTAAGAATAACCTTATAGATACCAGGATTCTTGTAATAATGTGTTGTGGTCTGACCACTGCCCGATGAGTTATCCCCAAAATCCCAGGCATATTGTGTAATCGCCCCATCCTGATCGGATGATTCTCCCGCATCAAATGAGACACTGCTTGTTGTAACCACCTGGTCTGTACCAGCCTGTGCAACTGGCGGATAATTAATGATAACTGTGAGAGAATCAGAATTTTTATCAGAAATGGAAGTTGAGTTATCCTGAACAGTCAGATAGACTTTATAAACACCCGGAGCAGTATATGAGTGTTTTACAGATTTTCCTGTTCCTTCAGAACCATCACCGAAATCCCAGGAATAATTAATAATTGAACCATCTCTATCAACCGAAGCTGAACCATCGAAAATGATTTCTTCATCTTTTGCAACCCGGAAATCTTTGCCTGCTTCAGCAACAGGGCGGTCGTTTACGAAAACTGTCATTTCATCGTTAGCGGAATTGTTCGATACTTCAGTATTATCTTTGATTGTGAGTTTTACTTTATATTTTCCGGGGGAGGCAAAAGCATGTTTGATAACCTCTCCTTTCAATAGATTGCCATCACCCATATCCCAGGAATATTCCTGAATTTCACCATCGCTGTCGAAACTCCTTGCTCCGGAGAATTCCAGTAATTGGTCAACAGCAGCGATCCGATCTTCTCCAATATCAACTACAGGCTGGGAGTTTATAATAACAAAAAGCTCATCCTCAGCATTGTTGCACGGAGTATCGGAGTCATCTTCCACTCTAAGTTTCACCGAATACTTCCCTGCTTTATTGATCTTATAGGATTGGGTAATACCGGATAATTTACCACCATCCGCAATTTCCCAGAAGTATTTAATAATTTTACCATCAGAATCAGAGGAAGCTGATCCATCCAGAAAAAAGGATTCACCCGGGGCAGCAACAATATCTTTACCGGCAGAGGCGATCGGGGCATTATTCAATTTAACTGAAATATCCTTAATTGCACTGTTACTTATTACACCCGACCTGTCCGAAACAATAAGCCGGATGCTATATAATCCTATTTCCTTATATACATGGGCAACTCTAATTCCTGAGCCTTTCTCACCATCACCGAAATCCCAGTTGTAATCGAGAGCATCGCCATCGGCATCGGTCGATTTGGAAGCATCAAAAACCACTGAATAACAATCAGCGAGTATTTTTGCTGTAGCATCAGGTACTGGTCTGCTATTTGGTTTGTGCTGGTAAACCGGATGGATTATCGGCAGTATTCTGTCCTTGTCGTCGGTAACAAAAAACGTTGCATCGTTCGGTATCTCACCACCATCCCTGAATGAAACAGCGTTAATAGTATTTTTTTCAATCGGGTCAAGCTGTATTCTGCTGTAAGACCAGTTGTCTTGCTGCGAAGGAGTGACTTTAAGATTCGAACGGTACTTTGTCTCAAGATTTATCAACGCATTAGCAGCATCAAAATTGTGAATTTCTAATGCCTCGGCGTCACCCGGAGTAAAAAACCGCATTTCAGCGAAGATATTTTTTTCGGGCAGCCTGATTGTCGGAGCATAACTTAAAACCTCAACACCATCAACGGGGCTGTTACTTTTTTCATTGCTGCTTACTGCAACATCAAAAATATTTCCATCATTACCGGAACTGCCTTTTACAACAAGTTTAAAATAGTAATGTTCCCCCCTGAGTTCGCCATCGAGTGGATTTAATTTCTGGAAGTTATACCATTTATTATCCTGAAAGGGATTTACGGAAAATGTCTCTTCTTTGATCAGAACACCCGAATCTCTGTCCTCGACCAGATTTCTCTGAGCATCAAGGGACGGATTACCGAAAGCACCAATCCCTCCAAATAATTTGAAATTCGTTTCTGTGTCGAATTCACCGGCAGGTGAATCAATTTTACCGGAACAATCTGCATCAAAAATTCGCAAATAAAGATGATCAGTAACGGCTTTATTGACTTTAATATAGATTACCTGTGTGTAATCGTAATCGCCTTCCCTGGTCTCTGCTTTTGGCCCGTATGTGATTAGCAATATTCTTTCCTGCGGAAAAGTTAGTCCGGAAAAAAAAGCAAGAAATAAGAACAATTTAGTAAACCTTACCATCAGTTTCTCCATCTGATCTATTTAATGTCATAAATTTTAGTATTCGAAAAGTAATCCGTCAGAGTTAACCTGATATTAGCAATTTTCCCTTTTGAATCTATAGGTACCGGAAAAATCGCGTTATAAACATTCGCAACTCTGTTGAGTCTGGCAATTTGATTGAATTTTTTATCGCCTATAGAAAATTCGAGTTGTGCGGTTTGTTTCATACCCGAAATATCTTGTGTTGTAAATCTGAATTCGATTAGCTCTCCTCCGGAAAGAATACCTCTAAAAAAATCTGAGGATATGAGTCTAGGCGATTCCTGATCAAGAATAATTCCCAGCTCTATTTTAGTTTGATTACCTGAGGAATCATTCGCTTCAATCGGGATATTATTATTTCCAGGATTAAGGCTGGCTTTATACTCGAATAAATCATCTTCAACAAGGACTTTATTTCTGGATATTTGCAGTTCATCGGTCCCTTCAGCCAATCCTTCAATCATTATTGTCTCTTCATTTGTGTATTTCGGCAGATTTGAGATAATAAACAGCTCAGGGGGAGTAATATCCTTCTTCACAGCAAAATCATTGCTTGAAGTATTTCCGGAACGTGTTTCAATTTTCAGGTTAAAATTATTCATCTCATTATTAAGCGGTATGCTTAATGAAAAATTCCCCGTTTTACTGTCAGCATATGTCCGGGAGGCAATATTACTATTAATTTCTTTGAGATCTAACCTGGAATCAGGTTCAGTGAACCCGCGTAGATTATATCCGCCTCCCCGTGATTTTATCGCGCCAGTTTCTCCATCAGCACCGAATTCAGCAAGATCTAACCTGACATCCTGCGAAGGAAAATAAGTTACTGTCCTCGATGTGCTCACGATATTACCTGCAATGTCCTTTGTATTAAAGCTAATCTCATTTTCTCCCGGGTTCAGAGTAAAATCAATGCTGAATTTACCGTTATCATCAACAGGTACTTTTCTATCATTTATCAATAATTCTGCATTCTCCTCAGTTTCCCCTTTGATATGCAATCCGGGTTGATTGTATGCAGACTTATCCTTAGGATTCTCTATGTAAAGGAATGGCGGGAACTCATCTGTAATAATTTTTACGAGCCTATGTTCACTTTTAACACCGGGAAATCCATTTTTATCAATGGCTGCGACCCGCCAATAATATATTCCGTCTTCTTTGATCTTATCTGTAATAAAAGCTGTGTCCCTCACCGACTGAGCGTTCAATACAATCCTTGAGAAGGAAGATTTTTCAAAAGCCAGTTCGAACCAATATGCCACAGCCCCGGGCAGCGGTTTCCATTGAAATTTCAGATTTCTGCTGCTTTTCGTCCTGTAAAGATCGTCACCATGTAAAGGGGCATTCAGGAAAACCGGTGGAAGCAGATCTTCAGGGCGCATGGGTTTTTGATTTTTAAGAATTCTTGTTCCCTTGTTCTTACCAAGCATCAGCGTCTCGCCGCCGCTTGATACTTCTATTTCGCCATCATAATTTGCAAGTTTAACTTCATCCTCATTTTTGTTCACCCAAAAATTCGTCGAATTAAAATCAACTTTCATCCCTTGCAGAGCTACATCCATTTTTTTTCTTGGATTACCTGAGAGCAGAGCATAAATATCTCCCTCAACAAGACTTACTTTCGATTCCTGTTTGTTTTTGAGGATATCGTATCTCATTTTTTGAATAACAGCAGTTGAATTAGAACTAAGACGCAAACGGCTTTCGTCTTTAAAAAGAATCTCAGCGGATGATTCAGATAATGTTCGTAATCTCTGCTGCTCGATGAGTGTTTTTTTTAGGTCGGAATCAATCCAGGAGAGATCGGATTCTTTACGATCCTGGACGGTTCCGGCAAGGTCATTGAGAATTGCCTGAGCCTTTACATCATTCTCTTTTCTGCTTATCTCCAAAGCATCGGAAGCTGATTTTGTAGCTGCCTGGGCGTTTTCCAATGCTTTTTTCCAATTGCTTTTTTTCTTTTCCTCAAGCGCTGTGTTACGTTTGCCGATCGCGGTATTAATATCACCTGATGCAAACAGCCTTGCTCCTGCTTCAGTAGCCTGCTGAATCATTTTAAGTGATCTTTCAATTTCTTCAACCGCCAGCGAAACATCAGATGAGGGAATTTTAATTTTCATCCCTGGTTTAAGATCTGTTACCTTCTTCAAATCATTAAACTTCAGGATTTCCTGCCAAAGATTTTCATTATTAAGATATTCTTTGGCAATATTTCTGATATTCTGCCCTTTCTGATATGTTATCTCAACAATTTTCCCTTGCGAAAACAGTTCAAGTGAGAGCAGGAATATCAAAATAGTAAGAGTTAATGCCTTCATAGAGTACGCTTTCTCAAATTGAAATTCCCGATTTATTAATCATGAAACAAGCCCTTTGACTTTATAAATGTTTATGGGCTTTTCCTTCCCTTTAACTTTGATTGGTTCCAGTTTTTCAATATCAAATTGCTCAGCAGATTTCAGGTAATTTTTAGAATTCTCCGAGATAATGATAGTATGTTTTGATGCAGCTGAGCACAATCGGGCACCCAGGTTGACATTGTCACCAAGAATGGTATAATCCATTCTTTCTTCACTTCCCATTGCACCCATAATCATATCGCCGGTATTAATTCCTATCCCGATACCTATATCCCACTGTGGATTTTCCCTATTCAGTTCAGCCATTTTAACCTGAATTTCGATCGCACAGAGTAAGGCGTTTTCAACCATCCCATCTCCCTTGAAGACGGCGACAAGTTCATCCCCGACATATTTATCAATATCGCCGTTCCATTTTTTAACAATATTTGCCTGGTGGCGAAGGTATGTATTCAGCATATCAATAACTATTTCGGGCTCAACTTTTTCAGAGAAGGCAGTAAAACCACGGATGTCAGAGAAAAACACCGTTGCAGTGTCTCTTTTCCCGCCGAGCTTGATGCCGTCATGATCCGAACTCTTAATTGCATCGATCGTGGTACCTGATACAAATTTCTGAAGTTCAAATCTTTCTCTAAGCCCTTCAATCATCTCATTAATTCGTTTACCAAGTTCAGCTATCTCATCCTTAGAGGAAAGCTTAGAAACCCGGATATTAAAATTACCTTTTCCTACCTTTTGAGCAACCTGCCCGATTTCAAGAATTGGTTTGCTGATTCTCCCGGAACTGAAGATGCCGACCAAAATAGCTGCAAACAATCCGACTGATAACCAGATCAGCAGGCTGTTCAACATTTTGTAAACCGCGAGATATGCATCATCTTCCTTACGTTCAGAAATAACTGCCCAGTCAAAAGCATTCGGGAAAGAAAAAGCGCCGAGCATTTTGGAGCCATCCGGTTTTGTATAAGGCTCAACTCCGATAGTCCTGTTGCCGGAACTAAGAAAACCGGATGCTTTTTTTACCAATTCAAGAGCCGACACGTCATTCTTCTCCGGAGTGAATAGCTCCATTCCATTCTTATCTGTCAGTATTATTGATCCGGTTTTGTTAAAAGAGTGATCGCTAACCCTTCCGATTAGTCGTTCGGCGTTAATCCGGGCAGACAGAACGACATTATTATTGTTAATCTTCTTACTGAGAGGCAGATTAAGATCGATAAGCCAGGTATCAGCCTCCGGTACATAGAATGGCTCAGAAGGTCCACCCGACTTTGCACCAAAATAAGATTTGATATTTTCTTTATTAATCCGAAGGACCTCGATTGCATTCAAACCCAGAGATTCGAGTTTTGAGCTGAATTTTTCCTGCCTGATAAGAATTGGCTCGGGCAGGTTTTCGAGAGTAACCTGAACAGAAACAATATCGATTATATCCTTGGTGCTTGTGAGAAGAGAAATTTTTTCAAGTACGCCAAGATTTTCGTTTTCCATCCCGTTGCGGATCAGTGTCAAAGGCGCCAGCCAGGTGTCGTAATAAAAATTATCAATTTCTGCCGCGAGTCCTTTTGCAGCATTGCTTAATTCATCATTCGCGGCGCTTTTTAATTCGTCCTGCGTTATAGTAAGCATTCTTTGCCCGGCAATTCCAAGAGGAATTATTGCGAGCAAAATGGAGTAGAAGAGAAGTTTTTTTCTCAGGCTGGGTTTTGTTAGTTTTTGAACATCCATCTTAAGACACCACATCCGATTATTTTAGAAATGAACATTGATGCAACTTAACAAATGATTCAACTTGAAAATACTGAATTATTCCAATTTAAAAAAAATTATTGTCGTCTTTTAATTATTTATGAGTAATTCAGCATCCCAGAAAAGGGATTGTCCTGCATTCATCGGCGCTATCCCTCCAAAATTATCCGGAATAATATTCTCACTTTTAAAAAGTCTTACGTGCTTTTTTGGTGGTGTAATTCTATAAATAATTTGAGCATTTGTTGAAACAAACTTCTCAAAAGATTCATTCGTGCCATATTTACTGAACACCTCAGCGAGATATTGAAGCGCCACCGGAGAAGAAAAAACACCGGCAGCACAATATGCAGACTCCTTTTTATCCCTTGGATGCGGCGCTGAATCGCTTCCGAACATTATTTTATCGGATCCGGAGGCTACTGCATCAATGAGTGCCTGTCTGTCTGCAGGAGTTTTAAGAATTGGTTTACAAAAAAGATGTGGATTCAGTAAACCGCCAGCGAGATCGTCGAGTGTATAAAGCAGGTGGTGAACTGTAACAGTCGCATAAAGATTATTATAATCCTCTAATAATCTTAAAGTATGCCTGTCTGTTATATGCTCCATTATTATTCTTAATTTGGGAAATTTTTTTGCCCAAATTTCATACTGACTCCCGAAATTCTTTTCCCTATCCATTACAAAATCATTTGTTTCACCATGAACAAGTAGGGGGATGTCGAGTTCTTCAAGAATGTGAAGAGTCTTTTCTGCATCTGAAAGATTCTTTATCCCGCCGTCGCTATTCGTTGTAATTCCGGAAGGATATAGTTTGATCCCGATAATTTCTTCCCGAATTTTTTCGAGGAAGTTTTGATCATATTCCTTAAAGAATAAGGTCATATAAGGAATGAAATCAGGATTATCTGCAACAGAAATTATTTCAGCGCGGTAAGTTTTTAACTTTTCAAAAGTAGTAAGCGGCGGTAAAAGGTTGGGCATTACCACAGCACCCGAAAAAAATTTTGCGGTGACCGGTACTGTATGTTTTAGAATAGTTCCCTCACGGAAATGAATATGCATATCCAGCGGTGAATTTATCCTGAATTCATTAATCATACAAGTTTTCCCGGAGTGTAAAAAATTTCACTTACAGACAAATCATTATGTATTCTTTCGATGGCAGCCGAAAGATATTCAGAAAGGCATTCAATTCGGATAAACGGTAGTTTTTTGATAGAATGCGGCTGATTAATACTATTTGTTATTATTAGCGATTTCAAATTATAGTTTTCTGAGAGATCTTTCAGAAGGGAAAGAGAATCTTTGACAAACAGTCCGTGAGATATACCAAGGTGTATTTCTTCAAATCTCATATCCCTGGCTAATTTTTTGATCAACTGGTAAATGGTTTCTCCGCTGCTGATAAGATCATCGAGGATAATTGCAGTTTTGATCCCGGAAAAGTCGCCGATCAATTCATTTATGGTTACTTCTTCCGGGTTTTCGCGGAATTTTGCTGCTATTGCGCTCCTGAGTCCCAGCGCCTTGCTGAAATGCGTGACATATTTTGAGGCTCCGACATCTGGTGCAATAACAATGACATCATCTCTGTTTTTGAATCGGTTGAAAACTTTTAGATAGAGAGAAAGAGACTCCAGCATAGTTACGGGGGTATTGCCGTAAAAACCTCTTATCTGATCGCTGTGGGGTTCCCAGGCGATCAGCCTATCGACACCGGCTTTAATGGAAAGGTCAGCGAAGAGTCTGGCTGTGGTCGGTTCCCGCTTAAATTTAGTGGGTTTGTCCTGTCTGGCATAAGCAAGATAAGGTAAAACTCCGGTAATATGATTAGCCCCATTCTCTTTTAATGCCCGCGCTGCAATAAGGAACACACTATAATTTTCGTTTATTGATCTTTTAGAGAGAGGGTCGAACAAACATTGGAAAAGAAAACAATCATGTCCGGCAACATGTTTGTCGAGGGTTACATTCGACTCACCATCAGAAAAACTGAATTCAATATCCGGGATTAGCGAGAAACAATCCTCAGATGATCCGAAGAAGTTTTTATTAAGCAGTGAGATAACTTTACGGGCGAGAAAAGTACCAGATTTACAGCTGATGAGCATAGGCTTACCTCTTGGATTACAAAAGGCGGGGCTTGGTAATGCTTTCGCTGGCATAACTCCTCCGGGAAAAAATTAAAATCCTAGTACGGTAAAACCACCATCAACAGTAATACAATTTCCAGTAATATAAGAAGAAACCGGCATTGCCAGAAATGCAACGGCAGCAGCAACTTCCTCAGGCTTCCCGATCCTTTTCATTGGTGTGCGGGCAAGAACCTCGTTAAGATATTCCTTATTTGAGAGAACGGGTTCCACAAGCGGTGTATCGATATACCAGGGAGCAACAGCATTTACCCTAATTCCGTCATCAGCCCATTCAACTGCAAGGTTCTTTGTAAGCTGGACTATAGCTGCTTTTGTCATTGCGTAAATTGAACCAGTTCGCATATGCTTCAGTCCGGCGACTGAAGAAATATTTATTACAGAGGCATTTTCGGCTAACCGTAAATATTTGTGAAGTTCCTTTGTCAACCAGAACATTGAATTAAGATTAACAGCAACTATCCGGTCAAATTCTTCACGGTTATATTCAACAGTCTTTTTGCGGATATTAATTCCAACATTATTAACGAGTATATCCAGTTTACCCCATTTCTCGCTGACAAAATTACAGATTTCAATTAGTGTTTCCTGATCGGAAATATCTCCGCTGATACCATAGATGTTACCATTACCCTCATTCTCAATTTTTTTTGTGATATCCGCAATATTTCGGGCAACAACGAGCACATCAGCCCCAAGTTCGGAAAATTCCCCGGCAATCGCTTTGCCAATTCCCTTGGTGCCTCCGGTCACGACTGCTTTTTTTTCTTTCAGATTCCAGTTCATTAAAATTTATCGCTAAATATATTATTTTATGAATATTCCTCACAAAGAAGCAGGAGAAAATACTGTCTCAAAACTTCTCATCTTCTTCAAAAAAATTCTGCTCATCATCGAATTCATCTGAACCGATCGTGTCGTCAAAGAGTTCATCTGAATCTGATTCTTCGTCATCTTTTTCCTTTTTCCGGGATTTATTAAATAGATAATCGCCGGAGGTATCACCGGAACTATAATATCCTCCAAGACTATCGAGGACTTTATTAAGAATATCCTCTTTAACATCAACTAATAGTTTTTCCTGAGGGACATCCATAATATCTTCAAATGTATCGTAGGCAGCTTCGGTGTTCTCCCAGAGTTCCTGTATCTTATCCAACTCCAATTTGGAAAGTTTGGTTATGATTATCTTTTCAATTTCATTTATAAGAACCTGATCCCAGGTTCCTTCGTCCGTTAATTGATCATTTAATGATTCCCAGATTGTTGCCTTGTTATCAAGCGGTGAAGGATTTTTTTTCAAGAGAGAAATAGTCTCTCGCACCATTTTACCTAATGACATTATCAGTTTTTATTTTTTTGTTAATAATATTATTCGAATTCTAATAAAAAAACCAAGTTTAGCAAAATTTCGCTGGGCAAAAAAATGACTTCAGAATGTAACTCTTTGAAATAAAATGAATTAGACATTGAGATAAAAATTATCACCAGGCTAAAATAATAACGATGATACTAGCCAAATATAAAAGTGCAGAAAAAAGAAGCGAGGGATTTCAGGTAGGCTGAAATTTACGTTTGTGGAATGTGAAGGAATTATTAAATTAAAAAGGATTGTTATAAGTAATCCTTTTTACAGTGCCCGAAGGGGGACTCGAACCCCCACTGGAGTACTCCAACTAGACCCTGAACCTAGCGCGTCTACCAATTCCGCCATCCGGGCAAATCAAGACTCTAAATATAATGAAAAGTCTAAATCTTTTAAATATCTTTGTAGAATAATAATATTTTAGATTGGTTAGTGATGAAAAAAGCAAAAATAGAAATTTTCGTTAATCTTGATGACAATAATATTCCTGAATCAATTGAATGGAGTTCTACCGATGCAGGATTTCCGGGAACCAAGCAGGCTGATTCGATGCTGCTCTCTTTCTGGGATAAAGAAGAAAAAAATACGATGAGCCTTGATCTCTGGACAACTTCAATGCTTGTCCCGGATATGAAAATGCATATTTATCAACAGATAATGGGTCTTGCAGAAATTTGCAAAAATGCCACCGGTGATCAGAATCTTATGGGTATTCTATTAGATTGCGCTGGGAAAATTTCTGAGGAAGAAAAATTCGGTCATAAGCATTAATTCAGAAATAACACTACATTAAAACGAAAAAAAGCCCGGCATGACCGGGCTTTTTTTTATCCAAGATAAACCTTAAGATTTTTACTTCTGGATGCATGCCGCAGCCGTATAAGAGCCTTTTCTTTTATTTGGCGAACCCTTTCACGAGTAAGATTCAGCATCTCACCAATCTCCTCGAGAGTAGCAGAATGTTCTGAGCCGATACCATAATAAAGTCTGATGACAGTAGCTTCACGTTCTGAAAGTGAAGATAATGCGTATTCAATATCTTTTCTGAGAGATTCTTTCATAAGGATCATATCAGGCATAGGCTGATCGTCCATAACCATAATATCAATAAGGCTATTTTTCCCGTCATCACCTTGTTTTATTGGTGCATCAACGGAAACGTGTTTCCCAGAGTATTGAAGAGCATAATCAACTTCATCAACATCCATATCTAGTTCTTTGGCGATCTCTTCGGCAGAGGGTTTTCTTTCGTATTCCTGTTCTAACTGTCCATAAGCTTTGCCAATCTTCGTAAGGGCACCGACTCTGTTGAGCGGTAAACGCACAAGTCTTGCCTGATCAGCAATCGCCTGCATAATAGACTGACGAATCCACCAGACAGCATATGAAATGAACTTAAATCCGCGTGTCTCATCAAATCTTTTTGCTGCTTTAATCAATCCGAGATTCCCTTCATTAATGAGGTCACCAAGACTGAGTCCTTTGTTCTGATATTGTTTGGCAACACTTACTACAAACCTGAGATTAGCCTTGGTAAGCTTTTCGAGCGCTTTCTGATCTCCGTTCCTGATACGGGTAGCCAACTCAATTTCCTCTTCTGAAGTAATCAGGTCAACTTTCCCAATCTCCTGAAGATACTTATCAAGTGACTGACTTTCCCGGTTAGTGTATTGCTTGGTAATTTTCAATTATCAACTCTCCTTTTTGATTATAAATCAAACAACCAAATCAGAAATTAAATTCATTATATTTGATGTGTTAATAGTGCTTTTTGTTTCAGAAATGTAATATTTGCGTAAATATGGGCATAAAATTGCCATATTTTATTTAATGCAATCTACAAATCTAAGTAAATAATAGGACTCTTGAAAGGAAATTATTCAGAGATAAGTTGTTAATAATAAATTTATATAAACTAATAAAATGTGATATGAATATTTTCAAGATTTTCGACTCCGTTAAAAGGTTTTCATTACTCATTATCGTAATTGTGCTTTTTCATGCCTGTACTTCTTCTGACCAGGTTATACGAACTTATTCACAAAAAGAATCTCTCGTGCAGAAAGTTGATTCAATATTTAATTCCAGCGCCTTTGATAATGCATTCTGGGGTGTACAGATAAAAGAATTAGGGAGCGGCGAACTTCTTTTTTCAAGAAACAGCAACAAAATGTTTATGCCTGCTTCTAATCAAAAAATTGTGACAACATCTGCAGCATTAATGAAATTGAAACCTGATTTCAGGTTTACTACTGAACTAATAGCGAATGGTCAGATTGTGGATTCTGTACTCAAAGGTGACCTTGTGATCAGGGCAGACGGTGATCCGACATTTTATACAAGGTTCTATTCAAGTCCTTTAGAGATATTTGAAAAATGGTGTGATTCACTCAAGCTGCAAGGTATTTCCAAAATTGAAGGAAATATTATTGGCGATGATAATTTTTTTGACGATGAAAATATCGGGGATGGATGGCCTCTTGATGGACTTGATGCCTGGTATTCAGCAGAAATCGGCCCTCTTCAGCTAAATGAAAATTATATTGATCTGAAAATAATTCCTGCTAAAGACACCCTTTCAACTCCTGAAATTCTTCCGAATATTAAAACCGATTATATTCGAATAATTAATAATATTAAACCTGTAATGGGGAAAACTCGTCGTGTTAATTACACCCGTCCTTATAAAACCAATGTGATAACGCTATTTGGTGAATTAGGTCTTGATGCCGACACATTGAATTTATCTCCCTCCATAGAAAATCCTACTGCTTTTTACGTTTCAGTGCTGAAAGGGGTTTTGAATAAAAATCACATATCTGTTTCAGGCGAGGCAATTGATATTGATGATATTCAGACTTCTGAAATAAGAGAAAATAAAATACTTACTCATAAATCACCGCCTCTGAAAGAGATTATTAAACATCTTTTGAAGCCAAGCCAAAATTTATATGCTGAGACTATGGTCCGGATTCTTGGAAAAGAGTTTGCCCAAATGGGTTCTTTCCGGAATGGACGGAAGATTATTTCCGAGGAATTAAAAAAAATGGGAGTAGAACCCGGAACTTATGCTTTCAGGGATGGGTCGGGATTAACAAGATACAATTACATTGCTCCTGAGCAGATAAACCGGATATTGACAAGCATGTATTTTTCTGAGTATAAGAATATCTGGATGGATGCACTTCCTGTTGCCGGCATTGATGGAACTCTGAGGAACAGGATGAAGTCAGGATTTGCCCACGGGAACGTCAGAGCCAAAACCGGTACCATTTCAAATGTAAGGGGACTGTCTGGATATTTCACTTCCCGTTCAGGTAAGGACTACGTATTTTCTTTCCTTGTTAACGGGCACTTAGAAGAGTCCTCCGCTACAGACAAAGTTACAGATGCTGTGCTCGAACTTTTATGTGCTTCAGACGCACTTTGAAGCCGGTATCTATTCTGATCCTTTTTTTGATTGCAACTTTTTTCGCTTCCTGTTCAGGTGAAGCGGCAATAGAAAAACGTTACGGATATTATCAAAATATTTTTGGTAATCAAACACCGGTTTCCCCACAAATAGATTCTTTGTCAAAGAATCTATTTCTGCTTAATACAATAGCCTATTATGAGCGATACATTTATTCTCAGGAAGGTGATCATCCTGGTAGAATTATCAGGTTAGAAAAAGTTGATAAATCTGCATCAGGAACTGCTGTGTTGTTATACGCTTCACCGGAGAAAAATTTCCTCGTAACTGCTGCTCATGTACTTGATTTCCCTGATACAGTTAATACCAGGGACAGGGAAGGCAGCTTAAGCTCCCAGAGCATAAAAACGGAGCAGAAAATTTATGTGATAGGTTTGCCGCTTGGCGGAGAAGTTGAGCTTATATATAAGGATGCAGGAACTGATCTCGCATTCATAGGAAAAAATTACTTTGCCGGTGATCTGAATAAATTGAATGCCTGGAAATTTGATTATGGATCAACAGATAAACTGGAAACCGGCAGTTTTGTGCTTATTGGCGGTTTTCCGCGCAATATCAAAATGTTCAGCGTCGGGACAGTCGGCGTTGAGAGAGAAAATCTTCGTGCAGGAATATATCTTGATGCGGTGATCAATAAAGGAAGCAGCGGAAGTATCGTGATGTCGAGAAATCCGCAGGGCAAGTTTGAACTTGTGGGATTTATCAAAAGTAATCCTGCTGATTCGAGATTAATTGTAGTACCTGGCACTGATGAAACTGATAAATTGTATTCCGAATATCAGCCTTATTCGGGTGAGCTATATATTGAGAAAAAGTATGATATGATATATGGGATTACAAGAATAATCCCGATTGAAGATTTTTCTGAAATTATGATCCAGAACAAATCAATATTCGAATCAAATGGTTATTCTGAAATTTTTGATATATTGTCTGATAAGAAATTTTATCGATAGGAACCAAAAAATCAGTTTCACTGGATATTTTATTTATTATATTAAAAAACATTACTTATTTTTAGTTTTGGTTATTATTAAAAAAGTCTTGGAGCAAGGCAGAAAGGATAATTACAATAGTGTTATCCATATAGTCCGCAGCATATGAAACTAATTATTCTAACGCAATATTTTTATCCTGAAATAGGTGCGGCGGCATCAAGACTATTAGAACTCTCTAAGGGACTAAAAAAAAGAGGCTGGGAGATCAGTGTGATCTCTGCAATGCCTAACTATCCGACCGGAAAAATATTTAAAAATTACAAGGGAAAATTCTCTGTCACCGAGACAGTTGACGGGATAAAAGTTAAACGATACTGGCTCTTTGCTTCAAATTCTCAGAGAGTATTACCAAGAATTATTAATATGCTTTCCTTCGCATTCAGTTCACTCTTCTCATTCGGGTTTATTAAAAAGCAAAAACCCGAATATATTCTGGTCGAAAGTCCACCCCTGCTTCTCGGACTCTCCGGTTATGTTCTGGCAAAGGCTACCGGTTCACGGTTGATTATGAACGTAGCTGATCTTTGGCCGCTTTCAGCGCTTGAATTAAATGCGATCTCACAAGGTTTTCTTTATCGGCAGATTGAAAAAATCGAAGAATTTATCTATAAGCAATCTGATATTTGTCTTGGGCAGTCTGGTGAGATAGTGACTCATCTGAAAAAGAAGGGTGCCAACAGAACTCATCTTTTCAGGAATGGAGTGGATACTACGAGATTTCTGGGGCACATCCATTCGAATGGCAGGGCAAATAAAAAGCTCGTTTATGCCGGTTTGATTGGTGTGGCACAGGGTATTCTAAATCTTTGTAAAAAAGTTAATTTCAAAGATTTTGATATAGAACTTCATATTTTCGGTGATGGAGCAGAGCGGAAAGAACTTTTGGATTTTATTGAATCGAATCCTGGCAGAAATATTTTTGTTCACAAGCCGGTCAGGAGGGAGGAGATCCCTTCTTTATTAAAGGAATTTGACGGTTCTGTAATTCCGCTTGTGAAGAATATATACGGCGCCGTGCCATCCAAAATATATGAGTCAATGGCAGCAGGACTTCCCATAATTTTTTCCGGAAATGGTGAAGGAGCTTCAATTATTCAGGAGTATCAGGTAGGCTGGGCGTCAAAACCAGGAGATTACGATAAATTAATAAAGAATATCCAGGAATTCAGGACTAATTCCCAGAAAAGCGAATTTTTTAGGAATAACGGCTATAAGGCTGCTAACGAAACTTTCAACAGGGATATTCAGATCGATAAACTGCATTACTATCTCGTCGAAGAGATCAAAGAAACCAGAGGGAGAAAGCGGTAGGGAAAATTTATACTGCTTAGAATTAATCCGGATTATTCATTGATCATTCTTGAAAAATCATTCTGGTTTTTATTAAGACCTCTGATTCTGCTATCCAAACGATTTGTTTTTGTTAGGGATAATTCAATTATTGTTATTGTATTACAAAAGATCGGGGATACTGTATTCACCTTACCGGCTCTTAAATTCCTATACGGAAAATTTGGTAAAAAACTAAAAATAATAACTTTTTCTCAAAATGCACCTATCCTTAAACGAGTTTTTCCTTCCGAATTAATTCTGTTTGAAAATTCCGATTTTATTTTTAATAATCGCATTCCGGTTAAAAGTGTTTTTAATATCCTGAGAAATATTAAACCGGAAACAGTATATGATCTCACCGCAGAATTCCGGTCTGCAATAATCACTGCTTATCTTCGCCCCAATAACTCAATCGGTTTTAACAGAGAATTATTCCGAGGAGTCTATTCCAGATTCTATGAAAAAAATATTAATAAACATTCCATTGATATGTATCTTTCAGTTACCGCTGAGAGTGAAACTGTTGATCCATCGTTAAAGTTAATGGATATTAAAAGTGAACTGCATGGAAAAATACTTATCGTTGCCGATGCGGGCTGGGAAGCAAAACAATGGGGATATTCAAAATTCTTTGAGCTTCAGAGATTATTATCTGTAAATTATGACATTTGCTATATCACATTGCCCGGAAAACTTGATGAAGATTTCCGGCATGAGTTTATTAAGGAAAAACTTAATTTTAAGGAAGTTGGAGAAGTCGAACTGCTTATCCGGGAAATCGAGTCGGCAGCACTCTTTATCGGAAACGACAGCGGTCCTTATAATATTGCACGCTGGCTGGGAGTTCCCACATTGACAATATTTGGTCCGACTAACCCTGCATTTATTGCGCCTTCGGAGGACTTCCACAGAGTCATGCAGAAAAAAATAGCCTGCACACCCTCAGAAAAGGAAAGATATTGTTTTACTTTTGCCGGAAGAATTGGCTGTCCCTCTTTCGAGTGTATGCACCTGCTGAGTGTACAGGAGGTCTATGAAGAAACCATGAAATTTGCAGAGCGCCTTAAAAATAAATATGCAGTGAGGATCAGCCCATCTTCCGGGAGATTATCAGAATGAAAATCCTGATTCTTTCAGACGCTGACTCACCGCACACAATAAAATGGGTGACACAACTCACAGCGGCAGGGCTTGATATAATTTTATTCAGTATAACACCCAGAACAGTAAGTGATTATGATAATATCCTGAATTTGAAAATTTATGATTACAATATTAAAAGGGAGCTGGATAAGGCTGCTCATGGCAAGTTTTCAAAACTAAAGTATCTTAAAGGTTTTACTCTCCTGGAAAAAATTAACAAGAATGAAAAACCGGACATCATTCATGCTCATTATGCAAGCAGTTATGGACTGCTGGGTTCCTTACTTTTCCGAAACAATTTCTTAATATCCACATGGGGTTCTGACGTCTATTATTTCCCACGAAGATCAGTTTTGCACAGTTATTTATTCCGAATTATTCTTTCAAGAGCAAAGAAGATCTTCTCGTCGAGCAAAATTATGGCTGAAGAACTTGCTCTTTATATTAATAGATCAAAGATCAGAACGGTTCCTTTCGGGATTGATGCTGACAAATTTGACAGAAAAACAAGTAAAAGCACTTCGGAAATCTTGAATATCGGGATAATAAAATCTCTTGAGAAAGTGTATAATATTGATCATTTAATACTGGCTTATAGTGACTTTAGAAAAATCCGCCCAGAAATAAAGTCCCGATTGTTAATTATTGGGGATGGGACAGAGGAAGGTAATCTTAAAAATTTGTGTGAAGGGCTTGACTGCAGAGAAGAAATAATTTTTAAGGGTAGATTTGCGTATTCTGATATTGTCAAAGCACATCAACTATTGGATATCGAAGTTTATCCCTCAGAATCTGAAAGTTTTGGTGTGGCACCTCTTGAAGCTATGGCATCTGGTAATCCGGTTATCGCTTATGATATAATGGGGCTGGCAGAAATAATTGAGAACGGACGAACCGGCATTTTGATAAAAAAAGGAGATATAAAGGGAATCACAGATGCAATTATCAGGCTTTTTTATAATAAAAAATTATGGTGTGAAATAACTGAGAATGCGGCTAAGCACGTATCTTTAAAATATGATATAAAGGAAAACACAAAATTAATGATCAAACATTACGAGGATATTCTAAATGACTGAGCGAAAATTGCTCAGATCAATAGCCGGCGCGACTGTTATAATCACGCTTCTGGGGTTGATAACTCGCGGGACCGGTTTTGTTCGGGAGATTCTTCTCGCAAATTATTTCGGGCTTGGAGCTGATTTCGATGTATATCTGGTGAGTATTGCCTTCCCGCTCATAATTATTAATACTGTTACGTATCTCGGACAAAATTATTTTGTGCCGAAATATAACAGGATTAAAAGCATTGATGCTGATTCAGCCAATCATTTTACCGGATACAATCTTTTTATTTTTACAGCCGCGGGCTCAATAATAACATTTATACTTTACATTTATTCTTACGATCTATTGAAGTCTTATCTAACTGGTGCTGGTGAAAATGAGTTAAGAACAGCCGTCCGTTTGTTTAACTACTTTATTCTTTCTATTCCGCCGGCTTCAGCACTCTCCATTATCACTGCTTATCTCAACGCGGAGTTTCGATTTGATTTTCCGGCTTATGCCCGGTTAGCAAATAATCTTTTTACTATTCTTTTTATTATTATTCTCAATAGTATTATTGGAATAGATTCGGTGCCCTTAGCACTCACAGTAGGAATGTTTTTGCAATTCTTCCTTCTCTATTTCTATATCAGAAAAATATCAGGAGTACACATCGTCCTGAAATTTAGTAGAGGCAGCAACAGCTTAAAATTTGATCCGGACCTTATTTTCGTGACACTTACTGAAATAATAATGTTGTCATTTATCCTGATTGACAGAGCGTTTCTGGCTAAAGTATCACCTGGTGGAGTAGCTGCACTGAATTATGCTTACACTTTATATTCATTGCCAATATCAGTATTGTCGATAGCCCTTGGCACAGCATTTTTATCGAAATTTTCAGAAAGCGCTTCGATGAATGATGATCAGGCACTGAAAAATCAGCTTTACAATGGAATCAGGATTACTTCTCTTCTTTATGTGCCGATTCTTTTTATTTTTATTGTGTTTGGAAGTGATCTGATCTATATCATTTTTCAGCGGGGCAAATTTGATAGCTCCGGGACCGGTATGACAAATACTGCGCTTATTTATTACAGCATCAGTCTGGTTTTTTATGCTATTTTCTCACTGATCACTAAATATCTGTACGGTACTCACTCCTTTAGATATCTCCTTTTTATCGCGGTTTCTGGATTGATCATCAAGGCAACACTGAATATTTACTTTGTCGATTTATTGGATTTTTCAGGACTGGCATTAAGCACAACCATAGCCTATATAGTGATGACAGTTTTTAGCTTAATACCTGTCGCCAGGAAAATCCCAGGTATTATCGGGAGATCATCAATCGATTTTATATTTTTTATTATAGTATCGGGCGCCTCTATAATATCTGCGTTTTATATTCCTTCTTTGGCAGTTGATATAAATTCTCCGGCAGATTATCTTTTTCTCATATTGTTTCCGGCAATTTTTATATTGAATATCCTGGTGCTTAATGGAGCCGAAGTAAGTATGTTTGACGGTATAATAGCAGAAATAAAAATAAAAGTTAATAAATGGAAAAGTAATGTCAGATATTTCTGAAAGAAATTATTTGATTGTCGCAGTGCTTGCTTCAGTGGTATCTGCATTTTTAGGATATTATGCGCTGGCGCTTGGTTTGCTAATTGTTTTGGGATACTTTTTCTATACCAAAATAAGTACAGAAATTATTATTACTTTCTCTTATCTCATCCTGCTTCTTCTAACAAGTGACCTTGGAGAAATGTTTAGAAACCTTGCGAATCTTTTTGTTATTGTTTTGCTTTCTGCAATGTTTCTTTACAAAAAAGGATTTGTTATCAAAGAGTACGCGCAGGTAAGAGAGTCAATAGTTTATTTTTTCTTTTTTACATTATTTGCAATAATTATTTCCACACTTTTAAGCAGAGATCCGCTTGAGAGTTCAGAGTATCTATTTAAATATCTTGTATTCTTTTTTATTGTTTATGTCGTTTACAATTTTACAACCGATCGGAAAACTATCCGCAACAGGGTGTTAACACTGTCAATTCCCGGACTGGTCATAAGCCTGGGGGTTATTTTCACTTTTATAATTTCACCAAATGCACTTGTTCTTTTTATCACTCAGGGGCAGGTATATGAGGGAGGATATTTCAATAACGTTGCCGCTGCCGGAGGACTCATAACAATTAGTCTCCTGACTACAATCGGGATGCTTTATTATATAGGATTTGATAACCGAGTTAAAATTATTCTGAAAATCATGATTCTATTCCAGTTAACCGGACTTATTCTCACGAATTCAAGAGCTGCAATTCTTGCTTTTATAGTGGGTCTCGTTTTCATATTGTGGCATTTTAGCCGAAAGAAACTGCTGATATTTTTATCTGCATTCATGATTCTGCTTATAATTATTTTCGTTGTTTATCCGACAACATTAGATTATCTTGGGCTCTATTTCAGAGTGGGGAGAATTTTTGAAAACGCCAGGTATAATCTCTGGCAGATAGCTTTTGAGGTCATAAGAGATAATCCTTTTTTCGGTGTTGGTCCTGGTCAGTTTAAGCATTATATGTACAAATATATTCCAGTGATGCTTGGGTCATGGGAAGAGCTGGATATTATTTATATTAGCAGTCAGGTGAATGTGGGTAATGCTCACAATTTATTGCTCTTTTTATTCTCTGAACTCGGTATTGCCGGGGTTATCATTGTGGGAGCAATGATTGGAATTTTTTTCAGGCTCGGCTTCAGAGCAATGAGATCATCGGATCAGGAGTACAGGATTATCGCAATAATAATAACTGGAGCCGGACTCGGATTGTTTGTTCGTTCGATGTTTGAATCCACCGGTTTTATGACCTATGGATGGATAACCCGTGATCTTCCATTCTGGACTTTTGTGCTCGTATTAGCAAGAATTAATGACCTGTTACCTTTGGGTAATGGTCAAAATGAAATGACTTGAAAGATATTGAATCTTAATTATAACTTTGTCACTTAATATTTCCCGAAAAGGATCAATTATGAAGCAATTTATGCTATTTATTCTTATTACCCTGCTTATTCAGGATGTATGGAGCCAGCAATATAAATTGATTGAATCAGATAATGAAGGTATAATACTGGAGATTAACTTCAAAAATATATACACGCTCACCGAAGAGACTGTTAATGGACAAAAGCTGACAAAAATAACGGGCGTTGATATGCCGGCTCGTATTCCTGGCGATCCGTGGCTCCCTTATTTCAGTGTTAACATTGGTATTCCGCATAACTCGAAACCCTTACTTACTTACAGCATAATTGAATCTGAATCCTATTCTCAAAAACTTATATATCCGTATCAGGATATCGTAAACCCGGAAGATAATTTTAATGATCTGTATTTTAACTCTGAATTATATTCAAGATCGATTAATTTCCCTGAACAGCCCTCTGAGATTTCCACTACTTTTATATACAGATATTCAAGAATCGCGACATTACTTATTAATCCTTTTCAATTCAATCCGGTTGAACGGACTTTAAAATTCAACAGCCGAATCAGAGTTTCGATAAAATATAATGAGAAAGCCATCTCCGGTGAAGAATATATTCCGGTTAGTGATAAGACTACTGAAGAATTTATCAGGAGGAGCATTTTAAATAAAGAATTTGCCCTCAGTCATATTGCAAAAAAATTCGAAACAGTTCAGAAACCATCTTCTGAGGATGATTACTGGTACAATCCGAGGCATAAATATCTAAAATTATATGTAAGGGACAAAGATGTTTACAGAGTCACCTATGACGATATCAAATCCAAGATGTTGAACGATACCACCAACCTGAGAATCTCCAAAATAAAAATCTACAGTTCAGGACTGGAAATCCCGGTCGATGTTGTTGACGATGGGGATAGTTTGTTTAATGGCACAGATTATCTTCAGTTCGTCGGGTATCCACCTCCGGCTTCAGAAAACTCCAAACTAAATATTTATACTTCCAATAATATTTATTGGCTCACTTTCAGCGGGGAAATCGACGGATTAAGATATGTCAAAAAAAGTGGAAATCGGACAGATTTCACGAGGACGCTTAAGCATACACAGGCAACCGTCCGATTTGAAAAAGATACATTATTTGAAAGGATGGGATATGCCGTTGATGGAAACCGCGACCAGTGGTACTGGGGAAAAGTAAACGGTTCGAGCGGAGTAAAAGGAAAGATTTTCGAAGGGCACTTCGATGCTTTCCGCAATATGAGTTCCGATAATCACAGCATGACACTGAGGGTGAATCTGCATGGAATTACAAGTCTGAACTGTAATCCGGATCATCGTGCAGATATTTATATCACGGATCAATATCTGGGACTTGCGAACTGGGATGGACAAAATGCAATTACTGTTGAAAGAAATTTTTCGAACACCGCTGATAGTATTAAAATTTACCCGACGGGAAATATTTTACAGGTATCGACTGACGGCAGAGTATGTAATGGTTTTTTCTCAGACGAATACCGCGTAAACTGGTTCGAATTTGATTACTGGAGATTTAACCGCGCTGATACGAATCGCTACTTTTTTACAAGTCCGGCGAACGTTAATGGTATTATACGGTATCAGATCTGGCAGTTTTTCAGGGATTCTGCTAAAGTTTATATCCCGCAAAAAAATGAAATGATTGACAGACTGACGGTGTGGAATGATATTTACGGCACTATATTTTTCAGTGATTCCACATACAACAAGACAGAGTATTATTGTTTCGCCCGCGATTATTATAAAAAGCCTGATTCAATTTCTGTGAATCATAATTCAGATCTCAGAAATATTACCAATGGGGCTGATTACATAATCATTAAACATCATAGTTTCAGCGATGCGGCTCAAAACCTTGCAAATTTCCGAAAGAATAATCTCAGTAATTTCCCTAATGCCAGGGTAGCGGTAGTCGATGTTCAGGATATTTATAATGAATTCAATGGCGGATTACTCAGCGCTTCTGCAATTCAAAATTTCCTGAAATATACATTTGAGGAGTGGACTAGTCCTGCTCCGACATATGCCGCACTGCTTGGCGATATGAGTTGGGATTATCGTCGTATAATTAGCACCAGCCGCCCCAATTTTATTCCATCGCTCATGTATCACTCCACCCGATATGGGTTTGCTGTAAGTGATAATAATCTTGCTGCCGTTGCAGGTGATGATTATATTCCCGATATAGCTATCGGACGAATTTCCTGTGAGACTCCCACAGAAGCAAACACACTAGTAAGTAAAATATTAAATTATCCGGGTGTCACCGATAAGGATTGGATACAAAATATACTCTTGATCGGAGCAGGACAAGATAATGAAGATGAATCGACTTTCGGTTTCAACGATGAATGTGTTTATCTTGAGAATACTTATATCAATCCGAATGGTTATTCTGCCTCAAAAGTTTTCAGATATCCTAACAAACCTGCACATATGCAGTATCAGGGTGATCGAATTGAAATACGAGAAGAATTTGATAAAGGCGCTGTTATCGCAAATTTCTATGGACATGGAGGCGGTTATCAATGGGATCTTGTTTTCAATACTGATGATATATACGCACTCCGAAACTCAAACAAGCTGCCATTTATCAGCAGCGTGACCTGCTATACAGCTCATTTCGATAATCAGGATGTTTTTGGCGAAGTCTTCAACAAAATACCGGGAAAAGGATCAATAGGATTTTGGGGGTCAACAGGGCTTACATTCTGGGGTGAAGGGCTGGATGCAAATAAAAGCCTGTTCAAACAATTATTTGATGAAGGGAATTATGTAATGGGCGATGCTTTGATTGCCTCAAAAATTAATTTCCTTGGCGGATTGCCGACAAAGATCAAAAATGATAATATTGCTCTGTTTTCATACCTTGGTGATCCTGGATTAACTTTAGCATTACCGGATAAACCTGATTTCAGTATCAGCCGCCAGGAGATCAGCATCACTCCGGAAAATATTCTATTAGGCGATTCTGTTTATGTTCAGGCAAAGATCCGAAACCTTGGCAGGATCTTTCCCGGAGATACTGCAATCGTTAAGTTTACTGCATCAACAAGTGACACCTCATTTATGATCGCCAGCAAAAGGCTTTCAAGTTTTGTTTCTATCGATTCAATAGGCTTTTTCTGGAAACCTGGTATTGACGGGATTATTAATATTGCTGTTGAGGTAAATAAAGATAATCCGATTCCTGAAATGGATACCTCAGACAATTCAGCTTCATTTGAGATGTCTGTTTTTGATTTAAGTGAACCGAATGTGATCAGACCTAACGATGGATTTTTTACGAATTTAAGGAGCATCGATTTTCTGCTTGCTGATATTGGTTATTATGCCGGACTGAATCTCGAATACTTTTTTGAGGTCAGTTCCAAAGCGGATTTTGCTACAGTTATTTTTTCAACAGATGCGATCATCGCTGATAAAGGGCTTGTTTCCTGGAGAATATCGGCATTGAGTCCGGGGGTTTATTTCTGGCGTACAAGATTGAAAGATGGTGAAAAATACAGTGACTGGACTGATACCCGCTCTTTTACAATTACGAATACTTCAGGTTTTGGATATTTTGCAGAGGGCACACAGCTTGATCTGTTTACAAAGAATAATTTTTTTTATAGCGATTCGGCAAAAGCTCTTATTCTTGATACAAAGATTAAACCGCCGAAACCAATGGCTGAAAGGCTTATTGATACCGTGACTACACTTATCCGTCCCAATTTTAAGATGACGTCAATGACAACGGATGGCACGTATTTATATGTCGCTAACAAATCCTTTTTTAATGGTGAAAAGCCATCCCCGATATTTAAAATCGGCACCGGAAATGGTAATGTTTACGGGCAGGTTTACGACACTATCCCTAATTTCAGCGCCCTCATTAAACACTCGATTTTCTATCTAAACAGCAGGATTTATGTTTCCACCGGTGACCCGTTTCTCCTAAAATCTATTAATCCGGTAACAGGTTCGACCTCAGATGTATTTGTGCCGGACGGAATTTTGGACAATGGCACTGGCAAAGTTAAGAGGGGGACTTCTTACCTTGCTACAGACGGCAGATACGTTTATAATCTGGCTTTTCAGGATAGTAATGGACTTGACCACTATGTGATCAGGACCTTTGATCCACAAAATGGTTGGAACAGACCCAGGACAGACCTGATTACTGAAAGCATTAGCTGGGGTAATGAGTTCAGTGCATTTTTCGTGGCAGGGCATTATTTCTTCCCGTTCGAGTATTATTCTGAAGGAAAAATGCGAAGAATTGATCTTAATAACGGAGCTTATGAGGATCAGTGGTTCACTGGTAATGGGATCCAGGGATACCACGCCTGGTGTTATGATATTGAAAATGATGCTGTCTATGCCTCTGTCGCCCTTGATGGCTACATTCCGGCGATTCACAAATTCACCGGCTATTATAAGCAATCCAGCGGTTACATATACACAGGAAGAATTGGACCAGCCGCAAACTGGGGAAATCTCGAATATGTTATCAACACTCAGGGATACAACGGATACGCAAAAACTGACGTACAGGGATACGATAATCAAAACAGGAAATGGGAAAATCTTTTTGAGGATGTCGGATCTTCGACAGATATCTCTTCTATCAGGACTTCAGATTACCAGTACATAAGAGCTTTTTTTACGTTCGGTGATTCTACATCGGGAATCAGTGACCCGGCAAGTCTTTCCAAATTAAAAGTTAGTTATGAATCTCTGCCTGAGATAATTCTTAGGGATGAGGATTTTTCGTTCGCTCCCGATTCGATAATGCAGGGATTCCCAATTGAAATGAGCCTTAGTGTATCGAATATCGGTTATGCAATCGCAGATTCTGTAAAACTCGAATATTACCTGAATAATTCTGATTCAGTTGTGTTTTCAAAGTATTTAAGTATTCCTGCTTCGGGCAGTGTTATTTCAAGAGACACAATAACAACGGATGGGCTCCTATTCAAAAACAGTGTCAGGACGATAGCTTCGCTTAAATTACCTGAATTCTATAATTTTAATAATCTGGCAGATAACAATTTCTATGTCGCCAAGGATTCTCTTGATCCTGTTTTTAATATTACAATTGATGGCAAAGAACCGATTAATGGAGAACTTATCCGACCCAATCCTGAAATATTTATCTCTTTATCGGATAACAGCCCGCTTGCGCTTGATACAGCCGACTTTTTTATTCACCTTAACAATAAAAAGATTAGTTTTGCTGCAGATTCTATAATTTACGATTACACACCGTATCCAAATTCCAAAGCAACGTTGCTCTGGAAACCTGAACTTGAGAGCGGTATCTATGATCTGACCGTTTTTGCAAAAGATGCATCCGATAATTTCTTCGATTCAACCGAGTACAGGGTTAATTTTATTGTTGATACTGAAAATAAAGTTAAGGACATATATAATTATCCCAATCCGTTCAGCGATCATACTTATTTTACATTCACTCTGACTGGTTCTACGGTGCCCGATGAAATGAATATTAAAGTATATACTATCGCCGGCAGACTGATAAGGGATATTGATGTTCCGGTTTCCGAGCTTGCCATCAAGTATCTTAACAAAATCTTCTGGGATGGAAGAGATCAGGATGGAGATGAGGTTTCCAACGGAGTTTATTTTTATAAAGTGAATACAAGTTATAAGGATAAGCATTACTCCGAATTGAAAAAACTGGCAAAGGTGAAGTAGTATTTAGGGGCGGATTTATTCCGCCTCCTTTATTTGTTAATAAAATAATCTGCTTAAACCGCTTGTTTTGTGTTAGGAAACTTATTTATTTTAGTAAAATAAGAACATGAAAAATCATTTGTACTCAATAAAACCACATATTAACTTTTCTCTTTTTCTTCGTCTGGTCAGACCCTGTCCTGATCACTAAATTTTCGTATTAAATATCTTATATTATAGCCTAAATTTTTTTTATCAAAAAAAATCGGTGGAGGTTTCCCTATGTGTGGAATTGTTGGGTATATTGGAGACAAAAATAGTGTCCCCATTTTAATATCTGGTCTGAAAAGACTCGAATACAGAGGTTATGACAGCGCAGGAATCAGCGTACTTGATTCAGATAGATGCTCTATTATTAAGAGCAAAGGAAAGGTTTCAATACTTGAAAAGAAGGTTATTGAACATAAACTAAACGGAACAGTTGGTATAGGTCATACACGCTGGGCAACACACGGTGAACCTAATGAAATCAATGCCCACCCTCACTCTAACGAAGATGGGACACTGACGCTAATTCATAACGGTATCATTGAGAACTACTCCACACTAAAAAAGACACTACAGAAAAGGGGAGTGACCTTTAAGAGCGAAACCGATTCTGAGGTGATTGTTCACCTGATAGATAGTTTTCTCAAAAAGGGACACAACTTTTTCCAGTCGGTAAGATATGCATTAAACAGCCTCGAGGGAACTTACGGGGTAGCCGTAATTTATTCCAAAGAGCCTGATAAAATTATCGTTGCCCGTAAGGGATCACCGCTGGTTATTGGAATAGGGGATGAAGAAAATTTTATCGCTTCGGATGTTAATGCGATTGTTGCCTACACAAGCCAGGTTGTCTATCTTGAAGATGATGAAATAGCTGAAATTTACCGCGACAGATTTAATGCGAGAACAATCAAGGACATTGAAGCAGTTAAGGAAGTGGTAGAGCTTGAAATGGCTGCCGATGAAGTTGATAAAGGCGGTTTTGAGCATTTTATGCTTAAGGAGATAATGGAACAGCCGGAATCTGTTTTTAACGCGATGCGCGGCAGGCTTCTCTTTGAAGATGGCATATCTAAATTAGGCGGTCTTAAAGGTTTTGAACAAAAAATCGCAGATAGCGAAAGAATAATTATTTCTGCCTGCGGAACTTCATGGCATGCTGCACTTGTGGGTGAATATATGCTTGAGCAATTCTGTGAAGTGCCGGTAGAAGTTGATTATGCAAGCGAATTCAGGTACCGCAATCCAATCATCAAAAAGACTGATACTCTGATTTTTATTTCTCAAAGCGGAGAAACAGCGGATACTCTTGCTGCCATGCGTGAAGCAAAAAGGAAAGGCGCTTTAGTTCTGGGTGTATGTAACGTTGTTGGAAGTTCAATTGCCAGAGAAAGTCAGGCAGGCGTTTATATTCATGCAGGACCGGAAATAGGTGTTGCCTCGACAAAAGCTTTTACTGCACAACTTATTGTTCTTGCACTGATTACACTTATGGTAGGAAGACATAAGAGCTTAAGTCTTGTCGATGGGCAGAATATTATACGCGAGATCCAATCATTACCGGAAAAAATTAAGAAGATACTTTCCCTCAATTCTGAAATCGAAAAGATTGCTGAGAAATTCAAAGATGCAAAAAATTTCCTTTATCTGGGAAGAGGATATAATTTCCCGGTTGCTCTTGAGGGGGCACTTAAGCTAAAAGAAATTTCTTATATCCATGCAGAAGGATATCCTGCAGCAGAAATGAAACACGGTCCAATCGCCTTAATAGATGAAAATATGCCGGCCGTGTTCATTGCACCCAAAGATTCAGTATATGACAAAGTAATAAGTAATATTGAAGAAGTACGCGCCCGGAAAGGGCGGATTATTGCTATCGCCAGCGAGAACGATAACAAAATTGATTCACTCGTTGAATATTCTATTAAAATCCCGGATACAATCAGAATGCTTATGCCAATTCTGAGCGTTATTCCTCTGCAAATGCTTGCATACCATATAGCTGTAAAACGGGGTCTTAATGTTGATCAGCCGAGAAATCTCGCAAAAAGTGTAACTGTCGAATAAATTGGAGTAATTATGTCTCAAAAAAAAGTTCTTATCATGGGCGCTGCCGGGCGCGATTTTCACAATTTCAACGTCTATTTCAGAAATAATCCGGATTACAAAGTAGTTGCTTTTACTGCAACACAAATCCCTAATATCAATGACAGGAGATATCCTGCCGAACTCGCTGGTAAAATGTACCCGGATGGCATCCCAATTTTTGATGAAAAAGAACTTCTGACTTTAATAAGAGACATGAATGTTGATGAGGTGGTCTTTTCATATTCCGATGTTCCATTCAATTATGTAATGACAAAAGCCTCAGAAGTAAACGCTGCCGGAGTCACATTCAGACTTCTGGGAAGTTCTGAAACGATGGTGAAGAGCAGCAAACCTGTTGTCGCAGTTCTGGCTGTAAGGACTGGCTGCGGTAAATCACAGACTTCAAGAAAAATAGTAAAACTGCTGAGGGCTGCGGGGAAGAAAGTTGTTGCTATCAGGCACCCAATGCCCTACGGTGATCTTGTGAAACAGAAAGTTCAGCGTTTTGCAACAATTGATGATCTTCGAAAACACGAGTGTACTATTGAGGAGATTGAAGAATACGAGCCTCATATTGCTCTTGGCGGGGTTATTTATGCCGGAGTGGATTATGAGGCAATTCTCCGCGAAGCTGAGAAAGAGGCAGATGTTATTCTTTGGGATGGTGGTAATAATGATACATCATTCTACCATGCCGATGTTACTTTTACCGTAGCAGATCCCCACAGACCAGGCCATGAGATGACATATTACCCCGGAAATACATGTTTAAGGATGGCAGATGCCGTGATTATAAATAAAATCGACTCTGCTTCTCCTGAGAATATCCTTCAGGTGATAAATAATTCCCGAAGCATTAATCCAACTGCCGCAATAATTGAAGGTGCATCACCTCTTATTGTTGAGAAGCCGGAAATAATCCGCGGTAAAAGGGTTCTTGTTGTTGAGGATGGTCCCACTCTTACTCACGGAGAAATGAAATATGGTGCAGGCGTTGTTGCCGCCCAGAAACTTGGCGCCGCTGAGCTTGTCGATCCAAGACCGTTTACCGTCGGTACTATTTCCGAGACATTCTTGAAGTATCCTTCGATTGGCACACTGCTTCCAGCGATGGGTTATGGTGACCAGCAAATGAAAGATCTTGAAACAACTATAAACAATTGCGATTGTGATGCTGTTGTTATTGGTACACCTATTGATCTTGGAAGAATAATAAAGATTAATAAACCTTCGACCCGGGTTCAGTATGAACTTCAGGAAATTGGTTCAATTACGCTGGAAAGTATTCTGAAAGAAAAAGGGATTATATGAGCAAAGTTGCCGTAGTTGCCTTCGGCGGGAATGCCCTCTTAAGGGGAAATGAAGCCGGTACAATAGATGAGCAGGAAAAAAATGCATATGATACATGCATGAATCTTGTGGAGCTTATTCGTCAGGGCTATCAGATTATCATCACTCATGGCAACGGTCCGCAGGTCGGCAATATAGTTCTGAGGAATGAGGCAGGGTACTTTACTTTCAACATCCCCAAAATGCCTCTTGATATTTGTGTAGCCGATTCTCAGGGAGGAATCGGCTATATGATCGAAAGGCAGCTAAGGAATGCACTTTCAGCCTCCGGTATCGATAGAAAGGTAATCACGCTGGTCTCAGAAGTAATTGTTGACCGCATGGATCCAGCTTTCGAGGCACCAACCAAACCAGTCGGAGGTTATTATAAACTACAGGAAAAAGAAGCCGCTGAGAATAAATACGGGTGGGTATTCAAAGAAGATCCGGCAGGAAGAGGTTATAGAAGAGTTGTAGCTTCCCCGGCTCCGGTTGATATTCTTAATATCGACTTAGTGGAAGAACTTGTCAATAAAGATTACATAGTAATCTTTGGCGGCGGCGGCGGTATTCCGGTTGCCAGGCACGAAAATGGTTATCTCGAGGCGATCGAAGCAGTGATTGATAAGGACCTTACCTCTGCTCTGATTGCGACCAAGATTTCTGCTGATTCTCTTTTCATTCTAACAGATATTCCAAAAGTCTTCATCAATTTCAGGAAAGAAAATGAGAAAGCGCTTGATTCTCTCACATTGGATGAAGCGGAAAGATATTACAATGAAGGACATTTCAGTGCAGGAAGTATGGGCCCTAAAATAAAAGCGGCTATCAGTTTTCTGAATTCCGGCGGAAAAGAGACAATTATTACAGAAGCAGGGTTGCTTGCCGATCTATCAAAAGGGACAAAAATAATTAATAATAAAGATTAGGGTGTTATATGGCAGTAAGCATGAAAGGTAAAAGTCTTCTCTCAATAAATGACCTTACGATTGAGGAAGTCTATCAGATTTTTGATTTAAGTAAAACATTAAAAGAAAAGCATTATACAGGTGAACCACACCGGTTGCTTGAAGGCAAAACGCTTGGAATGATTTTCACAAAGCCTTCAACCAGGACAAGAGTTTCTTTCCAGGTCGGAATCTATCATCTGGGCGGAACCGGCTTATACTTCGGGCCTACTGATCTGCAGTTGGGAAAAAGTGAGAATATTTCAGATACAGCAAAGGTATTGTCACGTTATCTCGATGGTATTATGATCCGTACATTTTCGCATCAGGATGTAGTAGATCTTGCAAAATACGGCACAATCCCGGTAATTAACGGGCTCACCGATCTGCTTCATCCATGTCAGGTTCTGGCTGATCTTTTTACAATTCTTGAAAAGAAGAGAGTTCTTAAAGGTTTGAAACTCGCATATATCGGTGATGGGAATAATATGGCACACAGCCTTCTGCACGGTTGTTCAAAGGTGGGTATGGATGTGGTTATTGCGTCTCCCTCTGGTTATACCCCAGATAAAACGATTGTTGAAAATGCACAGAAAAACGCCGCTTATATGGGCAGCAAAGTTGAAATCATCAGCGATCCGGTGGCTGCAGTTAAAGATGCCGATATTGTTTATACTGACGTTTGGGCAAGTATGGGGCAGGAATCTGAAGCACAGGAAAGAAGAAAGCACTTCATACAGTATCAGATTAATCCTGAACTTGTAAAAGGAGCCAAAGACGATTATTTGTTTATGCATTGTCTCCCGGCACACAGAGGTGATGAAGTTGTTGATGAAATTGCAGATTCAGGAAATTCAGTAATATTTGATGAAGCAGAAAACCGTTTGCATGTTCAGAAAGCAATTATGGCATTAGTAATGTAAAAAATAAAAATTTCATTTTGCAAAAAATGGAAATCTGCTTATATTTGTGGACGTTCTTTTTGAAGGGCGGGTAGCTCAGTCGGTAGAGCAAAGGACTGAAAATCCTTGTGTCGGCGGTTCGATTCCGTCCCCGCCCACAGAACTGACATGGCGACTTACCGAGGTCGCCATTTTTATTTCCGCTATTTGTCTTTCTTAAATCTGATATTTCACAGACTTTTATAATTGGGCTCAGTTTTTCCCAGTAACACTCTAAAATTTCATTCAAATCTTTATTGGCTTATGCTACTGGAGAAAGGTTGATCTATCTGTTCAATTTTTTTAATATCTTAATATTAAGTGCATTACTAGCTTCTCAATATTTTTTCCATTTTCCTGCCTTTCGCCAACTCATCTACTAGTTTATCCAAATACCGGACTTTTTGAGTAAGAGGATTTTCGATTTCTTCAACTCGATAGCCGCAAATAACACCAGTAATGAGATTTGAATTCGGGTTTAAAACGGCATTTTGAAAGAACTCTTCAAAAGTTGCTTTTGATTCAATGAGTTCGGAAAGCCTTTTCTGGTCATATCCTGTCAGCCATTCAATTACATCGTGCAATTCTTCCTTTGTTCTGCCCTTTTTATCAACTTTTGCAATTTACATCGGATAGACTGAGGCGAAGGTCATCCTCGCTATGCGTTCATCCTGGGAAATTGTTTTGGTCATATTCCATCACATGTGTTTGTAATCTGACCTTAAATATAGTGAATGGAAATTATTGATTGTATTTTAATTTGTTTTACGAATAAACATGAAGCACTTCTGAGAATTATGATTTTAGATTATCTCGTAGAAAGTTATTAAAATCCTTTCGCCTGTTTAAATAGGGTATGAAAATGGCGATTTTATATCCTCCTTAAGCTTCATCCTGCTGATTTTATTTAGAATTCAGATTATTAGGATTTCGTCAGAATAGTCGTAGCAAGGGGACTTCGTAACTCTAAGTTTAAAGCTTTTTATAGAATGCGTTTTTTAGCTAAAGCTACAATTTGTCACTCTGAAACCAGTACGATCTAGTTCAACACTCTCAATTGTTGTTTATGTTTTTGAAAACTGAGCCACTTGAAGCTAAAGTCCGCTGCACTGCGATAAAAGTGACGAAGACTCAGTAATTTGATAAAGGTTTTCCGTAAAAGTCAGCAATATTAAGGCTCATTTATTCAGGATACTCTGATTTTGTTGAATCAAACCCTAATAGGTTGTTTCGAAGAATCAAGGATAGGTAATAATTCAATATCTCTAAGGATTTAAATTGAGGCTATTAACTTTATTAAACCTTATTTGATTAGGAATTATTTACAATTCTGTTCAACATAGTTGTCCTTCATTCATAATCTAAGTATGTGAAGAAAATTATAAATTAATAATTAATCACCGGCTTTAAGTTCTACTTAACTTTGAAATACGACGAATACAATTCCATGATTTCGTCTCTCAGCGTGAGCGGATCAAAATATTCTTCGCCGATGATCAGGGACTTATTCTTTTCTTTGAGGTCTGATTCAAAATGGAAACCTTTTTTGAAAGTTAGAATATCACCGCAGGTTTTTATGTTTTTGTCATTAGCAATTTTACCGGCAAATCGTTTGGCATTAACGCTGGACATTATTGGTGAGTTTTTAACCCAATCCTTCAGATGATAAGCTGTAGAGATAAAATTATAAATATTATCCCCATTAATGATGATATCAAGTTTTTCTGAATCACGGATCAATTTTTCATAAAGGTTACGCGGGGTATGGAATTCGTGAGTGGAAAACATAAGCTTGCCTCCAACTGTGTGGTTTTAACTTAATAAAAAACCTGTCAAACTTCAAGTGCCTTTCTTGAAATATAGGAATTTATTCTTTGCTGCAAGTTTTCTTGGTCGCTTCACAAATTAATAGTGCAGATGCTTATTAAGATTAAAACAAAGGAATTTTCTCCAGCCTTCGATGGAAATTCTTGATGCAATAACTTGTTTCAGTCAGATTGGAACCGAGAAACAATTCGGACGTCTTAATAATTGAATTCATAATTTATTTCATTGGGGGGAAACAATGAGACATTTCAGACATATTCTTGTAATTCTGGTTTTGGCAGGTGCAACGTCAATTTTCGCAGGTTCTGCTGACAAAGATTATCAGTCGTATGAAGATAATCTTTTAAACGGGCTTCGTTCCGATAATCACGGTCTTATATTAAGTTGTGCGTATCAGCTTGGAGAGTTAAAGAGTACAAAAGCCGTCCTTGACCTGATGCACATGCTCAGAAACGCCGAAAGTTGCGATATGCGCGTAATTGCAGCGTTGTCGCTCATAAAAATAGGAGAGCCACGAGGTGTTTATTTGGTTGGTCGCGAAGCTCAATTTAATGACTCGGATCGGGTATGTAACTTTTGCGATAAATTTTACAGATCTTACTTAAATTCACAGTCAGAAAAACCAGTGGAGCAGCCTTCGGTATTTGCAGCAAAATGATCATCATACAGTAGTATTGAGCAAAGTTTATCGGGGGCGTCGGGGGGACGCCCCAATTCCTTTCCTTTTCGACATTTCTTTTATTGTTAATTTTATATACTTTATAATATATTTGCCTGATTAATTATTTGGGATAAGGATGAAAAGATCAGGTAAATTCTTTCTTTTTTTAAGTATGCTGTTTTTTATTTCCTGTGAGGAAATTGAAAACTTAAATATCTTCTCGAATGAAGATGATGTCCAACTGGGTCAGGAAGTGGTTGCAGAAATACAGTCGAATCCTCAGGAGTATCCTGTATATACCAAAAATCCGGCAGTAAAGGACTATATAAAAACCCGGATTTTTGACCACCTTTTAGCATCACCGAAAATCGCTAAAAAAAATGTTTATAAATATACTATTGAGATAATTGATAATGATTCTGTATATAATGCATTTGCATTACCTGGCGGCCCGGTTTATGTATATACCGGGATACTGAAATATCTTGATACTGAAGCAGCGCTGGCTGGTGTTCTCGGTCATGAGATAGGTCATGCTGAAGAACGTCATGCAACTACGCGTATGACAAAACATTATGGTGTTTCTTTCCTCCTGGGATTACTCTTAGGGCAGAATCCATCCGAAATAGCAGTGATTGCAGCGAACCTTTTTACAGGCATAGGGTTTTTAGCCAATTCAAGAGCAGACGAAAACGAAAGCGATGAAAAATCGTTTGAATATCTCAAGGATACACGATATTATCCGGGAGCTGTAAAATTCTTCTTTGAACAGTTAAGAGATGATGGGCTGATTGGCGGAGGCGGAAGCATTGCGACGTTCCTCTCCACACATCCTGATCCCCTTGAAAGAATTGCATCTACTGACCAGAGACTCCGGAATGCGAGTTTACCTGTGTATGATTACAAATCGGATGCAACCGGGATTTACCGAACAGAGTACAGGAATAATATAAAGAATCAGTTATAAGGATTTTCGACAAAAAAGATACTCTCGAGCTGTTTTATTTTCATTAATGATGAATACAAAAAATCAAGAGATGAATGCGGCTCGAGAAGATCTTTGATAACGAGATACCTGCTGTGAGTGAGCGCTTCTGAATGAACCTCCATAATATAATTATTAAGCGGCGCCCAGGTTGAATGCATATTAAATCCTGCATCAGCCCATATCCCAAGTTTAATTATATTCTTAATTCTTCCTTCGAGTGACAAAGCCTCTCTGCCGTGGGCATTGTCAGAGAGATCCACAGCTTTAATCTGATACAACCTGAAGTCTTTAATTTCTTTTGTGTAATCCGCCAATTGATTGATGTAAAGATTTTTATAACAGACCCACTTTGCTTCCTGCAGAATATCCTCCTCAATAACGGTGTTTAATAATGTATCGCGCATAATTTTCATATAAACCGGGATGGATGGGCGATTTGTTGAACTCATCAGTTCATCTATTTTCAGAAGAATATTTTCCTGTCTGAATGCTTTATCTTCATTCCTTAATTCTGTTGCAATCCGGGTAAGGATAAGATCGTAAATATTTGTGAGCATCAATACAGATCGCCTCAATTCTTCCGGAACAAGAAAAGTCTGGAAATCATCAAGTCGATCTATTGAGAATTTCATTCCGGTGTCATCTTTGATCACATTTAACAAATCTTCTATCGAATCATGAAAAGCTGCGGTTGCGATGTAATGAAAATTGTCATCCGTATCCATATGGATTGCCCAGATAAGTGATGCGACCCGATTTAAGTGGGCGACTGCAGGCACGCCGCATTTACGTTTCAGGTTATTTATATTGAATAATTCAAAAACGCGGCGGACTTCAGATGAATAGCCGCCATAAATAGGTTTGAAATCGGAAAGTTCCGGTAGTTTGCCAAGCAGCAGTTTTGTCTGAAGATTCTGATAATCAAGATTTTTCTCCAGTTCAATCCGTCTCTGCTGAATTTCTGTGACAGGGTCCAATGATTTCCGGGGATGCTTCCCGGCGAAAGTATTTTTAATAAGGAAGTTCTCTATCATCTCATTAACAAGTCTGATTCTGTGTGCGCCATATAGTTTCGATATAATAGATTCGGCGGGAATCTCTTTGCGAAGGAGTGATTCAAGGAATTCGGCAGCAAATCTATAGTTGGTTTCTTCCCGAAGCCGAAGTAAAACCGGATGTTTGATTCCCATAGAGACCCTCCATTTTAAATTGCAAGAAGTTAAAAAAAAATGATAAAATCAAGTCTTATCTATGAGACAAGATAAAAAATTCATATTTTTTCATTCAGATAACTTGAAGGTAATCCTATGAATAAGCAGCACGAGGATTTTTACTTAAAATTAAGGAAAGAAATTAAAATCTGGGCAGAGGCGCAGATTGGTGAAAACAAAAAATGGCTTGAATATATTCTGCTTCTTCCTGATCTATTTCATCTGATCGCAAAATTAGTAACAGATCCGGAAGTGCCGAAGGATAAGAAGATAAAACTTGGCTTGGCTATCCTCTATTTTATTTCACCTATGGACATTATTCCGGAAATTATAACCGGTCCGGTTGGCTATCTGGATGATCTTGCATTTGCGGCTTACGTCCTTAATGATCTTATTAATAATATTGATAATCAGATAATTATCAGAAACTGGGCAGGGGAAGGCGATATTCTCTACATTGTTAAAAACATTTTAGTCAACGCTGATAAAATGATCGGAAAAGGTCTTTGGGAAAAGATCAAGAAGAGGGTGTAAAGATATTATGCAAAAGATAATAATTAAATTAACCTGATTGCGGACGTCATACTCTTTCGTGAAAAAAATGATATCGACCTTACTCACTGAGTTGAAGACTATTTATTCTGCTAGCAGATATTTTGCCTTTAATTTATTCTCTGAAAAATTATTCTCACTCGTTTTTCACCTTCTAATTGTTAAATACTTCTCTCCCATCGATTATGCGAGTTTTTCGATATTCCTTGGTTTTAATTTTATTGCCGGAACAATACTTGATCTCGGAATACCTATTCATCTTCAAAGACTTGCATCGGGTAAAAAAATACTGAATGAATTCTCTGATGCCATATCATTAAGATTCAGTTTCATTCTGTTGCAGATAGCTTCAGCAGTAATTTACCTTATCATCAGTGGTCTTGATAATATCACACTTATTTTAATCATCACTGTGTCTTCATCGATTGGTTCATTGATAAATTTTTATAATCACTTTCTCTTCGGGAAACAGAATTTTAAACTGATCTTTAAAGCGAGTTTTATTTCACGCATTTTTTTAATAACCCTTATATTAGTCATAATACTTTATTTATCAGAAATTGAGTATATCGCAGCAGCCATGATTTTTGCAAACCTTTTGCAAATTAAAATTATTATTACTGGTGAAAAAGTTTACCCGGAAATGGCAAATAGAATAGCTTTTGGTAAAGAATCGTATGCGTTAATTAAACAATCTTTCCCTTTGGGTTTGAACCAGATAATAAATATTCTTTATGACCGCGTCGATATTTTAATTTTACCTATGTTCATTCCGGTGCAAATGATCGCTTCCTATGCTTTTAGTTATCTGATATACAAATTGCCGGTAGTTCTTTTAAGTCCGCTTTTTGTAATCTTTTTTAATAAGATTGCAGCCAGACAACAGTCGGGGAAAGTACATTTACTTCAAAAATATTTTGTTATTATATTTATTATCGGATTGCTTCTGGCAATGCTTATCGGATTTATCGTGGCTCCGTTAGCAGATTATTATATTGGAGCAAAAATTTCATCTGTTGAGGAAATAATAAAGATATTAAGTTTTGCGTTTGTATTTCTCGCAATGAATTCAATAACCGGTATATATTTAAATGCTTCAGGTAAATATGAGAAAGTTTTGACATCTTCAGTTTTGGGATTGAGTGTAAATCTGATCTTTAATTTTAGTTTTCTAACGAAATACGGCATCATTGCGGCTGCTTACGCAACACTCTTAACTGAAATTACAATTTTAACTGTCCAGGGATACCACATATTAAGAAAGTAATAATAATTTTAGGAAAATTTCCAGAGTCTCCGATTGATGATGCACCTGTTCAATATGCCGGCAGAATGAGAGATTACTTTAGTGAAAGGCAAGATATGCTTTTTATTAATTATTTCTGGGATGGTCGAAAATTCAACTTATTCAAAAAACTTTTTGGTTTTAGCAAGGAAACAAATAATAGGGTGACTGCTGGTATATTTCCCATGCTAAAAATCATTTTTTATGAAAATAAGGCTCACATAATCCACATTATTAATCTTGCAAATTTCAGTTTGCCCATATTAATCTTTTCATATTTTCGGAGCATGCAGATAATATATTCTGTTCACGGCTTCGCAAAGTCAGAAATTGTTAAGTTTCGGAAATCGATTGGGTTCAGAGAAACAAAAACAATTTTTGCTGAGAAAATCATTTTGAAAAAGTCGAATTTATTGATTTTTCATTCTGAGTGGTCTAAACATTATTTTGAATCAAATTTCAAAATAATTAAAGACAAGGTAGTCATTCCTCACGGGATTGAAAAGGCACTGAAGCCGAAGATTAAAAATAAAGCGCGTAAGCAGATAAAAGTAGTTTTTGACGGAGCTGACAGGCCTGAGAAGGGGATAGAATATTTATCAAAAGTGATTGAAAAATCCGGAGCTCAATTCTCTTTTGATCTGTATTGCATGGGGAATAACACGAATTTCGCAAGATCAATTTTTATAAACTTTTCAGAAAAACGGGTTCGGATATTAGAACGCATTCCGCGAGATATATTTCTTCAAAATCTACAGGAATCTGATGTTTTTTTATCTCTGTCTGAATATGAAAATTTTGGTATGTCCACTCTTGAGGCAATGGCGAATGGTTTGATTGCCGTTACATCAGAGAATTGCGGAGTCTCGGAATATTTTGATGAGGATATGAAAAAATTTATTGTTGATCCTAAGAACATTGAGAATGTTTTGGACTTGTTAAATGAGATTAGTGAATTCAGTGAAGAAAAAATGGATTTTTATATTCAGAAGAATCTTGAATTTGCACATAAATTTTCACTCGAGGGACATTTTGAAAAAATTGCCTTGATTTATGAGAGGGGAAACTGATACGTGAGGGTCTTGATCCTGATAAACCAAATCTTAAAAGTGTGTGGCGTCAGCAGTCATGTTTTTAATCTGATATCCGGGTTAAAAAATATCGAAAATGTTGAAGTGATTTTGGCCTGTGGAGCGAACCAGAATTTTGCCAAGTTTAACAATCTTGGGATCAAAACAATCGTGCTTCCGGAATTAGTTCATGAAAGAAGAAGTTATGTACGATATCTGAAAGGTATTTATAAAATTGCAGATATTTCGAAGAAATACAAAATCGATTTGATCCATTCGCATCATCATTATGCTTCATCGATAGCAAAGCATGCAAGGAGGCTGACGGGTACTCCAACAATATTAACAAACCATGGAATTCTACCGATTCAGGGGCGTCTGAATCATTTCAATTCTGATTATGTGATTACCGTTAATAAGCATGTGACTGAATATTTGAAAAATAATAAATTATTTAATCCGGGACGGATATTTGAAATACCCTACGGCATCCCGGTTTTACCCACGAATAATTCATTTAAATCAAAAAAATTAGGCGTTTTATGTGCTTCACGCTTTGTTCCCGAAAAAGGTGTTGATAAATTTATTATATCTGTCTCAGAATTAGAAACTTCTTTATTAGAAAAATGTGAGTTTTTTATTGGTGGCGAAGGAACTGAGGAGCCATATTTGCATAATCTGGCGAAAAAGGTTTCCTCACCAGTAAAATTTTTAGGCCCGATAGCTGATTTACAGGAGCGGTTGAGAAATAATTCAATATTTGTTTTCCCTTCAGTTGCAGATTATGAAGGATTTCCTTTAAGTTTGATCGAAGCCGGGTTGCAAAGCAATCTTATTATATCTTCAAATTTCCGTGGCTCCGATCATGTATTACAAAATGGGGTTAATTGTCTTCTTTATGATAAGAATATTTCAGGAGATCTGACATTAAATCTTGCACGGGCTATTCAGGATTTTCCGGATTATGAACAAATCAGGGTTAGAACATTTAATGATTTTACAGAAATTTTTAATTTCCAGGGAATGGTTAATAAAACAATAAAACTTTACGATAAAATTTTACATGAAAAAAATACTCTTCGTTAACTATCGGTACCCTTCACCGAAAGGAGAGATGTGTTCATTTGGGCAGCATTTTTTTCTGCAAGCCCTCGATGGTTTTGAAGTGCGCGGTATTTGTTTTGGAAAAACCAGTGGCCGATTTGAAAATTTTGAGATTGTCCGGAAAAGTGTAAATAAACTAAAAAAAATCATAAACCTATTTTTCGGCATTCCGCCAAGGATCACCGATACTTCATCCAAGAAATTTCAGAAGCGATTAATTGCGATAATTGATCAGTTCAAGCCTGATTTTATTTACGTCGAACATGTAGTTATGATGCATTATTTTCTTAAACTTCATTATAATTCAAAGATCGTTTTTTTTGACGATGAGAGTGTGATATATATTGAAAAGTTTAATCTTAGAAGAAAAATAATTGAAAGGATTAAAAATTTCAGATTGCAAGTTTACGAAGCAAAGAGCATTGAAAAGGCAGATATCACGATAACGATAACCGGGGAGGAGAGAGACTTACTCCTGAAAAAATTCAACCGCAAGATAATTACGATTCCATATTCCCACGATATCGGGGAATTCAACTATTCATGGCTCCCTGGAAATATCATCAAAAAAACTTTGCTTTTTGTTGGGAATTTTGATCATTTTCCAAATCTTGAAGCCGTGGAGTTCTTATTGTATAAAATTATGCCTGAACTGCAAAAAAACGATTCATCGATCAGGCTGCTAATCGTCGGACGTAACACAAATAAAATTGGTAAAATTCGTGCAAAGAATATAATGGTTATGGAAAATGTGCCAGATATTAAAAAATACTACTCAGAGTGCTCCATATTTATTGCACCTATTTTTTCAGGGAGTGGACAAAGAATTAAAGTGATGGAGGCTGCTGCTATTGGAATCCCGATGATACTAACTTCATTGGCTGCGCTCGGTTATAATTTCAAACCGGGAAAAGACGTTATTATTGCTTCGAATAAGAATGAATTTGTGAATGGTATTCTGAAAATATTTGATAATGATATGACCGATGAACTCCTTCAAATGTCGAAGAATGTAAGTCGGAAGATCAGAAATGATTTTTCGAAGGAAATAATCCAGAATAAATTCAGGAGTCTGTTTGAAATCTGATAAGGGAATTAGAATTTTGCATCTTTATCATAATCTAAAACCTTCCTGCGGCATCACCAGGACAATACAACTAATCACAAATGGTCTGGATTCCGGATTTTCGCATTTTGTTGCATGTTATGAATTTGATGAGAATGTTAAAAATTCCATTAAATATGATAAAATATGTCAGTTATTAAATCATAAAATTTTTATCCTCAAGATACTTTCTGACATATATCTAATTTGGAATTTTGTGCGGAATAATAAAATTGATATTCTCCATTCATATCACAGGCATTTTAGCATTTTATCTTTCATTATTTCGAAATTCACCAATATTAAGACTGTAATCAGCGCTCAAAGCATTGTTCACAAGCATCGCAAAATTAGTTACTTGTCAGGGAATATTATTGCTTGTTCTGAATTTGTGAAAAAACACCTGAACGGCTATTTCAGAATCCCAGATTCAAAGATCAGTGTCATATACAACATGGTATCGCCCCAGGAGTTTCATGCCCCCAAAGTTATTGATGCAAAAAAATCTATTTATACAGTCGGATTTGTGGGCAGAATTGATTTTACTGAAAAGGGCATAGACACACTAATTGATCTAATCAGGCTCAAATATGCAGCAACCAATAATCAGGCGATAAGGTTCCTGCTTATTGGTGATGGAGTTGATTTCGGGATTCTTAAAACAAGAATTGATGAACATAAACTGCCAATTGAGCTTATTAAGGAAACGACACAGGTTCGGCAATACTACGAATTATTTGACCTGTTTATTTTGCCGTCAAAAATTGAACCTTTTGGTATTGTACTCCTGGAGGCCGGGATGATGGGGATACCTGTGATTGCAAGAAGAACCGGCGGGATACCCGAAATAATAGAAGATGGACTTAGTGGTTTTCTATATGAAACAAATGAGGAACTTTTTACTAAAATTGAAATGCTTAGATTTGATTCTCAATTAGTAATACGACTAACATCAACTTTGCGGCTGCGAATTTTAGATAAATTTTCAAGCACTCGTATTCTTCCACAATATAAAGCATATTACGGAAAAGTAATGCAGCAATGATTTTAAATACTTTAATTAAAAAATCAGAGATTTCAGAAAGGTCTGAATATTCACAGGATGAAATTGTTAAAATACTAGTAGCAAAGGGTAACAATACAACATTTGTTAATCCACACTCATATTTGATTCTCAGGGGTCAAACAAACTTATTGGATATTTTTGATTACATTCTAAGCGATGGTATTCTGGTTACCAAACTACTTAACATTTTATTAAATGTTAATAGGCAAAGGCTTAGTTTTGACTTTAGCTCCTTAGCGAAACAAGTGCTTGAATCTGCATCAAAAAATGGCCTCTCCGTTTATTTTATCGGTGCATCAGAATCAGCCATTGAAAAATTTATCATGACAATAAAAATTAAGTACCAAAATATTATTTTAAAAGGCTTTAGAAATGGTTATTTTAATAATAAAGAAGAACTGAATTTATCAATTCGGGAAATAGTTCAAATGAAACCTGATATTGTTATTGTGGGAATGGGCTCCGGAAAACAGGAAGAGTACATTAATGAATTGCTAATGAGCAACTATAAAGGTGCAACTTTTACGTGCGGGGCGTTCATTGAGCAATCCTCGGAAAAACTTGAATTCTACCCATCTTTAATTAATAAATTTCATCTCAGATGGCTTTTCCGAATATATCATCAGCCCTCTCTTTTGTCTCGATATATTTTTAGATATCCTTTATTTGTGCTAATATTTTTTTATGATTATTACCAGTTAAGAAAATCCGGGAAATAATATGAAACCGATCAGATTACTAAGTGCCTTAATTTTGTCATCCTTTATTATCTCAACATCATTGTTTGGTCAGAATCAAACCATTAATGTTGGAAAAAATTCTTTTTCGCTCAGTATTCCGCGGCTCAATTTAAATTATCAGGATGTTAAAAAAGGCAAGTTTAATTTCAGAATTTATAATGAGTCTTTACGAGATTCCACTGACAGCCCATTTCAGTTACCATCTCAATCAGTTTTTATTGCTTTGCCTTTCGGAAGTAAACCTGTTATTAAATTGAAGGCACAAAGTGAAACTGTATCAGAGAACATGATCCCGGTTTCTCGTTTTGACATAATTGATGATGCCCGCTATAACGAAATCAACAAACAAGATCTGATTAAAAAATCAGATGATTATCCTGGAAAGGTTAGTGGTTTTTACGAGTATCGTGAATTTTATTATGCCGAAGTTATAATTAATCCCGTGAGGTACGATCGGTCAACAAATTCAATAAGACAGGCTGAATCAATTATGATCGATGTGAATTTTGGTGAAAATACTTTCGTTCCGACACCTAAACCGATAATTACCGGAACCGATTTTGACAGAATTTATAACAGCCTTTTTATAAATGCTTCGATTGCAGGTAATTATATTAGTTCCGGGAGAAAAGCAAGTAATAATATAACAAGTTGGTATGAGAATAATAAAGAATATGTAAAACTGACAGTGGGTTCTGATGGAATATACCGTGTCAGTGGTTCAGATCTCGAAGCTGCAAGTATAAATACATCCAATATTTCCACAGCTACACTTAAACTTTACTTAAGAGGGCAGGAAATCCCGATATATCTTAAAAATAATAACGCAAATAGTTTTTCAGCCGACAATTATTTTGAGTTTTATGCTGAGAGGAATTATCCGCAAATATCTCATAGAATAATCAACGCACCAGAGGAACAATATAATGAGTTTTTAAACAGATATACAGATTCAACATATTATTTCCTTACCTGGGATGGTATTCCGGGACTCAGGATCGGAGTTAATAGCGTTATTACTCCAAATCTTACAGATACTCTTGATTACTATACTCACAAATATCATTATGAGGAAAATACTCTTTATCAACCATTAAGTAATATTGAGTCCGAAAACCAGGCTCCGGATTTTGTCAGGAATAAAACATGGATATTTTCACAGACAAAGTGGTTCTATGGTAACAGATATTACAATTATAAATTCCCTGTCTCTCAATTAAAGAGCGGAGGAAAGGCAGATATTTATTATAAGGTAATTAGTGCAGGTGCTTCTGAGTCTATGAGATCGCACACATTGACCTTGAAATATAATAATACAACAATCGATTCCCAGGTTATCAACAGATTCGATCAATGTCTTCTCAGCGGTGAGGTTTTAAATTCACAGCTTATAGAAGGAATTAATGAATTTCAGGTAAATAATACTGCTCTTAATCCGGCAGTTAATACATTGTCGCCGGATTGGTTCGAAATTGATTACGACCGGATAATAAATCTGGCTGATAATAAACTGATATTTCAAATTGTCAGGGATTTACCTGTGAAGGAGAGAGTTATTAAGATCGATGGGGTAACCGGATCTGATTTCACCCTTTATAGAATACTCCCGACTTTTTCGAAAATCGAAAATCTCAATATTCAGAATGATAAATTATACTTCACTGATAGCGTTGGGACAGGCTATAAATATGCAATTTTCAAGGAATCAAATATGTTAAAGCCTTCAGTAAAACTAAAAGGTTTGTTTTTTGACTTGATTAACAACCTTAACTCAGCAGATTATATCTGTATAACGCATCCAAAATTTATGACTTCAGCAGAAACTTACACTCAGGAGGTTGAAGGCATATATGGACTATCATCAGTACTCATAAATATTAATGATATATTTGATGAATTCGCTTATGGCTTTCCATATCCTGAATCAATCAGGGATTTTCTGAAAGCATATTACGACAATCAAACATTAAAGCCAGAATACTTATGCTTGATCGGTGATGCAAATAATGATTATAAAAGTTACAGATTCTTCAACGATGGTGTAATCGGAGGGGGAAATTATGTCCCGTCATATGGAAACCCGGTATCTGACAATTGGTACTCAGTCTGGACTGATGGCAGTATGAATCTTCCATCACTCCTGACGGGAAGAATTCCAATTAACGAGGTCGCCGAACTCGAAGTTTATAAAGCAAAATTGCTTAATAATTTTGAACAACCCTTCGATGAATGGAACAAAAATTATATCCTATTTTCCGGTGGTCCCGCCAATTCACCCAGTGAAATAGCCCAACTAAAGGCAGTGAACGACAGGATTATCAATGAGATTATAGCACCGGCGCCAATAGCAGGAAATTATACTCATTTTTACAAAACAACCACACCTGTTTCAGACTTTGGCCCTTACACACCGGCGGAGTTTAATGAAACAATCAAAAAAGGCAGTCTGATTGTCTCCTATATAGGACATTCGGGAACAGCGACATGGGATAATTCAATTAGCGATACCAAACAATTAAAAAGTGAATCTGGCAAACATGCAATGATGACAGATTTTGGATGTTCGACGAATAAGTTTGCAGAGCCGGATATCACAGCTTTCGGAGAAAGATTTGTATTGGAAGAGGATGGAAATGCGCTCGGCTATATTGGTAATTCATCACTTGGCTTCTTTTCAACTTCAACCTCCACTCCTGTCTATTTTTATGAATCCCTTTTACTCGAAGGAAATACAGTTGCGGCAGCTGCACATCTTGGAAGTAAAATAAAGTTATTTCAGCAGAATGGTTTGTCGCAAACGAATCGTATTTTTGCTTATACTTCACTGCTGATGGGCGATCCAAGTTTACAAATTCGTTTACCAGATAAACCGGATCTGGAGATCAATGCTGCAGATATCGTACTCATTAATGATAGATTAAATGACCAGACCGATTCCGTCAAATTTCTTTGGACAATTAGAAATATTGGATTGGCTTCAAATGACAGTATGGAACTGAAAACATCTCATTTTTTTAAGGGACGTGAAATCCAGACATTTTCTCGCAGAATAAAGATTCCGGATTATATCGAATCGATTAATTTAAGTTTCTCTGTGAAGGATTCTTCAGGTATTCATAATTTCCAATTTTCGGTTGATGCCAGATCAGAAATTATAGAGTTGAATGAAAACAATAATTATTATGAGAACTCCCTTCTGGTCAATTCAACTAAATCAAAAAATTTAACCCTTTACGAATTTGAAAATGCTTCTGCAAACAATTTCAGAGTTTTAAATCCATTCGATGAAAGAGCAGATTCTGTTGTTTATGAAGTACAGAGAGCATCTGATTTCAATTTCACACAGGATTTTCAGCAATTTGAAAAGAAAGCCGAGCCATTCTTTACCAAGATTTTATTTTCACCATCAGATAAAGCCAGAACATGGCTTAGATACAGAATTAAGGGTGACTCAGACTGGGGAGAAAAGTTTTCATTTTTTAATAGCGGCAGCGGTGATTTTTTCCTGGGCGATTCACTTGCATTCAGTAATCAGATCCTTGAAAATTTCCAATATTCTGAAAACAGTTTAAAGATAAAAAGAGACACTATTGAGCTAGGAGTTTTATCAGCAGGTTATTACGCAGGGGCTAATGCACTTATTACTAAAAACGGAGTCAATTTACTCTCAAATTCTTTTTTTGCTGGTATGGGAATCGGCGTTTTTGATCCTGTCACTTTTAATGCTGATGCTGTTAATTGGTACCAACTTTTTGGAAATCCAACTACTGTTCAGGAATTAGCAGACTTTGTATTATCAATCCCTGATAATAAAATAGTATTGGTTGGGGTTGCAGATGAAGCCAGGAATAACCTCAGCACCAATTTAAGGGATAATTTGAAAAACAGGCTCGGTAGCACAAAAATAGATTCTTTGCAGTTTCGCGGGTCCTGGGCTATTATTGCGATGACTGGTGCCACTCCACAAGTCTTTGATGAACAGGTCAGGGGACCTTACAATGGGGCAATAACTCTGGCAAATGATTTTAGTGCATTTAAGGAGACAGCCAAAATGCTCAGTCTTCCTTTATCTTATTTTGTTGAGTCAAATAGTCTGTCCGCTGACCTGATTCAGCCGCTCGGCAGCAGTATAAGAATCTATCCCGTGGTGAAATATGAAAATGGACTTACTGATACGCTGGATGCTTTATCACTCATAAATTCATCAGCAGATTTGAATTCTGTAAATAGCGACAGTCTTAGTGAACTTCGCTTTCTTATTGAGGCTAAAGCATCAGTCGAAGGAGTTTCACCTGAAATAAATTCTATACGGATTAATTATTCCGCTTTGCCTGAGATAGGTACAAATTATGAAGGAGTGAGTGTGAATCAGGATACCTTGCAGCAAGGGGAAATGCTTGAATTCAAATATTCTGTATTCAATTCTGGTTCATCAAATGCAGACAGTGTTCGTGTGAAAATTGAGATGGAAAGAAGTGCGTCGAGTAAGGAAGTTTTGTCTGATGAAATAATTGGAATAATTAATGCTGCAGGCAAAGTTGACCGGCAACTTGATATTAATACTAATTATGAAGTGGGTGAGCGTAAGATTACTGTGACAATTGATCCGGAGAATTCTCTTAAGGAGATGTATAAGGAGAATAATTCATATTCAAAGAAATTTTATGTTATTGGCGATAGCACTAAACCAACTCTCAAGGTAACTTTTGATGGTACTGATGTTTTTGACGGCGATTATATTAGTTCACATCCGGCTATCCAGATTGATCTCTTTGATGCTTCATCAGTCCCAATCACTGACACAAATTCGATCAGAATAAGACTCGATAATAAACCGGTTTATTATTCTGGGAATAATGATCTTACAATCAATTATAGTGCTTCGAATCCAAAAGTGAGCATTACATACACACCATCACTTTCTGATGGGCGCCATGAACTGACACTTTTCGCGGCAGATCAGAGTGGTAATCTTGCTGATTCGAATGGTTACAAAAAGATTTTCACCGTGAGCAATCAGCTTAAGTTTATAGACTTGTTTAATTATCCTAATCCTGCTCAGACAGAAACTTTCTTTACATTCAGACTTTCTCAGTTGCCAGATGAACTGAAAATCCTTATTTATTCAGTTTCAGGAAGGCTAATAAGAGAAATTGAACCCGTAGCTTCTGAACTAAAATATGATTTCAACAGAATTTATTGGGATTTACGTGACCAGGACGGTGATTTTATTGCTAATGGTGTATATCTGGCCAAGATTGTGATGAAAAGAGAGGAGGAAACAGTCGTTGAGACAATAAAAATTGCTAGAGTAAAATAGAGTCGCAATTCTTTAAGTGTTTTAGCTGGGCATTAAAGAATAGTGTTCTGATTATTTTTCGCAGATAATACTAAGGCGATTGAATAATAAACGGTGCATGCAAAAATACAGGTCGATCTCTATTTGAGTGCCTTTGTATCGTGAATATAGAATCGCTTTATTCCCCTCGAGGATTTTGCTGTTTAGGAAAGTTTAGTTGAATTGCTTCGAAAATATTTCTTGCAATAGCCTCATGGGTTTTTTCAGAAATGTGCCTATGTCCATATCTTCTATGAATTTCAGTTGAATGAATTTCAGAGACTAGGTGATCAAAACTGACCAGGATATCGCAGAATTTCCGGGGATGATTTTTTTGAATTAAATCCAATGATGCAACTGCCTGTCCCTCCGAATTAATAGCCGGAATATCAACTATGATCAGCTTTGCTTTATAAATTAAGCAGACATCATATATTTTTTCAAGGAGTTTTTCAGTGAGTTTAATCCCATATTCTTCAATACTTGTGTCGATACTTACCGCATATTCCAGGTTTTCATTATGCGCATTTGATATGGACTTTGATTTAAAGTAATTCCATACATTGTTGAATATAAATGAATAGGAATACGAATTTGAACTCAGCCACCTGAATAAAGAAAAACTGTATAATAATTGCTGAATTTCAGTCCCCGGTGCATATTCCCAGGAAATATTGATTAGAGAGTCATTTCTGAGTCCGAACAGTTTTGTTCGTAAATTATCTTGATAATCATTATTGAAGAAGCCAATTACAACAAAATCGGGCTTATATTTTAATCCTTCTTCTTTAAGAAAAACGAATTCTTCTGCTGTACTGAATCCGGATACTCCGGTATTTAAAACCTCACATTTGTGACCAGAATCCCTGAACATATTTTCAAGCCGCGATGAGAACGTTGAATCCTGTGAAACCTCAAATCCGAGTGTCTGTGAATCTCCAACAGATAAGATTCTGATCATATCTTCACTCTTCCAATAATCAGAATTTTGATAGTTTCTAAATCCCTTGTTATTAATTGTAAAATCCCATCTGCCCTCGATACTCTGATGAGTAAATTTTTGATTTGGCATGTGTCTTCGCAGAATATAGTCACCATAGGAAACAGATTCATGAAATCTTGGGAATAAAACAATGTTTTCGGAAAAAAACATCCTTAGAATTCCCTCGCTCATCACGAATCCTAAAGCGATTCCTGCGATCACGAGAAGAAGATTTTTTAACAAATTTGATAGAAACATTTTCTCTGGGCTTTAATAGATAATTACATTGCAGGTAAAAATACCGTTATCATTAAAATAATTTGAGGTGTGATTAAACGTTTTTTTATATTAATATTTTAGAATTTCTACACACTACGGAGTTAAAATAATGAAAAAAATGTTGTTATTAATGCTGTTTGTTTTTTTAACGAACAATTTCTTTGCTCAACATCCCAATCTTAAAGATAAAGAAGGATATGTTGGCGGGGGATTAGGAATGTCATGGATAGACGGGGATCCGTATTATTCCTTCAGAATTTTCCCTGAGTTTTCGTTTTCGAAAATAGGGCTTGGACTTGATCTTAGGCTTGATTTTGATAAATCTGGCAGCCTTAGGAAGGAAAACTATAATGAATTTAGTGATTATCTTAGCATTATTCGTTATTTGCGTTATGGTTTCAAAGGTGACCCGGTTTATGCCAGGCTGGGTGCTCTTGACTATGCAACATTAGGACATGGTTCCATTGTATATTTGTATAATAATAGTACTAGTTTTGACACCCGAAAGGTAGGTCTTGAACTTGATGTTGATTTTAACAAATTTGGATTCGAAACTGTTTACGGAAATTTTCTTCAATCAGGGTTATTAGGTTTCAGGGGCTATATCCGCCCGCTGCAATTTACAGCCTTGTCAAAAATTCCTGTCCTGGGAAATCTTGAAGTTGGCGCCACAGTAGCGACTGATATGGACAAGCGTTCCAATGTTACATCGTCGGTAATAAATGCAAATACCGGACAATTCGATCCTGTAGAAAATGGGTCGATGACTATTTATGGTTTTGATCTTGGGCTGCCAATAGTTAAAACAGGAGCCTTTAACTGGGATATTTATTTTGATTATTCGAAAATTGCAGATTATGGAAGCGGCAGCGCAGCTGGTACAAAACTTGCATTAAATGGTCTGGGTCTTCTAACTGCCAGCCTTAAATTCGAAAAACGTTTTAATAATGATCAGTACATTCCGAGTTATTTCAACTCATTATATGAAATCGAAAGATTAAATTTTAATCCTGTCGATGGGAATGTGCAGTCAAAGGCTTCATTGCTCCTTGCTGCGACGAATATCGGAAACGGTAATTATGGTGAACTGCAGATCGGTTTACTTGGCTTGCTGAATATTCTTGGAAGTTATCAGAGACTTGACAAAGCACCCAACAGCGGAATCTTACACTTGTCTGCCGATATATCACCAAAGCAAGCACCATTTGTTGCCCGTGCCGGATATGACAAGGCAGGAATCGGAAATGAGTCAGCAATATTTAAGGTTGATGACAGAACATTTATGTTTGCTGAATTTGGTTATAAGCCAATGAGTTATTTGCTCGTTTCGTTTGTTTATACCTGGACATTTACTCCAATGAGGGATGCTGATGATAATGTGATATCTTATGTGCCACAGAAAAAAGTTGAGCCAAGAATCTCATTTATTTATCCTCTCGGAATGTGATATATTTCGCAATCATTTAATATATCCTGCCGGATTTAGCTTTGATTCGGCAGGATAACTTTTTGTTAGTTTCGATTTGTTTATTTGATCACAATGAAATAATCACAGAGAATCAGAATTAAATTAGTGAATTGACAAATATTGCAAATTCATCTACTGTATAGAAGTAATAATCGCTTCCCGATTTTTCGACCTCTTCCTTTCCATAACTGTCCCACAAAACTGAAGCAATATGACATCCGGAATTCCGGGCTGCTTTAATATCATGGATTGAATCTCCAACGAACAGTATTTCATCAGTATTCAGATGATACTTCTCAGCAAAGGAGAGTATTCCTTCTGGACTTGGTTTATGGGTTTTCACATCATCGCCTGTCATTACATGGTCAAAATACCTGCTCAAACCAGTTTCCTTAAGAGTGATCAATGTACTCCGCCTGCCTTTCCCGGTATAAATCCCTAATGGATATCCTTTCTTTTTAATTGACTTTAGTACATCTTCAAGTCCTGCATAAACATTGACCATAGTGCTATGATTCGCACTGTAAAAACTGAAGTAATCAATTTGTGCTGCATCGAAATCTTTTTCCATTAATTGCCTGATAATTGTCTCTTCTGTCGGACCGAAAAAATCAATAATTTCATTCAGAGTGTAAGAACGTTTCATGTATTTTTCTGTGACATGATTGAATGAACTGATGATCAGATCGCCTGTGGCGGTAAGTGTTCCATCAATATCGAAAATGAATCCCTGGTATGCCAAGTAATTACCTCAGGTTAAAAGAAATGATTGAACCATCCATATTTGCCGCAATAAAACTTTTCTTGCCGGTTTTGATCAACGAGTGAATTCGGGAATCGCCTAGAAATAAAACCGATGTCACGTTAAATTTTTTATCTATTTTATATAAATGTCCGTTTTTTGATGCAAGAATTATGTTATCCCCAGCCTGATATAAATTTGAGGGCAGGGTATCAATATCATTAAAAGCTTTAATTGTTTTTTTTATTTTGCCTGACTTTGCATCTATAATTGAAATTTTCCCATCAATTCCTTTTATATATATAGCTTTTTTATCATCCGACAAGCCGATTGATTCCCACGCACTGGTTTTTTCGACAGTCCAGTTTGTCTTACCGATAAGCATTTCAATTGAATGGACTTTTTTATCCGGAGTTGTAAAGTAAATATTTCTGCCATCGGTAACAGGAGGACATGCTGCCGGGCTATAATAGAAAGATGGATTATTACTCCACTTCCAAATAACAAGTCCGGTTTTTGCTTCAACACAATAGAATGTCCCATCCCATGCACCGAAATAAATTCGATCATTCCAGATCAGAGGTGTGGACTCGATCATTCCGGAACTGATCTTATTCTTCCAAATCTGCTCAAGAGTTTCAAGATCATAACAATGAAGAGTTCCATCAGAAGTAGCAAAAAGCACTGCGGACTGAGATTCCGATTCTTTTGGCACCATTAATCGCTTATCCCATCTATAGTCCAGTATAGCAAGACCTGAAGTAATAAGATTTTCGAATCCAATAGCCATTATGTTTTCCCCTGACTTTTCATCAAGAGTTATCAAATCCCCTGGCGCCGAGGCATATGCAACAATACCATCCGCCGAAACAGGTTTGTTGATAATTTTTCCGGGACTTTTGTAAGTCCAGAGCTTTTCACCCTTATCATCGTAGCTCAAAAGTTCTCCAGAGAGTGTTCCGACCAGGATTTTTGAATCGTAATATTCTATCGGTGCCAGAAGACTTTTGAAGTTATCATGAATCCAGTTTACCTCAATATCTTTGGAATAGTATTGTAAAGAATCAATGCGGGTAAAAGAAATTGTATCAACACGACTTATGGAAAGCCAATTATTGATTATTCCGTCTCGTTCAACTTCAGCATAATGAACCGAATCGTTTGTGACAGTAACAGCTGTAAAACCCCAAGAATCGTTATTCTTACTCAGGTTTGACCTTGCCAGTACATTATTAAAATCAAAATCACTAAATAATTTGTTAACGTGATAGTGCCCTGAATGGTAGAGAACATTGTCGTCTGCAAAAATATTAGTTAATTTGAACCAGTTATCAGTTTCACCATCTAATGGATGATGAGTGAAAACCATAAAATCTTTCGCTTTGGATTTTGAAACTAACTCACTTGTCCAGGAAATATCTTCAGGAGAGAGATGCCCTCCTCCACCTTTCCATAATATTCCAGTATTTAGGCCGATAAAAAGAGAACCCTCAATTTCAAAACTGAATTTGTCATCTTTCCACAATTCAAGGAATTTTGTTCCGCAGGAACTTGACCATTTAGTATCATGGTTCCCTGGCAGCACGTAGTATTTTACCCTGAGTTTATCGAGTATTTCTTTGGCTTTTTCAAGCTCCTCGTTTTTTCCTTTCTCGGTTATGTCTCCCGAAACTATAACGAATTTGTAGCTGTTATCCATATTAATCAGAGCTATTGCGGAGTCAAGTTCCAGATCAGCATTTTTATATCCAATATGTGTATCGGTTATCCAAGCAAATTTGTAGTCATTGGATTCGACAGGTTTTGATATTGCTGAGATCAGGATCAGATAAATAATAGCAAAAAGCATTTTGTGCGATGACTTAAGATTATTTGAATCAAATTTCATTTTTTTAGTTTACTTTCTGTTGCCAGAACTATTTTATTCGAAAATTTATAGGATTAAAAATTTTGTCCGTAATTAAAATATCAACCACTCAAAAGAATTCATATGCCTAAACTGATAAAACTCTGCATTTTTTCTCCGAAATCATGCTAAATTGATTTGATATTCTATTGTTTTAATGCAAAGAGGCAAATCAGATTGTAATTGCTCAGTAGTATGGTTATTTTATAAGTTTAAATTTTACGGCACATGGAAAATATAAGAAATTTTTGCATCATTGCTCATATAGATCACGGTAAGTCAACTATTGCCGATGGGCTCCTTTCTTTTACAAAAACGATTTCGGTAAGAGAAGAGAAAGAACAACTGCTGGATAGTATGGATTTGGAGCGGGAGCGCGGAATCACAATAAAATCTCACGCTATCCAGATGAAATACAAAGCCCGTAGCGGAGAGAATTACATCCTCAATCTAATTGATACACCTGGACATGTCGATTTTACATATGAAGTCTCACGTTCATTAGCAGCCTGCGAAGGCGCATTATTAATTGTTGATGCCGCACAAGGGGTTGAAGCACAAACAATAAGCAATCTGTATCTTGCAGTAGAAGCTGGGCTTGAAATAATACCTGTTCTAAACAAAATAGATTTACCAAGTTCAATGGTCGATGCAGTTTCGCAGCAGGTGATTGATCTGTTAGGATGCAAAAAAGAAGAGATAATTCTTGCGAGCGCAAAACAGAGATTAGGTATTGAGGAAATTCTCGAAGCTGTTGTAAAAAGAGTTCCGCCGCCCAAAGGCGATCCTGAAAAGCCTCTCAAAGCTCTGATCTTTGATTCAATATTTGATGCTTATCGGGGCGCTATAGCATACGTCAGAGTGTTTGAAGGCACCATTCGCGAGAAGGATCAGCTTAGGTGTTTCGCAAATGATAAATATTTTTTGGCAGAAGAAGTCGGCACATTAAGATTAAGCAAAATCAAAAGCAAAGAACTTAGTGCCGGAAATGTTGGTTATGTAATCGGCGGGATAAAAGATGTTCATGATGTTAAAGTCGGTGATACAATCACTTCTGTCCGCGGAGGAGCGCCTGAACCACTCCCGGGTTATCAGGAGATTAAACCGATGGTGTATAGCGGGTTATTCCCCACGAACTCCGATGATTTTGAAGATCTTAGAGAGTCCCTGGATAAATTGAAACTGAATGATTCATCATTGCTTTATGTCCCTGAAACCTCAGTCGCTCTGGGTTTTGGTTTCCGTTGCGGGTTTCTTGGGATGCTGCATATGGAAATTATCCAGGAACGGCTTGAGCGGGAGTTCAATCAATCAATTGTTACCACTCTGCCAAACGTCGAGTACATTTTGTATAAAAAAAATGGTGAAGAAATTGTAATAGACAATCCTGCGGACATGCCTGACGCCGGACATATTGAAAGGATTGCAGAACCTTATGTAAGGGCTCAAATTGTGACACCAAGTGAATTTGTCGGCAACATAATGAAACTGGCAATGGAGAAACGAGGTGTTTATATCAATACTACCTATATTGATCCCACAAGGGCGGATATACAGTATGAATTTCCACTATCTGAAATAATATTTGATTTTTATGATAAACTGAAGTCAACTTCCAGGGGTTATGCATCCTTGGATTATGAGTTTAAGGATTACCGTGACAGTGATTTGGTTAAACTTGATATTATGCTGAACGGTGAACCTGTGGATGCATTATCCGTTATTGTGCACAGGTCGAAATCATTTGAATACGGAAGACGAGTATGTAATAAATTAAAGGATCTGATTCCACGTCAGATGTTTGAAATTGCAGTACAGGCAGCTATCGGGACAAAGGTTATTTCAAGAACCAATATAAAAGCCCTGCGCAAAAATGTAACAGCTAAATGTTATGGCGGCGATATTACCAGAAAGCGGAAACTGCTAGAAAAACAGAAGGAAGGGAAGAAAAGGATGAAACAGGTCGGAAATATTGAAATCCCGCAGGAAGCTTTCCTCGCAGTCCTGCAACTTGAAGAATAATTTATTGTATAAGCAATAAATCTTTGGATCGTCCTTGATATATCTCCTAAAAAAATATTTTTTAAATAAAGAAACTGCTCGTAATAACAAAATTGGCAGGAAGTTACTCCACTTCATAAGAAATTTTGCCATTGCACTTTTTGCCGCACTTATTATTAAGACATTTGTTCTGGAAACTTCACGAGTCCCCACGGCTTCTATGGAGGGGACTATTCTTACCGGCGATTTTCTCTTCGTAAATAAATTTGTTTATGGATCATCCTCTCCAAGGAATATTCCTTTTACTGATATTCGGGTACCACATTTCAGTTTTCCATTTATCAGGGAGCCGGAAAGGAATGATGTTATTGTTTTTGAGTATCCCGGTGACCGGGATGAAATATTTCATGATGATTTTACTAATTATGTGAAGCGTTGCGCTGCCTTACCCGGAGATACTTTGCAGATTATTGATAAAGTGGTTTATATTAACGGTGAAGCGGCAGAAAAATTCCCGGGTATTCAGCATATTAGAAGATATACAATTCCTGCCAGTATTCCTGATCAAAATATTTTTCCAAGAAAAAGCAATTGGAACGCTGATAATTATGGGCCGCTGGTAATTCCTGCTAATGGACAGAGTGTTGGACTCACAATAGAAAATATTGAAATTTATCGAACACTGATCGACAGGGATTTTGGCAGGCGTGTTGTATTGATTGAAGGCGATAGTATTAATATCAACGGTGAGTATTGTGATGATTATGTTTTCAATGATGACTATTACTTCGTATTAGGAGATAATCGTGATGATAGCGCAGACAGCCGTTATTGGGGATTTGTCCCAAGAAGGAATATTCTGGGAGAGGCTATGATGATTTATTGGTCATGGAATCCTGGTGTGCCTTTCAGTGATATTTTTGGATTGCTTTCCACGATTAGGTTAAATAGAATTGCAAAAATTATCGACTAAATTAATTATTGAAAATTTAATGAAACTGGAAATACATGAGCCCTTTTTCTTCAAAAAACAGTAAGCAGAATAAAAACAAAATTCAGAAAGACTTTTTTCACCGGACGTGGAAATCAGCTAAAAGTTTGATCTTTATTCTAATAATAGCGCTTTCAGTAAAGAATTTCTTGATTGAAACTTCCAGGGTTCCGACCGGATCTATGGAGAATACAATTCTTGTCGGCGATTTTCTTTTTGTGAATATGTTTATTTATGGTTCGACTTCATTCCGCACGATTCCATTCACAAATATCAGGCTGCCTCATTTTTCACTGCCGGCATTCCGCGAACCTGAAAAAGGTGATATCGTCGTTTTCGAATATCCTGGCGACAGGGATGAACTACTTCCCGAAATAGTAAATAATTATGTTAAAAGATGTATTGGAACCCCTGGAGATACACTGCATATCACAGACAAAGTTGCCTTCATTAATGGAGATGAAGTTTTCAAACCGGAGCATATTCAGTACAGAAACAGAATTACAGTTCCTGCGGGAATTCCTGAACCATACATTTTTCCCAAAAACAGCGGGTGGAATCCAGATAATTACGGACCTCTTCTAATACCTTCGAAAGGTGATACGATCCGTCTGACAAGATCCAACATTGAAATCTATAGAACATTGATAAACAGGGAATTTGAGCGCAGTGTTGTCAGTGTTTCCGGAAATAAAATACTAATTGACGGCAAAGTGACAGATGATTATGTTATCCAGGATGATTACTATTTTATGATGGGAGACAACCGAGATGAGAGTGCCGATTCACGTTACTGGGGTTTTGTTCCGCGAAGAAATATTATGGGCAAAGCATTAATGATTTATTGGTCATGGGACCCATCAATTTCGTTCTTTAATCCGATTAAATTGCTGAGTTCAGTTCGTCTTGACCGAATCGCAAAACTTGTAGATTGATTTTGGTATTTTCCAGTGTTGTCAAATCAGTTATTTTGAAGAATAAAAGAATGTGGAATACATGAAAAAATTACTCATTGCCATATTTGTCTTTGCTTCAATTGCATTTGCAAAAGAACAAAAGTACCTTATCATATTTAAAGATAAAGGAATTTATGAGAATTTTAATCTTAAGCAAATGGATAAAAATTTTCTGAACAGTACACTGAAACTGAATGACAGAGCAATAGCCCGGCGAATAAAATCGATGGGTGAGGATATGATAAGATGGGAAGATTTCCCTGTTTACGATGCTTATATCAGGGATATCGAAAATAATGGGATAAAAATTCTTCGTGTACTCAAATGGTTCAATGGAGTATCGGCTTTTTTGTCCGAGAATGAAATTAGCATGCTCAAAAAACTGGATTATGTTAAAAAAATTAAAAAAATAAGGCAATTTATTGATCGGTCTGCCCCAATTAATGCTGCGTCCTTACCATTATCCAAATTAGTATTTGCCTCAGATTATGGTTATTCACTCGATCAGGCTGTTTTGTCAGAAATTCCAAGAGTTCATCAGGCAGGTATCAAAGGGACGGATGTTATAATTGGTGTTCTTGATACCGGATTTGACTGGCAGAATCATATTTCATTAAATACAAGAAACGTTATCAATGAATATGATTTTGTATTTAATGACGGAATCACAAGGGATGAGGCAAATGATACACCCGGACAGCATAATCATGGCACTTATTGTTTTTCTATTTTGGGGGGCTATGACCCGGGTAATTTGATCGGTCCGGCTTATGATGCGGCTTTTATTCTTGCAAAAACCGAAGATATTCGCTCGGAAAAACATATCGAGGAAGATAATTATGCTGCGGCACTCGAATGGATGGAAGCTCAGGGAGTTGATATTACATCATCTTCCTTAGGATATACCGAATTTGACGCAGGTCAGGGTTCATATATTTATGCCGATATGGATGGAGAGACGACAATTGTTACACAGGCTGCTGAACTTGCATTTCAGAGGGGAGTTGTTACATTCTCTGCGGCAGGTAATGAAGGGAATTCTGCCTGGTATTATCTCTCAGCTCCATCTGATGGATTTAATACTATTGGGGTCGGAGCATTATCTGCTCTTGGGACACGCGCATCATTCAGCGGACATGGGCCCAGTTATGACGGAAGAATTAAACCAGATGTCTCCGTTCTTGGAGTATCCGTTTTTGGAGCATCAACCGGAGCAGGAATTTATACCTTCCAATCCGGCACTTCGGCTGCAACACCTATTGCTGCCGGTATTGCAGGATTATTATTATCTGAATACCCACATCTCAGTAATTATCAGGTCAGAAAAATTTTTCATGAATCTTGTGATAATTCGGCAGTTCCTGATAATGAGAGAGGTTACGGACTTCTTTCAGCAAAAAAGGCGCTTTCATTTCCTAATATTCAACGAATAGCCTCTGATTACAGGCTGAATAAGATTTTCTTTCCTGATTCAGCTCAGCAGATAAATGGCGTGACAATCCACCTAAGCAGGAATGGAAGCAGTTTTATGCCATACACAATGATACAAAAAGATTCAATCAGATTTTTTTACGATTTTTCCGGATTTTCGAGTTCTGATACATTGGAATTTTATTTTGAAATATCAAGTAACACTGGAAATTTTATAGAACCGGGAACGAATACTTACAAACTCCTTTATGGAAATTTAAACATAAGCCTTTTAACAAGTTTCGAAAAAGAAAAACTAATTCCTATTGAAATCACACTCGATCAGAATTATCCCAACCCTTTTAATCCGGGGACGCTGATAAGATTCTATACACCGGTTTCAAAATCAGTTCAGTTGGAAATTTTTAATTCTATTGGTGAAAGAATTGTCACTCTATTTGATGGGATAAGTAAATCAGGATATAATCATTTCTACTGGGATGGGAAAAAGCAATCGGGTCAAAGTGTAGTTTCAGGAATTTATTTTTATATGCTCTCGACAGATGATTTTGTTCAGACACGAAAAATGATCCTGCTACATTGACAGGTCGTTTGATAATTTTTTTACGAATGGGCTGTAGTCAAAAGAAACTCGATGATTAACAAAACACCTGGTTTTCTGAGTGAAGATATATTTAATTACCTGGATAAATTCGATACGCCAACTGATGATTTATTGCTGGCGATTGAATCTTTCGCATTACAAAATAGGATACCGATTCTGAGTCGGCAATCTGCAAAACTATTAGAGTTTTTGGTATCTGTACAATCACCAGACAGAGTTTTGGAAATAGGGACTGCCATCGCATATTCAGCAATAAGGATTGCAAGAACATTGCCTGAAGATTCGAAATTGGACACAATAGAGATCTCTAAAAATAATTATTCTCTGGCATCAGATTTCGTAAAAAGGGCGGGATTGCAGGATAAGATCAACATTGTTTTGGGAAATGCGCTCGAACTCCTCACCACCTGGAAAAATACTTATAATCTTATATTTATTGATGCAGATAAAAGAGATTATCCTTTACATTATCACAACGCAAAAAAAATACTGAATCCTGGCGGGATAATTTTAATTGATAATTTGCTATGGAAGGGGAGAGTAACCCGCGATTCGCAAGATGTTGAAAAAGAAAAAAGCATAGCCATTTTAAAACAGTTTAATGAAGATTTCATCAAAGATCGGGAGGTTCAATCACTAATACTGCCGGTGGGTGATGGACTCGGACTCGCATTGAAGAAAGAGAGTAAAAATGAAGATTGATAATAATTTTATTGCAGAAGTTGAGAAGGAGTTAAATTCCAAAATTCAAAATCTTGAAGATATTTATAGATTCCTTTCTATTTCTATTGAACACAACAAAACTGAATTAGTCGAACAATTAGCGTTTGATGGCAAATATATTGAAGGATTATTAAGAATTATCAGGAATCGGGATAATGATTTTGACGAAGATTATTTTGAACGAATTAAAAAAGAATTGACGGGTAAATTAGAAGGCGTTAGAAACAATATAAAATCGCTTATTGAAAATGAAAGTGAATTCTTACAAAATATATTCAGAAAGAAATACCTTGAGATTAGCCCTGATGTACTTCAAAACCTTTCATCATTATGTACCGATCTTGCCCGGGTTAAAGAATTACTGAATACATTTGGCAGAAAATAAAAAAGCTGTTTTTTTTTGAAAACAGCTTTACTTGAACATAAAAACATTAGAAAAACCTCAGGCAATTATTAATAGCCTACTCATCATCTTCTTCTTTTTGTCTTTTTAAGAGTTTCAGAGTATTTAATGGCAACTTCGTTCACAGTTTTACTTGAGATCAGATTATAAATCCGGTCTCTGAGTTCTGCCCACTCTTCATGCAGAGGACAAGGAGTTTCATCTGAACATTCTTTCAATCCGGTGACACATTTAAGATTAATAACCGGTCCCTCGACTCTTTCAACAATTTCTAGAATCGAACTTTTTTTAGCCAATTCCGTAATTTTAAATCCCCCGCCTCTCCCCTTATAGGAATCGACGTAACCGTATTTTGCCATTCTCTGTAAGATTTTCGCAAGATAATGAGCCGGAATATCTTCACTTTTAGCAATTTCTGATGACATAATCAGGGCTTCCTTCGGCTGCCTTGCTAAAAATAGTATCGCCCGAATGGCATATTCTCCGGTTTTGGTGTATATCATTATGCTACCTCAAAATGGTGAAAATGTTATTGTTAATGGAGTTATTTATCCCCTTTACAAAATAAGTAAAATGAATCTTTTTGTCAATCATAATCGGACATTTTCTCCAAATTTCCTTATTTTTTCACAAATTTGGGCTGTTTGAGTCAATAAAATCAATGAAAAAATCGGACTTGTTGACTTCTGATATAAGATTTGCAAACTTAAATGAATCCTGATTCAGAATTTTTACATCTATAAAAGGACATTCTGTAAAACCTTCTCCAATGATCTCGGCATTGAAATTTGCCAACTGGTGCCAAAGGAATCCAGTGTTCTCAAATGAATAGCGGATCCTCAATCTATCATAAAAGCGGATTTCACGAAGGTCCGAGTCATTCACAAAACCGTTGGCTGCTGAAGAGTATGCTTTTGCAAGTGGACCGGCGCCAAGTTTTGTGCCTCCGAAATAACGGATCACAAAAATTGCTGAATAGAAAAGACTGAAACTCTTGATCGTGTTAAAAATCCTGATTCCGGCTGTCCCGTTCGGCTCTCCATCATCAGAATAACGAAATTCGTCAAAAAGACGGAATGCAAAACAGACATGAGTTGAATCATAATATTTCTTTTTAATTTGTGAGTGGATTTCTGCAAAATGTTCTTTTGACAATATTTTTTGTCCGTGAGCAATAAATAATGAACCTTTTTCCTTATACTTGAATTCCTTTCCCGATTCTATTGTTTGGTAGAGTATATCATTATTCATAAAAAGTAAAATAAATATTTGACTTTGTTGTGCAGGTATATTTAAAATTTAAATTTAAACTTTAGTCAACTTTATTCCGAATGTCAGAAAATAAAATAATTATCAGAGGTGCAAGACAGCATAATCTGAAAAATATTGACCTCGATTTGCCGCGTGATGCTTTTGTGGTTATTACCGGTCTCTCAGGATCAGGAAAATCGTCTCTTGCATTTGATACTATTTACGCCGAAGGTCAGAGAAGATATATTGAATCTCTATCGGCATACGCCAGACAGTTTTTGGACATGCTGGAAAAACCGGATGTTGATCTTATAGAAGGACTCAGCCCGGCAATTTCAATTGAACAGAAAACAGCAGGCGGAAATCCTCGTTCAACCGTTGGCACAATAACAGAAATTTATGATTATATGCGCCTGCTTTATGCCAAAGTTGGAACTCCTTATTGCTACAATTGCGGACGCCCTGTTGAGAAACAAACCTCAGAACAAATTCTTACGCATATATTCTCCAGTTTTCAAAATACTAAAATAATGATCCTTTCTCCCGTCATTCGTGGTAGAAAAGGACATTACAGGGAATTATTTGAAGAAATATTAAAAGATGGCTTCCTTAGGGCAAGAGTTGATTCGGAATTGATTGAACTTGAGGAAGGCTTCAAAGTTGACAGATACAAAATCCATAATATTGAGATTTTGGTTGACAAAATCACAGTAAACGATTCTTCAAGACACCGGATTACCGAATCTTTGGAGGTCGCTTTGAACTATGGTGGGGGAAACCTGATAATCAATGATGGAGAAAATGATCATTTCTACAGCAGAAATCTAAGTTGCACACATTGTAGTATCGGATACCAGGAACTGGCTCCCAATTCATTTTCGTTCAATTCACCATACGGATCATGCTCTGATTGTGAGGGACTTGGAGAGAAGAAGCTTATTGATATCGACTTACTAATTCCTGATCGTAATCTTTCTATTGAAGAGGGTGGTATTGCTGCTATTGGAAAGCCCAGAAGTATGTGGTTTTTTCAGCAGCTTGAGGGTGTTGCCCTTAAATTCGGCTTTACTTTCGATCAAAAAATTTCGACATTAACTGAAGAACAGTTGAATATTATCCTGCATGGTACTGCGGAAAAGGTGCCTTTTGTTTATTCTTTCGGGGGCGGCAAAAATATTACCTATAATCATAAATTCAATGGTGTTGTTGAATATGTAAAGCATTTTTTTGAAACGACTTCGAGTTCAAAAATTCGGGACTGGGCAGAATCATTTATGAATACGATGACCTGCCCGACATGTAACGGAGGAAGATTGAGGAAGGAATCACTCGCAATAAAATTTGGAGAAAAAAATATCAGTGAGGTTGCCTCATTTTCGATTTCCAAAGCAAAAGAGTTTTTTAATACAATAGAGTTAAAAGAAAGAGCAGAAATCATTTCACAGCCTATATTAAAGGAGATTAATTCGAGGCTCGATTTTTTGCTTAATGTCGGGCTGGATTATCTTACATTAAGCCGATCGGCAAGAACCCTATCCGGCGGAGAAGCGCAGAGAATAAGATTAGCAACTCAGATCGGTTCGCAACTTGCTGGTGTTCTTTATGTCCTCGACGAACCAAGTATTGGCTTACATCAGCACGATAACCTGAAGCTCATCAACTCCCTTAGAAATCTGAGAGATCTTGGAAATACTGTTTTAGTTGTTGAGCATGACCGGGAAACCATTGAAAACTCTGATTTTATTGTTGATCTCGGACCACTTGCAGGAGAGCATGGCGGAAAAGTGTGTATAGCAAAAAGCACAGCAGAGATTGTGGGATCAGACCAAATTTATGATTCTCTTACTATCAAATATTTGAAAAACCAAAGACTAATAGAAATTCCCGAAAAGCGCAGGTTGGGAAATGGAAAACATTTAAGGATTTCCGGTGCATCAGGAAATAATTTGAAGAAGGTTAATTTTGAAATTCCTTTAGGAACGCTCACGGCTGTTACCGGGGTTAGTGGTTCCGGGAAATCCTCACTAGTTAATGAGACTTTGGTTAGCCACCTAATGCGCCATTTCTATGAGTCGAAAATTGCTCCACTTCCTTTTGAGAGTATTGAAGGCCTTGAAAATATTGACAAAGTAATTGAAATTGATCAGTCACCGATTGGAAGAACACCAAGATCGAATCCTGCAACTTATACAGGGCTTTTCACTTTTATTAGAGATCTTTACGCACAATTACCCGAATCAAAAATCAGGGGATTTGCTCCGGGGCGGTTCAGTTTTAATGTTAAGGGCGGCAGATGTGAGGATTGCGAGGGCGATGGACTTAAAAAAATTGAGATGAATTTTTTACCGGATGTTTATGTTCATTGTGAAACATGCAATGGCAAAAGATACAACCGTGAAACGCTTGAAATTTTATATAACAGAAAGAGTATCTCAGATGTTCTGGATATGACTATTGAGGAAGCACTTCAATTTTTTGAAGATCACCCCAGAATAAAAAGAAAACTGAAAACCTTAAATGATGTCGGACTTGGTTATATTAAATTGGGACAACAGGCAACTACACTTTCCGGCGGAGAAGCACAAAGGGTTAAACTTGCAACTGAATTAAGCAAGATCGGAACAGGTAAAACGCTTTATATACTTGATGAACCCACAACGGGACTGCATTTTGAGGACGTAAGGATTCTTCTGAAAGTACTCGAAAAATTGGTGGATAAAGGGAACACAGTAGTTATTGTTGAGCACAATCTTGATGTTATTAAGGTAGCCGATCATATTATCGATCTCGGTCCTGAGGGCGGAGAAAGAGGCGGAGAAATAATTGCGACCGGGACACCTGAAGAAGTTGCAAAATCGCATCAAAGTTTAACCGGCAGATATCTTAAAAAAGAATTAACGATTACAGGAGTAAATTGATGTCAAAATCATTAAATGAATTTAAGGCATACAGACTTGAAATGAATGATAAAATATTGAATTCGGGGTTTAACGATTTCAAGAAATTCTTTGCTCTCGATAACAAAGCCTATTTAGAGGGCTCGCTGCCGGCAAAATATAAAGAAATGATGGGACTTGCTTCTTCAATGGTACTCCGCTGCAATGATTGTATTTTATATCATATCGATAAATCGATTCAGGAAGGAGCAACCAGACAGGAGCTATTTGAAGTTTTTAATATTGCTCTGATTGTAGGAGGTTCGATAGTCATTCCTCATCTCCGTTTTGCGATGGAAAAACTTGATGAAATCCTTCCTGAACAGCAGACTAAACTGCTATAATTATGAAGCTGATCTTTGCAACAAATAATAAAGGTAAACTCAGAGAAGTTACTCAAATTCTGAAACCACTTGGCTGTGAGGTTATCGGACTTTCAGAAGCTGTCGGAGAACTTGAGATTCCTGAAACAGGGAATACTCTTGAAGCGAATGCATCAATAAAAGCGAGTACGGTTTACAACATCACCGGACTACCAGTAATAGCAGATGACAGCGGTCTGGAGGTGGAGGCATTAAGTGGAGCGCCGGGAGTCTTCTCAGCGAGATATGCAGGCGAAAATTGTTCATACGATGATAATAACCGTAAAATAATAAGCGAATTAAGTGATTTTCCTATTCCTTACAAATCGCAGTTCAAATGTTGTGCGATTTTTTTTGATGGGGCTAAGATCATTCAAGCTTTAGGAACACTTAAAGGAGAGTTGATATTAGAGCAGAGAGGGAAAAACGGATTCGGTTATGACCCGTTATTTATTCCGGACGGGTATGAAAAAACTCTTGCCGAAATGAGCGCTGAGCAGAAAAATTCCATAAGTCACAGAGCCAGAGCATTCAATTCTTTATTCGAACAAATGAAATCTGAGGGAGTGTTAAAGTGAGATATTTAAAAGTTTTTATTATACTTTTTATCTTTGTCGTGTATGGTTGTTCTGATAAACCGAATGATCCGGTCATTGATGAAACAGGAACTTCTGCATCGAAATACTTCCCCGGTAAAATCGGGTCCCGGTTTATATACTCTGTGGAAGAATTTGATTCTTCTCAGGGGGTTTTTCTTTATAAGGGTAAAAAAGAAGTAACTTATAATAACATAATTAAACTCAGGAACACTGATTATGTGACACAGGAAAACAAGTACATTACCCCGGAAAAAGATACTACAGGAATTTCTTACTTCAGGCTGTCTGACCGGGGTGTTTATTATTTTATTGATACAACCGGATTTGGTAATTTGATTTCAAGTTTGCCAGATACACTCAAATCACTCCTTTCTTTCTCAATAGACGAAGAGATGAATGTGCTTTCTCTGCCGTTTTTTGAAGGAAAAACCTGGACTGCTTATCAATTGAGTCTTTCAATTCCCACCTTTGCTTACGAACTGTCAATCGTAGATATTACCGCTACATATCGTGGTGAAGAATCAGTCTCGGTTCCATTTTCCGAAAGCAATGTTGATTCAGAAAGAATTGAATACAAAATCACACTGCGAATCCCAACAATTGAAAATCTGCTCAACCCTCCAACCACTGTATTTATATCCAATGCATATTTTGTTGAAAACACAGGATTGGTTAAAATTGAGGGAAACACTTTCCTGATAAATGCTTTGTCCGGCGGGGGTATTGAACTTGCAGATTCCTCCGGAATAACCAGGGAATTATTAGTAAATAAGGAAATTAAATAGGATGTCTGAAAAACATTCAATTCATCATTTTACGTCGTTTATTAAACTGTTTACTCTTTCATTATTTTTACTTCTGCTGAGAGTAGATGCAGCCGGAAATTGTATGCCGGATTCTCTTAAAGACTATGAGACGATCAAAGACATTGTTTATTATCCGGATTCTATTACCAGTTCCGATCCTTATAAAGCTGAAAGGTGCCGCTTGGATATATACTATCCAAATAATATTAAAGGATTTGCAACTGTTGTCTGGTTTCATGGCGGCGGATTACAGGCTGGAGAGAAATTTTTCCCAATAGAGCTAATGGGAAAGGGAATTTCAGTTGTGGCAGTTAATTACCGGCTATATCCGGGCGTTAAAAGTCCTGCTTATATCGAGGATGCAGCTGCTGCAGTTGCCTGGGTCTTTAAAAATATCGGACTTTTCGGAGGAGATTCAGGAAAGATTTATGTTTCCGGACATTCAGCCGGTGGTTATCTTACGAGTATGATTGGTCTCGATAAGATATGGTTGGCAAAATATGGTGTCAGTGCTGATTCAATTGCAGGTTTGGTACCGTTCAGCGGGCATACAATAACGCATTTCAGCATCAGAGAAGAAAGGGGAATACCGGGAGGAAAACCCGTGGTCGATGAATTTGCACCACTATATTATGTTCGACCGGATGCGCCTCCGCTTATTCTGATAACCGGGGACAGGGAACTGGAATTATTAGGGCGTTATGAAGAGAATGCCTATATGATGAGAATGATGAGAGTAGCAGGACACAAGAAAACAGAATTGTATGAATTGCAGGGATTTGATCACGGCGCAATGGCAGGACCGGCATTTCATATTCTGCTGGATTTTATGAGAAGAAATATTTCGACGGAATAAAAAATATCTTCATGTGCAGCCTTTGGATCTCAGTTTTACAAATACTTTGGGGAAAGTTATGAGATATATAATCACAATAATTGTTATGATGCTTTTTCTTCAGAATACCAAATATTTCGGACAGTGTTCTGATGCCGGAATATGCAGTATCGATAATGGAGTTTTTGAAGAAAAAAGTCATAACCATTTGGAGATTGAATATTCATATGGAATTAGCGGTGATCCCGATAGTCTCACCATAAATGCTTTAAAGCTTTCAACCGGAATTCAATTACCGTGGGATACTAAAATATCTCTGTCCGTCCCTTTTCAAAAGGTCAGCGGACCATTTGGAAGCGTTTCCGGAATCGGTGATCTGATACTGATCCTCACACATTCGCTGTACTTTGAAAAGAACTCTCTTAGTATCTCAGGAGGAATTAAATTTAACACAGGGGCAGATGAAATCGGTAATTTTCCTCAGAAATATCAGCCGGGACTTGGATCAACAGATTTCCTTTTTGGGATTCATTATAATGTAGATAATTATTATGCCGGTTTTGCTTACCAAAACAGCGGTAAAAGAAATTCTAATATCCTGCAGATGGAGAGGGGTGATGATATTATGTTGAAATTGGGACATTTTGGAACATTAGGTTACGGTCTTGATTATCAAATTGATGCTCTGGCAATAAAAAGATTAAAGAAATCTTCAATAATATCTCCCGAACCTGCAATTTCCCGCTTAAGCTATTATGAGATATCAGGAAGTGATAATTTTCAGATTAATCTTTCATTAAAAATCACAAAGACTATTTCAGAAAAAATCAGGTTTAGCAGTATTCTCGCATTTCCAACTCTAAAAAGAGAAGATAATACAGATGGTTTACAAAGAGCATTAACAATTAACCTTGCAGCATCCTATACATTTTAATGGATGATGCGCTGATAATTACTTTATCAAAAGTTTAACTATTTTTCTGCAATAATAACCTGAACTATACCGAAAGTAAGTGAATGTGCATGGACTGCTTTAAAACCGCTGCTCAGGAATAATTCTTTAAGATTTACTTTTTCGTCAAATTCATGCACTGAATCAGGAAGATATTTATAAGCTTCATTATCCTTTGAGATTATTTTCCCGATGATAGGGAGAACTTTTGTGAAGTAGGCACGGTAAAGCGTCCTGAATATACCTTTTTCAGGCAAACGGAATTCCAATACGCATACTTTTCCCCCTTTTATGAGCACCCTGTGAAAAGAATTAAACCCTTCGGGGATATCATAAAAATTTCTGACACCGAATGCCACTGTTATCACATTAAAAACGGAATCACGGTAAGGGAGGTATTCGGCAACGCTTTGAACAAGTTTCCCGCGGATCATTTTAGATTTTTTATTAAAGAAACTGAGCATATTAAAAGAGAGGTCTGCGCCGAATATCTTAATACCTTTAGTTTTGGATGCCTCGAGTGCGAAATCACCGGTACCGCAAGCCACATCAAGCAGTATATCAGTCGGATTTAGTTTTAATAATTTCAGCGCTTTTTTTCTCCAGTACACATCAATATAAGCACTGAGGAGATGGTTTAAGAGATCGTATCGGGGTGAAATTGAATCAAAGATTCTTTTAACTCTGTTTTTTTTATCGCTCATCACTGTTCAAAAATTTTACTATTTTAAAGGTAACTGTCTATTAATATTTTTAATATACTAATTTAACACGCTTGAACTTAATACAATTCAATTTAAGGCTTAATTATGGAAAAATATTTAGAAGCCATCAGAAAAAATGTTTGTTCTTTATGCATAGATTCGGACGAAAATGGTAACTGTACTCTCAATGAAAAAGAAAGATGTGCCGTTGAATTATTTTTGCCCAAAATAATTGAAACAATTCGAAAAGCAGAGACCGATGATCTTACTCTGCAATATAGGGCACTTAAAGACCATGTTTGCCGGGAATGCAGGGTTAAGGAAGGATCAGACAAATGTTACCTCAAGGAAGATGCAAACTGCTCTCTCGATCGTTACTATCATATAATTGTTGAGACCGTTCTTCAGGTGGATGCGGCTGAAAAACGATAGTTTAACTTACGGGTCTCTGGAGTTGTTTTACTGTGATCCAATTCATTTTGACTGGAAAAGTGAAATTGAATATAATGTAATGATAAAAACGAAAAGTCATGAATTTTTATTCTGGGAATTTCACTGTTCAGGAAGGAGGAGATATTATCCTGGTAATAAAGAGAGTCTGAGGATACTCAGATCAATGCGGAATTATTTTCAGAGTGATTTATGTGCCAGTCTGATCACTTTAATTCTATGAAAAATTATCTTCCTGCAAGATATATCGTTATCAGCGAAAAATAAATAATCAGTCCGAGAATATCGTTTGCTGTAGTAACAAACGGGCCCGTGGCTATAGCCGGATCAGTTTTAAATTTCTTAAAAATCAGCGGTATAGTTGCTCCGAGCATTGTAGCGGTAACCATTACTGTTAATAGTGCTGCTGAAAGAAATATCCCGAATTCGAAGGTTACTTTATTTCCCGGAAAAAATACAGTGACACCCAATAGAAGGACAACACTGCAAGCAAGACCATTCAGGAGAGCAACACCAAATTCTTTAATGAGTCGGCTCAGACTGTGTTTGAACCAGATTTCCCCTGAACTTAGACTCCTTACCATGACTATTGCAGCCTGAGTTCCTGAACTTCCGCCCATTGCCATAACGATTGGTATAAAAAATGTTGCGATATAAAATTGTTCGATAATATTTTCGTAAGATGAAAGCAGGATCGCGTTAAAGAATTCCAATACTAGTGCCATAGCGAGCCAGGGAAGCCTGATTCTGGAAATTCTGAATACAGAATAATTTGGTTCCTGTTCTTCAGAAAGTCCCGCAATTTTCTGAATATCTTCCGTTGCCTCTTCATTAATAACATCAACAATATCATCGATTGTAATTCTTCCAAGCATTATACGGTTTTCATCAACAACAGGAAGGGAGACGAGATCGTATTTCTCCATTATTCGGGCAACCTCTTCCTGATCTGCGGTAGGAGAGACGAAAATCAGGTCTTCCGACATAATTGTGTTAACTTTGGTTTTAAGAGGTTTGATCAGCAATAATTTTAGCTGGACAAACCCAAGCAGCCTACCCGCATCATCAATAACATAAACCTGATAGATGTGCTCAAATTCCTCTGCATTTTTTCTTACTTCCCGAATAGCATCTTTTATTGTAGAATCCTTATGCACATATACAAAATCGCTGCTCATGATACCGCCGGCGGAATCCTCCGGATATTTCATGAGTTCTTTAAATTCTTCAGAATCTTCTTTGTCGATTTTGCTGAGGACTTCTTCGGCAACCTCTTCAGGCAGGTCGCCCATAATATCTACTGCATCGTCACTATCTAATTCATCAACAATGTCACTGATTTTTTCGCTGTTAAGCTCACCCAGAATATCAGATCGGAAATTATCATCAAGGTGAACGACCACTTCCGAAGCAGTTTCGTTATCGAGCAGATTAAATATGAAGGTAGCGTCTTCAAGATTGAGGTGATTTAGGATTTCAGCAACATCGGCAGGGTGCAAATCGGCAAGCAGATTAAGAATACTCTGACTATCCTGGTTTTCAATCAGGATAGAAACATTTTCGAGTAATTCCTTGTCAACTTTGATAAGTTCTTTAATGGTAAGATTGTTGTTCTCGGTCATATTGCAGTCCCTGCAGAAATCTGGTTAATATGATCAGTTGGTTTATACCGAGCTGTTCCGGTCTTAATTGGAGATTAACACCGCTATCGGATAGATCGATGTTCCCAAATATACCATTCTTAAGAGAATTTTTTAGTGTTTTTCTTTTAGATTGAAAAATTGTTTTAACAAGTTTTTTGAATAATTCATGATCAAGTTTAAGTTCTGACCTTGAATTTCTTTTAAGCAGGATCAATGCAGAGTTCACGGAGGGCATTGGTTCAAATACTGTGTTTGGTATCTTAAAAAGATATTCGATATCAAAGTAAAACTTTGTCAAAGTCTGAAGCGCTGTTCTCCTGTCATCAATGTTTGCGAATTTGCGGGCAACTTCATCCTGTACCATAAAAACTGCTGCTGCAATTAGTTTGTGATTATCCGCTATTTTGAAAAAAATTTCTTTTGTGATATTGTACGGAAGGTTGCCAGCCAGAAATAAATTATCCATTCCAATGGATTCCAGGTCAAATTTCAGAAAATCTTCGTTAAATATTTTTAGTTCCGGGAAGGTCGTTTGAAGGGTTGCAGAGAGTTCCTTATCAATTTCGATTGCAGTTAAATCAATACCTGATCTTATTAATTCACCAGTAATGGCGCCTCTGCCGGGTCCAATCTCAATAACCGATTTACCGCATTTTGAAATTATCTCAGTCACGATCTTGCAGATTGTGTTTTGATCTTTCAGAAAATTCTGTGAATAACGCCCTAAAGCTGTTCTATTTTTCAAAACTTAAAATTTATTTTGCAATTGTAAAAACGGAATACTAATTTAAGATTATTCAAATACTTCAGAAAAACATCCGGGACTAAATATGAAAGATTATCTTATCAGCGTTGATCTGGGCGGCACCAAAATCCTTAGCGCATTAATTGACAAAAATAATTCAATCATACACCGCGACAAGCGTACTACTGTTATATCGGAAGGAGAAGAAAAAATAGTTAAGGATATCGCTTATTCCATTCAGGATATTCTCACAGCTCAAAATCTGACTTCAGATGATATAAAAGGAATTTCACTCGGTGTTCCCGGGACAGTAAATCCGCACACAGGGGTTATTGGTAATGCCCCAAATCTGGGAGTGACAAATTTTAATATCAAAGAAGCACTAAGACAGTATTTTAATATCCCGATATATATTGAGAATGACGTAAATCTGGGTGCACTGGGCATAAAGAAATTTGAATATCATAATCAGGTTGCCAATATGCTTGTTATTTTTATAGGCACAGGGATTGGAGGCGCTTTGATTTTCGATGGAAAACTTTACCGTGGCAGTTCGTTTTTTGCAGGTGAAATTGGACATATGAAGGTGAATCCATCAGGCAAACTTTCTTCCAAGTCACAATCCTTAACATTTGAGGGTTTGGCGAGCAGGACTGCTATCGTAAATAATATCCTGAGTGAACTAAAAAATAATAAAAAGAGTGAACTCTACAGTTTTCATGACTCAAATAAAAAAATAAAGAGTAAAGATCTCTCCAATGCTTTGAGTAAGAAGGATAAACTTGTAATCAAACATATTCACAGGGCTGGAAAAGTTACTGGAACCGTGCTTGGCAGTCTCGTAACCCTGCTCAATTTTGATACGATTGTACTCGGAGGAGGAGTGATGGAAGCAATGGGATCCGAGATTCTGCCGGTAATCGAGAAATCATTTTACAAGGCGGTGTTAAAAGAGCCTGGCGAAACAATCAAATTTGCCACAACTGTTTTAGGCGATGATGCCGCTCTCTACGGAGGAATCGCACTTGAGGAGGAATTCAGGGCTTCACAGTCCTGAGAATTCAGCCTCAATTTTTTCAAGTTCTTCAGTTAACTGAGTCCAGGAAGCGAATTTTATTTCAAGTTCAGCCTTATATTTTTCGTATTCGGCAGAAGCCGATCTTGCTCCTGCCTGATCATCATAGAATCCAGGGCTGGCAAATTTGTCCTCAAGTATCTGAATGTTTTTTTCAAGAACTGCAATCTCTTTTTCAATCCGGCTGATCAGATTCTTTAGATTCTTTGTTTTGTTATATCTTTCCTGACGTAACTCAGCCTCAATTCGTTTATTGTCTTTTCCAGGTTTGGGTTGCTTTGCGATTGGCTCAGTATTCTTTGGGATAATTTTTATATCCTCATCCTTTTTCTTTTCCAGAAAATAATCGATGCCGCCCGGGTAAATTTTTACTGACCGTTTTCTGAATTCGACTACCTTCGTTATGAGCGGAAGCAGAAAATCAATATCATGGGATACAATAACTGCAGTACCCGGAAATTTTATCAAAGCATTTTGCAGTATCGCTTTTGAAGAAATATCCAAGTGATTAGTGGGCTCATCCAATATGAGGAAGTTCGCTTTGGAAAGAAGCATCCTGGCAAGAGCGACTCTGCTTTTTTCACCTCCGGAAAGAACTCTTATTTTTTTAAGAATATCATCTCCGTGAAAAAGGAAACTTCCAAGAACAGTCCGTAAAAAGGACTCTTTATAGTCAGGATCGATGTTTGATACTGCTTCAAGTATATTCTCGTCCGGATTAAGCTCTTCGGCAGCTTCCTGAGCATAGTATGATACCAGCGCATTATGACCTCGGATCAGTTTTCCTTTGTCCGGCTCTAATCTGCCTGAAATCAATTTAACGAAAGTGGTTTTTCCGGTTCCGTTTCTGCCTAACAAGGCTACTTTTTCACCTCTTTCAATTTGAAGATCAAGATTATCTAAAACAACATTGTCTCCAAATGATTTGGAAAGACCCTCAACTGTTAACGGAAGGATACCGCTATGAGGAGGATCCGGGAAGCGGATTCTGACAGTCTCAGCATTGTCGGCGTTCTCAATTCTTGAAATTTTTTCAAGCATCTTAATCCGGCTCTGAACCTGTTTGGCTTTTGTCGCTTTATAACGGAATCGTTCAATGAATTTTTCAATATGCTTAATCTCTTTCTGCTGCTGCAATCTGGTATTTTCTAATTGCTCTTCGCGTTCTTCCCGGAAATCAATGTACTGCTCGTATGTTCCGTTATAGTAAGATAATTTGTCGTTATAAATCTCAAGGGTTTTATTTGTGACAGAATTCAGAAAGTATGTATCGTGTGAAACGATCAGGTATGCACCTTTATACTCAGTAAGAAAATTTATCAGCCAGCTTAGACTATCGAAATCAAGGTGATTTGTTGGTTCATCGAGAAGTAAAATATCATTTTGACTAAGGAGAATTTTCGCAAGCAGTATTCTCATTCGCCAGCCGCCGGAAAAAGCGAATGAATTTTTTAAAAATTCCTCTTCCTGGAATCCGAGACCTATAAGAATTTCTTCAATATTTGAGTTAATTCTATAGAAATCGAGGGCTTCCTGCAAATGATGTATTTCACCGAGTCTATCTATCAGTTCAGGATACTTTTGATCTGAATGATCAGTGCTCTCAAGTAAACCAATTATTTCTTTTTCCTCAATTTCAAGATCGGAAATATTCGGAAGAGATGCCCGGACTTCTTCTTTTAATGGTAATCCCTTTAAACCTGAAAATTCCTGAGGAAGATAACCGATTCTGAGGTTTTTCTTAATCACGATTTCTCCGGTTTCAGGCTTTTCATTACCAGTTAAGAGCCTCAGCAGAGTCGATTTTCCGGAACCATTTGCACCGACGAGGGCAATATGTTCTCCCGGATTTATTTTGAGGTTAACATTTTCAAAAAGAAAAGTACCGCCATACTGGATTGAAAGATTAATAAGGTCAATCATTCAATTTCAACGGATAAGAGCGAGTTTAGCGGTTGCAACATTTTTGGCGTCGCGGTCATAAGCTACGATAAGATAAATACCCGAGGGCGCCGGTTTGCCGGAAAAATCAGTTCCATTCCAGAAAGCGACTCTTCCGCCAGGTGATTCAAAAGCAGTCACAAGTCTTCCCGAAATTGTGAGGACTTTTATCTGAGCGTCCCGAATCAGTCCATCAATTGTGATATAATTCGAACCAACAGGTTTAAACGGATTAGGATAAATCTCAATTTCACCAAAAGCTTTGAGCGGAGCGGGAAAAGGTGTCTCAATCATCGTCAGCCCCTGATCGGTTGAAACATATACTTTACCGGAATTAGGATCGATTGCAATATCATTAATGAGATCAGAGGGTAGGGGACTATTTGTTGCATTAAATTGTGCAATAAGATCGCTGCCATCTGAAGAGACGAGGAAAACACCTTTGATGGTCCCAACCCATTTTTGGTTAAGCGGATCCACAGCGATACATTTTATCGCCTGCTGACGAAGAGCGAATGCGCTTGATATTCTGTAGTCGGGATTTGATGGATCCGTAATTATACTGACACCGAGATCAGTCCCAACCCAAATTTCGCCTCTCTGATCAAGGGCAAGTGAAGTTATTTTATTGTTGGTCAGCCCATCTGTCTCTTTAATAATTCCCCATTCATCATCATCAAGATTATCTGCTGTCTTATTATCCATAAAATAAACAAGTCCAGGTCCGCTTCCTTCCGATCCGGTCAAAGCGAACCATTTGGTATCATACTGATCAATAAGCAGATGTTCAGCCACGGTGACAGTTGAAAGCAGAGGGTTTTTCAACTGATAATGATTCCACACACCCTCAGAAGACCTTTTACTGATGGGTGCCGTTGCTGCTGATTCAAAATTTACAAACCACCGGTCACCTTTGGAATCTTCCTGAATATCACTGATCACAAGAAATTTGGGATCCTTTACAATCCCGGTCATTCCAGTAGAATCAGCATTATAAGCTGAAAAATTGCCTTGATTCAGGAGGGCATAGCCCTTTCCCCAATTGGCGAAACAAACTGAGCCGTCTTTCATCACCGTTGTATTATGGTAGGCGTTAGAAAGAAGTGAAGGTGTATTGGAAATATTAAAATTAGACCACTCTTCGCCGTCCTTTATATATATTCCTGGCCCATTTGCACCCCTTCCGCTCGAAGCATATAACACACCATTTTCTCCGACTGCAATCCCTGCAAATAAATTATCACGAGGTCCAGGCACAAGAATATTCTGATTTCCGTCTGCTCTGAGAATATGAAATCCCAAAGTGGTTCCAAGAATTTTTTCATCTTCATTGATTTTAAGATCAGTAAATAAGCTGTTTGTTATCGAAAATACCGTTTCCCTCGTTCCGGGAAGTAATTTTATCAAACTGTTCTGAGTTAAAGCCCATAATGTATCCTGAGAAACAACTATTTTTATTAGTGAAGTATCTTTCATTCTATATTGCTGCCAAGTACTTCCGGTAAATGAAAAGATACCTTTATCACTGCTTAAAACGGGTAGATTACCATATTTGGATATTGATTTTGCCGTCGTGGCATTAAGATCAATTGAGTATGAATAAATTTGCCAGGAATCCGGAGCCGAAAGATTGACTGCTCCGGGATTGGATATGGCGATGCCGTTCTCGGTGACAACAAAAATTCTATCGTCTGCAAGCAGATCAAATACCTGAATTTTTGAAGGAAAATCTCCAAACTTGAAAAAAGTATCCTTAATCTGGAAATTTTCCGTGCTTATCAGTGTTACTCCAAAAGCCGTACATATATAAGCTGTTGAGCCGCTTATGACAATTTTATTAATCTGATTATTATTTTCACCGCTTCTTGAGATATCTGAAATCTTAAGAATACTGTTATCATTAAATATAACATGAACGACTCCGTCCGCATCACCCGCCCAGACTGCACCAGAGGCATCTGAAGAGATTGCTGTTATATTATGGCTGTTTAATCCTTCGGATTTTGTAAAAGCTAAGAATTCCCCGTTAAGATATCTGAAAACCCCACCGGATGTTGAAGCCCAATAATGATCTGCGGCTACCGTTAATCCGCTGATGTTGTTTTTCCCGGTGTAGTTTTTCCAGGAATATTCATTCTGAGCAAGAAGATTAGTAACGAGAAAAAGATAAACAAAGAAAAGAAAAAAATGCATGTTTCTCCCTAATATAAAATATACTTGCCTTCTGTAAAACCGATAAAAGTACTTCTATCAGTTCTATTATAATTTAGTCTGAATCGTTTTAATTTTCCTTCGACCAAATCGGAAGGTTCAAAGTTAATATATTTTTCATACCCAAAGAGTATAAAAAAATTCGCCCCTGAATGAATCACCTCAAAGAAGTCTCCTCCATTTCTGCATTCAATCTTATCGTTCATGTTTTTAATGGAGCTTCGCGAAAACACATTTATTACTTTATTAGTTGGCAGATAGTAATTAAAATATGCTCCAAAATCGAGGTGATTAACCGGATAATTGGCAACTTTTGCTGGAATCGTAATAAAGTTTAATGTATCTGAATTCTCAATGAAGGAGGGGTTGTTTTGTGCAAAATATTTTACATTCTTCTCAGCTTTGTCCGTCAGTTTTATCCAATCAAAAATTGTAATAGATATCGAAAACAGGGAAAGTAAAATAATTGTGCCGCCTGTTATAAAAAATAATTTTTTTCCTGCGCGATCCTTCGTTAGTGCTCCAATAATAAGTATCAGTAAAATGGAATAAAGGCCTGAAGGAAGATAAATGTACCATTTCATCACTAACCGGGAAACAGGTAAAAGGATTAAGATACAACCCAAAACAAGAAAAAATGCAGATTTCAGGGATACGAAATCAGCTTTTCGGGCAAAGGAAATAAGCATGGATACAGTAATTGCAGCAAGAATAACCGAAGTAGTTAGTATGTTGGTTGAAAAAAAATCTGTAAGCTGGTAGTTGAAAAAAGGAAGCAGCAGAAGTCCGGCAAAGATCATAAGGTTTTTAAGAATCACTCCATATCCGGCGCTTGAATGTGAATCGTTTACTGCAAAGATATTATTATCGAACGCAAAATATCTGAAGGCAATAATTGTACAAAGTATTAACAGAAAGGGGAGCATCTGGAACAAAGACTCTTTTAGCGGCTTTTTCAGCAGCACAGCGTTAGTGAGGAAAACCAGTACCGGAAAACTCAGAGCAGTTTCTTTGGAAAGAAAAGCGAGGATAAAAAAGATGCCGGATACAAGTGTAAATCTTCCGCCTGATTTTAGGAGCTTCAATAATCCTGCAAAATAAAACAAAAATAAAAACCTGTCAAAAGTATCAGTAAGCCAGAATACAGCCAGATCGTTAATAGGGAAAAACAAAAATATAAGCGCGGACAATAATGCCTTTATCCGCTCATGAAAAAATGTAACTGCAATGAGGTATATTAAAAGAGAATTTGCAATGTGAAGAATTATGGCAAATCCCCTGTGAAGTTTGAGGGAGTCAGACAATAGAAAAGAAACGAAGCCTGAGAAAAAGTTAGGAACAGGTCTGTAATAATCTGCGTCAAAATCCTGCTTCCCCAATAGTGCAAACAATCCGTTTAGGTCTGCAACTTTTGTCCGTTCAAGAAATGCAATTTCATCACCAAAAAATTTTATTTCAAGAGCGTTTACATATACAAATAAACCTGAGAATATTATTATCAGGTAATACAGGAGATCAGAATTACCGTAATTGAATGAGTACTTACCGAAATTTTTCATAATAAGAATTACGGCACTGAATTATTAAACAAAATCAAATCATGAACTAACAGGAGTGGAAAAATATATCACACAAAAGTTTCTTTAAATTTTTCGTAGTTCAAAATTCTGAGTTTTGAACCTTCCAGTTCAATCAATCCCTTTTTAGCGAAAGCATGAAGAGTCCGGGATATTGTTTCTCTCGATGTTCCGGCCATATTGGCAAGATCTTGCTGGAGCGGTAATTTCTCAATTTCAACGATTCCGCGTTGAATTTTACCAATATCATCAGCAATCTGGAGAATGACCGTAGCGACTTTCCCCTCTGCATCTTTTAGACTTAGGGCTTTTATTTTCATATCAGCCATACGTAAGCGCTTGGTCAATTCCTGTAGAAGTGCTACCGAAACTTCCGGATGTTCATGCAATAAATTAAGGAACTGTTCACGCTGTATCAGGAAAACATCCGAATCTTCAATTGCAATAACATTTGCAGATCGTGTAAGTCCGTCGAGAATCGCCATTTCGCCAAAGAAATCAGACTCATCAAGGATAGAAAGGATCACTTCTCTTCCATCGCTGCTGGTTCTTGAGATCTTAACTTTTCCACTAATGATAACAAAAAGGGCAGAACCGGCTTCCTCCTCCATAAATATTACAGAATCTTTTTTGAAAGTTTTTGCGGTGCCGATTGTCGAAATTTTATGGATTGTGTCCTCGTCAAGGGATGAAAAAATCGGGACATAAAATAAAAAATCGTTCGTTATTGCCATTTAGACCTCAAAATATTTATAATCCGGAATTTATCAACTTTAAATAAGAAAAAATTTGATATCTGGCAAGTAAAAGTAACCTTATTGCCTGTAATTTTTTCTAAATCTACTCACTTTTGCATTATTCTTATGAATATTGAATTATTATTCACTAATCGAGTGTTGAACTTATATTAATTATTCAAAATACCAGAATAGATTGGTAATTTATCCGGGAAACCAAGTTCTAAACGAGATAACGAAATAGACAGGGAACAATTCCGGCATTTTTCTTCTAAAGCATAATTTTTATGGATTATTCTTTCACATGTAAAAGTCACCATCGGGCAGCAAAAATTAATTGAATGTTTAGTATGAGCAATCATTGCTGCTCTGAATAGGCTTAATAATATTGCTCTTTCCTCAGTATTTAGAAAACTTAACACAAAAATAATTTATTAATATAAAAGGATATAAAAGCTTTAGATTGATAAGATATTTGATAATAAGTATATTTACATTTTACAAATAAATAATTTCTATTTCCAGGAGGGAAACTAAAATGTCTTTGAAAGTTGGTATTAATGGTTTTGGACGCATCGGTCGCTTGGTGTTCAGAAGAGGGATTGAGATAGGCGGAATTGAATTTGTCGGAATAAATGACCTAACAAGCGCAGCTACTTTAGCACATCTTTTAAAATATGACTCAGTTCATGGAAAATTTAAAGGTGAAGTTAAGGCTGAAGGCGACAGCATAATAGTTAATGGAAAAAAAATAAAAATATCTGCTGAAAAGGATCCGGCTAATTTGAAATGGGCAGAACTTGGTGTGGATGTCGTTATTGAATCCACTGGTGTTTTCCGCAGCCAGGAAGCTTGTATGAAACACATTCAGGCTGGAGCCAAAAAAGTGATCCTTACAGTTCCTTCAAAAGGCGATGTTGACGCAACCGTGGTATTGGGTGTGAACGAGGAAACTTTAAAACCTGAAGCAAAAGTTGTTTCAAATGCATCATGTACTACTAACTGTCTTGCACCAATGGTTAAGGTACTTAACGACACTTTTGGCCTGGAAAAAGGATTTATGACAACCGTTCATTCATACACTAACGACCAGGTTATCCTCGATCTTCCGCACAGTGATTTACGTAGAGCACGTGCTGCGGCTGTCAGCATAATTCCGACCACAACCGGTGCAGCAAAAGCAGTCGGCAAAGTTATACCTGAATTAAAAGGCAAACTTGACGGCTTCGCTCTGAGAGTCCCGACACCTGACGGTTCCATCACTGATCTGGTTGCAACACTTAATAAAGAAGTGACTGTTGAAGAAGTTAATGCAGCAATGAAAAAAGCAGCTGAAGGAAAAATGAAAGGAATTCTCGAGTATTGCGAAGATCCAATTGTTTCTGCTGATATCGTTGGAAATGATCATTCCTGTATCTTTGACTCTCTCTCAACTATGGTTAATGGTAATCTTGTGAAAGTTGTCGGCTGGTACGATAATGAATGGGGTTATTCATGCCGTGTTGTTGATCTGATGAAAAAACTTTTTTAGTCGTAATTAAATGATTTATCTGAAGACGCAGTAATCTTTTAGGATACTGCGTCTTTTTTTTATCAAATATTTTCAGAGGATTTTATGAACAAATTATCAATTGACAATTTGGATTTTAAGGGGAAACGCACTCTTGTAAGGGTTGATTTTAATGTTCCGCTGAATGAGTCCCTTCAGATTACTGACGACAAAAGAATAGTAGCGTCGTTACCTACAATCAAAAAACTTATTTCGGTTGGAGCGCGGGTGATCTTAATGAGCCATTTAGGAAGACCCAAAGGAAAACCCGATCCCAGTTTCAGCCTCAAACCAGCGGCCGCCAAACTGGCAGAACATATTGGGAAAAATGTAATTATGGCACCGGATTGTGTTGGGGATGAAGTTGAAAAATTAGCTGCATCAATGAAAGATGGTGACGTAATGCTGTTAGAAAATCTCCGTTATCATAAAGAAGAAGAGGGTAATGATCCTGAATTTTCTAAATTACTCTCAAAACTTGGTGAATTATATGTGAATGATGCTTTTGGAAGCGCACATAGGGCGCACGCTTCAACCGAAGGCGTTACAAAATATATGCAGAAATGTGCTTCGGGTTATCTGATGCAAAAAGAGCTTGATTATTTAGGTAAGGCGATTCTTGAGCCTAAACGACCTCTGCTTGCAATTCTTGGCGGTGCAAAGATCTCAGGCAAAATTGATGTTATTGAAAATATGCTTCCCAAGGTTGATGCACTTATAATCGGCGGAGGTATGGCATTTACATTCTTTAAAGCTCAGGGTTATGAAATTGGCTCATCGCTATTGGAAGAAGATAAAGTTGAACTTGCCGGGCAATTATTAAAAAGAGCGGCAGAGAGCGGTAAAAAAATACTTCTCCCGGTTGATGTGTTAGCAGCAACTGAGTTCAAAGATGATTCTCCTGCTATTGTATGTGATTCTGATAAAATTCCTGCTGATAGAATGGGGCTAGATATTGGTCCGAAAACAACCGCCCTATTTTCAGATGAAATTCTTAACAGTAAAACGGTCATCTGGAATGGTCCTATGGGGGTTTTCGAATTTCCGAATTTTGCGAAAGGCACATTTGCAATAGCAAAAAAACTTGCTGAAGCTACAGAAAAAGGAGCTATCACTGTTATTGGCGGTGGAGATTCTGCAAGTGCTGTTAAAAAAGCCGGTGTTGCAAAAGCGGTTACACACGTCAGTACAGGCGGCGGCGCTTCTCTCGAATTTCTGGAAGGCAAAATTCTTCCTGGTGTTGCAGCCCTCAACGATAATTAATTCTCCATTTGGAAGCAGCCATTTTTATAGGCTGCTTCTTTTTTTTTATCTTTGATTTCTTAATTTCTTATTCAGATAAAAATTTATTGTTTTATTCTTCTTTTTATTACAGAAACTTATCATACATTTAGTCTGTTTTAATTATGTTGAATATTTCATTATCCGAAATACGGATATAATGTTTTCTTGATTTTTGCAATGAAGAGGTAACAATGGGTTATCAGGACAGGGGATACTACAAACCTGCAGGTTTTGGCGGGTTTACTTTTTTCCCTCCGATTATAAAAAATTTGCTAATAATTAATGCCGCAGTTTTTGTGCTTGGTCTCCTGGGCAAAACTATTCTTATTGGCGGAATTCCGGTTGAAGACTGGATTGTGCGATATTTTGGGCTGATTCCGCTCGGTTATTCTGATGTTTCTTTTTATCCCTGGCAACTCATAACATATCAGTTTATTCATGGCGGTTTCAGCCATATATTTTTTAATATGTTTATGCTGTGGATGTTTGGAATGGAACTTGAGAATCTGTGGGGTTCATCCAAATTTTTATTTTTCTACTTACTTTCGGGTGTGGGTGCGGGACTTTTACAGTTATTGGGAGCGCCTTTGATTGGTGAAATGACAGGTCCAACGATCGGAGCTTCCGGTGCAGTTTATGGAGTAATGATAGCTTTTGCCATGTTTTTTCCTGACAGGTATATTTATATTTATTTTCTTCTTCCCGTTAAAGCAAAATATCTTATAGCGTTTTTGATTGTAATAGAATTTTTGTCTGTTGGGGAACCCAGTATCGTGGCTCATTTGGCTCATATAGGAGGCGCCTTAACCGGATTTATTTTTATTTTACTGGACCGGAGGAACCATTTTTCTTTTGAATTTCTTCAGCGCTGGTTGAGTTTTGGACAGAGAAAGACAGCAAAATTCAGGCGGCCGGGTTCTGGTTTCGGTAACGAGAAAGATGCCGAAGAAGTTAAATATTATGAAATCCACAATGAGACAAAAGATGATATTGACCAGGATGAGATTGACAGAATTCTTGATAAAATTAGCAAATCGGGTTATCAGAACTTAAGTGAACGTGAAAAGAAAATTCTTTTTGAAGCAAGCAAAAAATAGCTTATTACTTATTCTTGCGATATTCTTAACAGTCTTTAGTGTTATAGGGTGTTCCCGTGATGAAAGATCTGCTCATGAATATGCAAGGCTATATGCTGATATGCTTGTGGTTAATGAAAAATATGCAAGCGATCCGGTTAAAATTAGAAATGAAAAAGAAAAATTATTTCTGATATATGATATTCCCGAAAAAGAATACGAGGAAAAAATAAAGAGTTTTGAAGCCGACCGGGCCAAATGGGAGGAATTTTTCAAGGTAGCTGCGGATTATCTCGATACTCTGAAAACACGTGAACGGATTAATCAGTAAGTGTTTTATTCAGAAACAGCATTATCATTCCCTGGCTGATATTTGCCGGGAGAGAATTTCTTAACTGAAGCAATTCCGTATTACCATCATTGTAACTTTTTTTTAGTTTTTCATAATTTGTCTTTCCGAGGAGTTTTATCACATCAGGTGTCTTGGTGAATTTTTCTAATTCTATTAGCTGTGCAGCTATAAGTATATCGCTCAGACCGGTAATCTTTAAAATCTGATCAAAATTATTTCCCCGATCAAGGAGATCTCTCAGGAATTTTAAGCCATCAGGAATTTCAGGCTTAGTATTTTGTTTGATAGTAAATAAAACCTCATCTCCGAACTTAGAATGTGTTTTACGGGTGTAACCTTCAATCTGAAATAATTCGTTTTCGTTTTCAGGCATTTTTGAAGCTATCGCTTTCAAAACTTCATCAGAACAGATCATCTCAGGTTTTTGCAGGAATTTTGCTGCGATATTTTTTCTTGCCTCAATTAATTTGTTCATAATAAACGGAGTATTCGTTTCCTGAATCCGCGGAAATTCCTCATCATTTTCTCCCTCTTCACCGAAAAGTACAGTCTCAATGTTTAATGAGTAACTGCCGTTATTATTGACGATAAGATTTTTTATAACCGCAGAATCAAGAGCGATTAGAATTTCATCAGAAGTGTAATGAGCAGTGGATCCGAAAGAACGGTCGGCTATCAGTCGGGGATCGTTGCAGGAGCCTTTCAGAATATTTACAATATCATTCGAGGTAATATTTTTATTCTCTGAACAAACATCAATTATTCTTTCAATTAGAAATTCATTGCTTTTATTAATTCCACCGTTATTACAGTTATCGCATTTATTACACTTGAAATTAACGGAATCAGGATCGCCGAAATAGTTCAGAATAAAAGAAAACCTGCAATCCTGCGTGTGAGCAAAATCAATCATTTTTCCCAGTTTAATCCGGGCGGAATTGGTTTCAATATCGAGCAAATCCTGATTTATATTCAGTGAAGTTGACTCAATTCTTGGATAAGTAAGTTTGAAGCGCATTTTACCTTCACCGGCGTCGTAATCCAGAATTCCAATACCGGCAAGTTTGGTGAAAATGTCTTTCATCGAATCAATAGAAAGCCCGGTGAGTTTTGAGAGATTATCAAACGAAAACTGAGTATTCTGGCTAAATGGAGCCGCCCCGAATTCCCTCAGCAGTAAAACTAAAATTTCCTTTGTTGTGTTCGCAGGAAGACTACGGATATATTCTTTCAGCATATTTGTTTCGAGCAGGAACTTAAATGAAGTTTTCATGTTGAGTGCTGATTCCATTTTTATGCAGCCTGCCTGTTCGAGAGCTTTCAGAGCGGATGGGATCAGCCGCGGCTCAACACCTTTACTGCCAAAATATGCAGAGATTTTTTCATCAACATGCAGGAATTTATTTTTTATTCCTCCAATTCCAATGCCATGATAGCTGCACAAAGTATCATAAATAAATTTAATTTCGTCCCTCTGAGGGTGTGATATCTTAATCAGGAATTCATGGGTGGATACATCTTTTTGGGAAAAAATAAGGACAGCCGTAGCCGGGGCTCCATCCCTGCCCGCTCTGCCAATCTCTTGATAGTATGCTTCAATGGATGAAGGCATGTTCGAATGGATAACGGTCCGAATGTCAGATTTATCCACTCCCATGCCAAAAGCGCTTGTGGCGACGATTATGTTGATTTTGCCGGAGATAAATCTTTCCTGTATTTCTTTCCTTAGCTCAATTGTCATTCCGGCGTGATAAGGTGCATTATCAAATCCCCGTAATTTTAGAAAACGGCTCAGATCGTCGGCTGATTTTCTTGTGGAAGCATATATTATTGCAGGCAAAAGATTTTTTTGCAGCAAATCTGCCACAGTGCTTTTTTGATCCGATGAATTTATTACACTAAGTGCAAGATTATCCCGGTGAAATCCCTTCACAAATAATTCAGCATTAGGTATGTCGAGAAATTTTAGAATATCAGTCCGAACTTCAGGAGTTGCCGTCGCAGTGAAAGCTGCAATATTTTTTATCCCGGTATATTTAATAAAATCTGAGATATTTCTGTAGGCTGGTCTGAAATTATGCCCCCATTGGCTGATACAATGAGCCTCATCAATAAACAGATAGGAAGGCTTCAGGTTTTTCACAAGATTGGCGAATTCCCTGTCTTCCAATTTTTCAGGAGAGACGTAGAGAATTTTTATCTTTCCCTGGAATATTCCTGTAAATATCTCAGTCCTTTGGCTATAATCGACAGAACTATTAATAAATGCAGCCACTGGACTGATCTGGTTCAGGTTATCTGTCTGATCTTTCATCAAAGAAATAAGCGGGGATATGACAAGAGAGAAAGAATTTGCGAGTAGGGCAGGAATCTGGTAACAAATCGATTTCCCTCCACCTGTCGGAAGCACAGCCAGTATATTTTTACCAGTTATTATAGAATTTATTATTTCTTCCTGACCGGAACGAAAATCATCAAAGCCAAAAAATGACTTTAGCAATGATTTTGGATTATCCCGAGTATTTTCTGTTTTCTTAATAATGAATTCCATCAAGGACAAATTTATTAAAATCGGGAATGAAAATGTGCTATCCTATTGATTTTATTAATAATTAAGTTGGTACGATTTATGTAATTTGATACTTATTTTGGAAAAAGAATAACTACGTTTCAAATATTTGAAAAAAACTTAGGATTGTAGGGTATTAAAATGAATTCTGATAAAATGCGTCTCGAAGATCTGCTGACTAATATGAACAGGGGAGATGAACAAGACAGGATAGAAAAAGTTGCGATTATTGGTGCGGGAATTATGGGAAGGGGGATTGCGCAGACCGTTGCCGCTGCTGGAATTGATGTTGTTATTGTTGAAAAAAATTCAGAATATATCGATTCTTCCAAAGAAATACTTCAGACATCTCTTGAGAGGGAAATTACCCGCTGGGCACTCACCAAAAGTGAAATGAAATCAATAATGAACCGTATTGTCTGGACTCTGAATATTGATGAAGTAAAAGATGCAGATATTATTATCGAAGCTGTAGAAGAAAATTTTCAATTAAAACGGCTTATTTTCAAAAAACTTGATGAGATCGCAAATAAAGAAGCTATTTTTATCTCAAACACTTCTACACTTAGCCTGACTAAAATTGCAGATATTACGGAGAGGAAGGACAAAATAATCGGGATGCATTTCCACAATCCGGTTCCCAAAGTTCCGCTTGTTGAACTGGTGAGAGCGCTTGAAACCTCGGATGATACGATTCAAAAAGTAAAAGCTTTTGCATCAAAAATCGGTAAGACAGCAGTTGAAGTTTATGAATATCCCGGCTTTGTGACTACACGAGCTATCGTTCCGCTTCTCAATGAAGCGATGCATATTCTGCTTGAAGGGCTGGCGACTGCAAAGGATATAGATACTGCAATGAAATTGGGATACAACTTTGCAATGGGTCCGCTGGAGATGGCTGACAGCATGGGTCTTGACGAAGTATTAGCGTGGATGGAGCAATTATGGGGATCACTCGGAGAACCAAGATACCGTCCATGCCCATTGTTAAGAAAACTTGTCAGGGAAAGGAAACTTGGTAAAAAGACCGGGCAGGGATTTTTTACCTACGATGCTGACGGAAAAATGATCGGATAAATAGAAAGAGGAAGTATGAAAATTTTAGTATTGAATTGCGGCAGTTCTTCAATTAAATACCAGTTTATTGATTCTGATAAAGAATCAGTTCTGGCGAAAGGACTGGTCGAAAGAATAGGGATGAGCAGCGCAGTGCTTACACACGAGCCGCTCGGGAAAGAAAAAATACGAATAGTTGGTGAAATTCTTGATCATACAATAGCTATTGAATATGTAATTGCAGTTTTGCTGAGTCCAAATCATGGAGTTATCAAGGATAAGAATGAAATTGATGCGGTTGGGCATAGAGTTGTTCATGGCGGTGAAACCTTCACCGGCTCCGTGCTGATAACACCTGAAGTCCTCAAAGCGCTTAGGGATAACATTGAACTTGCTCCGCTCCATAATCCTCCGAATATTAAAGGAATCGAAGCAGTTACCGCACATCTTCCTGCGACTCCGCAATGCGGTATTTTCGATACTTCATTCCATTCTGCAATGCCGCCAAAAGCCTATCTTTACGGGCTTCCTTACGAGCTTTACAAACGATACAAAATTCGCCGTTACGGTTTTCACGGTACTTCACACCGTTATGTTTCAGAAAGAGCGGCTGATGCAGTCGGTAGGAGTATTAATGAACTTAAGATCATCACAGCCCACCTCGGCAATGGCTGTAGTATGGCTGCAATAAATAAAGGCAAATCTGTTGATACGACGATGGGCTTCACACCTCTCGAAGGATTATTAATGGGAACAAGATCGGGAGATATCGATCCTTCCCTCATTACCTACATCATGGGAAAAGAAGGTCTATCACTCGGTGAAATGAATACACTGCTGAATAAGCACAGCGGACTGGTTGGGCTCAGCGGTGAAAGCAGTGATATGAGAGAGATTGAAACTGCAGTCGCAGAAGGGAATAAAAAAGCGATCAATGCCTTTGATGTATTTATTTACAGGATTAAAAAATACGTCGGCGCATATGCAGCTGCGATGGGCGGGGTAGATATACTTGTCTTTACCGGGGGAATCGGGGAAAACTCCAATCTGGTTAGAGAGAGGGTCTGTGAGGATATGTCGTTCCTGGGGATTGAACTTGATATGACAAAGAATGAGAACCCGCCGGCTGACGGCGATCTTTCAGCAGAAGGCACGAAGACAAAAGTATTTCGTATAAGAACAAACGAAGAACTTGTTATTGCGATGGATACAAAAGAGATTGTTGATTCAATGGCTAAAAACTGATTTCACAATATTTATTTCAACCGGCATACTGATTAATCATTAATTGTATGCCGGTTTTTTTATTTTGTGAGAGTAATTTTTGGAGAAATATGGATCTCAATCTAAAAGGAAAAGTTGCCGTCATTACAGCCGCAAGCAAAGGTATTGGGAAATCGATAGCCGAGGGGTTACTCAATGAAGGCGTCAAAGTATTAATCTCATCCTCGAACCGTGAAAACCTGAGGCAACTCGATGCAGAATTTTCTGAAAAGGGTTTTACCGGTTACAGTCTTGAGGTTTGTGACCTGAATTTGAAGAGTGATATTGAAAGACTATTTGCCAAAGCTATTCTGGAATTTGATACTGTTGATATTCTTATCAACAATTGCGGCGGCCCAAAAGCCGGAGCGCCATCTTCAATGAATGATTCAGACTGGCAGAAAGGTTATGAGCATACTCTGCTGAGCGCAGTGCTTTTGACAAGCCTCGCTGTTGAAGAAATGAAAAAGAATAAATGGGGCAGGATAATCAATATCACATCATTATCGGTCAAGCAGCCAATTGATAATCTTACTCTTTCCAATGCATTCAGGAGCGCTCTTACAGCCTATGCAAAGACTCTGAGCCTGGAAGTCGGTCAATACAATATCACGGTCAATAACATTATGCCCGGATATACACTCACTGAGCGCCTCGATCATCTTGCTGCCATAAAAGCTGACGAACGCGGAATTGATAAAGCTGAAATATTACGTGAAATGGCAGAAAATGTTCCTCTTAAAAGACTTGGTAAACCGGAAGAGATTGCTAATATTACTGTATTTCTTTGCAGCGATGCCGCAGCATACATTAATGGTACGTCAATACCGGCAGATGGCGGACTAATAAAAACAATATGAGACCATGATAAAAGAAGTTGAGATTGCCGTTGAGCCGTCCCTTTCCAGGGACGAAGAATCAATCCTGAAAAAAGCGGCCAAAACAAGCGGGTTACCATCGGACGAAATAAAGAGTATAAGGATCAGGAAAAGATCGATTGATGGCAGAAGTAAAATCCCGGTTTACAGATTCCTGGTAATGGTAAGCACTGAAGATTCTCCGGATGAAAAAGAAACTGTGTTTAATCCGGTTACCAGAAAAGATTCTCCGGAATGCTATATCATTGGTTCTGGTCCTGCCGGTCTGTTTGCTGCCCTAAGAGCGCTTGAGCTTGGATTCAGACCAATTGTATTTGACAGAGGCAAAGATGTCAGGGCGAGAAGACGCGATTTGCGGAATATTATGCAGGAAGGACTTGTTAATCCTGAATCCAATTACTGTTTCGGTGAGGGCGGAGCCGGCACTTATAGTGACGGCAAACTTTATACCCGGGCAACAAAAAGGGGGGATACAAGCAGAATTCTCGAACTAATGGTCCTGCATGGCGCTGATCCTGAGATTCTCATCGACTCACATCCTCATATTGGTTCAAATAAACTTCCTAAAATGGTTGAGGCTTTGCGGGAAACCATTATTCATAATGGTGGCGAGGTTCATTTTAATTCAAGGTTTACAGACATTATTATAAATGATAATAAAGTTGAATCATTCATCATAAATGGTTCGAATCAGATTAAGTCAGATTCACTTCTTCTTGCTACGGGGCACAGCGCCAGAGATGTGTATTACCTGCTGAATCGGGCAGGTATCAGTATTGAGGCAAAAGAATTTGCCGCGGGAGTTAGGATTGAGCATCCCCAGCCGGTTATAGACCGGATACAATATCATTCTGAAGAAAGATCCGAGTTCCTGCCTGCTGCAAGTTATAGTCTGAGTTGTAATCTTGATGGCAGGGGTGTGTATTCGTTCTGCATGTGTCCGGGCGGAATAATTGTACCCGCAACCACCGAACCTGATACACTTGTCCTTAATGGCATGTCCGTCTCAAAGCGGAATTCTCCTTTTGCGAATTCCGGGCTCGTTGTTACAATTGGTCCTAATGAGTGGAAAAAATTTGAGGGGGAGGGTGTTTTCGCCGGTCTGCGATACCAGAGTGAGCTTGAAGAAAATTCATTCAGGGCAGGCGGCGGAGGACAATCTGCCCCCGCACAAAGAGCAGTAGATTTCCTGAATTCGAAAATATCCGCAGATCTCCCGTTAACATCCTATATTCCGGGTATTAAAAGTGCACCGTTGCACGAAATTCTGCCTTCAGAAATATCAACTTACCTGCACCGCGCTTTAAAGCAGTTCGGTTCAAAAATGAGAGGATTCCTTACCGCCGATGCATTGCTTCTCGCGACGGAATCGAGGACGAGTTCACCTATCAGGGTTCCAAGAGATAAAACAACGTTTATGAGCATTTCAACTAAAGGATTATTTCCGAGCGGGGAAGGTGCCGGTTATGCAGGGGGTATTATATCGGCAGCTATCGATGGCACCAAATCAGCGGAAGCCTTTGCAAAATGGTATTCCGGTAAATAATTTATTCGCGTTTATAGCCGCGGGCGATAATATAATCTGAAATGATTCTCAATTTGTAATTTTTCGCAGAGAAATAAGAACCAAAAACTCCAAATCCGCCTGTAATATTTGTGAATTCCGTCTGATCGAGAATTATGGAAAATCCTTCTTCGAAACTTTTCGAACTCATATAATAGGAAGTCATGCTTTTATCCATCAGGATGAGTTCGAATTCCGCATTTATTACAGTATAATTATTTCTGGCAGTATCAGCTAATGTCAGCCTTTCGAAAGCATAATCAAAAGCTTCCCAGTCGTAGATAAGGTAATTTCCGGCGATAGGAGTCGGGTAATTCTCAAAGATTTTTCCGCTCTGATAAGTAAGACTAACCGGAACTTCTTTCGAATGATACGATTTAACGCCTGAATCTGTGTAATAATATTTTATTACAAGTCGTGGGAGATAAAACTGCCCTTCGGGGGGCGCATCCAGAACTTTCCAAACAAAAGCGATTCTGCTCAAACCGTTTGGAACATATTCATCAGTGCCTTCCAGAAATTGAATTTTAATAGAAAGCGGGGTATCCGTTTCGGATGTGAGAATTTTACCATCAGGAGTTTTCACATTCAGCCTGATATTTTTTCCCGGTGCGGGTTTGAAATTGTTAATCGTATAATAATTTTTACCAGGATTTTCTGCGCTTACTGAATCTTTCAAAATATATTCCGAGTTATCATATATCAATCTGAATTCTGCGCCGGGTATGCCGGTTTCTATTTGTGAAACGCCATTTTTATCAGGGGAGCTTTTTATTAGCTGAGCTGTCTGGTATGTCTGATCCCCATTGAGAATGAAATAGACAGCATAATCCTGCCGGAAATCTGCATTTGGGTCAAAAGAACTCTCACAACTGAAAAAAGAAAGAAGAATTACACAAATCAAGATCAATTTTTTCATATTTCCACCTTCATGGATAAAGTTGGCAGGAAGGGGAGCATATTGATTTTTTTCCCTGAATCCCTCTCAAAATAAAATATATTTGCCCGGTCATACAAATTAATTATGCTCATATCCATTGTTAGGTTCAAATAACTGAGATCGAATCTGCGGGAGAAACTTATATCGAGCCTGTGATAAGCCGGGAGCCTTGTGGCATTTCTTTCCGAGAGAATTGTATAAGGAATAAACGAAAATATACGTTCCCGGAGATCGTCGATAATCAGCTTATTATAATAACCAACAAGCTGAGTATAAGGCAGTCCTGAATTAAAAGTCCAGAGGGCATCGAATTTAATATCAAATGGTAATTTCACACTTGTCATCAAATTAAGGTTATGCCGTGAGTCATAGCGGGGATAATACCTTAAATTATCAATACTTTTTATTGTCCAGGAAAGCGAGTAGTTGGCACTCAGAGAAAAAGTACGTTCCAGATAATTTACAGATAATTCAAATCCTCGCGAATTTCCCTGCCCATTTATCAGATCGGGGTCCTGTTCAAAATATTTTTTTTCATTAACTGAGGGCCAATATAGCATTGGTTTATAGTAAGCCTCAGCCCCGATCGATAGCCCCGGTGTTAAAAACAAATCGATGCCTGCAATATAATGAATTGCATAAGCCGGGTAAAGGTATTCGGGAACTACAACCCAGGGTTCAAAAACGCTGATAACTTCATTTTCGTCTGAAAGAGTTGTCATTTCCTGAAAATGTAAACCCCACGAACCTTTAATTCTTGCAAAATTACCGATATTATAAAAAGTAAGGACCCGCGGCTCAAAATAGTATTCACCGGCTGTCCCAACTGCAAGTCTTGTCACGTTAAAACGGGTGCCGGCTTCCAATCCAAAATCTTTTATCCTGTTGAGGGCGTATTTAACAAAAAACACAATGCTTGCTCCGTGCTGTGTGGAACTTGTAACGAGCCCTTTTCGGTTTTCGATCTGCAATGAATTTTCAATCTCTTTGATCTGTATTCCCGCTCCTACCTCATCCTGATAAGGGAAGATGTAACTGAATTCTGTATCAAGAGAGAGTTCACGCAGAAAGTTTCTTTTGTAACGTTTCCCGGAAAGGTTCGGGTTAACTTCTCCCTCATAGTTCACTGAATTGATTGCAAATCTGTAAAAGAGGGGAGACTCTTCGAGCAGTTGATACCAACTGATACCGAGAGCGCTGTTTTTCCAACTGATATCTTCTCTGTAAACATCGTTGTAATTGATCTTGTCCGAACTGAAAAATCCATGTGCGCTAAACTGCCTCCCCATAAGCAGATCAGGATTGCGGTAATTAGCTTTAAATGATATATCGTGGAAATTCACCGGTATCTCGTCTGAATTAAGGAAAGACCGCAGAATCCGGTTATCAAGATTTTTTCTTCCACTAATAATGAATGAACCATAGGGGATAGGTCCTTCAACCAGAGCTTTCCCTGTCAGAAGTCCTGCAGCAGCTTTTCCGGAAAATTTGTTCAGGTTGCCGTCCTTTGTTGTGATATTAACCACTGATGAGAGCCTGCCCCCGTACTCAGCCGGAAATCCGCCCTTATAGAATTCAACCGAATTTATTATTTCAGGATCGACTGCGGAAAATAATCCCATAGCATGAAATGGCTGATAGATCGTCGCTCCATCTAAAAGCACAAGGTTTTGATTGGAACTGCCTCCGCGCACATTAAATCTTGCAGAAACATCGCTTGTGGAAGAAACCCCTCCCAAAGTTTTAAGGGACCTGAAAATATCTGCTTCCACATTCTGAGGTACTCTTTCCAATCTTGAAGGGGAGAGTGATTCGAAAGAAATATTATAATTTCTTGTCTCAGGTACCCGATTTTCCACTTTCTCAATTGTCTGCAGGTTATATGCAAGAGGATTTAGTTTAATACTTAAAGATGCAATTTTACCTGCTCTTATAAAAGCTCCGAATTCTTTCGTTTCATATCCAACATAAGTCACTTTAACTGTAAATATTTGTGAAACCGGAAGATTAGTTATCTGGAAAAATCCTCTCACATCGGTAGCGGCTCCCACCTCAAATTCTTTTATAAAAACATTTGCATAGGATAGTGCCTCGCCTGAGAGAGAATCCGTAACCTGTCCACGGAGTGTCCCTGTGATCTGGGCATTTTGAACCGAAGCGGCGATCAATAATACGAACAGAATTTTTTTAATCATGAGGGCAAATATATCAGGGATTTTTCATTTAGCCAATGCAAAAAAAGCGGATTTTTTTAATGAATAATATAAGCTGCATCGGAAACAAGGCATAGCCCCCCAACCCTTTTAAGCAGCGGTCTTACTATATTTATAATATCTTCAGCCGACTCGGGCTCACATGCTATCAGCACGTAATTATTTTTCGAATCATCGGCAAGACTATCATTTCTGCGGATACCACGCTGTCCTCTGCCCTTGACATCATCAATAATCGTGTAGTTGCAGTATCCGGATTTCTCAAGACTTTTTATCAGATGATTTGTTTCTAAAGAATCAATAATTATTTCTATTCTTTTTACATTTTTCATATCAATAGACCAGTCCGATTATATAATAATAAAGTGGTAGTCCGACAATAATATTGAAAGGGAATGTAATTGCCAGCGACATTGAAACGTACAGGCTGGGGTTTGCCTCAGGAATTGAAATCCTCATAGCAGCAGGAACAGCTATATAAGAGGCGCTTGCTGCGAGAACACAGAACATAAAAGCATCACCCTGAGATAAGTTCAGCAATAATGAGAGTCCCAGACCGATAAAAAAGTTGACGAGAGGTAAAAGCGTTCCAAATAATAAAAGGAAGAATCCGGAATTCCTGATATCCGATATCCTCTGAGCTGCGACTATGCCCATATCAAGAAGAAATATTGTCAGAATTCCATTGAATAAACCATCATAAAACATTTCAAGCGGCAGAGCTCTTTCCTTCCCAACAACCCATCCAATAAGCAGACTTCCGAGCAGAAGAAAAACTGAACCGTTCAGAAATGCATCCTTCAAAACTTCGCTCCAGGAGAAAGAGAGATTTGACATTTTTGTATTGAACCGCAGCAGCATAATGCCGGAAATTATAGCTGGGGATTCCATCAGAGCCATTGCAGCAACGAGATAACCGCCGAAACTGATATTTATGTGAGAAAGGAACGAAGTAGCTGTCAGAAAAGTTACCGCACTGATTGAGCCGTAAGTAGCAGCAATTGCAGATGCGTTATAAACATCAAGTTTCATCCTCAGGATAAAGAAAGCAAAAACAGGGATTAAAAACGAAAGTATAACGGCGGCCAGAAGTGTCATTGTTATTTGAAAATCAAGGCTGCCCGCTGATAGTTTAATACCTCCTTTAAAGCCGATTGCAAAAAGCAAATAAAGTGAAAGTATTTTTGGAAATGGCTGAGGGAAATTCAGATTCGATTTAACAGCAACAGATAAAACGCCAAGGAAAAAGAACAATATCGGTGCGCTTAAAAGATTATTCGAAATAAGACTGAAATCCATTATTTCCAACAGGGTTTTTTGAAAGGAGCAAGATAATAAATATTGAGTCGCTCTCAAAAATGATTTGGCTGAAATTATTAACAAAAAAACGGTAAGGCCCGAAAAATATCTGTATCCGGTTCCTTACCGTTTAAATTTAATTAATACAACGGTTACGATTGATTCTTTTTTAGATCTTCAGCAAGCAGATCATTTATAGCTTTTGCCGCCCGTCTGCCTTCTCCCATTGCAAGAATTACCGTGGCAGCGCCAAGCACAATATCTCCACCGGCAAAAACCCTTTCCATTGAAGTTTTTTGATTATCGTCAACGATGATATTTCCCCATCTGTTAACTTTTAGGTCAGGTGTGGTCTGGCTGACAAGCGGATTGCTTCCATTTCCAATTGCTACGATAACGGTATCAACATCGAGCAGAAACTCACTATCGGGAATTACAACCGGTCTCCGTCTTCCGGAAGAATCGGGTTCACCTAATTCATATCTAAGACATTCCATTGCCTTAACGCGGCTTTTTTCATCCCCGAGAATCCTTTTTGCATTCTGAAGGAAAAGAAATTCAATGCCTTCCTCTTTTGCATGCTGTACTTCCTCTTTACGCGCCGGCATTTCAACTTCTGTTCTACGGTAAACAACATACACTTTTTCAGCGCCTAATCGCAGAGACATTCTCGCTGCATCCATCGCAACATTTCCGCCGCCAAGAACTGCAACACGTTTCGAAGAATATATCGGAGTAGCTGCTTTATCTTTTTCAAAGGCGCGCATAAGATTTGCTCTTGTCAGGTACTCATTCGCTGAAAATACTCCAACCAGATTCTCTCCTTCGATTCCCATAAAAAGAGGCAAGCCGGCTCCGGTTCCGACAAATACTGCATCATATCCGTCTTTTGTAATCAGATCGTGTAATTTGCGGGTGCGTCCGACAACAAAATTGGTCTGAAATTTCACGCCAATTTTTTTGAGTGTTTCTATTTCCTCATCAACTATATCGTTTGGAAGTCTGAATTCCGGAATTCCGTAACGCATAACTCCGCCGAGTTTATGGAATGCCTCAAATAGTGTTACTTCATGTCCTTCTCGCCTGACATCGGCTGCAACAACAAGTCCTGCCGGACCACTGCCCACTATTGCAACCTTTTTTCCGGTTTCGGGTTTAATTTCAGGGAGTTTTACAGTCCCCTGTTTTCTTTCCCAGTCGGCAACAAATCTCTCCAGCCTTCCGATTGAAACAGCCTGATCAACATCTTTAAGGGATTTACCCACAGTGCAATTCAACTGACACTGTACTTCCTGCGGGCAAACTCTGCCGCAGATTGCGGGGAGCAGGCTCGTTTTTTTTATTTCATCAACTGCTGACTGAAAATCACCATCAGCAATATATTTGAGGAACACCGGGATATTTACCATTACCGGGCAATCGTGGACACACATTTCTTTAGGACACTGAAGGCAGCGCATAGCCTCCAGAATTGCCTGCTCTTCCGTATATCCTGTCGCAACCTCCTCAAGATTTTTGGCGCGAATATGCGGATCCTGTGAAGGCATCTCCTGGAGTGGTATCTTCAGTCTGTCCCTGGCTTTTAAGGGGTCATTTCTTTTTTTTAACTCTTCGAGATAATCTTTCGCAATCGCTGTTAGTGTGGAAGATTCAATATATGTCATAATTTTTTCTCCAGGCTGCTCATTTGGTTTTCGAGATGGCAATTATGGTTGTGTAATTCAAACTCTTTGTAGGAATTAAGACGCATCATCATGTTATCGAAATCAACAAGATGCCCGTCAAATTCAGGTCCGTCAACGCAGACAAATTTTACTTCGTTTCCTACGTTTACCCTGCACCCGCCGCACATGCCGGTGCCATCCACCATGATTGTGTTAAGAGAAACAAGAGTTTTTACGCCAAATGGTTTTGTGGTAAGTGAACAGAATTTCATCATTACAGGCGGTCCAATTGCGATAACGAGATCGGGTTTTGGATCCTGGGAACAAATCTCCTTAAGCGGTTCGGTAACGAGGGCTTTTCTTCCGGCTGATCCGTTATCTGTGCATATAATCATACTGTCGGAAAGTTTCGCCATCTCTTCTGTCAGAATAAGAAGTTCAGATGTTCTTGCTCCGAGTATCGTTGTAATATGGTTGCCCGCATTTTTTAACGCCTGGGTGATCGGGTGCAATGGAGCTGTACCAATTCCACCGCCAACACAGACAACTCTGCCGAAATTTTCGATATGAGTAGGTTTGCCGAGCGGACCAGCAAAAACCGGAAGATATTTCCCAGGTTCCAACTGTGATAATTCATGGGTGGTTTTACCAACAACCTGATAAATAATAGTAATTGTTCCGGCTGCTTCATCGGCATCTGCAATTGTCAGAGGAATTCTCTCCCCGAGATCTTCATCAATCTGCAGTATGATAAATTGTCCGGCTTGTCTTTCTGAAGCAATAAGCGGAGCCTCAATTTTCATCTGGAAAACATCTTTTGAAAGCTGCTTCTTGTCAATAATTTTGTTCATGGATAACTCTGCTAAATAAGATATTTGGGATAACTTTTGTTATAAAATTATGGAAATTATTTGAATGGCGAAAAACTCAGATCTAAAAATACTGATTATCACTCCTTACAACTCATATTACAAATATGAATACCGAATCAAATTATGAACCGGTTATGCTGTTCCTGCATCCTATAATAAAGCCTCTGAACCGGCATTGACTGCCTGTTTTTTTCTTGTGATTCTTAAATATTAAAAATAATAAATTGAAAGTAAAATCCTGAAGACTATTTTTAACTTTACTTTTTACTTCAATCTGTTTAACTTTTAAGGTTACTTAAAATAATTTGTTCCCAAACGGAGAAAACAAAGTGATTATTGGTGTTCCAAAAGAGATAACCGGGGGTGAAAAAAGGGTTGCTGTTGTACCCGATACTGTCGTCCGTATGTCGAAGAAAGGATTTTCTTTTCTTGTACAGAAAGGAGCCGGATATGAAGCTTCCTTTACCGACGAAATGTATGAAAAAGCCGGTGCAAAAATTGCCGAAAATGCAGAAGAAGTTTTCAGTACTGCTGATGTTATTGTTAAAGTTCAGAAACCTGAGTTTAATTCAGATTTAAATAAACATGAGATCGATCTCATAAAAAAAGGTAACCTTCTTATCACATTTATGTATTCTCTGCACTATACAGAACTTGCTATACAATGTGCAAAGGCAGGTGTAAATGTTATATCCATGGATGCAATTCCCAGAACGACTCTTGCACAGAAAATGGATGCACTCTCCTCACAGGCAAATCTTGCCGGTTATAAAAGTGTTATTATCGGTGCAAATGCATTAGGCAAGATTTTCCCTCTTATGATGACTGCAGCAGGGACAATATCTCCGGCTAAAGTTGTGATAATGGGTGCAGGAGTTGCCGGATTGCAGGCTATAGGTACTGCAAAGCGCCTTGGCGCAATAGTTGAAGTTTCGGATATCAGACCGCAGGTTAAAGAGGAAGTCGAAAGTCTTGGCGGAAGATTTATTATGGTTGAAACCGATGAGTCCATGCAGGATGCAGGAGGCTACGCTAAAGAAGCATCTGAGGAATTTCTGAAAAAGCAGAAAGAGCTTATATTCAAACATGTGACAGAAGCTGATCTCGTGATTACGACGGCTCTCGTTCCAGGAAGAAAATCGCCTGTGCTTGTTACAGAGGAGATGGTAAAAAACATGAAACCGGGTTCGGTAATCGTAGATATAGCAGTTGAATTTGGCGGGAACTGTGAACTTAGTGAACGTGGAAAAGTTGTTGAGAAATATGGTGTTAAGATATTCGGCGAGGATAACCTTGCTTCTAAAATTGCAGTGAACGCAAGCGAAGTATATTCAAAAAATATTATGAACCTGATTGAACATATTTCAGATAAAGAAGCTAATCTTCAGTTAAAATTGGAAGATGAGATTGTTAAAGGGTCGCTGATCTGTTATAATGGAGAGATTGTTCACGAAAGGACAAAATCTCAGATTAATATTTAATAATTCAGAATAAGGATTTGAAATGGTAGATATTTTAATGCAGATATACGTTTTTGTTCTGGCAATTTTTGTGGGCTTCGAGCTTATCACAAAAGTGCCTCCGACACTGCACACACCGCTGATGTCTGGCTCAAATGCTATATCCGGTATTACAATCGTAGGCGCATTGCTTAGCGCCGGAGCTGAGCAGTTTACTCTAAGTACTATCTTAGGTCTCGTTGCAATTATTTTTGCAACGATAAATGTTGTCGGCGGATTTCTTGTTACCGACAGAATGTTAAAAATGTTTAAAAAGAAATAGAGGATAGAATGCACGTAATAATAGAATTATCTTATCTGTTATCCTCGATACTTTTTATATTCGGGATAAAAAAACTCGGTTCGCCGAAAACAGCCCGGCAGGGGAATACTTACTCTGCTCTTGGTATGCTTCTCGCAATTGTTGTAACTCTTTTTGATCAGCACATTGTAACTTATGAATGGATCATCATAGGACTGGTTGTCGGAGGGGCAATAGGCGCTACAATGGCAATCAAAGTGCAGATGACCGGAATGCCTCAGATGGTCGGAATCCTGAACGGATTCGGCGGCGGCGCTTCAACATTGGTTGCGATGTCAGAATACTACAAGTTAATGGACCCGACCAGAGGATTTACTCATCAGGACTCAGTCACAATCGCCTTAAGTATTCTTATTGGAGCGGTTACTTTCACAGGTTCATTTATTGCATTCGGAAAATTGCAGGGCTTCGTGACCGGAAAGGTTGTTAAATACCCCGGTCAGCATCCCCTGAATGCATTTCTTGTGCTAATCGTTCTTGCCGGAACAATTTACGAGGTAATGTTCCCGGGTACAGAATGGCTTATGCTCACTCTCCTTTCAGCATCTCTGCTCCTCGGTGTTCTGCTTGTTCTTCCAATCGGCGGTGCAGACATGCCTGTTGCAATATCATTGCTCAACTCATATTCAGGTCTTGCCGCATCGGCAACCGGATTTGTTCTGGGGAATAACGAGCTGATAATTGCAGGAGCTCTTGTCGGGGCATCAGGAATTATTCTTACACTCATAATGTGCCGCGGAATGAACCGTTCACTTATGAATGTGCTTTTAGGCGGATGGGAATCAGCCGGTTCAGCTTCAACTACAGCCGGAGGCGCTTCAGATAAACCGCAGGGTGATGTGAAATCTGTTGACGCTCAGGAAGCGGCTATGATTTTTGATGCAGCAAGCAGTGTTGTTATTGTTCCCGGATATGGTATGGCTGTTGCCCAGGCTCAGCACGCTATTCGTGACCTGACTAATCTGCTTGAGAAAAAGGGAATTAAGGTCAGATTTGCTATTCATCCGGTTGCAGGACGTATGCCGGGACATATGAACGTTCTCCTTGCTGAAGCTAATATCTCTTACGATAAACTCTACGCAATGGAAGACATTAATGATGATTTCCCGAATACTGATGTCGCACTTATAATCGGCGCTAATGACGTTGTGAATCCTGCAGCGAGACATGATCAGTCGAGTCCGATATTTGGAATGCCTATTCTCAACGTTGATTATGCAAAAACCGTAATTATCAATAAACGTTCTATGAATGCAGGTTATGCCGGTATTGATAATGAACTATTCTTCTATCCCAATGCGTTTATGTATTTCGGAGATGCCAAAGATGCCGTTTCTAAACTGAACAATGAGATAAAGGAATTATAGAATTTTGTGTGACCGGGTTTTTGCGATCCGGTCACACAATCTTTTTGCTTTTTGTGACGAATAAAATGTTCAAAAAAAATGCATTTTATGACATAAAACATTTGTAATTATTTTTTTATTTATTATCTTTGAAGCAAAATATTTGGGTTTTAGGAGGAAGCATGAAAAAATATCTACTCGTGAATTTGCTCGTATTTAGCAATCTTTTTGCTGGATGGGGACTTTTTGATGCAGGAAGGAGCGACCTGACAATAAATTTTAATGGAACCGGTACAAATTATACCATTTGGAATTCTGGGGTCGGGACATTTAACACTGCCAATTTAGGTGAGTTTACTTTGAATACTCAAACTTTGGCAATTTCAGATTGGGCGGTATATACATGGAAAAATGGCGCTGGCGATGTCACCAATGCTGATTTGTATTACACAATTTACGAAAATGGTAATCGTCCAGGTACACCAGTTTTTACGATGATAGATGGTGGCTGGTTAGCAGATTTAGGTGGTGGCGACCAGAGATGGGGAAAGTCATCCTCCACAAGTATTGATATTACAGGCTTAACAAACGGCAAAACATATAAATTAGAAATTTACATCAAGGTAGATGGTACTGAAAGCGCTGTCCCTTCATCAATTTATGATAACAATTCCGGCTCCAATTATATAGCGACTTTTACTACTAATTCAACTTTTCCTGTTGAACTTACATCATTTGCAGCACAGGCTAAAGCCGGATTTGTGCAGCTTAATTGGGCAACCGCAACCGAGGTTAATAACTACGGATTTGATGTTCAGAGATCAGCAGGAAACGGATGGGAAAAAATAGCTTTTATCGAGGGCAACGGTAACAGCAATTCTCCGAAAAGTTATTCTTTCACCGACAAAAATGTCCTGAGCGGAACATATTCATATCGGCTGAAACAGATTGATACTGATGGTCAGTTCGAATACAGTGATGTTGTTGCTGTTGAGATAAATAATCTTCCTTCAGTATATTCGCTTGATCAGAACTATCCGAATCCGTTTAATCCAACAACAAACATAAAATTCGGTTTACCCAAGGATGCTTTCGTTTCATTAAAAGTATTTAACATATTAGGACAGGAAGTAAAAACTCTTCTTGCAGGCTTCAAACCGGCAGGCGAATATGTTATTCCTTTTGATGCTTCTGACCTTACAAGCGGACTTTATTTGTATAAGTTAGAAACAGAAGGATTTTCATCCGTAAGAAAAATGCTTCTGACGAAATAAACTGAAATAAAAATATTATTAAGAAAGGCTGTTCCTCAAAAGGGGCAGCCTTTTCTATTTTAATCACGCCTTAAATTGAATGAATCAGGATTTGACTGTTTTCAGGATTAAAAGTACTGTTTTTAATGTGCCATGCTTAAATTCAGAAAGCGGCTGACTGAGATTTTTCAAAGCCAGTTGCAATTTGCTTGAGCTAAAGTATTGTTTTACGCCAGGATAATCACTGTATCAAAAAAATGTAAAACAAAAAGTGCGGATACTTAATACCTAAACAAATAAAACTTTAATCCCGGAGAAAACTGCAGCAGCGGCAGAGGGATCTTATAATAATTCAGCAGTTTTTTTACAGGATTAAAAATCCCGAGGTTCACAGGAATCGCTTCAAAATCTATATCGAAACCGGCAAAGAGGATATGGTGCGGATTTTCGGTCGCAAGTCCGGCAACATTATGCCCGATTGTCAGCATTAAAAAATCCGGGTAATATTTTTCAATTTGGTCTGGCAGAATATTATTAATTCTGAAACTCACCCAGTTATATGTACTTTCATAGTCATCTATGATATATCTGTTTGAATTGTTTCTGAATCGTTCAGATGGATGATAACTGATTTTGAATACAAAATAATCGAGGAATGCGTATCTATGGCTAAGGATAGGCCAGGAGGCTCCGATAAGATTTGCCGTGAAATCTCCCGGACTGAAACCGTAATCCTTCGAGAAACCATCCCTGATTTCAGTGTAAGTCTGATAGCAGAAAGCCAATCCTGCTGCATAATATTTATTCCGGGGTTCGTCTATCCCTGCCCACTTGAATAAATCCCCGTAAATATCAGAGACCAGATAAGAAAAATAGAAATGTCCGAATTTGTCGCTGCCTAATGCGTAAGTCCAGTCCTGGTTATTGTTAATATAAAAAGCGCTCCTTTCGCCTTTCCACCACATATTTTCCTGAGATGTGATACCGGCAATAACACCTGCGGTTGTAGCGGCGCTAATCAATGATAAACGATATAAGTCTGGATTATGTCTGCCTGAGTCCTGATCCTGAGCGTAACACGGATTAAAAAGTAAAAGGCTCAATATCAACAGACATTTTTTCATTAATTAAGCGAATTCATCATCATACAAAATTACAACATTATCACTTGCCGGGAAACCAACGCAGGTTAATGTAAAGCCCGCATTTTTATCCTCATCGCTCAGTGCGGACTGCCCAATAAGCTGCATCGAACCAGATATCAGTTTTGCCCGGCATGTTCCGCAGGAGCCGTACTGGCAGGAATTCGGCAGATCAATTCCGGATTCAATAGCTTTTTCAAGCACTGATTCTCCAGGTTCAACGATAATTTTATATTCTTTTCCCCGAAAAATTATTGATACTTCCCTTGACTTCTTCTCTATTTGAACTGTTTCATCGAGAACCGTAACATAATAATATTCTTTATGGATCCGGCTGCCTTTTATGCCGAATTCGCTAAGCGCTTCGATCACAGAGAGCATCATCCCTTCCGGTCCGCATAAGAAAAATTCGGAATTCTGTCCCGGCTTTTCCCGTTTAAGCAGATCCAGGACAAAATTTCTATCAATCCTTCCAATTTCAGATTTGTTTTCTGTTTTCCCTCTGGAAAAGCGGTGGCTTACTTTAAACCTCCCGCCGTATTTATTTTTAAGTTCATCAATATCCGTAATAAGCATTACAGATTCTTCGTTTTTATTGCCATAGATAAGCGTTGCATTTGAAAGCGGTTCATCTTCGAGAGTAGATTTAATCATCGAAAAAAGGGGAGTGATTCCGCTTCCGGCACCGAAGAAATACAGATCTCGTTTTGTTTCAGGCAAAGGTCTCAGGAAGAAATTACCCATCGGGCGATGCGCTGTAAGCAAGTCGCCGATCCTTATATTTTCAAGAAATCTGGATGTAACTCCTTCCCTGAATTTTTTTACAGCGATACCAATGATCGGGAGATCGGATGGGGATGTAAATATTGAATAACCTCTCCGGAATTCATCAAGATGATCTTTGAATAGAATTGTAATAAATTGTCCCGGAATAAAATTTAAGATTTCTCCATTCTCAGGTTGTAATAAAATTTTTATTGTGTCATGAGATTCTTTTTGAATGGAAAGAATTTTTAATGTAACGTAATCGGACATAAAAATTGTATGATATTAGTAATAAATATGGAACATGATAAGCAGGAAATTAGTTCTTTTTAAGGAGGTAAGCTGCTGAGGTAGAGGGCGAACCTCAGCAGCTAGATAGTTTGTTAAAGGAGGGATGAAAAAATTTAATATTCTAATAATTAAATATTACGGTTTTAACATAATGCATTTTTTGAGCAATGTCAACACTTTTTTTTGTAAAAACATAAATAAGAATATTAATTCTGAAATATCCGGATGTTTTATTCAATGTATTCAATCAAACGTCCCGACGTTTTTTTACAGACAAACATTCACGAAGAAATAATATTTGACAAAACAAATATTTATGGTTAATTTTGTAAGTCTAAATCTGAATTACGGAGGAAAAATGTTCGCAGTTGTTGAGATTGCAGGTAAACAGTTTAAGGTTAATGAGAGCGGCAAATATTATGTGCCTAGATTATCTGCTGAACCAAATGCTGAAGTTACGTTTGATAAGGTATTGCTTGTTGCCGATGATAAAAGTGTTAAAGTTGGATCTCCGGTTGTTGGTGGTGTAAAAGTTTCAGCAAAGGTAATAGAGCATATTAAGGACGACAAAGTTATTGTTTTTAAGAAAAAAAGAATAATCTCTTACAGAAAACTGAACGGACATCGTCAGCAATTAACAAAAGTTGAAGTTACAAAAATAGGCTAAGAGGTAAATAAATGGCTCATAAAAAAGGACAAGGATCAACCAGGAACGGACGCGACAGTAATCCGCAATTTCTTGGTGTTAAAAGATTCGGTGGTGAAAAAGTATCAGCAGGCTCCATAATAGTCAGGCAGCGGGGTACTAAATTTTTCCCGGGAACTAATGTTGGCATGGGTAAAGATGATACTCTCTTTGCTTTAGCTGACGGTACGGTTAAATTTGTTACGAGACGTGAAGACAGAAAATACGTCGAAATAGTGACAGAGTAAATATTGGCTAAAAAAAAGTCCCGTTTTGCGGGACTTTTTTGTTTTAAACCGATTGACAGATTTGTTAAATATAATTCAGTCTCTGGAGATCAGCAACGAGACCCTTAACTGCATTTACAGATACGTCCATAGCTTTCTGTTCTTCTTCATCCAGAGTCAATTCAACAACCTTTTCGACTCCGCCTTCTCCCAATACTGCAGGGACACCAACATAATAGCCATCAACGCCGAATTCACCATTGAGATAGGCGCATACCGGCATTAAACGCTTCTCATCTTTAAGTATTGCTTCAGCCATTGCTATTGATGCGGAGGCTGGAGAATAAAAAGCTGAACCTGTCTTGAGTAATTTGACAACTTCACCGCCGGCCATTTTTGTCCTTTCGACCATTGCGGACATAACTTCTTTTGCTTTCGCTTTATCATTATACTTTCTTTCGAGCATTTCCATTACCGGTATTCCGTTTACATTGGCATAACGTACAAGAGGCACCATTGTATCTCCGTGCCCGCCGAGTACCATCGCATTAACGTCTTTAACAGAAACACCAAGTTCCCATGCAATAAAAGTCGAAAAACGTGATGAATCAAGAACTCCTGCCTGTCCGAAGACCTTTTCAGCGGAAAATCCTGAAACTTTCTGAAAGAGAGTGACCATCGCATCAAGGGGATTGGATACGATAATAACTATTGCATCTGGGGCATTAGCTTTAACTCCTTCAGCAACTTTTTTCATTATTTCTGCATTGGTTGTAAGTAAGTCGTCACGGCTCATACCCGGTTTTCTTGGTAAGCCGGCTGTAATAATTACCAGATCAGCTCCTGCAATCTCTGAGTAGCTGTTAGCGCCTTTAAGATTAATATCAAATGAATCAATTCTTGATGCTTCTGCGATATCAAGAGTTTTTCCCTGAGGCATATCTTCAACAACGTCGAATAAAACAACGTCACCGAGTTCTCTCTGGGCAATCAGTTGGGTTAATACACCGCCAATCTGACCACCGCCGATCAATGCTATTTTTTTTCTGCTCATTCTTTATTCCTGGTTTTGTTATACAAATAATTATCTATCAACAGCGATAATAAGTTCTGTGCCGTTGTCATGAAAAACAAATTGCACCCTGTCCATATATGTTTTCATTATATGAATACCCCTGCCATGATCTTTCATAATGTTTTCGGGGGTGGTAGGATCGGGGACGGAATCCGGGTCGAACCCGGCGCCCTGATCACGAAAACTCACACTGAATTCAGTATCGGTGATGCTTACTGTTATTGTAACGATTTTCCCGGGATCAGTTTTGTTGCCGTGAAAGATTGAATTGGCAAGGGCTTCAGCAACGGATAAAGATAATCCATTGAATTTTGATTCTTCTACTTTGTACTCCCTTGCTATATCCATTATATAATCATCCACCTCCGGCATCAATTCAGGATCAGTCGGGATTTCTTTTTTATATATCTTTTCCTTCAATTAAACTCCGTGAAACAACATATTATTTTCTGTTGTAAATTATAAATAATTTCCTAAATAATTAAGTTTAATTCTTCAGATATTCCACCTGACATACAAATTCATAGTTGCCATTTCTCTTCTTTCGAGCTTTTCATTGGAAATGAACTCATAATATCCTGAAAAACGGAGTTCACTTCTTTGATTTAATTTCCATGAGATTTGGGTTATAGGCCCGTAGCTTGAATAAACAGTGTTTTTTTCTTTCTCTTTCGGCGTTAAAAAAAGGTAAGTGGTCAGATCAAAATATCTGTACCCCACCCCAAGCCTCATATTTTCATTTTCAAAATAAAATCCTGGATTAAGGTAGTATTCAGTAAGGAATCTCTGAGGTCTGGATTTAAAATCCGCCCAGTTAAATTCACCCTGTTCCGAGAACTTTGTATATCCCTGAAATTCCAGACCCGCCCGGCGGATAATTGGTAATACCAGCGAGTCTCTGAATATGAGACTTCTGAATGAAAAACTTTTATAATTTGGGTTGAGATCTTCAAAATCGTAAGTCGTATAATCCGCCTGAATTTCACCCTGAAAACGGTTTGTAATATCTTTGGAGAGCAGATTTGAAGCTGCAGCAAGTTTTAAAACTCTTCGTCTGGAATTATTCGAACTTCTTTCCGCAAAAATATATACAAGATGATTAAAATTTCCTTCAAGATCGAGGGAAAATGAAGCCACAGGTGAGAGAGCGTATTCATATCCGATTCTTAGTATTGAAAGTATCTCGTCCCTGTCGTCAAAATTCAGATCCGAAGGTGTATCATATTGCATTTTACGAAGAAAGATATTAAAGATGAGCCGCCCGTTTTTACTCAGCGGCGAAAAACCTGAAATATTGATATTTGTGATCTGATTAATGTTATTTTTTCTTTCTTCCTGAATTTTCCTTTCTTCAAAGAAAATGATATTGGCACCCTCAATCATTTTTGGTTCGTGAAGTTCTTCCCTGGAACCCAGAGATAGATTAATATTCCACCCCGATGATCCAAGGAAAAAAGAGAATCTTCCAAAAATATCATAACGGAATTCGCTGATTTTATCATCAAATGTCGATGATTTTATATTACCCGTATCGAAATATCTGGTTGACCTGTCAACATTCCGCCATTCAGCTTTACCGCCGAGTTCGGCAAAAAGTTTATCAGATGGATTATCAAAACTTACGGAATTGCGGAAGATCAGATTTGATTCTGACCTCTGCTGGATATTATTAGTGATTCCATAAATCCCACTAAGACTGCTGTCTGCTGAAATGTAAAAATCATTTTCACGGTAATCATATTGAAAACTTAAATTATTTTTAATTCCTTCATCAAAAGGGGAGTCTATTGAAAGAGTAATATTTCTGTTGACATTTTTTCGCGGATTTATATCTTCATTTTTTATCAGGGCGGTCCCATTTAAGGCGCTGCCTTCAAAATCAAGCTGTCTGATACTACCTTCTAATCCGAAAATATATCCATTATCGGTCTGATTAATTTGTGTATTCTGTGCGAAGCCGCCGAATGGCAGAAAACTTAATCCGGCTAATACCTGGTACTCTAAATACATTATACCGTGAATAAGGGATGCATTGCTGATTGCGAGTGAACGGTCATCGGAATAAAGCTGACTTTGTGAGTAAAAACCTCCTGAAAAATTATCATTTATTCTGTAACTCCCACCAATCCGGAAATTGTTTTCATCGCGTATTGTGGTCTGAGAAGCTAATTTATAAACGTTTGAATTATAAATATTTCTGAAATTCAGCGTTACTGAATTGTCCGATAAGGTGTAAGAAAGAATATTATTCAGACGGTATGTATTAATCTGTTTTTCAAGACTATTACTGAACAATGTTTTGTTGCCGCGATTAAAGGAATTGATGTACCCGGTTGAATCCAATTCATTCTGTGCTGATAAAACTGACCAAAAAGATATTATAAGAATAAAGAGTTTTCTGATCATTCAGATTTCACCCTGAATTTAATTACGGCGGAATATGAACCTGGTTTAGCGCTGAATCCTGTAAAAGCAATCACTTTCGCATAATAGAATTTGAGTTCATCGAGATACATTGAATTTAACGGAACGGCAGCAAGCGAATCAACACTTGCCGGATGCAGCAGGTACTCCTCAGATGAAATAAAAAAACTATTATCACAGATCAAGAGTCGGTATTCCAAAATGGGGTGGTAACACTTAATTATAAAATTATCTGTCCTGATCAATATCTGATTATTTACGGGATAAATTATTTCCGGCTCCACCATGACTAAATCCCTGGTTGTGGAATTAACACTGCTCTTCAAAAATCCCTTATCAAAGGTCTCAATAAGATAATAATATGTTTTGCCGCGGATCAGACCTGATGTATCTGAAAAAAAAGTATCATCGCACCTGGCATGAAAATATTCTTCGACCGGTTCAAAAAAAACCGTTGAATTGCGGTAGATATTGTAACCGGCGATATCGGATACATAAGGCGGGCTCCAATCAACATCAATTCTTTTCTCCCCATTACCCGAGACAGCATTAATTCCGAGGTTTCTTATCCCCGGTGGAACATATCTGTTTAAGGGTTTTGTGTAGATTGTATCCCCCGGATTGCTCTCAATACCATTCTTATTTCTGGTTGCGACATAAAAATAGTAAGTCGAGTCGTAACTTAATGAGTCTATAAAAAAGTAATTCTGCTTCAAAAAGGATTGTTTTGAAAAATTAGTATTTCCGCCTGATGACATATAGACTACATAACCATCCAGACCAAAATGTTTTACAGGTTCCCATTCCACACCTATTTCACCATCAGTTGAATAATAGAACGATATATAAGCCGGGGGTGGAAGAGCCGGAATATCATCAACGGTACCATTCAATTCTTCACGAGCACAACTTGTATAAAAAATAATCAATAGAATCGAATAAAAATTATATTTCGAAAATATCACCTCTATCCGGTATTGTAATTCTGTTAAATCCTGTCTCAGCGAGTCTGTTTTTGAATTTTTCCTGCTGGTCCTCATCACCGTGTACTAAAAAGATATTTTGTAAGCGACTGATATCAAATTTGCTGCAATAATCGAGAAGCTCATTGCCATCAGCATGTGCACTCAGAGAGTTCATGACAATAACTTCAGCATTTAGCGGATGTTCCTCACCAAATATTTTAATGATCGGATCTTTCTCAACTATTCTTCTTCCAAGAGTGTGCCGAGCAGAATACCCTACAATTAGAACAATATTGTTCGGATCTTCAATATTATTTCTTAAATGGTGAAGAATACGTCCTGCTTCGCACATACCCGAGCTGGAGATTATCATCAAAGGTCCCCGGACTTCATTCAGATTTTTGGAATCTTCAACATCCGAGATGTAATGAAGTTTTGAGAAGCCAAATGGATCTTTATCTTTAAAAATAAACCGGGCAGTTTCGTTATCGAAACACTCAGGGTGCATTCTGAAAACTTCTGTTGCATTAACAGAAAGCGGGCTGTCAACGTAAACCTTAATAACGGGAGCTAAACCTTTATCGAATATTTTGTTCAGAGTGAAAACAATTTCCTGCGTCCGCCCGACACTGAAGGCGGGAACGATTATTTTTGCATTGCGCGCAACCGCTTTTTTTATAACCTCGGCAAGTTTTTTTTCAGAATCAGTTGGTGAGTCATGGAATCTTCCGCCATAAGTGCTTTCACAGATAAAATACTCAACATCCGGAATTTTTTCCGGATCTTTCAGAATCGGAAGATTTGGTCTTCCAAGATCACCGGAAAATCCAAGATTGAGAAGCCTGCCGTCCTCATTAATCTGAAGAAATAAGGATGCCGAACCCAGAATATGACCTGCATCAAAAAAGGTACATGAAATACCGGGAACAAGTTCAACCTCATGATGATAATTAATTCCCACGAATTGCCGCATTGTATCGGACACATCTGCCTGCGTATATAAAGCTTCGAAGAGGTTTTTACCCTGCTTTTTTCGTTTTTTATTAACAAACTCAACATCCATCTCCTGGATATGGGCGCTGTCCCTCAGCATAACCGAACAAAGGTCTCTCGTTGCGAAAGTGCAATAAATATTACCTTTAAATCCGCGTTTAACAAGATTGGGCAAATTACCTGCATGATCGATATGTGCATGAGAAAGAATCACAAAATCTATTTCAGCCGGGTCAAACAGATCAAAATTTCTGTTTATCTCAAATGCCTCTTTTCTTTTTCCCTGAAATAATCCACAATCAAGCAAAAAACTGTACTTTTCTGTCTCAGCCAGGTGCATTGAGCCTGTGACAGTTTTTGCTGCTCCAATAAAAGTTAGTTTCATTTTAAATTTTCGAAATTTTATAGTTTTTAAATCCGTTATATATCTCTTTAGCCGCCGTTTTAATTACAGTCGCTGTTGGTACAGCAAGCAGCATGCCGGGTATTCCCAATATTTGTCCTCCCATAAGTATTAATAAAATAATAAGCAGAGGGTGAATTGATGTACTTTTCCCAAATAAATTCGGCTGAATATAACCGTTATCGACAGTATAAATTATTGTGAACATTAATGCGATCTTTGGGAGCATAGAAAAATCTCCGAATTGAATTACAGATATCAATAGAGCCGGAATTCCGCCAATTACAGGACCGAAATATGGAATAAGATGCCCGAGTCCCGCCACGAGTCCAATGGATGCCGCATTATCGATCCCAATAAGTGCGAGTCCGACCGCGCATAATGTTCCGACAATCAATGCGTCAAATATCCAGGCTCTTACAAACAAGCCAAGCTGCTTGTTTATTTTACGGATAATATTATAAGCCATTTCAAAATATTTATTCGGCATAATATCGACCAGACCTTTGAGTAAGGTGCGTTTATCTTTCAGAATGAAGAAGGCGATAAAGGGAACAATTATTGCAATAGCGACAATTGTGAAAATACTGTTAAGGATATTCTGAAGATCAGCAATTGAATCATATATAAAGGCAGTGAAAATCGAGCTTAGTTTATCTGTGATTTCAGAGGCGCTTATAAAAGGCACATATGCTTTGATAAAGTCCTGAAATTTGGTAAAAAAGTTTCCCAGAGAATCATCATTGAGCATCATTGACAGCGTATTTAACTGTGACCCTATTTTTGGTATCAAAAACGAAAACCCCAAAAAGATAATAAAACCACTCACAATAAAAACGCTTAGTACAGCTAAAATCCTTGGCATTCCATATTTTTCAAGTTTGTCAGTCAGCGGGTTAAAAATGAATGCAACCAGCACGGAGATGGTGAAAATCAGAAGTATGTCAAAAAAAACATAAATCATCGATACTATTATCGCTAATAGTAGAATTATGATGCCTGATTTTATCAGACGGGAGATCGTTTTATCGTTTAGTGCCATTATCACAAGAATAATTCGTTGATTCTGTAAAATATAAAAATCTGAGCCAAAAAGATAATGTTAAGAAAGCAGAGCAGAGATTTTGGTATATTTGAATAAAATATTTTTATTTATTTGGACTAAAATATGGCTGAACTGGAATTATTACACAGAATTAAAAATGAAGCTTCAAAACGCCGCAAAACAATTGTTTTACCGGAATCACATGATGAAAGAGTGATTTTTGCCGCCGAAAAACTTACATCTGAGAAAATTGCTTCGGTAATCTTACTTGGAGATGAAGGTAAAGTAAGAGAAGATGCAAAAAAGGCAGGCTGCAACCTTTCAGGAATTAGAATTATTGACCATGTGAAATCCGACAAATTCAGTGATTTAGCAAATATTTATTATAATCTTCGGAAGAAAAAAGGAATAACGATTGAAGAAGCAAGGGAAACCTTGAAGAGAGATCTGTTTTACGGGGCAATGTTAGTCCGGGAAGGAATGGCTGATGGTTTTGTTGCCGGTTCTACTGCATCAACGGGAGATGTTTTGAGAGCTGCAATTCAGTGTGTTGGTATGCCCGATGGGATATCTATTGTATCGAGTTTCTTTTTAATGGTTTTCCCTGATAAGGTTTACGGATTCTCCGATTGTGCCGTTGTACCCGATCCTGATGCATCTCAGCTCGCAGATATTGCAGTCACGACAGCCGATAATTATCGGACACTTACCGGCGAAGAACCTCATGTTGCAATGCTTTCTTTTTCTACGAAAGGCAGCGCTTCGCATCCGTTGATAGATAAAGTTATTGAAGCAACAAAACTTGCTAAGGCGAAACGCCCTGATCTCAAAATTGATGGAGAAATGCAGTTTGACGCAGCAATTGTGGATTCGATAGGTAGGAAAAAATCGCCTGGCAGTGATGTAGCCGGGAGAGCTAACGTACTTATTTTTCCCGACCTTAATGCCGGGAATATCGGTTACAAGATTGCGCAAAGACTTGGAAATGCCGAGGCAGTCGGTCCCGTTGTTCAGGGACTTAAAAAACCACTTTTCGATCTAAGCAGAGGTTGCAGCGTTGAGGATATAGTAAATACTTCAGCGATTGCAGCATTGATGGCAAAATAATAAGCCACGCATTACAGTATTAAGGCGGCAGCGGTTATGACCGCATGCCGCTATTTTTATTTCACGACAATCAATCGCCCCAGAAATTTGTCCACCTCCTGACCATCGAAGCTCAGCAGCATGAGCGGATATACCAGAGCCAGATATGAGAGATCGATTTTATCGTTAACGAACGCATTGTAGAAACCAAACTCCGCTATTTTTATTCCAAACGAAACGATGATTGTGAACAGTATTATTACTCCGGCAGAAAAAAACACTTCGCGGAGTGAACTAACAAGAAATCCTGATAATACTCCGAGCAATAATGCTAAAGCCACGATATAATTTGGCAAATATGATAGTTGGGACTGAATTGCAAAAGGACCTGATGCCAAAAATCCTTCCAGATCCCAAAATATAAATGGCAGAAGTGAAACAATAAAAATCAAACCGGCAACTCCCCAGTAAATTAAAAGTGTCCTGAAATTATGCCTGAGAATATAAAGTGAATAAATTAACAGCGGGAAAAGGACGATACTCCTGGTAGAAAGAATTATCCCGGACAATATTGAAAATAATAAAAGAGATTTACCGTGCAAGCGCCTGCCGTTAAATATACTTATGAGAATGACAGGCATAAGCATATTCATTGTCAGTTCCGATCTGACAACTGCCTCATATGCAGTAACAAGCGAAAATGTAAACAGAAGAAAAATTATCGATCGGGACTCGTCCGTATCTTTCTTAATATATAGGATATAATAAAACCCCGTCATTCCCAGGGGAATCAATAATCCAATTTCTCCTGCTAAATAAAAAGGAATTGATAAAAAATAGAGAAATGGAAATGCAGAAGGTGTAATAAATGAATACCATGGAAAAATCCCGGCGAATAGATTATCAAGCCAAATCCGAATAGCAGGCTCTCTCCCGATTGAACCCAGTTTATCGGTGAACATAACCAAAAAAACAACTATTATTGAAACAAATGTCGCTGAAATAAGCAGGGATTTCTTTGAGAGAGAAAAAAAACCGGGTTTATGCTTGATTAAATAATAAAATGAACTAATAAGTAAAAAATAGAGTATAGTAATAAATAAATAGTGATCGGTATAAATAAGTGAATATTTTAACAGGAACAGATAATTAATACCTGATGCTAAAAAAAATATAAGATTATTAATTATCTGATTTTTGCAGAGAAGATTAACTTTCACAAAGGAGTCCATATTATGATAAATGGTTTTTTGCTAATTATTGCTGCTATCTGGCTGAATATGCCAATTGCAGAAGTTCAACAATACAAATATAGTACCGGGAAAGAAAGTATGTTAAATACAGTATATGATTTTAAAGTGAAAAATATAAGCGGGAAAGAAATTTCACTTAGTGAATACAAAGGTAAAGTGCTTCTGATTGTGAATGTTGCAAGTTACTGCGGTTACACCAGGCAATATTCCGGACTTCAGGAACTGTATGAAAAATATAAGAATGACGGTTTTGTAATACTTGCGTTTCCCTGCAATGATTTTGGGGCTCAGGAGCCAGGAAGCAATGAAGATATCCAAAAATTTTGTGAAAGCAAGTTTGGAGTTACCTTTCCTTTATTCGATAAAATACATGTCTTGGGCGATGAAAAACATAAACTTTATCGGTTTTTGACAGAATATGATAAGATCGGCAAAGGCGAGATTAAGTGGAATTTTGAAAAAATCCTGATTAATAAGGATGGAATTCCGGACTCAAGGTATCGCAGTTCTGTTGAGCCGAATGATAAAAAAATGATTGAAGAAATTGAAAGATTATTAAAATAAAAAAAGGCGGATCACTGATCCGCCCACATAATATTTAATTTGCAGAAGGTGTAGCGAGTAAAACTGTATCAATGGCATTAATCAGAGCATCTTTCGGCAATGCGCCCATAGCCATCTGTGGTTTGTCATTTTTCGGAACAAAAAGTAAAGAGGGGATGCTGCGTATTCCGAATACCTGAGCTAATTCAGTTTCACGGTCGGTATCAATTTTATAGATATTTATTTTACCCTGATACTCATTTGATAATTCTTCCAGTACCGGAGCAACCGCTTTACACGGTGCACACCAGTCTGCATAGAAATCAATAAGGCAAGGTAATTCGCCTTTAAAATTCCAATCTTTTTCAGTTTCGTAGTTAAAAACTTTTTCTAAGAAGGTATCTTTTGTTAAATACTCGGTCATTTCTTTTCCTATTTTATTAAATTTCCTAACGGTTTGATGTAAAAGTAAATAAAAGGATTCATTATGGTAATGGCAGAACTAACAATGTCCCCGTTTGATAAAGGGGAACACCTCTCAGAATGGGTAGCCGGAATTATTGACATTATTGATAAAAGCGGCTTGCCTTATCAGTTAAATCCAATGGGAACAGTCATTGAAGGGGAATGGGATGAAATTCTGGCACTCATAACCAAATGTTTCAAAAGGATGTCACAGGATTCAAAACGGATATCAATAAACATTAAAATCGATTACAAAGAAGGCAATGATAGCAGGATCGAAAAAAAAGTTGACAGAATAGAAGAAATTTTAAATAAATCAGTAAAGAGATAAGGACATTTTTGTTTTTTTTATTATTTTCTATAAGCAACTGAAAATAATTTTACATCAATTTGAACCTTAGATGAAAATACTCTATTCATGTCTCTCACACAGCTGGGGAGGCATGGAGATTTACACAGTTATTTCGTGTACGGAATTAATAAGAAGTGGTCACGATGTGGTTTTACTGTGTCTTCATAATTCCTCTATGCACAGAAATGCTCTAAAAAAGGGAGTGACAGTGCATTCAATAAAATCTGATAGATATTTCAGACCTGTCGAAATATTGCGTTTGGGAAGTTTTATAAATAAATCAGGATTTGATCTTTTACATACACAATATTCAAAAGATTTGTGGCTTCTTGTGCCGGCATTGTCCCTTTTTGGAATACCTCAGCCCCTTGTTTTAACAAAACAACTCGGTTCATTTATAATTAAAAAAGATAAATTACATCAATATCTCTATGGCAGAGTCTCAAAAGCTTTAGCAATAAGCACAGTTATCAGGAACAATTTACTGGATACGTGCCCATTAACCTCAGATAAAATTGAGATTGTTTTTAACGGCGTGGATACTGACAGATTTTCTCCTGAAAAATTCGTCAGATCAAAATGCCGGGCAGAATTCGGGTATTCCTCTACTGATATTGTTGTCGGTCTTGTCGGAAGATTCAGCCCAGGTAAAGGACATAAAGATCTTATCGAAGCATTGCTGAAAATTATTGATAATTATCCCGCGATTAAAGTATTACTCACCGGTGAAGCCAGCTATGGAGAAAGCAATTATGCAGATGAAGTTCTCGATCTGATAAAAAGTTCAAAAAAATTGGCAGATAAAGTAACTTTTACCGGGTTCAGATCAGATACAGAGAATATTCTTTCTGCAATCGATATTTTTGTCTTCCCCTCTCATGCCGAAGCATTTGGAATTGCCCTTGTTGAGGCTATGTCGATGGAAAAAGCATGTATCTGTTCGGATACAGATGGCATATTAGATATAGCAGATGATAGATCGGATGCACTGATGTTCCGTAATAAGGATGTAAATGATCTCTCGGAAAAGTTAAAAATTCTTGTTGAGGATATTGAGTTAAGAGAAAGACTTGGTAAAAATGCAAGGTTAAAAGCAAAGAAGAAGTTCGATCTTGCATTAATAACGGATCAGACACTGAATATTTATAAAGATTTGATTAAATAAGAAAAAATTAATAATTTATAATTAAATAAATGTGGTTAAAATGGATAAGAAAGAAAGACATCTGTTAAATGTTTTTGTTCCGACAGGAGCTAATTATCTCCGGTTAGTGAACATTACTTTCGATGAAAAAATCATTGAAATGACACCATTGCTCAGAGGTAAAGTGGCGTGGGAAGAGATTTCAGACGAGAAAAAACTTTCTGCATTTATAATGAATAATATGCAGGGTATCAAAAGAGCCAAGGGAGATGATATTGACGGAAATTTTGCATTTGCTATGCCCGGTGGTGTTGATCCGACAGTGTATTTCAGTCTCGCCGGTCCGGATAGATTCGCCGATCTTACAATTGAAGCTGCCGCCGGCGGAACAACTGCAATTGTTGATATGCCATACTGGAACGGGCAGAGAATAACGAACGATGAATTGCTTACTCAAAAGCGAGAATTTCTCCTTAAGAATTCTTTCGTCGATTTTGGATTGTGGCGTGGTCTGGAACTTGAGGATCTATCAAAGGGAATGGAGCTTCTTGACGAGATTGAAGCAAGCGTGAATCTTGGCGCTGCCGGTGTTTATCTTTACCTTACCGAAGATGATTCGAAAATTAATGAATTCAGCCGCGATGATTATCATAAACTCGCAAAATTTCTCAAAGGTATTAACTACCCGATTGCGATGGTTCCGGAGGATCTTGAGATCACAAAATTCAGAGCATTCAGGGCTCACAGATTAAAATATCTCGAGAAAAAAGATTTTATGTACACACATGATCAGCATTCAGAATCAGAGGCAGTCTGGAATATGGCTGATGTATCGAGCCGGACTGCTGTTAAATTTTTTATCACTTCAATCACTACAGAATTAGGTGTAAATGCTCTTAAGTCGATGAGAAGGAATAAGAGAATCAGACTCTTCTCCTGCACTACAAATACACATCTTATGTACACACAGGAAGAATTACCCCCTGAAGATAAAAGACATTTTAAATGTATTCCTCCTCTAAGGCATAATGAAGACCGCGAGGCATTATGGAAAGGGCTTTCCAGAGGACTTATTGATGTAGTTGGATCAGACCATAAGGAATATCTCGATATAGTGACTCCTGAGAAGGCTGAAAATTATTGGCTGGTTACGGAGAATGTTCAGTCTGCAAGCAAACGCCTCCCGGTTCTGCTGAACGAAGGACTTGTTAAAGACAGACTGACTCTTGAGAATATTGTCGATGTATTCAGTAAAAATGCTGCTGATTATTTCAATATGAACAAGGGTGATCTGAGAACCGGAAAGGATGCTGACATTGTGCTCGTTGGTGCCAATCCGGATATTACCAAACCACTTTCAGACAGTTTTAGATTTGATGTTCTAAAAACACTTGTTCGCGGAAGCGTTGTTTATGATTGTGACAGGAATGGTGAAGTTCCGAAGGGTCATGGACAATATGCCTTCAAAAACCGTTGATCTTCTTCAATATTAAAAAAGAGGCTGTCTCAAAAGGACAGCCTCTTTTTTTTGCCAATTATTCGGCATCCATGAATGGATATCGCCAGTCCTTCGGTGGATCGAAAGTCTCTTTTATTGAACGAGCTGTGAGCCATCTAAGTAAATTCATGGCGCTGCCGGCTTTATCATTTGTACCGGAAGCTCTTCCGCCTCCAAAGGGCTGCTGATTTACGATGGCAGCCGTTGGCTTATCGTTAATGTAAAAATTGCCTGCTGCATTCTGAAGTTTATTCATCATATAATTAAGAACAAATCTGTCCTGACTCCATATTGCACCTGTCAGTGCATAAGGGGATGTCTTATCGCAAAGGTCAAGAGTTTCTTCAAATTTCTCATCTTCATAAACATAAATAGTCAGAACAGGGCCAAAGATTTCTTCCTGCATTGTTTTAAACATCGGATCAGTTGTTACGATTGTTGTCGGATCAATAAAATAACCTTTTGAAGAATCGTATTTACCACCGGTGATAAATTCAGCATCAGGAGATTTTTTTGCGTATTCGATATATTCAACAATACTTTCGAAAGCACCCTTATCTATCACAGCACACATAAAGTTAGTAAAATCTTCAGGATCACCGACTTTAATTTTATTAACTTCGGCAACATATTTCTTTTTGAAATCGGGATAAATTGATTTTGGAATATACATTCTGGAAGCGGCTGAACATTTCTGTCCCTGATATTCAAAAGAACCTCTTATTGCGGCAACAACGAGTGCATCCACATCAGCCTTATTATGTGCGAAAATGAAATCCTTTCCTCCGGTTTCGCCAACAATTCTGGGATAATATTTTGCTTTATAACCATTATCGGCAATTTTTTTAAGCATGTCCTGAAATACTGCCGTTGAACCAGTAAAATGAATTCCGGCAAGATCGGGGCTTTCCAGAACCGGGTTACCAACCTGTCCTCCGGAACCGGGGATAAAATTAAGAACTCCAGCAGGCATTCCTGCTTCTTCAAGCAATTTCATCAGGAAGTAGGCAGAATATACAGCACTTGATGCCGGTTTCCAGAGAACAACATTACCGCAAAGTGCGGGCGCTGTTGGTAGATTTCCTGCAATTGCTGTAAAATTAAACGGAGTAACTGCGAAAACGAAACCTTCAAGTGCACGATATTCAACCCGATTCCACATTGATGTCGGTGAATAAGGCTGATCCGACATTAATCTTGTAAGATACAAGGGGTTGAATCTCCAGAAATCAGCGAGTTCACAAGCTGCTTCAATTTCCGCCTGATGTGCAGTTTTGGATTGTCCGAGCATAGTAGCAGCGTTTAAGGTATCACGCCATGGTCCGGTAAGAAGTTCTGCTGCTTTCCTTAAAATTGAAGCCCTCTGTTCCCATGGAAGATCAGCCCACTGCTGCCTTGCTTTAAGCGCCGCTTCAATTGCCATCTCAACTTCAGCTTTTCCGGCTTTGTGGTAAATTCCCAGTAGAACAGAATGATCATGCGGTGCTCTGATTTCAGATGTTTTTCCGGTTTTTACTTCCTTGCCACCGATAATCAAAGGGATTTCAATTGTTTTCGATTTTAATTCTGTTAATTTTCTTTTTAAACTTTCTTTCTCACGCGACCCGGGTAAGTAGGATAAAGGGTTTTCATTTTTCGTCTCAGGGACATAAAAATAAGCGTTCGCCATTAAGCCTCCAATCAATATTATAGTACGATTTTATCTTATTAAAAATATTCTGAATATTAAAATTATCATTCACGACTCTAAATAACAAACCTGATTACGGCTTGCCCCGATAAATTGATTATTTCAACTTTCTTGGTGCAATCATATTTTCAGGTGTGAGGATTTGATCAAGTTCTTCTTTCGAAAGAAGATTTTTTTCAAGTACCAGTTCATAAACGCCTCTGCCTGATGTAAGGGCTTCCTTGGCAAGCGCTGAACAAATCTCATAACCTAATACTGGGTTTAATGCAGTGACAAGTCCGATACTGTTCTGAACATAATCTCTGCACCTCTCTTCATTCGCAGTGATTCCGTCAATACATCTGAATCGCAGTGTTTCCATTCCATTTTTGAGCATCTCAATCGATTCAAAAAGACTTTGCACGATTACCGGCTCAAAAACATTCAATTCAAGTTGACCGCCTTCAGCAGCCAGTGTAACGGCAAGATCATTCCCGATCACTTTAAATGCAATCTGATTTACAACCTCGGGTATAACAGGATTTACTTTCCCTGGCATTATTGAGGAACCCGGCTGCATCGGAGGAAGGTTGATCTCATTAAGTCCTGTTCTGGGACCTGATGAAAGAAGCCTTAAATCATTACTTATTTTGCTTAATTTGATCGCAAGCCTTTTGACTGCCGAACTATACATTACAAACGCCCCTGTATCCTGAGTGGCTTCAACGAGATTCTTTGCAAGTATGATCTCCAATCCTGTAATCTCCCGGAGATGCTTTACACAAAGTCCTGAGTATTCAGGTTCGGCATTTATTCCGGTGCCAATTGCTGTTGCTCCCATATTTACTTCAAGGAACAGCCTTACATTCTGATCAAGTCTTTCGATCTCCTCCTCAAGTGTTGCGGCATAAGCCTCGAATTCCTGACCTAATGTCATCGGAACCGCATCCTGCAGCTGTGTTCTTCCCATCTTGAGGACTGATGAAAATTCCAGACTTTTCGCTCTGAAGGAACTGATCAGTCCTTCCAGAACCTGGGTGAGTTTTTTATTTGAAAAAATGAGAGCAATTTTAACTGATGTCGGATAGACATCATTTGTGCTCTGAGAAAGATTTACATGATTATTCGGATGACAATAATTATATTCACCTTTTTCATAACCAAGTATTTCGAGAGCCCGGTTTGCAATTACCTCATTGGCATTCATGTTGGTTGATGTTCCTGCACCTCCCTGAATCATATCGACAACAAAATGAGTGTGGTACCTCCCGTTAATTATTTCCCGGCAAGCTTCCACTATGGCATCATTTATCGGTTGTGAGAGCAATCCAAGTTCGTAGTTCGCTTTTGCTGATGCCATTTTTACTATTGCGAGCGCTTCAATTAGTGAAGGATAAAAGTTGAGAGGGACTCCGCTTATATTAAAGTTTTCAAGTGCCCTTAGAGTTTGGACGCCATAATAATATTCAAAAGGCACTTCTCTGTTACCCAGCAGATCATGCTCCAGTCGTGTCCTTCCGGATTGGTACTGAGACGCAACATTCATCAATCTGGTATTAGCCTGGCGCATTCTGCGGCTTATTACCCTGGCGGTTCTGGAAAGAATTTTACCTGCTGAACCCGGGTGAGCCTCAATGAGTCCGGCAAATTTCTCCTTGCTAAGCGTGAATACTCTGGTATTCATTATTGCTCTCGAGGAAGTGGAATGGGGTGAGTCATCCATCAATGAACCTTCACCGAGAAAATCGTATTTCCTGAAAAAAGTAAGTCGTTTTTCTCCTCCGAACGGACTTTTTTTGAATAACTCTATCTCACCTTCGAAGATCAGAAATAAGTTCTTTCGGGGTGTGTTTTCAGTAAATATAGCTTCATCTTTTTTGTAGTTTTTTTCTTCAAGATTTGTAGAAATCTCAGCTAATTCGCTCTCATTTAAATCCTTAAATAATTCAATTTCTTTTAGGAATGAGATTATTGTATCGTTACTTTTCATACCTTATCCTGGTTTATATTCCTGATTGTATTATATGTTCAATTATATCTGTAAGAATAACTGGTTGGTTTTTGTTATCAATGTTAATAATTACAAAGTAGCCCTGTGAAATATTGTTTTTTTTGAGCAGTTGAATAAGCTTTTCCTGATCTGAATAGCAAAGATTACCATTATCATCCCATAATTCCAGAGTTGTAAGACAGCCAAGTGATGGTGTGAAAGGATAACAATCGAGATTTTGATAATATTGGGGGTCAATTGTTGTTCCATGAGCGAGAATCTCATTTCTCCCGGCTTTTCCGGCATAATAAACTTCCAATATTCCCGGATAGTTTTGCCAGGTTTCGGGGAATAATCCAAGATACATACTGATACTAAAATCGCTATCTGTTTGTTTATCATGAAAGAATATTTCCACCGGATACTCAAAAGGCAAGGATAAAAACAGCAGCTCGGTCGGGCCAATAAATGGATTTGTAGTTCGTTCAATTTTTAAAAATGAAAACACACCCTGAGGAGTATTGCCATTCGTAATATATCCAGGCAGTGCTGAAACCGATCTTGCAAGTTGAGGAATGTTAAAAATTGAGCCATCCTCGGTTCGAAGAATCTTTCCATTAGCATTCCTGACAATTAATACGCCCGGGAAATTCCTGTTTTCCCTTTGTAAAGAAAAAATCACCGGCAATCCTGAAAAAGGATGCGAGAGAAGGTCTTTCAACGGAGGGATTTGAGCAAGCCTTTTTGTTGAATCTGAAATTTCAAGAGCCTTAATAATCGGATCATCAACCGTGAATTGATTTTCATTATGGATGATATTATAGATAAGAGGAGAAAATTTTTGCTTGTTTATTCTGAGCAGGTATTCTGCTGCCATGGCAAATAGTTTTGAATCACTATGACCGATAATAAGTGCTGCTATCTCATTTTCATATTCGACCGGATAACATTGATAAACATATTCAAGGGCAGCACGCAGAATGTCATTTGAATACTCACGGGGATTGAGCAAAATCTCATTAACTCTTGCCGCGGCAGCAGTATTTTTTTCGTTTAGAAGTCCAAGCGCCCAAAAGGCTTGCCCGTACTGAGTCACAATTTTATCTGAGAAAGTTTTGTGAACGATAGTATCATTCAGCCGGTAACGCAGATTTTCTCTTGAGGGTTTGGATGCAAAATAAAAATTTCGCGATGAGTTTATATTCGTAGAATTTCCCGAACCGGAACAATCTGAAAAGCCAATTAATAGAGGCAGAACAGCTAAAAATTTCAGGCAGATGATATATTTTTTTGCTCTAAAAATAAATGTCTTGAATCGCAAGCTTCACATTCTCCCGGTGGGCAGAGTAATCTTATAAAATTGCTTTGAATGAATTTTTTACCTTCATAAATTAAGGTTTTTGCATCAATTAAATAATATGATTCATCCTTAATCCGGAGGGGTGATATTATTTTTTCTGATAAACAGTGAGTTTCAAAGTTGACAAATGATTTACTGCAGCCAGGTACTTCAGAGAATTTATATTTTTGCTCTTTGTATGTTGCAGAGGGTATCTTGCCCATAAAATTCCAGCAGAAAAAATCTTTATAAGGTGCAGGGGTGATATTTTCGAGAAAATGAAGGATGGAAAGGGAATTAAAATCACATCCAAGCATCAGGACTTTTGCATTCGGCTGCATCGAAAACCAACTGAGAGGCGAATCCAGACCAAGCGGAGATATTGGCACATATTCATCATCGATTTCAGCGGCAGCTTTTCCCCAGACTGCAAAGGAATGTGTTGGCGAGGCAGTCCTTTTTACATCGGGCATACATAGCATCACATTACCAAGAGCCCCTGTTGCTGAAGCGGATGCGGATTTATCAAACTGAGGTTGTTCGCCAAAAAATGACTCGAAATTATATGTGAACACTGGAATAATTATAGAACCTTCCTCCGTCACTATTTTTTGAATCAATTCAATGAATAGATCGGGTGCCATTCCCTCAAAAATCCTTCTGATAAAACGGTAAGAGGAATGAATTATCAGGTGATCTCCAGTGGTTAAACCAGATGTTTTCAATAGCTCTTCAAAAACCATAACCGTTAATTTTTTTTTGATTAATTATTTTAAATTAATTCTAACTATGTTAATAAAAAGAGAGTTGTTTAAGTTTATTGTGATTTCTGACGAAAAATTGGGACAGGGATTATTAAATTTGAGTCCTTAATGAATTTTTGCATACAGAACAACTCTTTTAATTAATATGCTTTTAACATACTGAATGAAATAAATGCAGCGAATTTTTACTAAAAAAATATGAATACACTTATCAGTCCCTGGGCAGAACCCTATCTGAATCTTGCCCTTGAAGAATATATTATAAGATCGGGAAAGTTACAAATACCTCTCTTATTACTATATCGGAATTCTGAATCTGTAATTATTGGAAAAAATCAGAACCCATTCAAAGAAACTGATCTATATTTTCTGAAATCAGAAAGCATCCCTTACTTCAGGAGACTTTCTGGCGGCGGAACAGTTTATCATGATACGGGAAACGTGAATTTTGCAATATTCGAGCCAAGAAAAAATGAGCTTGTGAATAATTATAAAATAGCACTTAAGCCTATAATAAATGCCCTTATCCAGATTGGCGCCGGAGTTTATTTTGATGACAGAAATAGTCTCAGAGTTAAGGGGAAGAAAATTTCCGGTAATGCACAGTTCCAATCAAAGGATATTCTTTTAACACACGGCACTCTTCTCGTTGAAACAGATCTATTTCGGCTTGAAAAAGCGATCTCGCCTAATTTCTTCTCGATCGTTTCGAAATCAACAGAATCCGTAAGAAGCGAGACAGGGAATCTTAGTGACCTCATTGACCAGCCTATTACGGCTGATGAATGTATATTTACACTTGCTGAGATTATCAACGGAAAAAAGAAAAACATTTTACTTAAGCCTGAAGATATGAATGAAATTTATGACCTTTCCGAGAGGAAATACAAATCATTTGAATGGAATTTTGGGCGGACACCAGAATTTGAACTCAGGTTTGGGGAAAAAAATGCGTGTTCTGTGCAGATGAAAATCAGGGAAGGAATGGTTGTTGATGTCTATATCGATCAAAATGGAACTCTGCAAAATTATCACGAGATTAACTTGCCGCTTAATATTTACAGCGTTGAACAAAAACTCTTTACAGAAAAGATTGGACAACAAGGAACATATATAGAGTCAGTATTGTCACCAGCAATACTTTATTAATACTTTTAATTCCTGAGTACGTTAATTAAAACTTGACTGGAGTTTGTGCGAAATACTGGAAAATATCAAAGATTACAACGATATCCGGAAATGGTTTTTAACTTTGTAAGGCTCCTCTAAATTGCCTAATTTTAATGTTTTAAAAAGTAAAGAAAGATCATAGATTAATGCGATTCCGTTCCGTTTTGCTCATAGCTTTTTTTTATGCCAGTTTACTGTTTTCAGCAACAGATATTGTTATAAAAAGCGCGCAGATATTTTCCGGCGAGACCGACCGATTTCCATTAGTTTTTCTTGGAGGTCATTCAACTACTCTCACCATAGAATTTGATGTACAATGCGAGACTATGCCATCTCTTTGCATAGATTTTTGGCTATGTGATGCGGATTGGAAACCTTACGAAAATCCCGCAATTAATAACACCGCTGCAAACAGACGCCTCAATTTATGGCTGGAAAAAAGACTTATCTCTGCATCAGGGGCGGACTACCATTATTCTGAAAAATACCCGAACAAGGATATCAGTTTTAGTTATTCCGGCAGGTATATTGCGAAGATACTCGATTCAGATAATAATTATGAGGTTCTTCGGGAATTGAAATTTTTTGTCGTCAGTGAAAACAATTTCCAGATAACTGGTGGGTTAAAAAATTATGATTACGAGAATGAAATATTAGTTCCTGCAAATCTTAATAAAGTCCGGCTTATTTATTCTGAATTTGTTTTGCCTGCGGATTATGAGATTTATCGTTTAGCTGGTGTTATGATAATTGAAGACAGAAAAATTGATAATCCGGAAATTGTTTTAAGAGGGGATTATGATGAGAATTCTCAGATGGAGTGGAACGGGAGTAACAAATTTAAGTTTATCAAAAGAAATATTTTTCCTGGAAATGCCTATCGTACACTTGATATAAGAAATGCATCCAGACACCCTTATCCAATTGCAAATGCTAATCTGAATGGCGCTGACATGTCCCGCTTCTATCAATTTAGCCGCGGTGATATTCATGGCTCTATGAGACTTCTTCCGGATTCTGACCCAAATTCCGAATATACAACAATACATTTTACCTTTCTCCCTCCCGCGGAGAACTTACCTGGAGATATCTATCTTTCCGGTGCCTTCAACGACTGGAAGTTATCTGACGATTACAGAATGAAAAAATCCGGAGATCGTTATTCAATTAACATTGAATTAAAGAGGGGGATTTACGACTATCAGTATTATGTTTCTGCTTCAAACGACGGTATTGATACCGGCTGGGTTATTTATGAAGGGAATTTCCCCGAGACAAGGAAAAACTACAGATTGTTCGTTCTATATAATAACCCGGGATGGGGTGGTTATGAAGAAATTATTGGCTACACAATTATTGGAGATTAAATGAAAGAGATCAGGACAGGCGTGGTCGGTGTTGGTCACCTGGGCAGTTTACATTCAAAATTTCTGGCGGCAAATAAAAATTCATTTTTTTCAGGGGTTTTCGATCAGGACAGCCAGAAAGCCATGTTACTATCTGAGGAAATTGGCTGTAAGGCTTATGAGAATCTTGATGAATTTCTTAAGGACGTTGATGCAGTTTCTGTGGCAACCTCAACCCAGAGCCATCATCCCATCGCTAAAAAGTGCCTGCTCGCCGGGAAGCACATATTTATCGAAAAACCGATCACAGTAACCCTCGAGGAAGGGCAGGAACTTATCGATATTGCCTCGGAAAAGGGACTTATTATTCAAGTAGGGCACATTGAAAGGTTCAATCCTGCAATTTTATCGCTCGAAAATTTTAATCTTGATCCTAAATTTATTCAGAGTGACCGTCTTTCGTTATTCAATCCGAGGGGTACAGATGTAGCTGTTGTTCTCGATCTGATGATCCATGATATTGATATAATTCTTTCATTAGTTAAACAGGAAGTGACATCAATAGCAGCAAGCGGTGTTGCAGTTGTTTCTGATTCAATAGATATTGCCAATGCGCGGCTGGAATTTGCCAACGGTGCAATTGCGAATGTTACAGCAAGCAGGATTTCACAAAAGAAAATGCGAAAAATGCGTATGTTTCAGAAAGACGCATATATTTCGGTTGATTTCGGGAGCGGTGTTTCCGAAATATTCAGACTTGAAAGTGATCCGGCAAATATTCAGCCCGGACTTATGGCTTTGGGAAAATTAGGCGTTGAGGGAAGACAGAAATTTCTCCTTTATGAGCAGCCCGAGCAGAGAAAAGTCAACGCACTCGAATATGAGTTGGATTTATTTGTTGAAACAGTTATGTATGATAAAAAACCGGTAGTTTCGGCTGAAGACGGACTCAGAGCCTTAAAAGTGGCTGATCAAATAGTTAAAAAAATTCAGGAATATCATCAAAATTTTAAAATTCAGTAAGGACAAAGGATTAGTTTATGGCTTCCGAATATACTATCGGTGTTGATCTTGGGGGAACAAGTGTTAAAGTTGGTTTAACTGATTTCAGGGGCAATATCATTCATAAGGAGTGCATGCCTACATTCGCTGAGAAAGGGCCTGATAAGGTAATATCGCAGATCAGCGCTTGCATCAGACTTGTACTCGATAATAATCCTGTTGAAGTTGAAGGGATTGGAATTGGTTCACCAGGGGCGGTAATTGCCTCGAAAGGCACGGTTGATTATCCTCCAAATTTCCCTGGATGGGAAAGTATTGCGCTGGGGAAAATTATTTCGGAAAGTTTTAGTATGCCCGCTTATGTTGAAAATGATGCTAATGCTGCCGCAATTGGTGAATTGATTTTTGGAGCCGGAAAGGATCTTGATAGTTTTATCATGATTACGCTTGGTACAGGAGTTGGCGGCGGAATTATTTTTGAAAGAAAAATATTTCATGGTACAACAGGTGCTGCTGGTGAACTTGGGCATATATCAGTTGACTATCAGGGCAGAAAATGCAAATGCGGCAATTATGGCTGCATGGAAGCTTATGCCGGAAATAATTATCTTGTCGAATGGGTTGAAGAAGATTTACAAAAACATATAAATTCACTGTTATTCAAATGGGTTCACATTGAAAATGAGGTTTTAACTCCAAAACTTATCCACGAAGCCGCTGTGAAAAATGATGATTTTGCAATAAAAGTGATAATAAAGCTTGCTCAGGTTCTGGGATATGGTATATCATCTATCATCAACGCATCTGATATTCCTAATGTTGTTATTGGCGGCGGGGTCGCTGGTTTCGGTGAATTCCTTTTCAAACCTCTTAATGAAACAATAATAGAAAGAGTGATGAAAACTCACAAAAGCAGAGTCACTCTCAGGCCTGCAGTTCTTAAAAATGAAGCTGGAATTTTGGGCGCTTCAGCTCTGGTTCTTTATCAAGCTTAAAATTTATTTTTGATAGTGAAAAAATTCTTTTTTATCGCATTTCTATTGACGGCTAATTATTTTGCTCAGGAAATAAACTCTTCCGACACTCTTGCTGCTTTCGGGGTAATGCCGGCAGATTCATTAGCACTCCGTGATTCACTGGCATTACCGGATACAGCCGTTCAATCCGGCAAAGTGGATCTTGATGCAATAGTTTATGCTAATTCCAAAGATTCTCTTCTTTTTGATGTTAACAGCAAGATGATGTATCTGTTTGGGAAAGGGGAAGTTAAATACAAAAACGTTGAATTAAAAAGCGGACGGATTGAGACAAATTTTGAAACTAATGATCTTGCCGCATTTGGGATTGTTGACACATCTGATACTTCAAAAACCGGTTTTGCAGAAACCCCGGTACTCTCAGAGGATAGTGAAGTTTATGAAGGTACATCCCTGAAATATAATTTTAAAAGCAAGCGTGGATTTATTTCGATGGCGCGTAATAATAAAAAAGATCAGCGCTACCTTGGTGAAAGAGTGAAGAAAGTCAGCAATGAAACATTTTTTATCAAGGACGGAATATATACGACCTGCAAAGAAGATCCACCTCACACTCATTTCAGCGCAAGTGAAATGAAAGTAATCCAGAAAGATAAAATAATTGCCAAATGGATATTTCTTTATATCGGCGGTGTACCTTTGCCTGTGCCTGTACCATTTGCAGTTTTCCCAAATGAATCCGGAAGGAGAAGCGGAATTATTCCACCAGCTTACGGAGACGACTATCTGCGCGGACAGTATTTCAGGAACTTCGGGTATTTCTGGGCTATAAGTGATTATCTTGATTTTGCTTCAAATAACGATTACTACCTCAAGGGTGGTTTCGCTACAAGGGGAAGATTCCGATATGTGAAGAGATACTCATACAGAGGGAACATTAATGCAGGATATTCCTATGTGAAATCCGGAGAGGAAAACGACCCCAACAGATCGGTATCACAGGATTATAATCTTTCTGTTTTACACAATCAGCAGATAAATCCCACAACTCAGCTCGATGCTAACCTTACCTTTCAGTCGCGCAATTTTAATTCGAATAACGCAACTCAATACGATGATCTTTTGAGAACAGATATCGTTTCTAATGCCACTCTGAGTAAAAGATGGGATGAATCAGGAAACAGCCTTACAATTAATTATAACAGGAATCAAAAATTGCAGACGGGAGATATTACTGAAGATCTTCCGACGGTCAGGTTCTCCAAATCACAAAGTTATCCTTTCCGGAAAAAAGGGTCTGCTGCATCTGCCGACCAGAAATGGTATGAACTGATTGGGTACAGTTATAACAGTCAGTTCAGGAATAACAGATCAAAACAAAACGGAGTGTTGAATGTCCGTGGCGGAATTAATCACAGCCTGGGAGTATCAGCCTCACCAAAAATCGGGTATTTTAATATTTCTCCGCGTATCAGCTATACGGAAAAATGGTATAATAAATTTCAGAAAAGGACTAATTATCTTGTTGACCGAAGCACCATGCTTGTTGAGGATGGAGACACCAGCTATGTGATCACCAAGGCAGATTCACTTGTAATTGAGGATGTTCACAGGTTTTCTTCAGTCAGATCATTCGATATTGGTGTTGGCGCATCAACCAAATTATACGGAATGCTCCAGGCAAATACATTAGGAATTGAAGCTTTCCGTCATACAATCCAGCCAACGATATCATATTCTTTTTCACCCGACTTTTCAAAGGATTTCTGGGGATATTACGATTCTTATATTACTGCTGATGGGAAAGAAGTTAGATACGACAGATTTTCCGGGCAGATATTTGGCGGAGCCAGTTCTGGTGAAAGACAGAATATCAATATGAGTCTTGATAATATTTTCGAAATGAAAACCCTTAAAGATCCCACTGACACAACCTCCGAAGCCCAAAAAATCAGGCTCCTGAATCTTTCCGGAAGCATCAGCTATAATTTTGCTGCAGACAGTCTTAAACTTTCTCAATTAAGCCTTTCCTATCGTACGGATATTGGGAATCTGTTAAATTTATCAGGATCATCCTCCTATACTTTTTATGATTATATCGAAAGCCGTCAGGTAAATCAGTTCCTCGCATCGAAGGGAAAAGGATTATTCCGGCTTACAAATTTTAGTTTTTCAGCTTCAACTTCAATTTCCGGCGAGAAGTTATCCGGCGAGTCCCGGGATGGGAAAAATCAGGATATTGAGGAAGAAGACAATGATGTTGTCCGCAGGACTGATTACATTGCCCTTTATGAGGAACAGCCTCCTGATTTCACGATTCCATGGGATCTAAGTCTCAACTATAATTATAATCTTTCCAAACCGACACCTGATTACAGCACTGTTAATTCAGGCCTTGGACTTTCGATGAACCTGAATATTACAAAAAACTGGAAGGTTTCGTTAAGAGGCAATTATGATTTTCAGCGAAAAGAAATTTCTGCGCCCGATATAAGAATATACCGCGATCTGGAATGCTGGGAAATGAATTTTTCCTGGAAGCCGATCGGCAGATATCGCGGATTCAGATTTGAACTCAGAATTAAAGCTCCTGAATTGCAGGATCTTAAAGTTACAAGGTCCAAAGGGCTTTATTCAGGAAGGTGATAAATGAACTATTATATAATTGACGGCAATAATCTGATCGGTAAAGATCCCAAATTAAGATCCAAATCAGCTAATCTTGAGGATATGTCCCGGGAGAAACTGGCTTTTAAATTGGATCGTTATTTTTCAGATAAAAATTGCAAAGTCACTTTACATTTTGATGGCTTTCCTAAAGAGGCTATAAACACTTCCCGGCTAAAAATAAGGTTCTCTGAAAATAGAACCGCTGACGAAAAAATAAAAGAACAGATCGATGATCATAAAAATCCCAAGCTTGTAACTGTTATCACATCCGATATGAACCTTGCAGAATTTGCAAGAGTGAATTCATGCAGAATTATTAAATCGGAGGATTTTTTGAAAATGATCCGGGACTCAGAAAAAAAAGATACTGAAAGCGAGCGGATCAATTCCATTAACGAAAATGATATCCGGAAGATTTTCGGAGTTTGATATGATTATGATTATGGATATAGTTATGTTGGGAGACTCGATCACAGCCGGATTTGATACTTCTGATCTTTTTGATTATTCTTTGATCAGGAACTATGCTGTTTCAGGTGATTCCACCCGTGATCTCATAAACCGGTTTAACGCAGAATGGTTTACTTCAAATCCTGAATATATTTTTCTGTGTATCGGGACTAATGACATTGCCAGGAATGAAAAGGTCAGGGACATAATTATTAATATTCGGAGTATTGCCTCAAATATCAAACAGCTCGTCCCGAAAGGAAAAATCGTGCTGACTTCAGTTTTTCCGGTGAGGAATAACGAAGCCCGTCCACTAAAAACAATTGCTGAACTTAACACGGCGATTGCAAAACTTGCAAAGGATTCGGACCACTTCTTCTTCAATCTTCATCCATATTTTTGTGATGCGAACGGTATGCTCAGAGAGGAGTACACATCTGACGGGCTCCACCTGACAAAAGCAGCCTACGATGAATGGGGAAAAAGGCTGAATATTTTTCTCGAGCGCAATATTGAAGGTAAAAAATGGCAAAACTAAAAGTCGTAATTGCCGGAGCAGGATTTGGGGGACTCTCAGCTGCAAGGGCTCTGAACTCTGTTGATTTTGAGATCACAATAATTGATAGAACTAATCATCATCTTTTTCAACCGCTTCTATACCAGGTCGCTTCAGCAGCCCTTTCTCCCGGCGACATTGCTTCGCCGATCCGCAACATTCTGAGAAATCAGGAAAATATTATTGTAATCATGAGTGAAATATTGAGTTTTGACAGAACGAACAAAAGGGTGGTAACATCCGATGGCGTTTTTATTTATGATATTCTCATCATTGCATTGGGCTCGCGGCACAGCTATTTTGGCAACGATGAATGGGAACAGTTTGCGCCAGGACTCAAAACAATAAAGGATGCTGTAAGAATTAGAGAGAGGATTTTGATTTCTTTTGAAAAAGCTGAAAAGTGTACATCTGAAACTGAGCGGGCAAAATACATGACATTCGCAATAATAGGCGGAGGTCCGACCGGAGTTGAGATGGCAGGGGCGATTTCGGAAATTGCCAGGAAAACCCTGTTAAAAGATTTTAAGATCATTAACCCATCTGATGCAAAAATTATCCTGCTTGAAGCAGGCAACAGAATCCTTCCCTCATTCCCGCAAAGTCTGAGCGAAAAAGCTGAGAATGATCTCCGCCGGATGGGTGTTGAGGTTTTGCTTAATACCAAAGTAGAAAAGATAAGTAAAGGACAAGTGCACCTTAAAGACGAAATTATAGAAACTGATAATATAATATGGGCTGCCGGTAATAAAGCTCCTTCCATCCTTAAGAGTCTGGAAACTGAAACGGATAATAATGGAAGGGTAGTCGTAAATTCCGACTGTACTCTTCCTGATGATAATAACGTTTTTGTGATAGGCGATTCTGCGAGATTCAGTGATAAGCATGGTCACTTTCTACCCGGCATTGCTCCGGTTGCCATTCAGCAGGGTAATTACACCGGCAAATTGCTTCGCAAGCGCTCAAAAGGAATTGCTCATTCTAAGTTTAGTTATTTTGATAAAGGAAACTTAGCAACAATCGGCAGAGCTAAAGCCGTATGTGAAATATCCAGATTTAAATTCTCAGGGTTAGCTGCCTGGGCTATTTGGGTGTTTGTTCACATTCTCTATCTTATTAATTTCAGGAACCGATACAAAGTGCTGACTGAGTGGATTTGGTTCTATATCTCAAACAGGCATGGAATCAGATTAATAACCGGTTTAGATAAAGAGTCGAAGTGACCAAAATTTATTATTTTAATCTTTATTATAAGGTAAATGAAAATAAATTATGATTGCCGACTGATTCTTTTAGTATAAGACAGCAAAATAATTGCAAATTATTAAGAACATTTATATTTTGCATTAACTTTAGTATTTTATTCAGATTGATTATAAAGGGTGTTATATCAACTAATTCATTCAAATCACTAACCGAGAGGTTCTTATGAGAAAAACCTTCTTCACTATTTTTCTTTTTCTTCTTATGGTTGGATTCGCTGGCGAGTCTTATGCCCAGCTAACCACTATATGGGAAAAAGGAGCAAAAACTTTAAGCAAACCGGCATGGTTCGGAGCTGATACCGAGCGTGGTTTTGCTTTTGGTAATGTTGACGGTAATGACAGGATTTATGTCGTTAGTCGTAACGTTTCACCAAAAATCGTGATTGTTGATGCGATGACCGGAGACTCACTTGGCACTTTGCCGATAGGAACCGGGATTATTGCAGGCGGCACTTTTACACTTAACGACGTTGAAGTTTCAGCTGACGGTAAGATTTTTGCCGCAAATCTGACAACAAGTCTTACAACAAGTGCACTGAAGGTATATCGCTGGGATAGCGAAACCTCAGACCCGGTGGTTGCAATTGAATATCTTGACGCAGCAAACGCATCAAGACTGGGCGATAAATTCACCGTTGTCGGCTCTACTGCTGATAATTCGATCGCAATATACTTTGGTGCTGCAACATCAAATAAAGTTTTCAAATTTACAACCGCTGATAACGGAGCAACTTACACTCCTGAAATTATTACTCTTTCGGCTCCGGCTTCAATAGGCAGTTCTCCTGCTGTTTATCCTTCACCGACAGGATTCTGGGTAAATGGTAACGGTGTAAGCCTTATGGAATATGACGCGGCAGGACTTCAGTTAGGTACTGTTCCTGGCGGCATCATTCCTACAGGAAGTAATGCAATCCGTTATTTCGAAGACAATTCCAAGAAATTTCTTGTTGTTTTCCAGTATGGAAGTACAGCAAATAATTTCAAGTTGATTGATGTAACTGCTGGCGCTGCACTTGCTGATCAGGTTGCATTTTCATCGATACTCGGTACGGCTACAAATGCGAACGGTACCGGTGATCTTGGTCTTAAAAACAATGGCGACGGTTCATACGATGTTTATACCCTTGTTACCAATAACGGATTGGGTAAATACAAAATATGGCCTGAAAATGTTAATACCGGTGTAGTCGTTTCTTCATATCCGTATGAGATCGGATTCGAAAGCGGTCTTGTACCCGGAGAAGGCTGGTCAGGCAATTTCTGGACACGCGGCGCAGAACCACATTCAGGAAGCTGGTCTGCAAAGGTTTCATACAACTATTCATCTATTCATGAAGCAATTCTTCTTTCACCAAGATTCGATCTTCCTGCCGGACACCGGGTAAGGTTCTGGTGGAAGGATGATGACATTACCAATAAAATAATTGGACAGGATACAACTTTTTTTGAAGTTTCTGTAAATGGCGGTGTCACATGGACTACATTAGCTTCACTTTCTGCCGCATCCTCAATGTCCGCTTATGAAGAGGTTACTTTAGATCTGAGCAGTTATGCCGGAGACGGAACATACTTCAGATTCCGTGACAAAACCAACGCAACTTCTGCTGCTTACGGTGCAGGCGTTGACGATTTTATAGTTGAAGCAATTCCGCAGTCTTCAATGGACTGGCATAACCTTCAGTGGCCAGGTGATGCAACAATTACACAGGGCGAAACAGTTACTGTTTACACACAGGGCTGGGAACCGGGTGTCACAGATTCATCACAAACTGCCGGTGCAGGAATTGAAGTCTGGGTCGGTCTGAGCACAGAGGACACTGATCCTTCAACCTGGGAAAACTGGGTAGTTGCAGTTTATAACCAGGATCAGGGAAATAACGATGAATATATGGCTGAACTGGGCGATGGCCTTGATGCAGGCACTTATTATTATGCAAGCCGCTGGAGACTGGACAATGGACCGTTCACATATGGCGGTTACAGTGTTAGCGGTGGTGGATTCTGGGACGGCACGAACAATGTTTCCGGAGTTCTGACAGTCAATCCTATTATGATCACGTCATTCCCATACACAGAAGGTTTTGAAGACGGCGTAGTTCCTCCGACAGGATGGTCGAATCCGGATGGTTTCTGGACAAGAGGTACTGAAGCTCATTCAGGATCATATGCTGCAAGAGCTGCTTATAACCATTCAGCAGCAATTCCGGCAATCCTTACTTCACCAATGATTCAGCTTCCGCAAAATTACGGTATTAAATTCTGGTGGAAAGATGATGATATCAATAGCGGAAAAGCAGCTATCGATCCGGATAAGGAAAAATGGCTTGCCGATATGGGCGAAAGAGGAATTGAAGTTGCCGGACACGATACAACTTATTTCGAAATATCAACAGATGGTGTTGCATGGACAACTTTAGGATTCCTTTCAGCTCCATCCAATCAATCAACATATAACGAAGCTTATTTTGACCTTGCATCATACGGTGGACAGGATATCTGGGTAAGATGGAGAGACGTTACAGACGCTTCATTCAGCGCCTGGGGAATTGGTCTTGATGATATCACCATTGAAGAGAATCAGGCGCTTCCTCCGGACTGTGCAACCAATCCGGTTCCAGCAGATTCTGCTACAAACGTAGCTGTTACAGCAGGTGTTTCCTGGACTGCGGCAAGTGGATTGCCTACCGGATACAAGGTATATCTTGATACAAACAATCCTCCGACAACAATGGTTTATGATGGCAATAACACATCAGTTAATCCTGATGGCAACTTTGCTTATTCAACTGAATATTTTTGGCAGGTTGTTCCTTACAATGCATCAGGCGATGCTGTTGGCTGTGCTGTCTGGTCATTTACAACTGAACCCGACCCGACGGTTATGCCTCCGTTTGGTGAGGATTTTTCCGGCGCAACATTTCCGCCGCTTAACTGGAAGAGATACACTGGTTACTATGGCGCTTCGATTACATTGACGAGTTCCACTTTAGGCTGGATTCTTGATGATTTCGGAAATGTTACATCACCTGTTAATAAATCAGCAAGAAATAATATCTATGGAACCACAAGAAATCACTGGCTGATGACTCCTCCAATTGATCTTGGTGATGGCAGTGTAGCTTATGATCTCGATCTGGATATCGCTCTTACGCAGTATTCAACGACTGCTCCGGGCGTTCTTGGTCCTGACGACAAATTTGCTATTGTTATCTCCACTGACGGCGGCACTACCTGGACAAGCGATAATACTTTAGCTTATTATGACGAATCAACACCGATCTCAGCTACAGGCGATCATGTTAAAATAAGTCTTGAAGGTTATACAGGCGTTGTAATGTTTGGTTTTTATGGAGAATCAACAGTTTCGAACGAAGACGTAAACGTTTATGTTGACAACGTTACGGTTGATGAACAATCAACAGCTCAGGAAGTTACATTTAACGTAATGGCTGACTGGAACATGGTTTCAGTTCCGCTCGTTGCTGAAGATATGACAAAAGCTTCATTATTCCCGACAGCAACTACTGATGCTTTCTGGTTCAATAACGGTTATGTTTCATTGGATACGCTTGCAAATGGTGAAGGTTACTGGCTGAAATTTGCTGAAGCTCAGCAGGTTACAGTTACCGGACAGCCACCTATGGCAGATATTCCGCTTATGGAAGGCTGGAACATGGTCGGCATTTACGATATCGATGTTAACGTTGCCGATCTCGTAACCAATCCTCCGGGAATCGTGACCTCTTCATTCTTCGGATATGACGATGGTTATTATTTTGCGGACGTTCTGCATCCTGGAATGGGATACTGGGTTAAAACAAGCGCCGCTGGCGTATTTGTTAACCAGGTTGCCAAAAAAGGCGCTGTAAAAGCTCAGTCATCAATACCTCAGGAATGGGCACGCATCAACATTACCGATGCAGCCGGAAAATCAATGACACTCTATTTCCAGGGTGAAAATGCCGGTGCAAATTACGATATGCCTCCTGCTCCTCCTGTTGGAGTATTCGATGTACGTTTCGCCAATAATACTTTTGCTGCTGATCTTGCAAGCGGGCCGCAGGAAATTCAGTTGAGTTCTGTTACTTATCCGGTTAAGGTAAGCGTTAGTGGTACCGATCTCAGATTAAGAGACAGAATCACCGGTGAAATTGTTAATGTTATGCTGACAGACGGAAGTGAAGTTACTATTTCTGACAGCAGACTTTCAAGCATCGAAGTATCAGTTGAAGTTATGCCTTCACAGTTTGAACTTGCTCAGAACTATCCGAATCCGTTCAATCCAAGCACGACCATCAAATTCGGTCTGCCGGAAAAATCGAACGTTTCTCTAAGAGTTTTCAACTCACTCGGCGAGGAAATTGCTACCATTATTAATAAAGAAATGGAAGCCGGATATCATCAGGTTAACTTTAATACTGCTTCTTACGGATTATCATCCGGAGTTTATTTCTACAGACTCGAAAGCGGTAGTTTCGTTAGCATCAAGAAGATGGTTCTGCTGAAGTAATATTCTGCGAAATATCTTTTTAATAGGAGGCTGCCTGAATAAGGCAGCCTCTTTTATTTTTAAATGTGAAATTGAAACGCGGCATTGGCCTTTGTATGTCAGCAGGAAGGATTTTGTATAAAGAAATGATCGTGATTCAAAGTGCCAAAGAATTATTCTTTCCTTTCGGAAAAGATGCAAAAACAAATTAACAATATCTACTGATCACAATATGTCACAGAAATTTTTTGATTTTCAAGAAAACAAGCGCAAGGATTAATGGCTGAATTGCAATCATTTCCCTGCTTTCGAATTGCAAGAATATATTTTTGGACATTATACTTCTTGGAAAATGTTATTCTAATCCAACATTGTCAGAATTTAGTTATTTCCAAAGTTCATCCTGGATTGGCAATTGAGTAAAGACTGAAATATTACTTTTTCAGGGCCAGATGTCTGGCTTTTTGTCATAACAAACATCCGCTTTTATTTATTTTTGCGGATTCATCAAAAAATTTAAATTTGTATTTATTTATCGAAAACTTCAATCTTTATGATGAAAGCAGGAATGTTTTGAAAAAACGAATACTCTTACTACACTATCAAATTATTCGTGGAAAAGACCGATTTCTACTGAATGTGCCGAATCTGAGTGTAGAATCTATAGCTGGCAATATTGACCGCTCCCAATATGAGGTGAAAACATTATCTTTTAATTCTGTTTCAAAAGGGAAGTTAAAAAACAAGGATAATATTTCACTCGAAGGCAGCAATAAAAGAAATTATTTCCTGAATATTCTTAAGGAATATCAGCCCGATATCGTGGGTCTATCAAGTAAAACAGGCGAATTCTATTCAACAATTGAAATTGTAAAAATTGTAAAGTCTTTCAATCCGGATATCGTGACAGTGTTGGGTGGATATCATGCAACGATTAATTATCAGGAAATATTAGAGAGCAAAGACGGAGATTATTTTGATTTTTTAATTAGGGGTGAAGGAGAGAGAACCTTCAATAAATTACTTGAAGCCATTTTTTCGAAGCAGGAACCTGTTCTGGTTGACAACGTCTCTTATAAGTTCGATTCCAAAATAATAAACAACCAGAAAGGATTTCTTCTTGATCTCGAGCGTATAAAATTACCAGACCGACAATCAAGGATTAATAAAAAGAACTTTAAACTTTTTGGATTCAGAACCGAAGCCGTTGAAACTTCGAGAGGTTGTGTTTTTGACTGCACTTTTTGCTGCATTACTGAAATGTATGGAAAAAGTTTTAGAAAATATAAAATTGAGAGAGTGATAGAGGACATTAAAGATACACAAAAACATGGTGCTAAATTCGTTCTGATCGTTGATGACAATATAACCATTGATACGCAAAGACTCGAAAAGCTTTGCGATGCTATTATAAATGCTAAACTGAATAATCTTTCCTTTGTCGTGCAGGCTTCCATTGGCGGGTTGAAGAAATCGCCCACTATTGTGGCAAAAATGAAGAAAGCAGGAATTTCAGTTGTTCTATTGGGCATCGAGACGTCCGATGAAGAAGAACTGCAGAAATTAAGTAAATTAAATCAGTTCAAATCGGATGATATTCGCACGGTTGTATTGCAGTTAAAAAAACATAGAATATTTTCTGTGGGCCTTTTTATAATCGGGACACCAGAAGAGACAAAAAAGACATTAATTGATAAATTTGAGTATTCTACTCAATTAGGATTAGATCAGATATATTTTAGTATTCTCACTCCATTCCCAGGAACAGTTATTCGTAAAGAATTGATCGAAAAAAAACTAATAACAAATAAGCATGATTATTCTAAATATTCGACCTGGCATGCAAACATCAGCACACTTAATTTGTCCTCATCTGAACTTTTTCAGTTGACAAGAGAGTTGGAAAAAAAATATTCTCTGCAAAACAGGTTTATCATAAATATAATCAGGTATTTACCGGAAATAATTTTTCGCCTGACAAAATTATTCATTTATAACAATTCATTTCTTAGTTCTATTAAAGGCCGTTTCGAAAAGAGTTTCTCTAATTTGAGATGATTATCCGGGTAGACACAATAAAACCTTTTTATTCGACTAATAAAGGTTTTAAGGAGAAAGCCAGGCAGGATTCAGATTAACCGCATATCATTCAGGAATGGCAGTTTTTGCCTTATTTCCTGAGAATAATCAGGATCGATCTCCCTGTGAAAATTCTTCTTTATCCAGGATATATAATAATTCCATTCCATTGGCGTCACCTTAAATAATATAAGATATTATTGAACTGCTGCAAATGGAAAAAGGCTAATTTTAATTTAATAAAAGGAAGTTTTTTATGAGCGGAAAAACATCAAAAACATGGATTCTGAAAACCCATATTTTAAGGGACGTTAGAAAAGAGAAATAATCAATCAGAAACATTGGAGAAGAAAATCAGGTTGCTCAATAAGATATATAAATGCAAAAAACAACTTATTGGATCTGCCCCGGAGATTCTTTGCTCAAAGACAAGCAGGCTTTTAAGTTTATTTAATCTTTATTACTATTTATTCCATACATACAAATTATATTACAGACTTATTCATGGCGAAAATCATTTCTTAGCATTATTTAATGAGAATCATTTTTTTTGCCATTGAAAATCCACCAGCCGTTAGTTTGTAAAAATAGATTCCTCCGGTATATTCACCAGCGTCAAATTTTACAGTATATTTTCCCGATGTTTTAAATTCATCAAGAAGAGTTAGTATTTCAGCTCCCAGAGCGTCGTATATTTTAAGATTTACGGAGCAATCAACAGGCAGACTAAAAGAAATGTTTGTCGAAGGATTAAACGGATTAGGATAGTTATCCTTCAGTTCAAATAATTCGGGGGCGGAAAATTTTCCGGAAGCCGCAACCTCGGTTATGTCAGTTTGGGAAAAAGAAATATTAAGATGATAAGCTCCTGTCTTAGGACAGCGTTCATCCTCTCCCGGTTTGTTTTCGCAATCGGCGATTCTGATAAAGTAATAGCCGGTCTGAGTTATCTTGTACTCAATATCCTTTGAAACAATATTCCCCGTCAGATTGCCCGAAGCTATAAAATCTGTCAATTGAACGCCAGCTCCGCCCGGATCTGAAGGTCCGTATAACCATGCTTTTACATCGCTTTTAAAGTTGCTAATATTCTCCGGTTGAATAAGAATAATATCTCCTGCGTTTGCATATACTCTGTACCAATCCTCGTCTTCCTCAGGATAAATTATTCCGGTTTTATCAATAACAGGAATCTGAAGACTTCTTGCGAAAGTAGCTTTGTTATCGCCATCGGCTTCAAAAGGTTGGCGAGCGATGTTTACAACTGCGCCTTCCACTACTGTCAAACCGTAAGGAATTTCATCCGGAAGCAAATACCATCCGTTATAAGTGCCTCCCCAGCCGAAATTTATATGAAAAAAATTATCGGTATTATAACCGTCGATCACGAAATTATGCCCAGCATCCTGGGCGGGAGTCACCGAAGCAAAATGCACAGTCAGAGTATCCAGTATATTAAGCGCCATTAAGGTATATAATTCACCATCTCCATCGTAAACAAGTCTGCTGTTTTCAAAATTAAACTTTAAATAAGCCTGAAAAGCCTGATCCACACCGAAGGTGCCCGATATGGAAGAAGTGTAAACTTGTTTTGCCGCTATTCCGCAAGCAAACGTTAAGGCAGCTTTGTCAGCGTTTGTTATTGATAAGTTATTTGAATAATGATTTGAAAGAGTAGTTAAATAATCGTTTAATTGCGGAAAGGATGGGAATCCTCTCGCTATATAATCGTTGTCTATCCAATAATTTCTGCCGGAATAATGGTGGTAATAATCGTCGGCATCGGAAAAAAATACTCCATTCAGAGTTTGCTGAAAGTTTATGACCATGGCCATAGCTGTAGCAGGGCAGCCTGCGACGCTGCGGCTATTTGTAACCGGATCGATCGGACAAAAATTATTATATGGCGAACTTTGCTTCCAGTTAGACCTCAGCCATCCGCCTGTGGGCGACGTTCCTTCAGGAGGCCATTGGTGAAATCCCTGACGCAATTCTTTTGTATTTTCCGCTTGTAACATCTGATTTCTTTGTTCAATTCTTTCTTCTTTCATTTTTTGGGGAATAAAATTTAGATTTCCAGTTCTTAATTCCAAATCCACTTTTAACAGCGATAAAAGAATATTTTCATCGTTTAATTCGCCGAATTGATCTGTAAATGAATAAGCTATTACAGGAGGTAGTTCTTCACGCCCGGAAACTACAACGTAACCAGTTGGTTTAAGCCTTAAGACAAAAAATAGAATATTCCCTTGTTCATTAAAAATTTTTTCGGCACAGGATATCGTAAAATCAGTATTTTTTTCTAATTGAAATATTTTCGCTTTCCCTGTCGCAAGAGCATTAGATTCATTGAGTTGTGCTTTTACGGCAGATGCAATTAATGCCGCAGCAAAAAAAGATATTAAAAACAGTTTAGGTCTCATTTAATTTCCTAATCTAAGCGGTAATGTATAAGTTCAATAATACTGTTATAGATATAATATAATTAAAAATAAAGGGTGAAAAACCCAATGTCAAGAGGGAAAAAGAAAGTGATGTCTAAGCGGGGGACAGTAAGAGAATGCAGTGTGCTCCCTCGAGCGGAATAATCCTGAAATCAGAGTCTTGACAAACGTTTTTGTTGAATTCCTTAATCGAAATAATCGGAAAATTTACTTGATATTCAATTAATAAAAGGAAATATCTTCAATTTTATTCAAATATCAGTATTTATATCTATCAGATTGGGACCAGAGTCAATACGTTAAGCTTTCAGAATATTTGCGAAATCATCTTGGTCCTGAATAATAAAAAACAAAAATTGAAAAAATTCAGCAAATATTCTCAAATCAACCGCATATCATTCAGGAATGGCAGTTTTTCCCTTATTTCTTGAGAATAATCAGGATCGATCTCCACTGTGAAAATTCCTTCATTATCCGGGATACATAATAATTCCTGACCCAGTGGATCGAAAACGCAGCTATTACCGTTATAATTATTGAACGGGTCAGTGCCAATTCTGTTAACTCCAATAAAAAAGCACTGATTTTCGATGGCTCTTGCCTTGTTTAAGGCTTTCCAATGTTCAATACGTCTTACTGGCCAATTTGCTATATTGATCATGACCTGAGCCTTTTTTTTTGCATATTGGCGATAGAGTTCCGGAAATCTCAGATCATAACAGATGGAAAGTCCTGTGTGGGTTTTATCAATTTCTGTTATCACAGTTTCATCACCTGCAGAATAGTATTTATCTTCAGAAGCAAAAGAAAAGGGGTGTACTTTAAAATATCGGGCGAAAATAAGTCCGGAACGATCAAGGTGAATAAGTGCATTATAAAATTTACCGTGATACTTTTCAATTCTCCCAAAAATGATATTCGATTTGAGTTTAGAAGCAAGACTGATCATTCTATTTAAGGATATGCCGTCTTCTTCTTCGTAAAATCCGGCCGGGTTCATTGTGAATCCTGTAAAACTCATTTCAGGAAGTATTAAGAGATCGAATTTCTCTTTTGAATCGGAAATTATCTCATCTACCCTTGAAAGGTTCGCGGGAATATTTTCCCATACAGGCGAGTACTGAATTAAACCAATTTTCATAGAGTTGATCCTTAAAGTACTTTATTTATTATGTAATTTGAATTGAATACACTAATTTAGTAATCTAAAGATAGATGTAAAAATTGCATTTCGCTAATAATACAGGTTCATTATGCTCAATTACGTCTGGCTGGCTCTCATTATACTGGGAATCGGCATCGCTATTACAACCGACATAAGCGATAAAGTTGAAAACAAATACCGTAATGGTGACAAATTAGCTGTTCATTTAATTCTCAAGGACAGTGAAAACACCAACAAAACCGGCATTCACGATGCAGTGCTTGCCGTCAAATCCTCAGCATTTAATGATTTCTATTCCGAGAAAACCACAAGCGATATTACCCATGATGTAACCTGGTCATACGACTCGGCGGGTTCAAAGATCAATGTTTATATGTTTACCGGTAATACCACTCCAGCTATATGGAAAAAAATGGCACAGGTTAGCGGGAAGGATAATGATCTGATGGGCAGTATTTCAGAGATCAGACACGATTCATCAGGCATAATCTCAGGAAAGCTCTCATTAGAAGAAATTTCTTTCATCAAAATGAAAGAAGTAACAAATTCTGCTCTTGATTACGCCGGAACCGCTGTTGAAATTGCATTGGGACTTATCGGGATAATGGCATTATGGCTTGGAGTAATGAAAGTAGCTGAGGAAGCCGGACTCATTAATCTGATAGCCCGGGCTGTGAGACCAATTACAAAAAAGTTATTTCCTGAAGTTCCATATGATCATCCTGCAATGGGCTCAATGATAATGAATATCTCGGCGAATATGCTTGGACTTGGGAACGCAGCTACTCCTTTCGGGCTTAAAGCGATGGAAGAGCTCAACACTTTGAATGATAAAAAAGATACTGCAACCAATTCTATGTGCACTTTTCTGGCAATCAATACTGCCGGGCTTACAATGATTCCAGCCACAGCAATCGCCGTACGCGCGTCAGCCGGCAGTTCAGATCCCGCTATTATTATCGGGACTTCGATGTTTGGAGCCATATGTGCTACAACTGTCGGGATTACTGCAGCAAAAATATTTGAGAAATTTCCTCTTAAAAAACCGGTATCTGAAATTCTGAGCGGTTTCTCATTGAAAGGTATAATGAAAATCTTTGCGGCGGCAGCCATTCTTATTGCCATTTATTTTGTTGGTGGTTTTGGGCTCATCAGATCCGGCTTAAGCAGCATTTCTATTGAGACCTTGAGAACAGTGATACAGATTATTTCGATCCTTGCAATACCGATGTTGATTTTTGTTTTCATAACATATGGCGCTGTTAAAAAAGTAAAGATTTATGAAGTGTTTGTTGAGGGGGCTAAAGAGGGATTTAATGTAGCCATCCGAATAATTCCTTACCTTGTTGCAATGCTTGTAGCGATTGGAATTTTCCGGGCTGGAGGAGGAATGGATTTTTTGATAATTATCCTGCAGCCGTTTACTGAATTAATTGGTATGCCCGCTGAAGCTTTGCCAATGGCACTCATGCGTCCGCTTTCCGGAAGCGGTTCACTTGGAATTATGGCTGAAATAATTGCCGTCCACGGACCGGATTCTTTTATTGGGATAATGGTTTCAACTTTCTTTGGAAGTACTGAAACAACATTCTATGTACTTGCAGTTTATTTCGGCAGCATCAATATCAAAAAAACAAGACATGCGCTTGCAGCCGGGCTTCTGGCTGATATCGCCGGTATAATTGCAGCAGTGTTTATTGTGAGACAATTATTCCTGCCCTGATATGAAAAAAGTTCTGATAACAGCGGCATTACCTGGGGATGTGGACAAGTTACTGGGACAGAATGGATTTAATGTTGAAATATTCCCGGGGGACAGACAAATCACTAAGTCTGAACTTCAATTGCACATCAGGGATAAAGCTGCTCTGATTTCTCTACTGAGTGATCCGGTGGACGGAGATGTTATTGAATCTTCCCCTCAACTTGAAATAATTGCAAATTATGCCGTAGGGTATAATAATATCGATATAAAAGCAGCAGCAGATAGGGGAATAATTATTACGAATACTCCTGACGTCCTGACTGAAGCTACTGCTGAACTGGCGGTTGCACTTACATTTGCATGTATGAGACATTTACCTGCTTCTGAAAATTATCTCCGCCGGGGTAAATTCCGGGGCTGGCGTCCAGATCTATTTACCGGGCTCGGGCTATCCGGCAGACAGGTAGGTATCGTTGGAGCCGGCAGGATAGGGCG
>JAIOYW010000024.1 GCA_021740915.1 Ignavibacteriales bacterium | reverse complement strand
CCCCCTTTGCGGGACAGAGCTCATGCCGAAAAACAGAGCTTGGTTAGCTTAATCGGACTAATCTAATCATTACGCAACTTCGGCGCTGATTCAGAGAAATAATGAATGTGAAGCCAGGTTCCAAAAACGCGAAAAAGTCAGACTTGGGCATGACGAAAGCCTAAAAAGTGGAAGGGGTTCAAATAAGCACCGAAGGTGTGGAGATCAGTAACCTTGGGCGAAGTCCAAGGCAAAAAGTCACAGATTATCAATAAGCGCCGAAGGTGCGGAATAAACTGAACTAACGAAATCGATTATAAAGATGAGCGGTATCTGTGGAAATAATCCCGCACCGTTGGCGCTTGTGAGAGTGTTCGTTTGATTTCACAGCCCTTCGGGCTGTGTTACTGATCACCGCACCTTCGGTGCTCAGACACAGGGGAATTTTTACCTTCTTCCTTATTCGGAAAGAGCTGCGGAGCAGCGGCAAGTTTGTAGAATATTAGTTAATTCAAGGGTTCTTCAAAGCTGCGTAGCTGCGGCATGTAGGAGTCAAAGGCGGCTGAGGCTCCGAAGCCCCGGCGAAGGAGATTATATATTAAGCGGAGTGGTGTTTAATACACTAACCTCACCCCCTTTGCGTCTCTGCGTCCCCCGCAGTGCGGGGCAGGTCTGCGAGAGTTTCTTTTCTTTCCCGTGCAGCTTTGCTAACAATTAACAATTATCACACGAATTGCCTCAAAATTCCTTCAATCCTTTCTTCAAAATCCTTTGCTGGCGCTATTCCATAAGACCAGCGGCTGGTCTCTGTATTCCACGAATAGTTCTTCCATATCTCATCCAGGAGGAAAAAGCTGACCCACTTTGAACCCGGGTCTGTCCTGAAGATTATTATTCCCGCACTTTCTCCCGAAGAAAAATAATTCCCCGCTCCATGTTTTCTTATATCCTCAAGAAGAAATGCCGTGAGCTTATCCAGCCCTTTTATCTCCCTGCTCTCAACGATATTCAGAATATGGCTGCAAGCTCTCCGTATATCTCTGTGCTCATAAATCCCCGCTTTTTCGTTCCATTCGGGACAGGTGCAGGAGAAATCCTCAAGATCAGTTACATTGCTCCCCCGCCTGAATTTCCGCCTGATACCTTCAGGAAACCGGTGCACATAAACCGCGGGAGTGGGCAGCCTAAAACCGGGATCTTCTCTTGTATCCTTAAATTTCCTAATGCTCAGGAATGATTTATCTTCCTGCCCTTTCATCTGCGCTTCTTTATCAGCATTACAACCTTATACATAACAAGCCGGCTGCGCTCAAGAACTATCGGCGGCACTGAGGGATTGGACGATATCAGCGCAACAAGAGAAGGATTGCCCTGGACGAATGAGGCAATCTTTACCGCACCTTTTGTGGCATCCCATCTCGCAGCAACAATATCGCCGTCATATACTTTTGCGTGATAACTGTACATAACGTAATCGCCCGGCTGTATCACCGGGGTCATGCTGTATCCGAATTCGGTGTCTATCTGCAGAAGAGCATGTCCGGCAGGATCGAAATCCAGCGTTTCGCTTCGTATCCATTCGGTCAGATCAACAAGTTCGCCGCTTCCGGCAGGGATCATTGCGTCCAGCCTGTATTCAGGCAGCCGCGAGATAAAAACCCCGTCGGAAGATGCGTTCGGGGCAGGTTCATCCCCCAGAAGCCAGTTGATATCGCAGCCGAGGTTCCTGAGTTTTTTAAGCACCTGCGCACCGGGCTCCCTTTCCCCTTTCAGATAAGCCTGAAGATTGCTCGGCTGCATCTCCATCGCTTCGGCAAACCCCTTCAGACTCGTAAACCTGACACTGCCGAATTCTCTTAATCTGCTTCCTATTAAATTATTTCTTTCCACATTTGTATAATTAGTTTGACATAAATAATATACTATTGTAATTTTACTTCCGGAAGATTGTTATACTAAAGTATAATTTTCAACCCGCATTAAATATACAATAAAATAATATTAAATTCAAAGAGGTGTCGTATGCTTAACAAATCCGTTAAACCCGCAAAGGGCAAAAAGAAAACTGAAGCAGGAACTTTCAGTCCGGAAAGAATGAGAAGACATAAGCTCGCTTCGGAGATATACTCTGAGACAGAAAAACTCGAACGGGCATTGATGCGGACGAAATCCGGAACGCTTGAAAAAATCCGGCGGTACAGGAAAGACCTCCTGAAAAAAGGGGTCACCGATGAAAACGATCTCTCAAACCTGAACCTGACGAATAACGACGGGACCGTGCAGGTGCTTGTGCGCAGCAGTGAAGTTATCGAATTCAGCGACGATCTCAAAGCTGCAAAAGCTGCAATCGACCAATGCCTTCAAAGATGGGGCTCCGAATCCCATCCTTACCTGCATACTGTAATAAAAAAACTTTTCAGGATTGATAAAAAAGGTGTCATAAACAAAAATGCGCTGCTCGGACTTTTTCAATTCGATATTAAGGATAAAGAATGGCAGAATGCCCTCGACCTTATCAGGAAGAGTATTATCCTTTCGACTAAAAAAGCCTATGTGCAGATCCGCAGCAGGGAAAACAGTTCATCTGCCTGGAAAACGAAAAATCTGAATTTCAGCAGTATCGAACCCGGCTGGGAGAAGGAGGAATTGTGAATTGTCCCAAATGCAAAAACCGGAATTTCGAAAAAAACGATGCCAACCGCCGCGGAATAAGGCAATACAAAACCGAGAGATTCCCGCACGGCGATTACCGCAGGTATGTATGTGTGCAATGCGGTTACAGATTTATTACTATGGAAAAATTCGACCGTGAGCCTGATAGTCCCGCTTCCGGAAAGGTAAGACAGAGGACGCACTGAGGCGTCAGGCAGACCCTTATCCGAAGATATTTTTCCATATATGTATTTGGATTGGAAAAGCTTTTTTAGAGGGCGGAACGGAATTAGTTTCGCCTTCATCAATTAACAAAAGGAGGCGCAAAATGAACAAAAGCATCAGACCGCTGCCGAAACACGGAGGCGGTTTAAGTGACATTTATTTTAACAGCATCGGAATACCGGCGGAAAATCCCGATCTGATAAGGATTGTTCCGGTCGGTAAATTCCCGGCGCATACCGATGGCGGACATGAAGTCACCCCGGAAAATATCACCGAGATGGCTGAGAATCTGCACCGTTCAGGAGCGGACATACTTTTCGATTTCGGACATGAATCGCTCTGGAATGCCAGCGCAGCGGCAGCCGGCTGGAGCGCTGCCGCAGATGCAGTTGCAAAGGAAGACGGGCTCTATATCCCTTACCCCAAATTCGCAAAAAAGGCTGCCGCACTAATTAAGGACGATCAGTACCGGTATTTTTCTCCCGTTTACACTCTTAGCTCCCGCGATAAGGAAGGAAACAAAACCGGGGCTGCTCTGCTTAGTGTGGCTCTCACAAATACTCCGTATTTCGATTCCGAAATTGATCATATCCGTAACTCTGCATCTGCTGAACCGCCTGCTGAAGCGGAGCTTACGCAGATCATCGAAAAAATCGGAATTCTTGAGAAAAAACTTGAATCCCTGCAGGAATCCTACGCTGGACTGATAGTTAATTCAGCAGTATCAGAAGGCAAAATTTCCCCATCCGAAAAGGAAGACTGGAGGAAGATGGCAATCCAGTCCCCTTCTGAAACCAGCGTAATTCTTGGTAAACTGATCAGCAATTCAGCCATTCCCGAGTTTCCGGCTAATCTTTCGGAAGCAGTCGGGCAGGATAATGACCCGCTCAGAATGGCAGTATCATACATTAAAACAAAAGGCAGATAAAAGGAGGCTTTATGTTATTAAGAGAAATAAGCAGTAAGGATCCGGTTACTTCAATAGTTGTTAATGCACTTGAAAAGACGGCTCCGATACTGAAAGATGTCAGCTTCTACGCAAAGGCAGGATCAGCCGATGCAGTAAAAAAGGCGCGCGAAGGCAATCTCACATCCGTATTCAGGACGCTGAATAATCCGAACATTGCAGTCCCGCCTATTCCTGAATACATCCCCGCCGCTAAAAAGATAATCTCTTTCGATGTGCAGGTGGATGTTCTTCTCGAAGACAGGAACGAAGATCCGGAAGCTGAACTGATATACCAGACAAGGATTGAAGCTGAATCGGCAGGATACCTGCTCCAGGCTAAAATCTTTAACGGTGACAGCGCGGAGGAACCGGTTGTTTTCGATGGCTTAAAAAACCTGACCCCGGAAGATAATATTCTCGTACCCGCAGCGAATGGACTTGTAATTCCTCTGGGAAATACCGATGCCAAAGTGACATCGCAGCAGCAGGCTCTTGAGGAATTGCTCAAACTTTTTGCCACTATTCCCGGAGGTGCCACTCATGCATACATGAACGAATACCTCAAAATAAGGTGGCTTACTGTTGCAAAGGCACTCGGTTATTACAGGACCGGCAAAGATGAACTCGGCGACGAGATCGAAAAGATAGGCAATGTGATCATCCGCGGCGCAGGTTATGCTGCCGATGGCACTCCTTTGCTTCCGTTTACCGATACTGTTGGCACTTCAGTCGAGAGATGCTCCGATATTTATGCTGTCCGCTGGGGTGAAAGAACCGATCTCACGGCTCTCACATCTGTCGGCGTGAAAGTAAGGTATGCCGGACAATCGGGCAATTTCCTTACGAATAACGTAAATATGGATATGGCGCTTGTTCTTCAGAATCCCTCGGCTCTTTACAGGAGCAGAGGCTGGCGTATTGATTAAGGAGGCAGGGATGAAAAACAACGAACTCAATTTCAGAGGAGCTGCTTTGATACCTGTTAATCTCGATAAGGTTAACGCCGTTATTCCGCCTGATATTTCAGGAGTCACTGAGCTCAGCGATTTTGTTGATCTCTATTTCACGGTAATTGAAATATGGCTGAAGGCTAAAGCCGATGGATCAATCAATCTGAATGATCTTGCGCTGCTCGGTTCATTTGCGATAAGCCTCACTTCGGCGCTGAGCGGCTCGGCACAGGCAGCTTCCGAAGCCGGTGATCTCACCGATGAGGAGATTGTATCACTCGTAGCCCGCGGAGATAAATTCGCACTCGGCGAATATGCCCCGGCTGCAATGCAGATTGCAAAAGAGGTTCTTTACAAATTCCAGACATGGTCTGTTCTTAAAGGCAGATAAAGGAGGGTGGATGTTCCGCGGGTTGAGGGTGCCCGCGGGATATTCCATAAGGAGGATATATGAAAAAACTTAATATCATCTGGCAATATCTTAGCGGCAAAAAAACTGTCATCGGCTCTTCGCTGCTGCTTATCGCCGGCTTTCTTCCAGAAGGTTCGAAAGGAGAGTCTGTCTGCCGGTTTCTCGGAATGCTGCTCACCGGAGGCGGGCTGGCTCATAAAGCCGTAAAAGTGAAATACAAATGGAGCGCAAATGCTGAAAAATGAACATTCCACCAACGAGCTGCGGGAATTGCTCAGATTTATTATTTATGTGATTTCTGTCGTAACCGCAGCAATATTATTCTATGGTGCAATAGATAAAAGAGTGACTATTCTCGAAACCGAATACGCCTATAAAATTGACCGTAAAGAATTGTACGAATCCCTCGAAAAAATGAAGAACGAGATCAACCTCAAAATCGAAAAAGAATTCGAGAAACACTTTAAAGGCAATTACTAATTACTAATTGCTAATTATTAATTCTAAATTGTTAATGGTGAATTAATAACCTGGAACTTTTCAACCTGACAAACTTCCTAACTTGATGAACTTTCCACTTTCAAACTTTCCAACTTCTGCCTTCTAACTTCTAAATTCTAAATTCTGCCTTCTAATTTGTAACTTGCAACTTTCTAACTTGATGAACTTTCTAACTTGATGAACTTTCTAACTTTCTAACTTTCCAACTTGATGAACTTTCCACTTCCCAACTTTCAACTTTCTAACTTGACAAACTTCCTAACTTTTCAACTCCCCAAACTTTCCGTGCATAAATTGCAAATTATTCTTATTTTAAGATATAATGAAGAAACCTGTTCAGATAGTGATTATATCCCGAAAACGCTGTAATTCGGTTTTTTGTTTTTGCCGGTTTTTTTGCGTTATTTATATTGGGTGAAGCAGGATGTTGTGCCTCACTCTGAAAAACGCTTTTGCAACAGTAAACAAAAAGATGTAATCTTTGAACACAAAATTTAAGAATTAAGAATGACGGTAGAATTAGCTGAATATCTTTTAGGACTGGACAAATATATTGTTCAGAATGGTGAAATTTCTAGAACCTTAATCATGGAAATTCTATATCCTATGAGTTTTCGGCTGACACTTTCAGCTCCTGACGACTTAGACCAAAATTTTTTACTTGACATTAAAGAAAGTGAAAAGAAGATCTTAAAGATAAGTCTTCATCACCTGGACAATATCACACAAAATGGTTTGTTGAGAGTTGATTTTAATGGTAGGCATTTTAACCCAACTGAAATAACCCCAACTGTACCAGAAATTTTTAGACCTTTTGCGGGGTAGTGGTTAGATGGTTACGCTGGTCATATACACTATGTTGTGGACGGTTACAAGCCTTTAGCTTGGGCGATACCTTTGGAAATAGATGACTTTCCGGTAAAAGAACTTAAAGAGAGGGAAGATTACATCCGAACAATAGACGTATTCTTTAAGAAAATCAACGTTAAAACTGATACTACCTTCAACCAACAAATGAGAATATTATGAATTGGATACATACATTAATGGACGATTATTATGCTTTTCTTAAGGAAAAAACATTAGTTACAGCCAAAAATTCCTCGGATTGGATTGAAATAAGCACTCCCTTTGTCGGATTATTCAACGATACAGTGGACATCTACGCAAAAAAAGAAGGCAATATAATTATTCTTTCTGATGATGGAAATACACTAAGAGATTTGGAATTAAGTGGACTTGAAATCACCCGTTCACCCAAAAGAAAAGAAATACTTGACCGTATTCTTATCAATTATGGTGTGCAAATTAAAAATGAAGAACTGACCACTGAAGCAAACGAGAAAGATTTTCCGCAGAAAAAGCTTAATTTAATCTCTGCAATTTCTGAGACAGCCGATATGTATTATTTGGCAAGGCACACTGTAGCTTCTGTTTTCAGGGAAGATGTAAAAGCTTATTTAGACGAACAGGAACTTATTTATACACCTTACTTTATTTCTAAGGGTAGCACAGGTCTTGAATTTACTTTTGATTTTCAAATAGCATATAAGAATACTGAAATTGTGATCAAATCATTCAACTCTGTAAATAAAATGAATTTGCCACATTTCTTATTCACATGGGACGATATAAAAAAAGTGCGAGAGCAGCAAACCCAAAAAGAAGTTATTGGACTCGCTGTAATTAATGACATTGACAGAGAAGTTAGTGATGAATATTTATCGGCACTTGACAATAAAAGAGCAAACTATATTCTCTGGAGCCAAAGACATACACCGGAAAATATTAGCAAATTAAAATTAGTAGCATAGTCATTAACTTTTGATGGCGTAGATGATTCAAAATTTAATAATGCAAATGGGAAAAGGCATAATAAAGGCTAAAATCAAACGGGCGGACAGTGCAGATTTGATGGGAATTTATTTTGTTTTTTTCCTCCCCCTGCAAAAAAAGGAGAAAACCCCACAGATATTGCCGCAAATTTGCAAGCCAACAATTTCTCCTACCCCGCAGGATTTGACACTTTAGCCAAAGCTTGCAAAATAGCGTGAATAATGTTTACGCATCCATGCAAATTGTTTACTTTTGAGAAATGAATTTTCGAATTGGAAATTAAGATATAATGCAGGGAAAACAACTAAGAAAATTAGAAGCTGAACTTTGGAGAGCAGCCGACCAGTTAAGAGCAAATAGTAAATTGACTGCATCGGAATATTCGATGCCTGTTCTCGGATTGATTTTTTTGAGACATGCTTACAATCGTTTTCAGAAAGTTAGAATTGAAGTTGAAAAAAACCTCCCGTCACATCCGCAGAGGGGTAAACGACCGCTGACCAAAAAGGATTTTGAAGAGCAGAATTCGATGTTCCTGCCTGAGAAATCGCAGTTTCATTATTTGGTTGCCTTACCTGAAAGTGCCGATATAGGCGAAGCCATCGACAATGCAATGAAACTGATTGAGGATGAATATGAGAACCTCAAAGGAGTTTTGCCAAAAAATTTCTCCATTTTCAGCAAAGACCTGTTGCGTGAACTGCTCCGTATTTTTAATAAAGAGGTGCTGCAAAAAGCCGAAGGTGATTTATTCGGTAAGATTTACGAATATTTCCTTGGCAAATTTGCCATGACTGGAGCACAAGAAGGTGGAGAGTTTTTTACACCTATGAGTCTGGTACAAACCATTGTAAATGTAATTGAACCCGACCACGGAATTGTGTTTGACCCTGCCTGCGGCAGTGCGGGTATGTTTGTTCAAACTGGTTATTTCATTGAAAGCGAAGGTTTGAAACCTGCGGAAAAGGTAACTTTTTACGGACAGGAAAAAGCCGACCTCAATACCAAACTGGCTAAGATGAACTTAACAGTTCACGGACTGGAAGGCAATATTCAGGAAGGAAACACATTTTACGAAGACAAACACAACCTTGTGGGAGGTGCTGACTTTGTGATGGCAAACCCACCGTTTAATGTGGATGGTGTGGACAAAGCCAAAGATGCTGTAAAAAAAGACCCTCGTTTGATGATAGACGGCAAAGTAAACCTGCCGAAAAACGACAACGCCAATTATTTGTGGATTCAATATTTCTATAATTACCTAAAACCAACAGGCAGAGCAGGTTTTGTAATGGCTTCATCTGCCAGCGATGCTGGGCATAGCGAAAAGGACATTCGGGAAAAATTGGTAAAAACGGGTGCAGTAGATGTGATGATGGCAATTGGCAACAACTTTTTCTATACTCGTTCTTTGCCTTGTACGTTGTGGTTTTTCGACAGAGCAAAAGAACAAGATATTGAAAGAAAAGACCAAGTATTGATGCTCGATGCCCGAAAAATTTACCGCAAAGTAACCAGTAAGGTAAACGATTTTAGCCCCGAGCAGTTGCAAAACCTCATTTGCATTGTAAACCTGTACAGAGGCAATATTCAAAAGTTTGAAAGTACGGTAAAAGATTATTTACAAACTTCTGCCGACTTAGCAAAAGAAACAGCCGAGGCAACCACCGAACTGCAAAAGCAATTACAAAAGGTATTGAAAACTGTTAGTGATTTTGCAACTAAATACGCTAAAGAAAACGAAGAAGCAAAAGCCTTTGTTGATGCTCTGAACATCGAAGAATATCAGGATGTGTTAAACAAACAAACCGAACTGATTGATACCGTAAAGAAAAATCACGGCAATCAGTTAATCACAGAAATCACAGTTCAGACAAAAGCACTCCGCAAACCACAAGACAAACTCATCAAGCAGTTGCTCGATGCCATAGGCACTGCCGCCAAAGAATACCTATTGGGCAAAAACCCTGCATGGAAAGCGCTGAATCTGAGAGAACAGCTTGACCAACTCAAAGCCCTGCAACAGCAACTTAGTGGCAACCCCGATGAAGACGAATTGGGTTTATTGCACGAAACAGAATATTTCTATAAACAGGCTCATTGGCTTACAAGCCGTTTTCCCGAAGGCGTTTATAAAGATGTGGAAGGACTATGTAAAGTTGTAACGCAAAAAGAAATTGAAACCAAAGATTGGAGTCTTAGCCCGGGCAGATACGTAGGAGTTGACACCGTCACCGATGAGGACTTTGACTACGAAGAACGCCTGAACGAAATACACATTGAGTTGGAAGGATTGAACGAAGAAGCGAATGTGTTGGCTAAATTAATTAGTGAGAATTATAAAAATCTGGCATTGTAGATTTATGAAAAACGAAATTATTCTATATCAGTCAGATGCACTACCCGAGCATATTGAAGTCAGGCTCGATGAGAATACTGTATGGTTAAATCGAAATCAAATAGCATTGCTATTTGGCAGAGATGTTAAAACCATTGGAAAGCACATCAACAATGTTTTTGCCGAGGGGGAACTACCGAAAAATTCAACTGTCGCAAATTTTGCGACAGTTCAAAACGAAGGAGGCAGAACAGTTGAAAGAAGTATCGAATATTACAACCTCGATGTAATTATTTCAGTTGGATATCGCGTAAAATCAAAACAAGGCACACAATTTCGTATTTGGGCTACCAATGTTTTAAGAGATTATTTGCTAAAGGGTTATGCCATGAATCAACGCATGGATAGAATTGAAAATAATGTTGAAAATCTACAAAAAGAAGTGAGCAAAATCTCCTTACAACTACAAACGCAGGAACTGCCCATGCAAGGCATTTTCTTCGATGGGCAAATTTTTGATGCCTACGCTTTTGTGGCGGATATCATTAGGAAAGCCAATACTGAAATCATTCTGATAGACAACTTTGTGGACGACAGCGTACTTATGCTACTGAGCAAACGGAAACCTGAAGTAAAGGCCAGATTATACACCAAAGAAATCGGCAAAGCATTACAACTTGACTTACAAAAACACAATGCCCAATACCCGCCCATAGCCGTAAAAACCTTTGCACAAAGCCACGACCGCTTCATGATTATCGACGGCACAGAACTCTACCATATTGGGGCATCTCTGAAAGATTTGGGCAAAAAATGGTTTGCCTTTTCACGTATGGATAGCCTGACCGTGCAGATAGTGAAACAATTAAAAGAGGAGGCGATATGAAGTGGAGTCATTTACCATTAGAACAATTCGTTGATTTCTATAATGGAAAATCAATATTGCCTTCTGAAAAGGGAAATTTTCCTGCATTTGGTTCAAATGGAATTATTGGCTATTCCGAAAATTATCTTTATGATAAAGGAATAATTATTGGAAGAGTTGGAGCAAATTGTGGTTCGGTTGAAGTTTCATTAAATAACTTCTGGCCTTCTGATAACACGATTGTAGCAAAACCAAAATCAAACGCAGATTTAGTTTTTGTTTACTACTTGCTTAAAAATTATCCTCTAAATAGTTACGCTGGCGGTTCAGCCCAACCACTATTAACCCAAACTGTATTAAAACCAATAAAATTTAATATTCCTGAATTCCCCACCCAACGCCGCATCGCTTCCATTTTATCGGCTTATGATGATTTGATAGAGAATAATTTGAAGCGGATAAAGTTGCTGGAGGAGAAGGCGTTTGCAAGTTATAAGTTGATTGTTCAAAATGAAAAACTAGAAGAATTTACTATTGACGAATTGGCAAATGTTGTAATGGGGCAAAGTCCAACTTCTGATACATATACGAATGAAAAGGAAGACAATTTGCCCTTTCATCAAGGTGTAACCAATTTTTCAAACTACTTTGTAGAACACAAAATCTATTGTAAAACACCAACTAAAATTGCCGAAGATGGTGACATTTTATTTTCAGTAAGAGCACCAGTTGGAAGAATAAATTTCACAAGTGATAAAATCTGCATTGGTCGTGGTTTATGTGCTTTTAGGAGCAAAAAGGGCTTTCAGAATTATTTCTATCATCAATTGAAAGAGTTCTTTTTTGCTGAGGATGTTATTGGTAACGGTGCAATATTTAACGCTGTAACGAAAGTTGAATTGATGAAAGTTAAGTTGAAAACACCAAGTGATAAAATTCAGCAAGAATTTGAAGCAGAAGCACAGCAAATGTATAACTTGATACTTAACTTAATTAAGCAAAACGCTAAACTCCGTGAGGCACGGGATATTTTATTACCTAAACTGATGAACGGACAAATAGAAGTCTGAACTGTGATTAAACTGATTAACTGATTAAGTTTGATTAAAGACAAAGATAAATCAGGGTAATCTTGAAATCAATAGAATCATATTGCAGACAATGTTTAACTGATTATTGATTAAATATGATTAAAGACGAGGAAAAAATCAGGGTAATCCTGAAATCAAAAGAATCAAAGTTCAGACAATATTTAACTCATTAATTGATTACCGGTATAAATGAATTACTTATGATTAAAGAAGAATATAAATATTCAGAACTGACATCCAAAATAATTGGTTGTGCTATGGCTGTTCATAGGTCATTGGGAAATGGCTTTCAGGAAGTCATTTATCAAAGAGCTTTGGAAATTGAAATGACTGATAATGGCATAGCATTTTCAAGAGAACATGAAATGCCTGTTTATTACAAAAACCAGCAGATTGGCACCCGCAGGGTTGATTTTTTGGTAGAAGGAGTAGTATCTGTTGAGTTGAAAGCAATTATAAAATTAGAAGATGTACATTTTGCACAAGCCATAAATTATTTAGAAGCGTATGATTTGGAAGTAGGTCTGCTTATAAATTTTGGAGCCAAAAGCTTAGAGTTCAAAAGGCTTCTCAATGGCAAATTTAAACCCAAAAAGAATTTATAGGAATAATTATTGCCATCAATCATTAAAGAACGGATGAACTTATGGAGAGAAAAAAAATTACCGAAGAAAGGCAAGAACAAATCAAAGCCCTTTGGGAAAAATTCAGAAGGGAAACAAAACAGGAAGATAAAGACTTCAATAAGGCTGAAATTGATAAACTGCTTGAAGATTGGAAAAAGTACAGAGATAAAATTACGAAAGATACATTGAGTTTAGATGATTACACCAACATATTGGGTAGTGCCACGGCTGCAATGCCCGGTGGTTACTTGTGTAATTTTCTGGAACGAACTACCCGAACGGTTTTGGGTTCTTCAAAACCTGGTACTGCATTTAATTTTGAAGTGAAGTTGAATAACGACGGTGCTACTTATTATATCCTTAAACAAAACAAACAAAATGCTTCTAAAGCAGAAGCGGAAACTTACTTCAACGACAACATAAAAGGCTTATTAAAAAGCATAGTATCGGAAACCGACCCATTGGCAAAAATCGAAATGGTGGAAAAAGCGGACTACAGCGCAAAACAGATTTTGATGAAAATGGCAGTATTAGACAATTTGTCCGAATTTGTTTATATCTACTCAACCCAATGGCTCGATGAATTGTATAACGATTTTGTTGATGGAGAAGTTGAAGGTATTTTCACAAAAAATCATGCTGTTTGTTCACGTGCCAAAGAGATATTGGAAGTTAACGAGAAAGACATAGGCGAACTAATTTTACTTTCTGGTTTCTTGTGGCGGTATGTGAATGCAAAAACCATTGCCGATGCCGATAACCCAAATGTAATTATGTATGGGTCTCCGGGCACTGGCAAAACCTGGTCAGTAGTAAACAGTCTTGAATTTGTTTGTCAGGGTGATAGTACCCGATATGAATTATTGCAATTTCATCCTTCGTTTACTTACGAAGATTTTATTGAAGGCATCAAGCCAAAAGGTGTTTCAAAAGATGGCAACATTCGCTTTGAGTTGGTAAACGGAGTTTTCAAGAACTTCTGCATAAGAGCAAAAAACAACCCCGATAAGTCCTACTATTTTGTTGTGGATGAAATAAACCGTGCCAACCTTTCATCAGTATTTGGCGAAACCCTTTCGCTTTTAGAAAAAGATTATCGCCACAATAGCAAAGACTCCAAAAACCTGATACGGACACAATATGCTACATTGATTGAAGATTTAATCAAAGAAGATAAAGATTATGAAGCCCTTGCTTACACTATTGACAAGGGTGAAGTAAAATTTGGTGTGCCTGAAAACGTATTTTTCATAGGCATGATGAATGATGTAGATAAGAGTATTGATGCTTTTGATTTGGCACTTCGCAGAAGGTTTAAATGGATACGTAAAGACTGCGACTATGATGTGATAGAAGAAGAAACACGATTTAAAAGGAAAGAAGATTTTAGCAACATTAATCAATATCTAAAAGCTTGCGAAAAACTGAATAACTATATTTCTGCTGAATTGGGCTTAGGTAAATCATACGAATTTGGTCATTCCTTTTTTATGAAGATGAGCGATATAGCCAAACGCAAAGAAATCACACAACATAATCTTGAAACATTATTCAATTTGTATTTACGCCCAACTTTGAAAGAATATTTAAGAGCCGTTTTTGCAGAAAGTGAGCTTGATGGAAAATTAGATGAGGCATTGAACCGATTTAAAGAAACATTGAAATAAAATGAGAATAAGCGTACCTGTCAATCATAATTATTACGAAGAAGCACCCATCCGTGAATCGGCTTTGGGCGAAGCTTTTGCTGTAAAAAAGGCAGGCGACAAAAAGCATTTGCAACAAATGTTCTCATCGGTTTATGAATTGAAACTTGGGGCAGAGCAGTTAAAACAAATCAGAATATTTAACTTCAAACGCAGGCGATTTTTTGAACCAGATGAAGAACGCTTAATTCTGAAATTGTATTCTAAAGAAAAACTCGAACAGGAGAAAGAATACATCGTTCAAACTGGATTGTATGCCGGTGTTTTGTTTTACAAAGGTTGTAAAATCAATATCACCACAAAATACGGAGATGCATTTTTGAAACGAATGCTCAATTTTGTGAATGATATTTATGTAGATAACGAACAGGTAAAAGCTAAAAAGGACGAAACTGAAAATCAATTCTTGTTTATCATCGCTTATCTTTTTATCCAATCACTTGAAAAGGCTGCCGTGTTGGGTTTGCCACAACAATACAAAAAGCATCAGGAAAGAAACCACAAAGTTAGGGGTAGTATTGATTTTAACGATTACCTGAAACGGGATATTCCTTTTCAGGGAAAACTAACCAGTACGTTCAGAGAGCGAACGTATGTACAGGAAATTGTGGATTTGCTTTACCTTGCATTGCGTAAATTAGAAAGGATTTTTGGTAAAGAAATACACAGTCGGTTACTTGGATTAAACCAATTACTAAAACAAAATTATTCAGGTCAATATGCAAGTTACGCAACCATACAGAAAGCAAAAGCTCATCAATCCATAAATAATCCAATGTACAGCGGGTTTAAGAAGGTTTTGGAGTATGCTGAAATCATTTTATTGGATAAAGACCTGATGCCCGATAATGACAAACAGCAATTGGCAACTACAGGCTACTTGTTTGACATTGCAGAATTGTATGAATTATATCTTGAAAAATTGTTGAGCAAAAACTTCCCGGAATGGTCTGTTAGTGGCCAGGTAGAATTACGCATTTATCAACAGCAATTCTTTAACCGTCCTATGTTTCCTGATTTGGTAATGAAGCACAGAACAAGTGGAAAAGTGGTTGTGTTTGATGCCAAATTCAAAAAGATGGAAATGCAAAATGGAGATGTGGACAGAGATGATTTACATCAAATTCATTCCTATTCTGGATATTACAGAAACAATTTAATTGCAAGCGGTTTGATTTATCCTCTATCAAAAGAAATCAATACAGAAAAGGCATATTCAAAATCAATTTACGGAAATGATGAGAATGAAATCAATTTTATTGTTGATGGAATTTTTGTTTCTGAAAGCCAATCAATGAAAGAATTAATTAAAAAAGAAGATGCATTTGTAAATAGGATTGCATTGGTAATAAATAGGAATTAACTATGACTTGGGAATATTCAGAAGATAATTTAATAGAACAAACAGCGATTGATTTATTTTTCAATCAGTTGGGTTGGGATACGCTATTAGCCTACAACAAAGAAAGTTTTGGCGAAGGCAGCACTTTGGGTAGGTTAAACAAAAAGGAAGTTGTCATCAAAAAGATTTTCTTTGAAAAATTGAAACAGTTCAATCCCAATTTACCGGAACCAGCATACAACCAAGCCTACGAAAAACTGATTGAAGAAAGCATTACCAAGTCATTAGCTGAAATAAATTTTGAAAAACACCAATTATTAAGAAACGGTATTCCTGTTGACTTTATCAACGAGAAAGGCGAACAGGTTAAGAACAAAACGCTAAAGGTTTTTGATTTTGACAATGCCGACAACAACAACTTTCTGGCTGTTCGCCAACTGTGGATTCAGGGCAAAAGCAACCGGGAACGCAGACCCGATATTATTGGTTTTGTAAATGGCATTCCTCTATTATTCATTGAACTGAAAGCAGCGCATCGTAAATTAGAAAACGCCTACAACGATAATTTCACCAATTACAAAGATGTAATACCAAAACTCTTTTATTACAATGCTTTTGTAATGTTGAGTAACGGAATAGAAAGCCGCATTGGAAGCGTTACTGGCAAATATCAGCACTTTCACGAATGGAAACGCATCACCGAAGAAGACGAAGGCATTGTAGCTTTAGATAGAATAATTGTAGGAGTTTGCGAGAAAAAACGCTTTTTAGATTTATTTGAAAACTTCATTCTGTTTGATAATTCATTGGGCAAAGTTGTAAAACTTATTGCCCGAAACCATCAGTTTATAGGAGTAAACAAAGCCATTGAAAACATACAGCATAAAGAACAACTCTACAAACTGGGCAAAATCAGTTTAGAGGAAAAACAAAAACTTGGGGTGTTTTGGCATACGCAAGGAAGTGGTAAATCATATTCAATGGTTTTCTTCTGCCAAAAAATCCATCACAAATTTACAGGTAGTTATACTTTTCTGATTGTTACCGACCGAAACGAATTAGACACACAGATTTACGGCACATTTAGCGGAATTGGTGCAGTTCCGCAAGTAAAATCTGGTTCAAAAGATTCATTGAAAGCTAACAGTGGAAAGCATTTGAAAGAATTATTGAGTTCGGAACACCGATATTTGTTTACACTCATTCACAAATTCAACTTTGAAGAAGAAATAACAAAACGGGATAATATCATTGTCATTTCAGATGAAGCACACCGAACACAAGGCGGAAATTTAGCAATGAATTTGCGTAATGCCTTGCCAAACGCTTCATTTATTGGCTTTACTGGAACACCACTTTTCAAAGATGATGAAATTACCAAGCGGATTTTTGGTGATTATGTTTCCCGATACGATTTCAAACGAAGTGTTGATGATGGTGCAACCGTTCCGCTTTATTACGAAAACCGGGGCGAGTACCTGGGATTGAAAAATCCGGTTATCAATGATCAGATACGCGCCGTAATTGATGCTGAAAGCGAAGATTTGGACAGTGACCAGTACAGCAGAGTTGAGCAGCTTTTTGACCGAGAATATCCTATTCTGACAGCCTTTAAAAGATTGGATGCTATTGCAAAAGATGTCGTATGGCATTTCTGCAAACGCGGCTATAAAGGCAAAGGAATGTTTATCGCATTGGATAAACTCACAGCCGTAAGAATGTATGATCTTATCACTAAACATTGGAAAAAGTATGTTGAGCAGTTAGAAAAAGTAGTTTCCAGAGGGAAATATGGTGACCAGGAATTACTGGAGAAAAGCCGGGATTTGAAATGGATTAAGGAGACCGAAATCTGTGTTGTTGTAAGTCCGGAGCAAAACGAAATACAGAAGTTTCAGAAATGGGATCTGGATATTGAACCGCATAGGGAGAAAATGAACACCCAAGACCTTGAAACTAGGTTTAAAGACGAGGACGACCCATTCCGTTTTGTAATTGTTTGTGCAATGTGGATTACAGGTTTTGACGTGCCAACTCTATCAACTTTGTATTTAGACAAGCCTTTAAAATCACATACTTTAATGCAAGCCATTGCAAGAGCCAACCGAATAAGTGAAGGAAAAAACAATGGTTTGATTGTAGATTATATTGAAACTTATACTGCTTTATTAGATGCTTTGGCTATTTACGGTTCTGGCGGTGATGAAGGTGGAAACGGTGGAGACGAAAAACCCGAGCCACCTGTAAAACCGAAGGAAGAACTAATCAAGCAATTAGAAGAAGCATTAGAGGCAACTGAAACTTTTTTACAAGACGAAGTAAATTTTGATTTGCAGGAATTAATCAAAGCAGAAGGCTTACACAAATTAGCTGCAATGGAAAAAGCAGTAAATGCAGTTTACACCAATGATGAAACCAAACGAAAATTTCAGATTTTGGCAAGAGAGGTTTTCAAGAAATACAAAGCCCTGCAACCTGACAAAGTATTAAATCAATATGCTTCAAGAAAAAATGCAATTGATGTAATCTACTCTGCAATTGAGGACAATGTAGAAAGTGCAGATGTTGCAGATATAATGAAAAAAATCCAAGCCGTTGTTGATGAATCTATAGAAAATATGGTTGCCGAACCAAGCCACAACGAGGAGAAAATCATTGACCTGAGCGGATTGAATTTTGAATTATTAGAGCAGTACTTTTTGAAAACAAAGAATAAAAATACTGTTGTTCAGTCGCTCAAAGACAAGATTGAAAAGCAATTAAAACTAATGGTTGAACGAAATCCTTTGACAGTTGATTATTATAAACGCTATCAGGAAATCATTGAAGAATACAATAGAGGAAAGGACGAAGTTGTAATAAAAGAGACTTTCAGAAAACTGATTGAACTTGTAAACTCGTATTCTGAAGAAGAAGCCGACACCAAACGAGAAGGATTGACTGATGAGCAAAAAGCAATTTTCGATATTCTTAGACAAGGCAAGAAACTTGAAGAAAAAGAAAAGAACGAGATAAAGAAAATTTCGATTGAGCTATTGGAAGAATTGAAAAAAGAAAAATTAAGAGTTGACCAATGGGCTGATAAATCAGTAACAGCAGCAGCAGTTTTTAACTATGTAAACAAAACGCTTTTTGAAGTTTTGCCTTATCCAACTTATCAGACAGATGATATTGATTTAAGGACAAATTTGGTTTATGAACATTTGAAACATCAATATTTTGGAGGAGGAATGAGCATTTATGGACGATATTAGCCAGTTCCCAGTCATAAGCTCATCTTCAAGCACCATAGCTTTTCCCGCCCCACACGAGCTGCCGATCAAGACCAAAACTTGCAAAAGAAAATTCTGCCCCGCCTAAACTTCATCGTATTGCATCACAAACCAGTGCTTCGAAACCTGCCTGCCGCAGACAAGTTACTTATTTTTTTACTTCTAACTTCTGCCTTCTAAATTCTATTTTCTGCCTTGCAACTTGCAACTTTCTAACTTGATGAACTTTCTAACTCATAATCGTAAATTCCGCCTTTGTTTCAAATTGCTCTGCACCGTCCTGCCCGTAAGTCTTCTCAATTATAATGACCCTGTCCGACTGGTCAACAGTAAGCACTGTGCCCGATCGTGTGCCGTATCCCTCAAAATTGATAAATGGAGAAGAGAGTTTATACTCAAGTTCAGCGGGAATATGTGTATCGGGAAGTTCTTCCGGAGGGGCTTTGCTCGTTTCCGCGAGGATATCGAACACTGCGGCAGGCTCAAACTCTTCACTCTTCAAAAGCTTTTTAAATGAAGCAATCGTTTTCGATACCTTGAACCAGGGAGTATTAAGAAAAGCGTTGCTCAATCCGAACACACCTTTATCCAGCATCGACTTTCCGCCGCCTCTGTTCGAGTAATAGAAAATTTTACCGGCATCCCCCGCAAGCAGATTGAACCCTGCATACTTATCCTTGCCTGCATCAATCTCTCCTAAGTAAGCATTCGGCGTTCCATTATATGTAAAAAAATCGGTAACGATCCTGCCCCTCGAAACGGGATATTTTTTCCCGAATTCCCTTCCGTCACGGTAATTTGTAATAGCGGCAAACCTGCCCTGCTCGTTGATCCCCATCCAGGTTCCCCCTGCTTTAAGGTCTTTTCCGGCATAGAGCGTAGTGGAATGATTCCACAGATGCACAGGTTCTGCAGGTCTTTCAAAAAACTCATCGCGGTTGGCGGCAACAATAAGTTTATAATGCTTATGGGTATTAATTGCAAAAACTATCAGGCACATACTAATCAAATAAAAAATTAATAACGCGTAAAAATAATAAATTTCGTGAACCGGCATCCTTCAGAGAATCGAACGGGAACCCGCCGAAAACAGTTCTGCCCCCGCCGGAATGTTTCATGCCGATTATAGAAGCATGTCCGTTCGGATAATTGGCAAGGACTTCCGAACCGGGCAGCGCCTGATATGCATCGGGATAATGAACTGAATAATTAGTCCCGAACTGAAGCGTGTCCCTGCCTGCAATTGCAATGTATGTATCCGCATCATCCGAAATATAACTGATGCCAAAAACTTCTCTTATGAACTTCCTGCCATTTTCTGAACGTGAATTTTCCCAGAGATCCCAGCCGATCTCGCTTCCTGAGACAATCAGTCTGCCGCCTGCTTCCACATAATTCCTCAGCTTATCCTGCTCGCCGGGACTGAATGTTTTATCCTCTGTGCTTTCCTCACCGGCAATCCAGTCAATAAGCTGGTACTGCGTCAGGTCAATATTCCCGCTCATAAAATATTCATTTGATGCAAAATCGAAAGAAAAACCTGAGTTTTCCAGCGATGTAATATGCTCAACCGCATAATCCCGGTCATTATGACCTGTCGCGCGGTCATAGCCGTTAACTATAAGCGCTTTTTTTCCGTTAATGCCGGCTATCCCGCCTAACATTTCGCTTCCCTGCCCTGTCATCCTTCCCGATACCGGCTGTATCCTGAAAAAGACCTTTGTCTGCATCGGGAACTCAAATTCAGCAGGATTGATAACAAGAGTATCCCCGAGTTTCTGTTTAGCAGATGAATAAAATGTGATAAGGAAACTATCGGCATTGGAATAGCCGCCCATAATAACTTTCCCGTCAATAAAAGCAAGTTCATCCGGGAGAGTTGGAGGAGGAGGTGTAACCGGCATTGTTTCTGCGAGTCTCATAAAATCACCCACAAGTGCTGAAAACGCCCCGCTGCTCGCCTGATCGGGTTCAAAAACGGCAGCCATAGCTGAACTTGTTTTGCCCGCAATTTCTTTTTTCATGAAGGAAACAAAAACTGATTTTCCCGGCTGTGCATAAAGCGGTTCAACGGCAGCCCCTAAACCCACTAATCCGGTAACCGGATATTTGTGCAGTCCTGCTTTCGATTCCGTTACAATTTCTGCCGCGGCTGTATCTGCCATACCATTTATACCGAAATGCTCAAGGGCAAAGTCCTTCGTAACTTTTCCGGTCGAACCCGTGCCGATATCATCGGCAATTCCTGATCCGGCAAGCAGCAGATTTCCGCCCTGTGAAAGATAATCGCGTATTTGTGCAGTTCCGGGATTATCGTATATTTTATCCTCACGTCCGTTATCTCCCGTAAACCAGAGGACGTAACGGTAATCAGACAGACTTACGATTCCATTCGTAACAGCATCCAGATCGGCATAATCAGCAGACGGATTTCCTGAAGCCATAAAATCCCGGACGAAAGGACTCAGATCACGCGCAATAAATTCCTTCTGTTCCCAGGTGCGTTTGCTGTAATCAAACTTTTTCGTTGCGGAATTAACAAAAAGCAGTTCCGGTTTTTGCTCCCCCGATCTTATACTGAAAACAGGGTCGTTATCCCCGGCTTCTGATCCTGCTTCCGAAATCGAAATTTCAGTGAGACCTTCCTGCGGAAATTCAAAATTGCTGATACCTTTCCCGGCAGAAAAAACACTCCCCGGACCTGCTGAATTACGAGTTGTGATTTTCACATTCCTTTCAATATCAGTTTCGGGCACGTAAACCCGAAGCAATATTTCCCCATCCGCCTGTAAAGCGGAAATAATTTGCGGCGCCGGCAGCCGCCCGATATCATCGAGAGGGAGTTTTTGAAGCACTCTGCCATAAATTGCATTTGCCCTCGATACATCAAAATGCCTTTTATGCGTTGCATTTATAAGAATCTGCGGAAGCTCCGCATAAGCATTAAAAACACTGTCAGTCGGAATTGATAATCCCCTCAGTGAATCAAGCATCTTCTCCGAGAGGTATAATGTCCCTCCGTAAGGAGTGAAAAAGTTGAGAAAATAACCCCGGCGGCTGAGGACGTAATCCATATATTCCTTTTCGTTGCCGTAATACGAATCCCAGAGAGTAATTCCTCCGATTTTTTTAATATATGAACTGTCATTATTGGATATATGCGAAGCCGTTATCTGGTATCCGCCGCTGAATGAATTCAGGAAAATTTTCCGTGGGACTGTCCCGGGGTTCAGTTTGTTTCCGCTTATCAGAAGCGAAGTTATCTCATCGACAAATTCCGATGCTTTGTTGAATTCTGCAAAGCTGCCCATTGCTCCGCTCGATTTATTTCTTGCAGCCTGAGGCATAATAAGAATTGCGTTTTTGCCTGAAGAATAAAGCTGATAATCCTGCCTGAACAATTCAACATACGAGAACTGTTCTGTGTTCTCAGGATCAACAATTGCCCCGTGTCCGTGATGATCTATTACATAATCCACATAATCTTTTCGGATAAAACCTTCCGGAATAAAGACATAACAACTGTTATCATTAAAGGCAGGGTCATCTGAAGGCTTATAAGGGAATGGGCTGTTTGCGATATGAAACACCTTCCACTCGCCGTATCCGGTATCTTTCCAGTCCCCTGCCGGCTGAGCGGGTAAACTTTGAACCAGAAACACTATTAAAAGCGGAATGAAAGAGAACGATTTTGGTGCCCTCAATTCGATCAAATATCTCTGAATCTGTGAAGGCATATTGTAGATACTCATAGATTTTTTCCAACTGTCAAAGACCAAAAATAAATGTTAAACAGGACTTGAGCAATCATCAATTTAACCCTGGTCTCCTGCCCGGGGAGCAGCAGAGTTCATATCCTAACCGCAGCCCCGGCTCCAGCCCTGACGCATTTCCACATTGCTGAAGTTGAATACTATTACCCCTCAATAATTGGAGCATCCCGGGTAATATTTTATTGGAAAATAGTACTATTTGTCTGATATTCAGCGGATTTTTCAACCCCCGACAATCTTAAAGTATCCGTTTATTCTTCTTGCCTTCTTAAAATTATTGTGTTAATTTGCTTCATAAATAGAAATAAATGTGAATAATATTTTTACTGAACACATTGTTTATCGAGGGATACCGGAGGCTGCTGGGAAAAGATAATGATACAGCAAATTGATGGAAAAAGCAGAAAAATGTATTGGCGATGATAATAAGAACTGACGGAAAGATCACCAATCTTTGCTTCCAATCAGTCGGGAATTCATTAATGTCCCGAATGTTATCTTTTTACACCCATTGCATAAAAATTCTGAAATCAGCATGATTGATCAGAACTGTATCCTTTTGATGTTAAATTGGGCAGATTCACAAGAGCCGTTTGCACTTGATAAACTGATATATATTAATATTTTAGTCTGATAAATGTCAAAATAAATAAAAAGTGCAAAAAAAATCACTGAATTGCGGGATCGGTTTAGTTTTTTTTAAAAACAACCCGGTGAAAAAACCAACCTATCCGAATTAATTACAGGTGCTTTAGTCGGTATATGCAGCAACTTTAACAATGTTTACATAACACATAAGTGTTTAGAGAATGTAAATTTAAACAGTCCGGTATAGTAGGTATATGAACAAATTGAAGTTATTTATCAGCAGTGTACAATCCGAATTCACCTCTGAAAGGCAGATGCTTTTTACTTACATAAGCTACGACGCCCTGCTTGGACGTTTTTTCGAACCTTTCATTTTCGAAATGCTGCCTGCAAAGGACATTTCTGCTTCCTCTGCTTATCTCGGACAGGTTCAACGCTGCGATGTTTACCTGGGAATTTTTGGCAGAAATTACGGTTCTGAAAACTCCGATGGTCTTTCACCAGCCGAACTTGAATTTGACTGTGCTTCTGAATTACATAAAATCCGCCTTATTTTCATTTCAAATCACGCTGAAAATCTGCGCCATCCCAAAGAAAAACAATTGATCATGAAAGCTGAAAATGTGGTTGTGCGGAAACAGTTCAGCGACGAATTCGAACTCAAAACCGCTGTTTATTCTGCTCTCGTGAATCTACTGGAAGAAAAGGAACTGATCCGTACCGGTCCTTTTGATGCTTCTATATGCAAAGATGCTTTGCTGAGTGATATCGATCCGGAACGTATCCGCTGGTTTGTTCTTGCAGCTCAAAGTAAACGAGGTTTCCCGCTTTCGCCCGATGAAGAGCCCCGGAAAATCCTTACACATCTCAATTTATTGAAACACGGCAAACTTACGAATGCTGCCGTTCTTCTCTTTGGCCGGCAGCCGCAGCGTTTCTTTATAACTTCCGAACTGCGTTGCGCTTTGTTTTATGGTTATGATGTGGAAAAACCGATTCCTTCCTATCAGGTTTATAAAGGCGATGTTTTTCAATTGGTTGACCAGGCAGTTGATTTTGTAATGTCAAGGATTGACCTTGCCGTTGGCGATCGCAGTCAGACGGTAGATGTAACCACGCAGTATGAAATTCCCCGTTCTGCCATTACAGAAGCCATCGTGAATGCAGTTGCCCACCGCGATTATGCCAGTAACGGCTCAATACAGGTAATGATTTTCCGCAACCGGCTCGAAGTTTGGAACCCGGGGCAGCTTCCTTACAGCCTGACCATTGAACAGCTTAAAAAAGCACATGGTTCGTTTCCGGCCAATCCTCTTCTGGCGGAACCCATGTATCTTGCAGGGTATATCGAGCGTATGGGGACCGGTATCCCCGACATGATCAAAACCTGCCGCGAAGCAGGACTTAAAGAACCTGAATTTATTCAGAACGAAACTTTTAATTCAATTATATGGCGAAAGAAACAAGTTACCGACCAAGTTGCCCCGCAAGCTACCGAACAAGCTACCGAACAAGCTACCGAACAAGCTACCGAACAAGCTACCGAACAAGTAAAAAGGCTTTTACTGATTATGCTAAATGAAATGTCGAGGCAAGAAATAATGGAAAAACTGGATTTAAAACACAGACCTACATTTATTTACTCATATATTCAACCCGCTATTGAAGAAAGTTGGATTGAAATGACAATCCCCGATAATCCCAATGACCCAAACCAAAAATACCACCTCACCGAAAAAGGCAGAGAATTACAAAAACAGTTAAAAAACAAAAAGAAATAAAATGCCTTATATTTTTGAATATTCAGGATTCTGATTTTTCTGCTCTGATGAGCATGATTCTTTCATGTCCATTGCAAATATGAAGAAGTGGAGAGTAAATCGGAATTATATATTGTCCAGAGCAAAATACTTTAAAAATGGATTAACTACTTTGGATAAGGGAAATCAGGTGCAATTCAAACAATCCCCATGAATAAATTCAACCCCTTTATTCATCACCGCCGAAGTATCCGTCTGAAAGGATATGATTATTCCCGGGCGGGATTATATTTCATAACAATCTGCTGCCAGGACAGGATATGCCGTTTCGGCCATGTGGAAAACATGGAAATGATTTTGAATGAATATGGTATGGTGGCATACAATGAATGGATAAAATTACCCGACCGGTTTCCCAATTTTAAATTGGATGTGTTTCAAATAATGCCAAACCACATGCATGGAATCATATTTTTACAAACCGGAGGGGCAACCCTCGCGGTTGCCCCGAATGATGATGTTACCCCGAATACCGGATCCACGCCGAATGATGGCAATCAACAAAACACCATAGAACAAAATGCCGGAGATATTAGGGCAGGGGCAAGCCCTGCCCCCACAGTATCAAATATTGTTGGGGCATACAAATCATTGGTGGCAAATAGTTGTTTGGAGATTTACAAATTCCAAAATGAAACAATGGGTAAATTGTGGCAGCGGAATTATTACCAGCACATTATCCGCGATGGACAGGCATACCGGAACATTTCGGAATATATCAAAAACAATCCTGCGAACTCGTGAGATGATAAATTTCACGGCTGATGAAATAATGCATTAATCCAACAGGGCTGCCGCCTGCTCTTAAGCGCGAAAAGCCGCCAGGCTCAGAATGCAAATGCAATAAGTGTTTGACCGAGGAAATATGTTGAAAGAATAAGTATTTCGGCTGAAGCGAATGGCATTGCGAATTTATTTACCGCAAGGATCAGATCTGATATCATAAAGAGTGCTGCCCCCGCGAAAATCATAAGACTATATGCTGCATAGGTTGCCCCGATAAGGTGGAAAGCGCTCGCAGCCATAAGAGATATGAGCAGAGTGTAAACGAATACAGGCAGTTTCAGTTTTCCCAGTTTTTTGTGCAGTTTGAAATATACTGCAAGTCCGAAGGCAAAAAAGACTGCCAGAATATACAGGTCAGGAAATCCCCCCATAAAAATGAATGCGCCGGAATAGAATATATGTGTCAGAGCAAAAAACGAAAGACCGTCAACAAATTTTTCTTCGGGCATCAGCAGCATAATATCACCCATAATCGCAAAACAAAGCCCGACAAACACAAATACTTCTGCCATCCCTCTTGAGAATGGTGCGGATAAAACATAAAGCAGAACTATTGAAATTATCGCAAGCGGTTTGAATATTATAAGAAGCTTTTTCGACTTGTATTTTCCATAAATGCTGAGAATGGAAAAAACAGCGATCAGTATCAGCAGTATTATTGATAATTTCATTATTTATAATTTGTGTTATATAATTTTGACTACGACAAGAGTGATATCATCATTTTGAGGAGCCCCTTTCCGGAAATCATCCACATCCGTAAGGATAGCCATTTTTATCTCCTCTGCGCTCCTTCCGCTCACCTCAGCGCTTTTTGCAATTAATCTCTCAGTTCCATAAAATTCATAATTGTGATTTATCGCTTCCTCAATCCCATCGGAATACATAATAAATATATCGCCGGAATTTAGTGCGATCTCATTTTCCTGCAAGGATTTCTCAAAGATCAGACCCTTTTCAAGTCCCAGCCCGATACCCTCACCGCGCAGCAATTCTGCTCTGCCTCCCGAAATACGAAGCAGAGGAGTATGCCCTGCCCTGCAGTAAAAAAGCTGCTTCCGGCTGAAATCAAAAAGACATAATGATGCAGTGATAAAAGAACTCTTTTCAATAACGCCGAAAAGATTTCTGTTTATAGTAGAAAGTATTTCCCCCGGCTTTTTGCCGTCGATGCAGAAAAGCCTGATCATCGTCTGAAGTTTGGACATATAGAATGATGCTGATAAACCCTTGCCCGCAACATCACTGTTAACAATAAACAGCCTTTGCCCTTCAATCGGGACAAAATCGTAATAATCGCCTCCAACTTGCATCGCAGGGATCATAACACCCGAAACTTCCGCACCGCTGAAATGAGGGATTATTTTCGGCAGAAGACTTTCCTGTATCTTCCTCGCATGTTCCAAATCGCTTTCAAGTCTGAATTTTGCCGCTTCAGCTTCATAAAGCCGCGCATTTTCCAATGCAACGCCAATGTGATTGGCAGCAGATACGAGTAACTGGAGATCCTGTCCTGCAAAATGAGTTCCGGAATATTTCAGTCCGAAAAGCAGAAATCCTGTAATATTGTTTTTGATAACAAGCGGAATTACAGTGAAAACATTATTCCGGATCAGGATATCAGCGAAATCCGGCAAAAACTTACCGAAATCGGACTGCTCAATAACCGGAAGCTGATTGAGATTTCTTTTCGTTCCGATATACTCTTTAAGCAATTCGGTTTCAACAACAGTCTGGCTGATATCGGCAGATATTCCCTCCACACCCGATAAATTATATTTACCTTCTTCTCCGGCTAAAAGGACACCAAATGTATTCAGTTTAAGTGAGCTTACAAAAGTCTCGCGGATAGTATTGATAATATTTTCCTGCCCGACAATTGAAGCCACCTTGCCGCTGAAATCATAGATCACCTGTCTGTATGCAAACTGCTCCGGGTAAAACTTCTTCGTCAGGTAGTTCTGGAATTTATCCTTTGTTGACTGAAAGATCATTGCGAAAAGAATAAATACAAAAACTGCAATAATACCCTGGTATTCCGGTGCAACTGCCGAACTGATTGACTGCCCGGCAAGATATATTAACAAAAAATACAGCCCGGCAAGCGAAATTGTGGCAGTGCCGTATATAACCGCATTTTTGAATATATCGCTGATATCCATCAGCGAGTACTTAAAAACTGAATAGCCGAACGCCACCGGAACAATTGCAATCAGGATTATCGGGGCAAAATACTGCGGATCATTATAAGCATTCTGCGCAAGTACATTTGCAATAAATATTATATAAATAAGAGTAAGAATACAAATTGTGTAGGCTGCTAAAATGATTGAAACTGCTTTTTTGTTTTTGCCTTCGAGTGACCGGTAGCCCTTTATTAAGAACACATAACTTGTAATTGCAGCAATTACAAGGAAAAATGTATTAATAGCAAAAAACACCATGCTGATGATCTGGTAATAATTCTGCGGATCGACTATGAGCACCCAGAATTTGGATACTATTTCCAGTGCAAGCAAAAACCACGGGATACCGTATAAAACGTGGAAGGTTGATTTTTTATTCAGGCTTTCCATTCTTACAGGGAAACTCATAAAAAAGTGCATCAGGAAAAAAGGCAGGAATACACTGCCTGGTGTCAGCAGAAAATCGAGTGCAACAAGAAACAGCGGAATTGAATATAGCGGATTGACAGAATTCGTGTTTTCTAACAGCGCAAATCCTGCATACATAATAAATGCTGCCCCGACCCGGTAAAAGAGCTTTTGTGTCTCACCTTCCCTTTTTCCCATCACAACAAAAAAACTTACGAGAAGCCATAAAAAAGAAAGAAGTACAACACCGAGCGTGCCGAACTTTATGAGCGGTTTTATCCTTACTTCTGTGTCAAAAACCTTCCCGTTTCTCGATACGGTATAAACGGCAATACCATCTGTGCGTTTTGCATAAGCTCTGTTTGCAGCCGTTGCCGAAGTCGTGCGGACTCCGTTTATATTATGCAGTTTATCGCCATCCCTTATACCTGCTTCCCAGGTAACCCCGTTAACTTTTACCTGTTCGAAGACAAAAACGGGCTTTTTGGCTGTGGTATCCTTTTTCATCACCCATAGACATTCATCGTTGGGATGCGGAGTAATCTCCAGAACAAAGTAAAAATTCGCCGCTCCAAAAAAGAGCAGGAATACTGTAAGCCCGATTGTTATCGGTTTGGAAAACTGTACAAAAAAATTCTGTATGTGTTTAATCATAATGCCTTCATTGCCAGCATGGTAATATCATCGGACTGAACTGCGCCTCTGGTGAATAGTTCAATGTCCGATTTTATTTTTTCAATAAGTTCGCTGCTCGTGGAATTTGGAGAATAGTTGATAAGCAACTCTTCAAGCCTTTCGTCAGAATACTCAACCCCCCCGGCGCTCATTGCCTCAGTAACCCCGTCGGTGAATAGCAGCAGAGCGTCACCGGGTTTAAGTTCTACGGTTTCAAGTGCATAAGGAGCCATCGTCGGAATTATTCCGAGTATCATTCCGCCCAATTTTAATTTTGTTATTGTGCCTTCTCTCAGCAGGAGCGGTGGATTATGCCCGGCATTCACATAAGTGAATGTAGAATTTTCCTCATCCAGAATCCCCCAGAAAAATGTTATAAAACTTCCGATGATAATATTTTCAGTTACCAGGTCATTAATGAGTCCGGTTGCTTCACTTATCTCACCGAATTTTTTACACATCGATTTAAGGAAAGCCTGAAGATTTGCCATCAAAAGTGCAGCCTGCACTCCTTTACCCGAAACATCTGCAATTGCGATAAGAGTCCTTGCAGAATCAAGCTTAATAACATCAAAATAATCGCCGCCTACCTGCCTTGCGCTTTTATTATAAGATGCAATCTCAAATTTTTTCATTCTCGGCAATTTCTTAGGCAGAAGATTCTGCTGAATATTCCTTGCAATCTCAAGGTCTTTTTCCAGCCTTTGTTTCTCCAGCGCCTCCTGAAAAAGTCTGCTGTTCTCAATCGATATTATTGCAAGGCTGCCGACTGAATAAGCAAATTCAATATCTGTCCGGCTGAATTCCTTGCCGTTTATCCTCTTACCCAGAAGAATTATACCCTTCGTTTCTCCTTTGATCTGCATAGGAATAACAAGCTCAACTTTTTCGGGAAGATCAATCCCTGCGGAGTCAAGGCTCAAAGGTTCGGTGATATCTTCCGGTTTAATCCTTCCAAGCCAGTTTTCGAGAAGATCAGCCTGAATTTTTGTATCGAGCACATTATATCCGTCCTGCCCGAAAGTAATGATTGCATACTTCGAAACGAGAAGCTGCCCGATTATTGAAAACGTAAGAAGCCTTGTAACGGTTGAAACCTCGAGAATGCCTGAGAATTCTTTTCCGAGATCAAAAAGAGAACTTAACTGATTAATCCTTGTATCCAGATCTTTGTTGAGTCTTTTCATCTCCTCAAAGTTCAGAGAATTTTCAATTGCTGAAGCGCCAAGATTCAGAAGGGTATCTAAAAATTCGAGATCGGAATTCGTGTATTCATTCCCGCCAAGTCTTGAACCGAGAATAATTACACCTCTGTTTTCCCCTGAAAAACTTATCTCGCGGCAGACAACAGTCCTTGTGTTTTGCATAAAAGCTGCAAATGCTTCATGGTCGCTGCACTGATGAATACTTACTTTTGGAAACTGTTCCAGTAATTGCGGAGTAAATCCTTTCGAGGCTTTGACTATAAGCTGTGAATTTTTGTCGGTCAGGGCTATCAGCCCTCTTGTTGTGTGAAATTTGCTGAGAGAGGTCAGGAGGATATTATTCAACGATAAACTGAGATCGAGGCTGGAGTTGATGAGTTTACTAAAATCAACCAGGGCGGAAAATTCTGCCATAGCGGAATTAGTACCGGTATTCAGCATCGTCAGGTTAAGTATTTGACCAGAGTCACCTGGTTCATTCTTTCATCGGGATTATCATACACCACTTCGTCCATCAGTTTTTTCATAAGAAACATACCAAGCCCGCCCACTTTTTTCTGCTTGTGGTATTCTTTAAGGTCAGGCACCGGAACTGATGTCGGGTCGAAATGATTTCCGGCATCGATGATTTTGATTATATATTTTTTATCGGCAAAATCCGTCTGAATGATTATCTCACCTTCAGGCGAATATTTGTATGCGTGTTTGATGATATTTGTAGATGCTTCATCGACAGCAAGCGTAATATTTCCTACAACTTCTTCCGTAAAGCCGAGCGCAAGCGCACCATCCCGGACAAAATTCCTGATCTTCAGGAGATTCTCCGTATTGCTCCGGACGGAAATCTCACGGTAATATTTGCTGTCGCTGTAATTCAAAACCGCACCTAATCCGTGAATTTGTTAACAGCTTCGTGCTCTTTTTCAAAGAATTCATAGAGCATAGGAAAGCCGAGAAGGTCGAAAATATTATAGACGTTCTCTTTCATGTTCGAGAACTTGATATCGCCTTTATTGTCCCTCATTGTTTCGACGTATGCCATAAAAACGCCAAGACCGGCGCTGCTGATGTACTTGAGATGATCAAAATTAACAACGACTTTATATTTTCCGTCGTTGATCAGTCTGTTGAAAGCATTCTCAAGATCAGGAGCAGTATGAGCATCCAGATAACCGTGAAGGTCAATAACATCTACAGATCCAACTCCTCTTACGTTGATGTTGAAATCTGCCATTAATTTACTCCGCACATTAATTTTTTGAAATCCATTTGAAAATCACAAGCGTGATATCATCATGCTGTGACTTGCCCGACGAAAATGTTGTAACCTCTGTCATGATTTTATTCGAAAGCCGATCTATGCTTGCAGAATTATCTTCTTCGAGAATCTTCTCAAGCCGGTTAAGTCCGAATTCCTCATTCAGTTCATTCTGAGATTCTGTAATACCGTCAGTATAAAGTATTACAATATCGTTAAAATTTAGTTTAATTTCCAACTCTTTTATTGAATCATTAAAATTTATTCCTCCATCGAACCCAAGTCCCAGACCGGGCGGTGTAAGTTTCTGCACAGTTCCGTTCTGCCTGATGAGCGTTGGTGTGTGTCCCGCCCTCGAAAAATTCAGAATTCCTGTGTTTGTATCTATGATCCCATAAATCGCCGTCACAAAAGTTTTTTTATCAAGGCTCTTTTTTAATATCTCGTTCACCCTTCTGAGAATCTCTGCCGGACGGAGATTAAGCTGCGATAATGATTCGAATATTCCTTTTACTTCCGCCATCACAAATGCCGCCGAAATACCCTTTCCCGAAACATCTGCAATCACAAAACCGAGCTTTTTATCACCGAGACAGAAAAAGTCGTAATAATCGCCCCCGACTTCAAAAGCCGGAATAAACAGTGCGGAGATATCGAGAGTCTCGCACTTCGGAGTTTCCCTCGGAAGTATTTTGTATTGAATTTCGCGGGCAACGTCAAGCTCTTTCTCCATCCTCTCCTTTTCAATGGATTCCTGGATCAGCTTTGCATTTTCAACCGCAAGCGCAGCATAATCAGCAAATGCGCTTATAGCTTTTTTGTCCTCTTCATCGTAAGGTACGTCCCGCGACCTTGCAGCAAAAAGATATCCGCTCACCTTGCCGTGCACTTTTAGGGGCGCAACCGAAAGCGACTTGTAAAAATTGGGATTCGGATTTTTGCTCTGGTAATTCCTTAAGGCAGCGGGAGCGAGTATCACCGGCTCGGTTAAATCCCGGTTTTCAGTATTACATACGGCGTTAGCAAGTGCGTCAGCCTCCAGATACCCTATCCCGTTAACTGAAACAAGATCGAGCGCTTCGCTATTTTGCAGAACAAGCCAGGCTGCATCGGAATTCGATACCTTCGTTGTGGTTGTCGTTATAGTTTCAGCAAGTTCCCTGAAATCAAAAACCTGTGTGATTAGTTTCCCGAGATCCATCATCGAGGATACTTCCTGAGCTTTCCTGTCGAAGGCTTCCGCAGTCGGAAGATGGAAAAGAGCGGTGAAAAACACTACTCCGAAATAAATACAGCCATATATCATTATCAGATTCAGAATATTGGTGAGTCCCGGTGAAAACCGGAAAAGGATCTCATAAAAAACTGAGCCTGAAAGAGTTGACGAGAATGTTATCCCTGAAAGAGCGCAGATAATAATAGATATGCCGAGCAGCGTTATTTTCTGCTTTTTAAGCAGGAAAGCAATCCATGCAACGCGGACGGAATTTACCAGTATCAAAAGAATTGTTACTACAAAGATTGCATCATGAACATAATTCATTCCTGCGTCAATTTCTTTGAGTGAGGTTGAAATGCCGCTGAGAATAAAAAATATGATCATTGTGTAGTAAAATGATGCCGGATCCTTTTTCTGCCTAAGGTAGAACAATCCTTTAAAAGCCATTAGAATAAATATTCCTGAAGCGGCAATCAAAAAACTAAACAGTGTTATAACTATATTCGAAATAACCCCGGCGGAATCGAAATAGCTTACATCCTCTGCAAAGATAACTGAGATCACCGAGACTATCACAAAAAGCAACCCGGTAAGTATTCCGGCAGTAAGAATTATCGTGATCGGATAATTCGATTTGGATCCCAGATATTCATCGAAAGAAAATGACAGAACAAAAAAGGATGTAAACACAATTAATTCGTTTAACACCCATAGCGTAATATTTGTATCACTGACCGCAGGATATATGACTTTGAATACAAAAAGAACCCCGAGAGCATAAAATGCATATATCATTTTTTTTGCGGAGTCGATATTATCCAGATAACTGATCATTTAAGCCCTATTTTTTACCCGCTTTGCCGGATTCCTGCAATTTCTGCAATTCTTTTAGTTTTTCTGTTTCTTTCCGGAGCTGATCCTGCACTTTTTCAAGTTCCGCCTTAATCTCAATTGAAACCGATGATTTTCCCGTACCCGATTTTGAAAGGGCTACCGCCGAAATAAGCGAATCAATTGCCGAAAATGAAATATTAACTCCCGCAGGATATTTGATTCTTGATTCCGGATTGATAAGCGAATCAAGTCCAATTACATTCATCGAGAAATCACCGTCATCTCCATTAAAAACAAAGGAATAACCCTCAGCAGTCACAGCAAAAGACTTACTCCCCTTTTTTGTTTTCGGAATTATCATCTCTCTGAAAGCGCTGTCAACCCCTGCTGTCATCTGATTAAGATTTTTCACGCGTATTTTTTCAAAGTATTCAGGACGCAATGCAGCGCTCCTTTCAAGAACACCGTTGGTTGTATAGATAAGCATAAGACTGTCGCTTCCGGGTTTCACCTTGTTCGGCACTTTCACCCTTATGGCAAGATCATTTCCGGAATTAACCTGATACTCATACTGAATCTTTTTTTCTATTTCGGATAAGTCCTTTTTAACCTTTTTCAAAGATTTGTCGTTTATTACACAAATACCCTTGAATATTGAATCCGGAGTAAAAAAGATATACTCCCGGTCTTTGGATTCCTGCATTTTGTCCAGAGAGCGCCTGAATTCCTGAATATCCTTTTCCCCTGCTGAAACAGAGAACACCATTCCCGGCTCCCCGGGTTTGGGAGGAGGCGGCGGGGGAATGTCACCCGATCTCTTAAGGGCGAAATTAAAAAGATCGCTCCTGAGCGCTTTATGCAGCAGCGTAAGGTCAGGATTCACAGCATAAGTATTGTTATCGTTTATAAGAACCGACTTATACACATCCTCCCTGTAGCTGCGCAGGATCGAATCGGCCTGGCGTTTCCCACCTTCATCAAGATTGAGTCTGTTTACGAATTCAACATAATTGTTGCTTTTTGAATTGATGAGCGCTGGTTTTATTTCATATTGCTGAATGCCGTTCTGATCGGAATGAAGCCAGAGCACTTTGTTGTTTTCTTTATCTATGGGGAGATTGCTGTAAAGGGCAAAATTAAAAAGGTCTTCGTCCGTGATTTCGGTTTTGTAGAAAAGCGGACGCAGGTTTTCGGTGTAGAATTTAAGAATTGCATTCCGCCCCGTATCGAGGAAACTTCCCCTTGAATCGGAAACATTCTTAAAAAAAATCATCAGTGCCGCCGTAAGTGCAAGCAGCCCTGCAAACGGTAATATTTTTTTTACTGCCATAGTTCGGCTTCCGCAGTGAATTAACTAAAAACCAAGATCTTTCTGATAAGGTAGAAGAATTACTTTTAGTGTTTCTCTTGCTCTGAATATCCTTGACTTTATAGTTCCCACTTCACAGTCCAGTTTGTCGGCTATTTCCTTATAACTGAGTCCTTCGATATCGCGCATCATCAGCGGTTCCTTCAGCTTATCAGGGAGTTTCTCAATCCCCTTACGCACCAGACCGGGTATATCATAATTCTCAGCCCTGTCATGGTATCCCTGCTCGTAATCGTCTTCACCCATGTTGATAAATATGCTCCGGACTTTTTTCTTCCTCAGAAAATCCCTGCATTTATTTACCGTTATTCGGTAAAGCCATGTTGTGAATTTCGAATCGAACCTGAACTCGCCGATATTTCTGTAAACAGCAATAAATACATCCTGCGAAATATCATCGATGTTTTCTATATCGCCAAGAGTAAGGTAAACAAGATTCCTAACCTTATCCTTGTGTTTGGCAACCAAACGGGTGAATGCATGATCCGATCCGCCTATAAAACTCTCGATAAGCGCATAATCTTCGGAATCGGCTTTCTGTTCAGCAATATTTCTTTGATTGTCAATTGAATTCATCTTTTAGACGCCGGATATATTTAATTGTTCCGCCAGGCAGACTGCAATTATTTTTTGATAATAACTATACCAAAATATAATTATTTCAGTTTTATTATTTAGAATTGCATCATAAATTATTTATATTTAAGAATAAATTTTGATGCGATTACGAAAACGGAGGTGATATGAAAACAAAAGTGGTTGAGCATTACGGGGCGGTTTCAGTTGAGCTCAAAGGAAACGTTATGGGTGGACCTGAAGCCCAGGAATTCAATAAACTGCTTCATGATCTTCTTGAGAAAGGTCAGCGCAATGTTGTAATTGACCTTTCCGGTGTAAAATTCATGAACAGTTCCGGACTTGGAATGCTCATAAGTGGCTTTACTACAATGAAAAATGGCGGCGGTCATCTTAAACTTGCACGTGCAACCGAAAAAATCAATAGTCTGCTCATTATCACTAAACTGATAACTATTTTTGAGCATTATGAATCGGTTGATGCTGCCGTGGAAAGTTTCAAAGCCGCAGAATAAAGCCAAAATATTCTTAGTCTTTCTAAAAACTCCGCCTTCAACGGAGTTTTTATTTGTCTTTTAAATTTCGGGATTATCAATGAAAGTAACTGTTCTTGTCGGTACCCAATGGGGCGATGAGGGTAAAGGTAAAATAGTCGATATTTTATGCGAGAATTACGATATTGTCGCAAGATATCAGGGCGGCGCAAATGCCGGGCATACTATTAAGATAAACGATATTCAGTACGTTCTGCACCTTATCCCTTCAGGTATTCTCCGCGAAGGTCCGCTTTGTGTTATTGGGAACGGCGTTGTTATTGATCCGGTTGCTCTGCTTGAGGAAATTGATATTCTCGAAAAAGCCGGTATAAAAGTTAAAGGCAGGCTATTTATCAGCCATAATGCACATCTTATAATGCCTTACCATAAACTTATCGACAGCCTGAACGAAAGAGGCAGTAAAAAAATTGGTACGACCGGACGGGGGATCGGTCCGTGTTATATCGACAAATTTGCGCGGAAAGGAATCAAGATAGTTGATCTTCTTGATAAAAAGTCCTTCGAGGCAAAATTGCGCTCTAATCTTGCCGAGAAAAACGATCTGCTGAAAAACTATTACCATAGCAGTGAAATGGATGTCGAAGAGATCACTGAGCAGTATCTTCGATTTGATGAGCTTATCGATCCTTACATCTCCGATACTGCGAGACTGCTGAACGAATCTGTCAGTTCCGGCAAATCGGTTCTCCTCGAAGGCGCACAGGGCGCTCTCCTTGATGTCGATTTCGGAACGTATCCGTTTGTCACTTCTTCTTCCCCCACTTCCGGCGGTGCATGTACCGGATCGGGCATTCCTCCCACAAGAATAACCGACGTTTTCGGTATCGTAAAAGCCTACACAACAAGAGTTGGAAATGGTCCTTTCCCTACTGAGCTTACCGGTGAAGCAGGTGATACACTCCGAAAATGGGGAGCCGAATTCGGCGCCACCACAGGACGGCCACGCCGCTGCGGCTGGTTCGATGCATTCCTCGTTAAATATTCTGTGATGATTAACGGCATTACAAATTGTGCTATTACAAAACTCGACGTTCTTGGCGGTTTCGATGAAATACAGGTATGCACAGGCTACAAATTAGGCGGAAAAATTCTTAAGTCATTCCCGGCTGACCCCCGAAGACTCGAAGAGGCTGAACCCGTTTACATTACTATGAAAGGCTGGAAACAAGATATTTCATTAATCCGCAATTATGACGACCTTCCCCCCGAAACAAAAGAGTATCTCAATTTCCTTGAATCCGAGTGCGGAATAAAAATTAAAATAATATCTGTCGGACCAAAACGGGACCAGACTATTTTACAGCCTGATTAAATACGCTCGGCAACATCACGTTGACGTTTTAATTCCCTGGTTCACCGGGCTTCGCCCGGTTCAGACAATTACTCTAATTGTCTCCTGATGACAAAGGAATCGAACGTATATAGAAATATTCTGTATGTCAATGGCTCTCCTCCCAATTCACAAACCCCTCCGAATCTGTCATCGCGAGTTTTACAGCTTCATCGTAAAACGAAGCGATCTCAGGCTAATCATTCAATCCCAGAAACCATAGTCCAGATAATTGTGTTAGTTATCACCCGATGCCGAAGGCATCGAACGTTTATAGAAATATTCTGTGTCTCAATGGCTCTCCCCCAATTCACAAACCCCTCCGAATCTGTCATCGCGAGTTTTACAGCTTCATCGTAAAACGAAGCGATCTCAGGCTAATCATTCAATCCCAGAAACTATAGTCCAGACAATTGATCGCACCTTCGTGCCTGTTTTGCAGGACTGCTGTCAACGGCACACAGCGTTGTCAGCGAAACCGTAAAACATATGGCATTAAAAAGCGTAAAACAGGCTCATAATCGAGCCAAAAATGCATAGTTCCCTGATTCGGTTGAAATGGGGAAAATGTGTCCCTAATCATCCAGGGCACGAATATCAGGGCTATATTGACAGCCGTCATACTCCAATATATCTCCTGTTATTAATATTGGGGAAACAAAAACGGAGATTTTATGAACGGCACATTAATTCTTATTTTGCTTCTTGTACTTATCGTTTATTTAGGAAAAAAAGCTCTCGATTCATACAGAGAAATTTTTAATATCGACGATCAGATATGAAACTACTTCAGCTATTTTTTTAAGATTATCTTAAAAGTCGTGCCTTCATTCGGCGCCGAATGTTTCACGAATATTTTCCCATTATGATAATCTTTAATTATTCGTTTTGAAAGGCTTAGCCCCAAACCCCAGCCGCGCCTTTTTGTCGAATAACCGGGGCGGAATATCTCTTTCCTTTTCCGCATATCAAGCCCCTTACCGTTATCACTCACCTCAATTTCAATGTGTTTTTTCAGCTCCTGAACAGTGAAGCAGACTTCACCGTTCCTGCCTTCTATTGCATCGATGGCATTCTTTGTAAGGTTCTCGATCACCCATTCAAATAATTCAGGATTAATATCAGCAAAAATTTCTTCACCCTGTTTTAATTCAAGTTTAACATTTTTACCAATTTGCGGCAGTCTTCTGCTGTAATATGAAATAACGTGAGCTATTACTTCTGTAACCGAATAATGTTTTAATTCTGGTTTTGAGCCAATTTTCGAAAATCTCTGTGTCACCTTATTCAGCCGGGTCAGATCGTTTTCAATTTCATCGGCAGAATCAAGCACTTTATCCGGATTCTGGTAATTCATCCGTATTATTTCAGTCCAGCCCATTAAGCTGGAGATAGGCGTTCCGAGCTGATGTGCGGTTTCCTTTGCCATGCCAACCCATATATTGCTCTGCTCGCTTCGTTTGAGGTATGAAAATCCGGTGTATGACATCAGTAAAAATATAACGGCAAAAATGATCTGGAGATACGGATAATATCTCAGTCTTTTTACTAATTCAGAATCACCGTAATAAATTTTGCTCAGAATAATTGAATCCTGATACAGTATCGGAATTGGTTTGTTTATCTCTCCGAGCTCAATTATCATATTCTCGATAAAGAGCTGCTGCTGTTCAGGACTCAGCGTTGAATCGATATCGATATTTTTCACTCCGCCGCCGCCTGCGCTCAGGTTTATCTTATCCTCACTATCTGTCAGCACTAACGGAAAATCAATCCTCTGGATAATATTCTCGAAGATAAATGTGAGATCGTTATTGCCGTCAACAGAGCTTGTAATGTATGAAAAACTCTGGGCATAGAGTTCAACTATTTTCCGCTCCCGGTTCTGCAGTTTCTCAACAATGCTCTGTGTATATAATAACGTCCCGACCGCTATAAACGCAGCGACAATAAAAAGAAGCAGTTTGATATTAAGTGAATTAGGATTTGAATGAAGTTTTACCTTTGCCATTTATTTATCCGTAATAAAAGAGTCCCTTTAAAATATAATTAAATGATGAATTTACCGGTGTGAAATATTTTACAAGCGAAAAATACCGGGTTCAAGCTCGCCGGGGGGCCGGCGGTCAGAAAATAAGCTGCCCTTTTCAGGCAGTATTGTTTGCAAACCACAGTGTTTAATAATCAATATGAATTTTCATACATGTGTAACGTAAGATGTCCGGTAAATGTGATGGATCGCAGCCCAAGGCTATTGATTGCCGCACCTTCGGTGCTGAGAGCCTTTATCAACATAGCATGGGTTACGCCAAAGGCAAATTTTATCACGGTTTTGTACCAGGCTGCATATTCATCGTTTTTCTTTAAAAGCATCTAAAGTGCGGTCTGAAAATCTTTTTTCGCCGGAACTTATAGCGCCAACGGCGCGGTAATCATTAACATAGCCCGAAGGGCTATGAAAGCAAATCCTCTCTCCCTTAAGCGCCGAAGGTGCGAAATCATTTCCACAAATACCGCTCGAATTTTTTATCGTAATTCGTTTTTGTGCATCTTTTTATTACGCGCCTTCGGCGCTGATTAATGATCGGGGATCTTTCCGCCTTGGACTTCGCCCAAGGCTATTGATTTCCGCACCTTCGGTGCTGAGAGTCTTTTTCATCATAGCATGGGCTACGCCAAAGGCAAAATTTATCACTTATTTGTGCTGGGCTGCATATTCATCGTTTTTCTTTAAAAGCATCTAAAGTGCGGTCTGAAAATCTTTTTTCGCCGAAATTCATAGCGCCAAAGGCGCGATAATCATTATCATAGCCTGACAGGGCTATGAAAGCAAATCTACTCACTCCCTCCAGCGCCAACGGTGCGAAATCATTAACATAGCCCGAAGGGCTATGAAAGCAAACTCTCACTCCCTCAAGCGCCGAAGGAGCGAAATCATTACCTCAAACACCGCTCGAATTTATTATCGCTATTCGTTTTTCTGCATCTTTTTATTACGCGCCTTCGGCGCTGATTAATGATCGGGGGTCTTACCGCCTTGGACTTCGCCCAAGGCTATTGATTGCCGCACCTTCGGTGCTGAGAGCCTTTATCAACATAGCATGGGTTACGCCAAAGGCAAATTTTATCACGGTTTTGTACCAGGCTACATATTCATCGTTTTTCTTTAAAATCGCCAAAGGCGCAGTCAGAAAATCTTTTTTCTCCGAAACTCATAGCACCGAAGGTGCGGCAATCATTAACATAGCCCGAAGGGCTATGAAAGCAAACTCTCACTCCCTCCAGCGCCAACGGTGCGAAATAATTCCTAAAAATGCCGTTCGAATTTTTTATCGTAATTCGTTTTTGTGCATCTTTTTATTACGCGCCTTCGGCGCTGATTAATGATCGGGGATTTTTCCGCCTTGGACTTCGCCCAAGGCTATTGATCGCCGCACCTTCGGTGCTGAGAGCCTATTACAATCATAGCATAGGTTACGCCATAGGCAAAATTTATCACGGTTTTGTGCTGGGCTGCATATTCATCGTTTTTCTTTAAAATCGCCAAAGGCGCAGTCAGAAAACCTTTTTTCGCCGGAACTTATAGCGCCAACGGCGCGGTAATCATTAACATAGCCCGAAGGGCTATGAAAGCAAATTCTCACTCACTCAAGCGCCAACGGCGCGGTCTGAGAATCTTTTTTCTCCGTAAGTCCTAGCGCCAAAGGCGCGATAATCATTAACATAGCCCGAAGGGCTATGAAAGCAAACTCTCACTCCCTCAAGCACCAACGGCGCGAAATCATTACCTCAAACACCGTTCGAATATATTATCGCTATTCGTTTTTCTGCATCTTTTTATTACGCGCCTTCGGCGCTGATTAATGATCGGGGGTCTTACCGCCTTGGACTTCGCCCAAGGCTATTGATTTCCGCTCCTTCGGTGCTGAGAGCCTTTATCAACATAGCATAGGTTACGCCATAGGCAAAATTTATCACGGTTTTGTGCTGGGCTGCATATTCATCGTTTTTCTTTAAAATCGCCAAAGGCGCAGTCAGAAAACCTTTTTTCGCCGGAACTCATAGCACCGAAGGTGCGAAATCATTAACATAGCCCGAAGGGATATGAAAGCAAACTCTCACTCCCTCAAGCACCAACGGTGCGAAATCATTTCCACAAATACCGCTCGAATTTTTTATCGTAATTCGTTTTTGTGAATCTTTTTATTACGCGCCTTCGGCGCTGATTAATGATCGGGTATCTTTCCGCCTTGGACTTCGCCCAAGGCTATTGATCGCCGCACCTTCGGTGCTGAGAGCCTTTTACCATCATAGCATAGGTTACGCCATAGGCAAAATTTATCACTGATTTGTGCTGGGCTGCATATTCATCATTTTTTATTTTAAAGCGCCAAAGGCGCTGGTAGATAATCTTTTTTCGCTGATATTCATAGCGCCAAAGGCGCGATAATCATTAACATAGCCCGAAGGGCTATGAAATTGCGAAATTATTCCCACAAATAAACTTCGTTATATTCCACATTATATTTTTTCAGAAAAGCGAGGTACTCCTCCTGAAAAGTTTTATTTCGATGATGGTCCGACTGATTCTCAATATATCTAATCACAACATCAATTTCTGCCGGGTTAACCGAAAAACTTCCATACCCTCTTTGCCAATAAAAATTCTGATATTTTTCTCCTTTCGTCTTCATCCATTTCGATGAATGTGATTTGATTTCCTCAATGAAATCCATCAAAGCAACTTTACGCGACAGCACACATAGAATATGTATATGATCTTTATAACCGCCGAATTTGACGGGGTTAAAATCCATATTCTTACAAATTCCCCCGATATATTTAAATAATTCTTCCTGAATTGAATCATCAATAAACGGATATCTTTCCTTCGTGCTGAAGATAATATGACTATAGTTATAAGCTATTGATTGCGGCATATTGTATTATTTGTTTGATTTTTAAATTGCTCTTCCATCTTATTTGTCGTACACCGGATTGTCAATGTACTCCGATGATTCGGAATTCATATTTATTTCATTTTTGATATTCGTGAAATATCCAAATAAAAAAATTAAACCTAAAATAAAATTATATGCTGAATTATCCAGAACAAAATATTCCCGCCCGGAGGAAATACCGGGTTCACCCCCTACCGGGAGCTGACGGTTAGAAAAAAAAAGGCTGCCCTTTTGAGGCAGCCTTCTATGAGTAAAACTATATTGCGAAAAAATTAAAACTGAATTTTCTTCTTGTATTTGGTAGCGTATTCATAAACGAATGTGCTTGCAACGAAAATTGACGAGTACGTACCGATCAGAATACCGAAAGTGAGTGCGAAAGCAAAAGACCGGAGCACATCACCGCCGAAAATAAGGAGAACTGCAACAACAAGCATTGTTGTACCTGATGTTATAATCGTTCTGCTCATCGTTCTGTTGATACCGCGGTTAATGTTATCCTTCAGTTCTGCGGTTTTGTGGATTTTCAGATATTCCCTTATCCTGTCGAACACGATAACAGTATCGTTGATCGAATACCCGACAAGCGTAAGGAATGCAGCAACCACGTTAACCGATATTTCAAGATTAAGCCACGGGATAAATTTATGCAGAAGCGCAAACATTCCAAGCGTTATAAATACGTCGTGGAAAAGCGCAAGAACTGCGCCCAGAGCAAAAATGAACTTGAACCGGAAACCGAGATAAATAAGAATTACAAGCAGAGCAAGAAGAACTGCAATAATTGCATCGCGTTTTAATTCCTGTCCTATTTTTGGTCCGACATTATCTTCCTTAAGGAAAGAAAAAGAATTATCCGGTAATTTTTCGCGGATGATCTCTTCAATCCAGTCAGTTATGCCAACTCTCACAATCATCTGGAGATTTTCAGCTTCCTGGCTGACGCGTCCGCTCTGGAAACCTTTGCTCTCGAGATAAGTGGTAACTTCGTTCGTAACTTCCGGCACCGGGAATTCGTAAGTCACAGAAGCAGATGTTGAATCCACCCGCCTGAAAGTAACTTCCGGAAATCCTTTCCGTATCTCATCTTCGATAGGAATGAGCACTCTGCTAAATACGGCTGTCGGAATTTCCTGCATGTCAGTTCTGACAAGAACGCCCGTTTCGCCTCCGAAGGTTTTAACTTCGGTATTGCCGATTCCGGCTTTTATAAGATAATCCCTTACATCACCAATATTTATAGGTTTTTCGAACTGAAGCGCAACTTCGGTGCCTCCTTTAAAATCGATTCCTAACTGCAATCCATTGACGAAGAGACTTACTAGACCAATAATAAACAGCGTAGTAGAAACAATATACGCAGTCTTTCTTTTGGCCATAAAATCAACATTTAAATTCTCAAAGATTCTCATTAAAACTTCACTCCTGGTAGGAAATTATCCTATATTTAGTTTAGCGCCTTTAGAGGCCATCATGTCAAAAATCAACCTTGTAATAAATAGGGCGCTGAATAAACTTGCAAGAATACCAATCATCAGTGTGAGAGCAAATCCCTGAACAGGACCGCTGCCGAACTGATAAAGAATGATACCTGTGAAAAACGTTGTTATGTTGGAGTCGAAAATTGCAGAATAAGAATTAAGAAATCCACTCTCAATCGCTGCTTTAACTGTTTTTCCCGTACTAAGTTCTTCCCTGATACGTTCGTAAATAATAACATTTGCGTCAACCGCCATACCAATGGTAAGAATCATACCTGCAATACCCGGCAATGTAAGAGTTGCCTGGAATCCGGCAAGAATTCCCATAATAAATACGATTGTAAACAAAAGCGCAAAATCAGCAACCGTACCGGCTTTTTTATAGTAGAAAATCATAAAAATTGTGACAAGCAAAAGTGCAAGCAAAGTTGAACTTACTCCGGCATTGATTGAATCCTGTCCGAGTGACGGTCCGACTGTCCTCTCTTCAATGATATCGATAGGAGCCGGCAGAGCGCCTGCTTTAAGAACGATCTCAAGAAGTTTTGCTTCGTTCAGATCAGCCATACCTTCAATCTGTGAATTTCCGGTAGGAATTTTACCGCGGATAACCGGAGCAGTATAAAGGAGACCATCAAGAACAATAGCGCATCTTTTTCCAACGTTGGCTCCTGTGATTCTTGCCCAGTCCCTCGATCCTTCGGTATCCATCTGCATTGTAACAATCGGAGCGCCTGTGGAGGGGTCGAGATTTGCAAGAGCATCCACTATTACGCCGCCTGTTAGTTCCGGTTTTTTGTTTACCATATATAATATATGATACTTCTGACCTTCACCCATAATCTCAGCTTTTGCGGTAAGGACAAACTCCACATTATCGGGAATAGCATCTTTTACCTGCGGGAGATTAAGATAATTCATCAGCTTATTTTTGTCCGATTCTTTTACGTAAGCATCGGCATACTGACTCTGCTCAATCGGGCGGGCAAGATAGAAGAAAGGATGCTTTTTGGCAAATTCTTCATCTGTCAGATTTGCTGCGGATGTATCAGCTTCGGAGGTGCTGTCTTTAACTGCAACTGTATCCGAAGGATTCAGCACTCTTGCGAGTACTTCATCAACTCTGTACATAACCGGGTAAGTGAACTCAGTTTCTTTTACAAGTTTGAACTCAAGTAAAGCCCTTCCCTGTAAAAGCTGTTTAGCTTCCTCTTCCCTTGCAATACCCGGCAGCTCAACGATAATTCTTCTGCTGCCCTGTTTCTGTATTGTCGGTTCGGAAACGCCGTACTGGTCAACCCTGTTACGGATGATCTCGATAGCGCGGGAAACTGCATCTTTTTCCTGCTCTTCAAGTTCTGCAATAATTTCAGCTTCTTCCTGGCGGATTGTACCGAAATATCTGTTTAATCTGATGCCGTTCTGTTTCAGCTTTTCAGCAAGAATGTTAACAACGTTCAGTTCTGAACGTTTCGATTCCTGCTCTGCCTGAGCAAGATAGTCCTTGAATGCTTTATCAGGATCCTTTGCAACTCTCTCAATCAGTTTGGCTGTATTCACTTCCATAACGAGATACATTCCGCCCTGAAGATCGAGTCCTAATTTGACCCTTTTTTCACGATCCTTAGCTATTGAAGGATCAGCTTCTTTGATCAATTCTTCCTTTATGATCACAAGCTTTCCAAGCTCATCATCCGACATAGCCGGAGAAGCCTGTTTAACACTGTCTTTATATGCTGCAAGTTGTTCGGCAATATTACGGTTGTTGTTATAATCCGCAAAGGTCGGGTATAATAAGTATAATCCGAATAGCACCGATAATGCAACAATAATTATTCTGAATCTGAATTCTTTCATTATAATTTCTGTCTTAAATTATGATTATGCATTAGTTAGCCTTGTGGAAAACTACTCCCTGACCACCCAGGTTTTAACAGGAACGGTAACGTCATGGTGAAGTTTGATATTAACTGTATAAATCCCAAGCGCTTTAATTGGTTCTTCAATCTCAATCTTTCGCTTGTCTATATCGAAACCTTTGGCTTTGAGAGCATCTGCAATCATTTGATTGGTAACCGAACCGAATATTTTGTCTTCTTCACCAACTTTTACCGGTATAGTAACTGAAACGGTTTCCAGATCGGTACCAAGCTTTTTAGCAGCCTGGAACTCTTTTGCCTGTTTCTTTTCAAATAATTTCTTTTCTTCCTCGAGAGCATTTATACTTCCAGGTGTCGCATAATAGGCAATCTGTCGCGGAATAAGAAAATTACGGGCAAATCCGTCTTTTACATCAATAATTTGTCCGACTTTTCCGAGTTTTTCATGATTTCTTCTTAATATTACTTTCATCTTTCTTTAACTCCCGATTATTTAACTGCTTCGGAAATAAACGGCATAATGGCGATGTGTCTTGCCCTTTTTATTGCCTGAACTAATTCCCTGTGTTGTTTTGCACTGAGGCCCGTTATCCTGCGGGGAATTATCTTTCCCTGGTCGGTAACAAATTTTTGCAGCCTTTTTGCGTCTTTGTAATCGATGTATTCATCAATTACTTTTCTTACTCTTTTCGATTTCATTCTATTACTCCAATTTCTTATTTGTCGTTAATTAAGTTCGATTCCTCATCCGAAAGGAATTTATCGAACGAATTGTCTTCGTAATTCAGATCCTCATCATCAGAAATTACTGAATCGGTGAATTCATCGCCGTTTCCTGTCAGTCTGCTGTACTTATTGAGAAATTGAATACGTTTCGCTTTTATTTCAACGACGGTTCTGCTTTTCCCGTCCTCAGTTTTGAAGGTTCTGGACTGAAGCTCGCCGTCAACGAGAACAGCGCTTCCCTTTTTCAACCGGTCGCGGCAGCTATCTGCAAGTTTATTCCATGCGACAACCCCGACATAACAAACATCTTCCTGCCAGTTATTACCGCTGTCTTTGTATCTTCGGTTCGCTGCTACGTGAAAATTTACTACCGGTGTGTTATTGGACGTCTGCCGGAATACGGGATCTTTTGTGAGATTTCCAGCTACCACAACGCTGTTTATTTCGGGCATTTTTAATTCAGCCATTCGTTTCCTCCATCATCAAACTGATTTATCCTTCACTTCCCTTTTCAGATTCACTCTCTGCTTTGCTCTGTTCTTCTGCTGCTAATTCTGCTTCTGCCGCTGCTTTTTCTTTAGCTTTCTTATAGTAATCCAATGCTTCCTGAGTAAGGGCGATTGTGATAAACCTGATGACGGTTTCGTCAAGGCTGAACAATCTTTCGACTTTTACTACGATATCGGACGGGGCAAGATAACGGAGTACTAAATAATATCCGCTTTTGGCTTTCTGGATCGGGTATGCGAGCCTTTTTCTTCCCCAAACGTCAACTTCTGTTATTTCGCCGCCGTTTGTGAGTATTGCCTCTTTTACCCTGCTGATTGTTGCTTCAACATGATCATCTTCGAGAGCTGCGTTTATTATTACTACGCTCTCGTAGTGTTTGAGTTTCATATATCCTCCCTATGGACATAAGGCTCTCCGTTCACTCAGCCCGGAGAGCAGGGTTAATTAAAATACAAGTTATAAATATAAAATTATTTTATCAATGGCGCAATAACGAGTGAAACCACTGACATAAGCTTAATTAATATGTTCAGCGAAGGTCCCGATGTATCCTTGAACGGATCGCCGACGGTATCGCCGACAACAGCCGCTTTGTGTGCATCCGAGCCTTTCGAGTATTTGACTCCATCAAGGGTTATTCCCTGTTCAATCAATTTTTTTGCATTATCCCATGCACCGCCTGCATTCGACTGGAAGATTGCAAGAAGCACACCGCTCACAGTTACACCTGCAAGAAGACCTGCCAGCATCAGTTTATCCGTAAATCCTATTGCTACCGGAATAGCAACCGCCATTAATCCGGGGATTATCATCTCCCTGATTGCCGCTTTGGTCGAAATCTCAACGCATTTGGTATATTCTGCTTTTGCAGTACCTTCCCTTAAACCCGGGATTTCCCTGAATTGCCTTCCGACTTCAAGGATCATTTCCTTTGCTGCTCTTCCTACCGCTCCCATCGAAAGCGCCGAGAAGAGATATGGTATCATTGCACCAAGGAAAAGTCCTGCCATAATAACAGGTTTTGCAAGATCGATAACCGTTATATCAGCCTGCTGCATATATGCAGTGAAAAGAGCAAGAGCCGTAAGAGCTGCACTTCCGATAGCAAAACCCTTACCGATAGCTGCGGTTGTGTTTCCAACTGCATCAAGTTTATCTGTTCTTTCTCTCACTTCTTTAGGAAGTTCAGCCATTTCTGCAATACCGCCTGCATTATCCGATATAGGTCCGTATGCATCAACTGCAAGCTGAATTCCTGTTGTGGAAAGCATTCCTAATGCTGCAATTGCAATACCATAAAGATTCGCAAATGTAAATGCTCCGATAATTGCAAGAGCAATTATGATTATCGGAATAGCCGTCGAGATCATTCCAACGCCGAGTCCGGCAATAATATTTGTTGCGGCTCCTGTTACTGACTGGCTGGCAATTCCATGAACAGGTTTATAATCTGTGCCTGTAAAATATTCGGTAACAAGTCCAATCAGAGTGCCTGCGGCAAGACCGATTAATGTTGCGTAAAATACTCCAAGACTTGTATAATCAAAACCGTTATAGCTCCAGGCTTTTGGAAGCATCATGTCAATAATAAAATAGGAAGCAACAACCATCAATCCGGAAGCGCCGAATTCTCCCATATTCAGAGCTTTCTGAGGACTGCCGCCTTCTTTTACGTTTACGAAAAAAGTGCCGATAATCGAAATAACAATTCCCACGCCTGCAATAACAAGAGGAAGCAGTACAGCTTCCAGTGAAAGCTCAGGAACATCGGGTGTTATAAAAATTGCGCCTAAAACCATTGTACCTATAATTGCACCGACGTATGATTCAAAAAGATCAGCGCCCATACCGGCAACGTCTCCCACGTTGTCGCCGACGTTATCTGCAATTGTAGCCGGGTTTCTTGGATCATCTTCCGGAATTCCCTCATAAACTTTTCCTGCAAGATCAGCGCCCACATCGGCAGCTTTGGTATAGATTCCGCCGCCCACTCTTGCAAACAACGCAATTGAAGAAGCGCCGAACGAAAAGCCTGATATCACATTGATAATTTTTGGAATATCCCAGGCAAGATTCTGATAAAAAATGAATAAACTGCTCAAACCGATTATCCCAAGACCAACAACGTTCATACCCATGATCGATCCGCCTGAAAATGCAATTTTCAGAGCCTCGCTCAGTCCTTTTCTTGCTGCGTTTGTTGTTCTTACGTTGGATTTTGTTGCGGCTATCATACCTAAGAAACCTGCCAGTGCGGAACAAAAAGCGCCGACAATAAATGATACCGATATCATCCAAGATGAGTCTTCATTTCCGCTGTTGGCAAATCCAAGCAGAATTGCCACAGAAAAAACGAAAATAACCAGCACCCTGTATTCTGTTTTCAAAAATGCAATGGCGCCGTCACGGATATGACCTGAAATTTCCGCCATTTTATCCGTTCCAACTTCCTGCTTATTAATCCATGACATTTTCCAGTAGGAATACAGCAATGCCAAAAGTCCCAGAAATGGAACGACATAAACGAGTGAACCCATAAAGTTATCTCCCTGGTGAATTTACTTTGATTCTGGTAAAATCTTATTTATTTCTTTGCTGTAAAATTCCAGCAGCATTTTAGAGCCACCGGAAATAAACTGTTCCAGCAATAATACGCAAAATTCGAATGATGATCTAAGGTTGGACATCTCTTTTGCAGAAAATTTGCTTAAAACATAGTCAGGCATATCTCCATGCTCAAATTCCGAACCAATTCCAAAACGTAAACGCGGGAACATTTCAGTTGCCAGGGCAGAGATTATCGAGAATAATCCATTATGCCCGCCGTCCCCTCCGGATTTTCTGAACCTGATGCGTCCAGGTTCAAGATTTATGTCGTCAACCACAACAAGCATATCTTCCGGTAAAAGCCCGTGGTTATTAAGTACATCGATGGCTGCAATACCAGAGCGGTTGACGTAAGTAACCGGTTTAACCAATAAAAAAGGGAAGGTTCCGATAGAACCTTCCGCTTCATAATAATCATATTTAGATTCTCTGAACCTGATGCCGTGTTTCTCGGCAAACATATCCAGAATGATAAAGCCGGCATTATGACGGGTAAGTGAGTAACGGCTGCCGTAATTGCCGATCCCCATTATCAGCTTCAAGACTCCGACTACTCTTCGTCTTCGCCTGATTTACCTTTTTTAATCAGTTCAGGCTGCTGCGGCTCATCAGATAACAGATCTTCAGTAGTCTCTTCAACGGCGCCTCTTGGCAGCTGTACAGTTGCAACAAGTACGTCTTCGTTATTTAATATTTTGAGATCAGGGAAATTCAGATCTTTAACAAATATTGAATCGTTCAGACTAAGATGTGTAATATCAATTTCGAGATGCTGAGGAATATCTTTCGGCAGACATTCAACGTCCAGTTTGTGTATTGGACTCTGGAAAATGCCTCCCTGTTTCAGTCCTTCTGCTCTGCCTGTGAACAAGATCGGTACCTGAACTGTAAGTTTTTCGCCGACGGTTACTCCCTGAAGGTCGAAATGCACTACGCGGTCTGAAACCGGATCGAACTGCACATCTTTAATGATAGCTCTTTTTGCTTCCATTCCTTCAACTTCAAGCATAATAATATGGGTTTCAGAAGTAAAAACCAATGGTTTTAATGTAATTTCGCTTGTATAAAAGTGAACCGGATCGCCTCCTTTTGCATAATATATTCCCGGTACTCTGCCTGCCTTTCTGGCCTGATTTAATTCGCCTTTGGTCGCCGATTCTCTTTTCTGCGCTTTAAGTTTTATCTCTTCCATTTTTTAATATAACTCCGGTTTATTTCTAACTTTTATCAACTTCAAACAATGTGCTTATCGATTCATTCCGATAATGCCTTATTATTGCCTCACCAAACAGTTCCGATGCAGTAAGAACTTCAAATTTTGTTGTTCCCGGTCTCAGCGGGATAGTATCAGTAACAAAACACTTTTCTAATTCAGATTTTTCAATTTTTTCCACCGCATCTCCCGATAACAGCGGATGAGTTACCGCACCATAAACTTTCAGAGCGCCGTTTTCTTTAAGCGCTGAAACACAGGCTGCAAATGTCCCGCCAGTGTCAATCATATCATCTACAATAAGAACATTCTTACCTTTAACATCGCCGATAATCTGCATTATCTCGGCAACATTCTGCTCAGGTCTTCTTTTATCTATTACAATAAGCGTTGCATCAAATCTTTTTGCATACGCTCTTGCAATTTTTATTCCGCCTATATCAGGCGAAGCGACACAAAGATTCTCAGAAAAACCTTTAAGAACATGGCTGAAAATTCTTGACCCATATAAATGGTCAAAAGGAATATCAAAAAAACCCTGAATCTGCGGTGTATGCAGATCCATCGAAATTACCCTGTCAGCCCCGGCAGTCGTTATCAGATTCGCAATCAGTTTCGCTGTGATAGAAACACGCGGCTGATCTTTTCTATCCTGCCTCGAATACCCGAAATAGGGTATAATTGCCGTCACTCTTTTTGCTGATGATCTTTTTGCAGCATCGATCATTATCAGCAATTCGATAAGATTATCCGCCGGCGGCATCGTTGACTGAACAATGTATATGTCCCTTCCGCGAATATTCTCTTTATACTTGACCCATATTTCGCCGTCCTTGAACGTCTTTATAGTTACTTCACCCGGCTGTAAGTCAAGGTATTTATTAATTTTAGCGGCAAATTCCGGATTTGATCTGCCCGAAAATATTCTCGGTTCCAATATACTGTCTCTATTATTCCCAAAATAAAAAACAGACTACAAATATATGAATTACTTCTTATTTAGTCAATTTATATATTCAGATTGTTCAATTACCCCCCCTAAAGATTTCACCGCTAAGCCAAAAAGGTGCAATGGAATAAATATATTCTCGCAAAGACGCCAACCTGCCTGCAGCAGGCATGGACGCAGAGGTAAAAAAAACACGTCTGTAAACCCTTACCATCTACTTTCAACTTTTCACTTTCAACTTTCTAACTTCTGCCGGATATTCCGCACCTTCGGTGCTTATTAATGATCCGTGACTTTTATGCCTTGGACTTCGCCCAAGGCTATTGCTCCCGCACCTTCGGCGCTTATGAGCAAATCAACCAGACCCTGAAGCGAGATGCCCCACTGCCGGTGGCTTCTGCCAACGGTCTGAGAAAATCATTGCATAAAAAAATAAGAAAATATCATCCTCCATTTGTGGCTTAATTCCATATAAGATTTCACCGCCAACCTGCCTGCTGCAGGCATGGACGCAGAGGTAAAAAAAACACGTCTGTAACCCCTTACCATCTACTTTCAACTTTTCACTTTCAACTTTCTAACTTCTGCCGGATATTCCGCACCTTCGGTGCTTATTAATGATCCGTGACTTTTATGCCTTGGACTTCGCCCAAGGCTATTGCTCCCGCACC
>JAIOYW010000023.1 GCA_021740915.1 Ignavibacteriales bacterium | reverse complement strand
ATTATACCTTTTTACAAATTATTGCTTTTCTTGAAGTCTGCTTTTATTTCAGTAAAACAAACTTTTTTGTTTCGGCAAATTTACCGGCTGTTAATCTGTAGTAGTAAACTCCGCTCGAAAGGTTACCTGCATCAAACAGCACTTCATAATCTCCTGCGGAATGCTGCGAATTTACCAAAGTTGCAGTTTCGTTCCCGAGAATATCATAAACCTTTAATGTGACATTCTGTTGTAATGACAGGGCGTTCCCTGTCATTACATTCGGAACTGAATATTTAATTGTTGTTACAGGATTAAAGGGATTGGGGTAATTCTGCTCCAGAGAAAACCCTGAAGGAGAACTGTTCTCCCCATTTTCCCCGACGGAAGTTGTTGTGTCGTTATCCCTAACCATCCTGACATAATTATATATTCTTATAACATCTCCCTGCGGACCATGACCGTAGGGGAAATTGGCAGGATCGCCGGCTTTCGGATCGCTCCTCTGTGCCCCGGCTCCATGCACGTCCATGAGGACATAATTGCCTGAGAACGGCGGCATTTCCATCCAGCCCAGAGCCTCACCGAATGCAACATAACTTGCATTCAGTCCGTTCACCATATTCTCATGGGTGGTTCCGCTCCAGTACATGGGGAAATTGTTTACTCCGCCTTCATCGGTAATTTCTGTGCATTCAAAAACAGGATCGATTGCAGCGCTGCCTGTTGTTGCCGGTGATCTTGTGTATTCAACTATGCTTTGTAATTCCTTAACGTTCGGAAGTCTCCAGTCGCTGTAGCCAAGGTAATTTTCGGTATTTTTCTGACTGACCCATTCGAGCGCTGCTTTCCAGTTAAGAGCCGCTCCGTTATCGTCTTTCTGCCACATCAGTCCTGTCGCATAATCGCTGATAGTGCCATCACCGTTATCTGAAAAATCGTTGACCCCGTAAGCCGGATTTCCGCGGACATATTTTATGTAATATTGTTTATCCAAAGAACTTCCCGGCATCGGTCCTGTCGGATATCCCTTGATCCTTCCGTCAGCAAAGTTAACCCCGAAAATAGTTTCTTCATTATTCATCGTTGTGCTTACGTACATTGTTGATGAAGCATACTGTGCATCAATTATTCTTTCACCGGATGAAACATCGCCGAAGCCGAATTCAAAATAATTGTCGTCAATAAAAGCTGTGAGAAGATCGGTGTTTGTCCCGTTCCAGCCGCTTGGATCAATTCCGGTAAATAGTATGAGTGAATAGAGTTCCTTTATTGTCGGCATCCGCCAGTCGTTATATCCGGCGAGTGAAAAAGTGTCTGCTGCCGCCATTGCTTCGGAATATGACATTTTATCAGAGTAGTTTATCAGCCCGTCTCCGTTAAAATCGCCTGATTTCTGCCACATTAATCCGGTTACATTATCTGTGATGGTACCATCGCCATTATCAGTATATGACGGCTGAAAACCATTGAACTGGGCATCCTGTCCATAGTAATTATCATTTATGGAAGGAGCGGCAATAACAAGACTATCCCCGAAGAATTTCTCCTGCCCTGTATCAACAATCGGGTAGGATTGTGCGAACATCAGCGTATTTAAAAGAAAAAATAAAACAGGCATCTTAAATGTCCGGGGAAAAATTTTGTTTATATTCATTTATCACCTCAAATTGTTAAAATTTTACATCAATTCCGAACAAGGAAAAATTATTAGTTCCATCATGAAGGAACAGTAATTTCACCTCTCAGTTATTAAGACGACAACTCAGAAAAAAACTTGTGCGGCAAATCGATATTTTTTTAAGGGATATTCACATTACAGTAAATCAGGGGTGGGGCTGGTCGTGACATCAACAATCAGGGATTGATCAGACAGGCAGGTTTTGCTTCTAAAGACAATTCAGATATCCAGAATATTAGGGCACCATTGATCCAACTTCGAATGACACAGAAGTAATACCGGTTTCCTAAATATTTTAGCAAACCGGTATCGTTACATCAAATATTACGACATATATTAAATATTATTCAACCAGAACAAAAGCAGCCCATTTATCAGGATCGGTTCTATACTTATTACTCATTGCAACCTGCGCTGAAGTGAAGGCTTCGCGAATAGTCTTATCTGAAAGCCATGATTTGTAAAATATTTCCATAAATTCAACAGTTTCTTCATCCGGCACACTCCAAAGGCTCATTATCAGATAGTCTGCCCCTGCCATCCTGAACGCTCTCTGAAGGCCGTAAACTCCTTCACTCCCTTCAATATCGCCCAAGCCGGTTTCACAGGCGCTTAAAACAACCAGATCAGTATTGCTCAGGTTCAGGTTCGATATTTCATAAGAACTTAAAATACCATCTTCCTTTTTATAAGGGTTGACACCATTTTTCCAGGCATAATTCGCTCCGGCTAAAACCAAGCCTGACCTCAGCAATGGATCATCTGAAAAAGCGTAGGTGTTATTATCAGAATAGCCGTCTTTTCTTTTATCTTCCGGGTCTTCAAAGAAAAAACCATGAGTTGCAAGATGAAGTATTTTCGGGCTGTTTCCGTCGAGTTTTTTGATCTCTTCTTCAGTTGCAGCTTCTCCGCTCAGCACGGTTGCACTCAAATTTTTTTCGCGGTATATTTTATTGATAAGCTCTATTTCATTTTTACTGCCTTCGAGGTATTGCCATTCGTCAGATATCCTGCGGCCCGCTGATCTTAATTTCTTATCCTTATTGCTTAAAGGATTGAAATTGAATGTACCCGAAGTATCTGTGTTTAGTCCTTTGTCGTAATTGAAATTTATTCCGCCGGCAAGAAGAGCGGGCTCTTTGGAAGGTTGTTCCCTTTTAACAATAATCTGGTTTGTGCTGTTCAACTGAACAAGATTATGTTTTTCGCACATAAGTATGCCCGCAGTGTTCTGCAAAGCAGCGAATGCAATCTGGTGTAAATTTCCGTCCGTTGAAAAATATATGTTTTTCTTTCCCGTTATTACGGATTCAAGTGGTTTTAAGATAAGATTGTAAAGGCTGTCATTTAACCCGCTTGAACTTTTAGCCGCGACTGTCGAAAGTGATCTTGTGTTGTATAGGCTTTCGGGGCTATTCCCTCTCAGAAATTTTAAGAGTTCATTTTCTTCAAACAAAACTATCATCTCCGGGTTTTCACATCCCGGAGTAACGACATATGCCACATAATATACCGAATCAGTCCATTTTCTATCATAATATCTGAACCTGGAAAATTCGATGGCGATTTCGTCATCTTTTAGAGTTCCCCTGATATCTTTCCAGGTGACGGCCTCTTTCTCTCTTACGATCTGAAAATCTTTGGAAAGCATGACAAGTTCACTTTCAAGTTTGTTGGCAATATTTTGCAGACTGTCAATATTAAATTTCCTGCTGCTTATAGGCTTTCCGAATTGAGTTGCAAGCCGGCGTTTTAATCCGATCCATTGGCTGTATTTTTCGGAAACTAAACTGTCCGGGTTATTAAAGACGCTTTGAAGCATTGCTTTTGACTCATTGAGAATCTGTCCTTTGAGAATTAATAGATCGTCATACATCATTCCGGACAGATCCTCATATTTACCGCCGGTTTTAAGCATAAATGATTGGAACTGATCGAAGTTCTTACAGAGTGAAGCGAAAAATTCCCGTTTATTTTTTTCGGAAGAAAATGAAAAGACTGATTTAATCTGTTTTATGAGATTTTGGTTGGCTTCGATGATCAAAGGGGCAGCAAGAGAATCCTGATTCATAGCAATATATAATTCTTTCAGGCTAACCAATATATTTCCGTATTTGGAATGATCCTTGCCTAACGCAGCAGTTAATATTGGTAATGCCTCAAGAAACAATTTTTGTGATTCATCATACCTGTCTAAATCCATATATATTAAAGCCAGATTGTGAAGTCGCACACCATAATCAGCATGATCCTTACCAAGTGCCCGTTCTGTGTTCCCAAATGCATCAAGCGATAAGGACAGGGCTTCTTCATCCCTTCCCATTTCCCTGTATAACATTGCGAGGTTATTCAAACGATTGCCATATTCGTAATGATCTTTGCCAAGCGTCTTTTCGGTATTTTCTAAAGCTGTGAGAAAGGTTTCAAGCGCTTCATCATATAGCCCCATTGCCTGATAAATAAATGCCAGATTATTTAAGAGGAATCCGTAATTGGCATGTTCTTTCCCTAAAGTATTTTCTGTTATATTCAATGCCTCAAGAATTAAAGGTAATGCTTCTTCATTTCTTCCCAGTTCCCGATACAGAACCGCAAGATTATTCAGCCGAATACTGTAAGTTATGTGGGATTTCCCCAAAGTCTTTTCAGTTACAGAGAGCGATTCGTTGGAAAACTGCAATGCTTCTTTATATCTTCCCATTAACTGATTAAGGTGAGCCAGATTGTTCAGGTTAACTCCATACTCCCAATGTTCTTTCCCAAGAGTTTTTCCGTTAATTTCCATTGCTTCTAAAAATAATGGCAGGGCATCTTCGTTTCTTCCCATTTCTTTGTATAATACAGCCAGATTATTAAGGCACTTACTGTACTCAGGATGCTTTTTTCCGGATTTTTTTTCTGAGGAATTCAATGCTTCTAGATAAATTGGCAGAGCATCATCGTATTTGCCCACCGATTGGTATAAACCGGCCAGATTATTAAGAGTAATAACGTAATGCTGGTTCTCATTTCCCCCGGTCTGTTTTATGACTTCCAGAGCCTCAAGATACAGAGGAAAAATATCGTTGAACCTGCCCAATGCTTCATACAATACTCCAAGATTATTGAGTGATTCAACATAACAATCAGACAATTTCCCCGAATCCTGCTTGCATTTTTCAACAGCTTTTTCTGCATAAACAGAAGCCGTTTGGTAATCACCTTTGCTATAGTTTTCAAAGATAAGAGTATTAAGACTGTCGAGGCTTTGCGCCTGTGTAAAAATGTTAATAAAAATAATTGTTATAATTAAAAATTTAATCCCTTTCAAAGACTCACCTATAATTATTTTAAACTACTTATTTCTTAGTACATGTTGAATATTGTTAATAATTTCACCGGAATTAATATATCCGTTAACTCTTTCAAGCAGAAGGGCAGAAGGCACATCATCCGGTTTAATCTCAAGACAAAGCTCAAAAGAATGTTTTGCCTGCTCCAGATCAATTCTTTTCAACTGCTGAATTGCTTCAGAATACTTTTTGAATAAATCTTTTAATTTTTCTTCAATTAGATCATTGCTGAATGAGAAAATCTCATAAATCTCAATAGGCTCTGTTTTGCCTTTGACCTGTATAATATCGATCGGTCTATAGAAATATTTGGATTTATTAATGAGGCTGAACGTAGATTCGGAGATTAAAATTTCTGTCGCATAAACTTTATTAACACTTTCCAAACGGGCTGCAAGATTTACGTTATCACCGATGACAGTATAGTCGAAGACTTTTTTTGAGCCTATGTTCCCAAGTATCACATTGCCTGAATTTATTCCAATTCTCATCCCAATATCTGAAAACCCGGCTTTTTCACCGTTAGCATTAAAACTTTGAAGACGTTTTTTCATGTTAATTGCTGCGGAAACCGCTCTATCTGCATGATCTTCGCAATAAACCGGCGCACCGAACTCTGCAAGAATACCGTCGCCGAGAAATTTATCAACGATTCCGTTCTCATTCATTATTATTTCAGTCATTTCAGTAAAGTAACTATTTAGCAGCCCTACTACCGATTTTGGAGATACTTTTTCAGATGATCCGGTAAAATTCGTCAGATCAGAAAACAGCATCGTAACAATTCTTTCTTCTCCTCCCAGCTTCAACATTCCCGGGTTCTCCACAAGTATTTCAACAATCTTATCGGGCACATACATGGCAAATGCATTCTTAATAAATACTTCCTGTTTTTTACCAATAACCTGGAGTGAGACAATTGAAAGAATAAAAACCAGAGCTAACGAAATATTCAATGTAGCTGCTGGAAGAAGTATCGCATTATTAAATTGGGAAAACAGATATATCTGAAATAAACAAAAACCTGCGACTGAGGAAATATAGATCGGGTAGTTCCGCTTGAAAAGACTTCCGAAAACAATAAAGAAGCAGCCGGCGAGAAAGATTAGGATGACTTTTTCTTTACTCCATTTATAAAAAAAAGAATTATTCAGCATAGCATCAGTCATCGCCGAATGAACAACTATAAGCGGTACATCGTCTTCCAGCGGAGTGCTCCCAAGATCGGATATACCCGTTGAAACATCGGCAATCATAACAAAATTTCCTTCGATAATTTCTGAAAGTGAATTGAAGTGCTCAATATTGCGGGAGTATTCGTGAAAATTTTGAATATCTATCATTTCTCCCATATTTTCCCATCGATTCCGGAATGGAATAAAACATGATCCCGTTTCATCAATGGGTATTCTTAAAGGTTCTGTAAGTAAACTCTCCCTTCGATAGGGGATGACGATTTCATTACCGAAATTAATCCTGACACTATCGAATGGAATATTGTAATAATCAAGAATCATAGCTAAAGATATGGATGGCAAATAGAGAGAGTCATAACGTACAATAAGAGGTATATGTCTGAAAATACCATCAGGATCACTTTTTATTCCTATATGTCCGCTTCCGTAACAATTTTGCCAAAAAGGCGAATATTGAACACTAAAATTACTGACGAAATAGGGAGAACCTTCGTTTATAGTTTTAAGCGGTAAAAGGTAACGGGAGGCGAGTTCAGCGGGAAGGATCTCCGCATTTTTGGACTGCGCTTTTGCAAGTGTATTCTCAAGTTTAGGCCCGACCGGAAGATAAAATTTTGCCTCCGAGAGAGAAGACGCAAATAAGGAATCATCAGAAGGATTTCCGGGGAAAGCAAAAATCAGATCGTACATCACGGCTGCAGGCTCAAGTTTGCCCAGGCTGCGGTTAATCTCAGCTAAAAAAGATCGGCTCAAGTAATTTGAATGAAGATAATCGTAGGTACTGTCAGTGATATTCAGGTGAACCACCTGATTTTTTGCTTTCACAGAACGATTATCCGCATAAGCCTGGGAATATGCTAAATCAATAATTTTGTAGTCAATGGAGTTGTAGATGACATCTGTCAACCACAGACCTGCAGCAAATAATAGAATAAAAGAAGTGATCAGCGGAAGATAAATGTTAAGCTGTTTACTACTTTTTAAATGTAATTTCATATTTCCTGAGAATTATTGAAGCGCCTCGAAAATTCCGAATCGTTAGGGTCTCGCCTCGTCGGTTTCCTGCCAGAGGTATGCTTTTTTCTGCTGTGTTATTGATAATACTAATATTTTTACTATAAAAACTGTTTATAAATTTACTCCAGCTTTCCGGGGGTAGTTTACCGTCTCTGGTGATTTTTTCAATTTCAGGGATGGACTCAGCGCTGCAGATTATTGTGATAGTGGCTTTCTCAGTACCTGTTATGGTGTACAATTCATTCGGCGCCGGAAGTGTAATTGAACTGTCCTTTTTTAAGATAGCGCCTTTTCCTTCAGTGTTAAGTATTATTGTTTCCTGTGCATCTGAATAAATTACATAAGTCAGCATTTCACTGTTAGCATCAATTTTCACTCTGAATTTTTCGGAGCCTGTAATAAAATCATTCTTTTTAAGTATCCTTTGATTATCATCTGATTCGACAATAATCCCAATATTAGCGTCAACGATTTTGTTCTGGGAATAGAAATTTGCGTGGAAAAACACAAGTGCGAGTAAGAATAATTTGTACATATTACGTTTTCTCTCAAGAGATAAATAAGCCAAATAAACCGAAACCCGCGTTTCGAATTTCGCAGTTATTCAGATTATAAGTGATTTAATTTCTTATTTAAATTAGAAAAGTGTATCCCTTAATTTGCAAGATAATTAAAGTTCGGGTAAAAACCTTATTAACTTATGACAAACATTGCGCATTGAAATTCTTCAGGTTCTTTTACTGCTGCACAACATTAACTAAAAATAAAACCGGAGTTTAATCGGAAGCTACCCTCGCATATCACTTCCCGAGTCGGACTGGTATTGTACAGAAGCTATTATCTTTGGCTTTGGTGTCCAAAATAATCGCTTTAATTTCCATGCCATTGTCACGGAATTTCTGAGCCGGGCGCAGATTTTTCATTATTGGAAAATCGGTGCATCATCCCCCGGGGGATACATTTTACCCTGGGCTGCCCGGTTTTGGGATAAAAAGTCTGTGGAATATTCGCCGTAATTTGGTCTGCTGCTCAGGGCTGCATATTTTTTTCAGTTCGAGGAAGTGTTTGAAAGTGAGTCGTTCAACCTGATTCTGTTTACTCTGGGATAAAGTAAGAAGCGAGTCGGAAATTTCCGGCTCCGATACATCAGCCAGCACTTCATCAAACATCTCTTTTTTAAGCCTTCTGATCTCCCTGTTCAGTTGTGATACTTGTTCCGAATGGGTTGAGCGTAATTCAAAATAGTCCCGGATTTGTTCTTCGCTGAAATCAAGCTCCATTTTAAGCAAACCGGCAATCATTCGATTTTCATCGCGGGGTCTTTCATCTCCGGGATGGGCTGGCGGAAATTCCGGTCTTCCCAGAAGCAGTAATGTAATTGTTCCAATGTTCAATATTACGAGGAGAATTATCAGAATTGACGTAAACTTTTTCTCTGTAAATATGTTCATCTGCTGTTCTCCTTTTTCAGGAAAGGATATTCATTTTCAGTGCTGATAAGATCACCCGCCAAATATCTGATCAACTGAGTTTCGGTATTAGTCTGGGCAGTATTCCCGGAACCGGAAACGTACCATAGAGCAGTTCCGATATTAACCATAAGCAGAACTCCTGCCAGCGCAGGTTTTACCCAGCCGGAAACAGAAAATTTTGCTTTTTCTGCTGATTTAATTCTGGTTTCGAGTTTTGATAAAAAGTATGGATCGGGCTTCATCTCATCCAATTCATCAAGCAATTTCATTGCATGGTCAACCTTATTTTTTATTTGTGATCTGTTATCCATTCTTCCACCTGATTCTTTGACGCTGAATTTCAAAAAAACCTGCGCCTTTAATTATTTTTAATAAGAAAAATATTTGTACAGCAATTTCCTTAAATTTTTTTTTGACCGGTGGATCAATGATTCCACCGCTGAGACTGTAATATTCATTATTTCTGCTATTTCGTTATTGCTGAATCCCTGTGTTTTGCTGAGAATAAGAGCCGTTCTCTGGGATACCGGAATTTTCCCCAATGCTTCGTCCAGTATTCGTTTTCGTTCTGCATCTTCCAATTCCTTTCCGGGATCACCCTCAGCCGGGATGCTGATCTCAATCTCTTCTTCGGAATCAACGAAAACTGAAGTGAGCAGAGCAAATCGTTTTTTCCTTTTTTTTCTGCGGATCATATCTAAGGATTTGTTTACCGCAATACGATAAATCCATGTGGTCACTTCCGATTCGCTGCGGAAACTGCCAAGAGAATCAAAAACTTTAATGAATACCTCCTGTGCGGCATCCTCGGCGTCATCCCGGTCATTCAGGAAACGGAAGCAGATATTTCTTACACGCTCCTGATTTTCAAGAACCAGATTTTTGAAAAATATTTCGCTGTTTTCAGTGATCATAAAATTTCTTAAATAGCCGGGTCAATAAAGTTCTCCGGCAAATATTAAAAGCCAATAATTCAGACAAAAACTAAAATAAGTTCGTATAATCACGTTACTGAAATAAACAGACAATTATTTCCCATATAAAAATATATATTTAAAGACCGGAAAATGCGAAAAGACTGAAATCTAATTAGTTGACCCCTAAAAAGTCAATTTCAGTAAAAAAGTCACCGTTCTAAAGTCACAAGCCGAAATAAACGACGAACAAATTTTGCGATCAATGAGGAGCCAAAAAGATGATGACCATTTTCTCATCACCCTCCTGAAGTTATATGCTGCTGCCGATAGCAATACGTTGATCGAATCACCAATAATCCCCTTGTAAAATTTCGGTTCAGTCTGTGGTCTTTTTCCAAGTGACCTATCGTCGCTTCAATTTGCAGCCTTTCTTCTATATTATTTTTATTTATTTTGCTTGTATTTCGTCTGGATTTTAGGGGCTGTAACGTTATTTTGAGACAGCCCCTTGTTACCTATTTTAAAAGCATCATCTTACGTACCTTAGAAAAACTTCCTGCCTGTATTTTGTAGATACATAATCCGCTCGATAAATACGATGCATTAAAATTAATTTTATATTTTCCGGCAGCTTTCTTTTCATTTACCAATTCAGCAACCTGATTTCCAAGTATATCATAAACTTTTAAACTTACATATTCATCAACCGGTAGTGAGTAATCGATACTTGTGTTTGGATTAAACGGATTAGGATAGTTTTGGAATAGTTCAAAATCCGTAGGTCCGTCAGTTGACGGATTCCCTATTTCAACTGCTACTATTTCGGAATATTCAAATTTTCCGTCTGTGTCTATTTGTTTTAGGCGATAAGAATAGTTCCCTTCAGTAATTGAATTATCAATAAAAAAATAATTTTTCGGCGAGTTTGAATTTCCGTGTCCTTCTACAAAGCCGATCTTCACCCAACTTCTCCCCTGCCCCTCTCCTTGCCAGGAGAGGGGTTGGGGTGAGATCCTCTCGATTTCAAAGCCGTAATTATTTACTTCAGTAGCAGTCTGCCAGTTTAGAACTACATCTTTTTCACTTATTTCTGCCCAAAATGATGTTAATTCCACTGGCAGTGTCCCGTCGCATTGTGTCCCCGAACCGGTAAGATTTCCTGTTATGTTTCCATGAGAACCGGCACAAATATCTGCTCCCGCACTGACATTTATTTCTGCCGCACTTCCAATTTCTATTGATTGCGCCATAACATGCGTAATAAGCAGAATAAATATTGCTATTATTAATTTTATTTTCATTTTGTCACCTTATCAAATTTACTTGTTCTCAAGAGTTGTAAGTCTTATTTGATTATTTGGTGCTTGTAAATCTTTATTTTCAAAAGCTTTCTGAAGCTTAACAAGCTCCACTTTAAGTTCGTCAATTACTTGTAATTTTTGTGCTAATAACAAATTAGCGGCTTTAAGTTCTTCAATTTGTTTTTGCTGTTCCTGGATTGCATCCACTGCCACGGTGAAAATCATATCGTAGGTTAAAGACTTAAAGTCATCCACGGTCTTCGATTTTACGATGATCTCGCCTTCGGGTCTCGGATCTTTTGTAGTGTATTTTTGCTCTACAATATCATCGCCGTTTTTAACCAACAGAGTATAGCTTACACCCGCTTCAAAATCAACCGATTCAAATGGTTTTAATACGGGGATTTCGCCTTTGCCGGTATTTACTGCATTAGGAATAACTTCTTCCACTTCCTGAGCTATAAATCCGTATTTAATCCTGTTGCCTTGTTCCACTTTATCTATCTTGTTATAGGAAACGGGTCTCAGCTTGCCTATCAAATCTAAAGAATGATGCAATTCTGTAATATTTTCTTTTACCCTTTTGTCGGATGTTGCCACAATAGAACCACCTGCCATAATATCATTACTGGCACGTATGGTTACATTAAAAGTGCCGGGGTTACTCCAGTAAAGTTGACTATTTGTACCAGAATTAAAGTAGCTTGCTGCTGAACTAATTCCAACAGACCCAGAAACATGCAACGGAGCGTCTGGTGATTCTGTTCCGATGCCGACCCTGCCATTTGCCTGAATACGCAGTTTTGCTGCTCCACCTATATTAAACTGGTAAAAATCACTTTCGCGTTCATAAAAGAAAAAATCATTATTATCACAAGCAATAACAATATCTTCAGTGCTTCCATCAATGGTTTGGGTCTGAAAATAACCTGTAGCATCAAGCCCAAAGTGACTTGCTTTGATATTACCATTTACTTCTAATTTGTAAGTTGGATTTGTTGTTCCGATACCGACGTAGCCGTTAGATTCTTGCAAAGTAAACCAAGTATTTGGTGTTGCAGTTGCGTCTTTAATATAAAAAAAGCCGTTATCGCCCAAAGTATTTGTAATATTTTGTGCAAATATTTGCAATGCAAAAAGAACTAAGATTAGGGTAAGTAATAATTTTTTCATTTATACACCTTTATATTTTTGTGAAATTATTTTTATTAAATTTGCTTTATCTTTTGATTTGTAATTTATTTGCCAAAATAATCGGTAAGTATAAGATAAATTCAAGATACCAGCATATTTAAAGGTGGCAAGATTGGTAAATATTGCCAAGCACGACTTAAATTTTTATTTTGGGGATGTCATGAATTAGTCTTTTTATGGAAATTTACTAAATGAAGTATATTGTTCTCTTATTCCTTTCTTTTTACATCACCGGTTATCAGAATTATGCTTTTGATGAAATTAATAGAAAAATTGATTCTCTTAAGTATTACAATGGGTCTGAACTTGATAAACAACTGGGAACTCTTTTCGGCATGCTATATGATATTAGCGATATTTCAATAAAGTTTGAAAAAAGCAAAGTTATATATGAAAGAGTAAAACAAAAGGGAGAACACTTTGAAGCTGGAGTATTAATTAATTTAGGTAAGTACGCTCCTGATAATAAAATTCAATATTTGGAAGAGGCATATAAATTAGCAAGCAAAATTGATGAACCTTACCTTATGGGTATGGCGCTGGAAAACCAGTGCGAAATATACATGGAAGCTTTTCAGTATGATAAGGCAATGACAGCAATTTTATGGGCAAGAGATAATTATAAACGTGGTGGGTTTAAAACAAATTATATTGTTTCAGCTCTTAAAATCGGGGATATTCTATACAGAACAGCTCTATACGATGAAGCAAATAAATATTATTTGGAAATATATAATAGTGATGTCGATAGGGGATTATGGGAGAATTGGATTCATAGAACATTGCTTTTTAATTTTGGCTTAATTGAAAAAGGGAAAGGAAATTATCCAAAAGCTCTCCAATGGTTTTTTAAATCCATAGAACTAAATGATTTGCAGCCTAATTGTTCAACAAACGCTGAAACTTTACTTTACATATATGTCCAGATTATAGAACTTTATATTAGTTTAGGCGATCTGACAAACGCCGTTAAATATGTTGAAAAAGGGAACGAAATTATTATTTTATTTGATTTTAATAGCTTCAAGCCCAATTTTTATTATGAAAAAAGTAAAACTAATTACATGCAAGGAAAGTTTGAAGAAGCATTAAAACAACTTGAAATTATTTTAGATTTAGAGAAAAAATATAATTACGATGCAGTTTTTTATTACGATATATATTATTTATTCTCTCAAATTTATGAAAAAATTTATTTGGCTAATAAATCTCTTTTTTATCTAAAGAAAGCAAAAGAACAGAAGGATATCTTTGCCGATCAAACGGCAAAATCACGCGCTTTGGTAATAAAAGCTGAAAAAGAATATGATGCAATAAAACATAATTACGAATTAAGCCAAATAAGTCTTAAGTTTCTTGTAATCATATCAATTGTCGGCATTATTTTCACTTCGTTTATTTTATTATTTTACTTAAAACTAAGAAAATCATACTTAAATCATGTTAAACATTATATAGATAATAGAAAATATGAAGCCTCAAATATTGCCAAAGAAGTGGACACTAACAATGAAAATTCTCAAAAAAATCAATTAGATTCTCTTAAATTGGATGAATTATATGGAGAATTAGAATACTTGATAGTTAATGAAAAATTATTCCTTGAAAAGGATTTAACAATAGAAAAAGTATCCAAATTATTAAATACTAATAGAACGTATCTTTCAAAAGCAATTAACCAAAAGAAAAACGACAATTTTAATTCATACATAAATAAATATAGAGTAAAAGAAGCAATCGATTTGATTCATGAAGGAAAAGCCGATAGCATGACTATTGAAGGTATTGCATCGACTTGTGGTTTTATGAGTAGAACAGTTTTTCGTACAGCCTTTAAAAAACAAGTTGGCGTAACACCTTCATTTTATATAAATAACTATAAATCGGTTACTGAAAATATGTAGGAACGTTTTCAGCCAAAAGCGGATAAATGCAAAACGTCCCTATGTTGAAAATTATTTTAACAGAATTAGTTTCCTTGTTTGTACAAAACTGCCACTTTGCAATCTATATAGATAAATTCCACTTGCCAAGTTGGAAGCATTAAATTTTACTTCGTAATTGCCAGATTTTTGTCTTTCGTTTACCAAAGTAGCTACTTCGTTTCCGAGAATGTCGTACACTATTAGAGCCGTCATATATGACGGCTCTACGCCTGCAGGGATTGAATATTTTATTGTCGTGCTTGGATTAAACGGATTAGGATAATTCTGTGAAAGAGAAAACTCTTTAGGCAGAAAATTTACCTCAACCTCCAGCACACCGGAGTATTCAAACTCACCATCGATGTCTATCTGTTTTAGCCTGTATGAATAAATCCCGTTTTGTATAGATTCATCAGCAAAAGAATATTCTTTAGGTGAATTACTGCTGCCGTGACCTGCCACAAAACCAACTTTTTCCCATTCCGGGTTTGGAATTCTCTTCCCGGAATACTGCCTTTGTATTTCAAAGCCGTAATTATCCACTTCTGTTGCGGTCTGCCAGTTAAGTGTTACTTTGTTCTCGTATATTTTGGCAGTGAATGAAGTGAGTTCTACAGGAAGGGTCGAAATATCGTCAGCTTCGGAGTAATAAACACCATTAAACAATGTCCCTTGGTTTGCTCCTTTGGCAGTAGTATTATCTTCCAGGATATTTTTATTTATTGAATTCATATTATAATAAGCAACCAATCCGGCTTCACCTCCAGTCAGTTCAGTTTTCATGTTTCCCGAAATCTGTTCTGCTGTTCTTGCCACATTCCATATTCTAATCTCATCCATCTGTCCATTTATAAATTCGCCTGAGGCATTATAACAACCAATATAGCCCCCAGATGTTATTGTTGGAAGATCTACATTGCCAGCATCTTTGGAATTTGAAAGGGAACCATCCAGATATGTTTTAAACCCTCCTGCAGTATTTTTTTGCCAAACACAAGCTACATGATGCCATTGGTTATCTTCAACCGCGGCATCTGTGGCAATTTGTACCCCGTTTGTACCGCCATCAGAAGAGATTATGAACTGCGGCGGGCTGTTCCACCCGGCAACGAGATAACCATTTCCATCTTGAAACCTTAGCGGGGATTGTAATTGTGTTCCTTTAAACCAATATTCAATTGTTATAGCTGAACCACCGGAGAAATTAGTATTATAAAGTTCATTAGGCAAGGACACATAATCATCCGTACCGTCAAATGTAAGCGCTAAGTTTGAACGAACGGAATTTTCAGTTGTTGTACTTATACTATTTGAAGTTAAAGAAGTATTAAAATTATAAAATGTTGAATAACCATTGCCTTCAAAAACCTGGAATATATATGCAGTGTTAGGAGATAGATTTTTTATTGAAACTGAATTCCCGGTCCCTTTATAAACACAATACCAGCCTGTACTCCCAATTTGTGTTCCTTGTCCAAAACCGATTGAAGCCTCGTAATTATTAAAATCAACAGGCGAAGCGGTTCCGCTATTCCCTTCTTTAGCGAAAACGAATCTCATCTCACCATTCCCATTTGTCCAGCTTAAATTTGCGTAAATATTTCCGATTTCTGTGCAAGCCGGATCTGTGGCTTGTGTGATTGGTTCACTGATATTATCAAGAAAACCTTTCAGATATGGATAACCATCGTTTATATTTGCGTCAATTCCCCAGGTATTTGTAAAATCCCATCCGGAGTAATTACCCTGGACTTTCATTTGTGCAGTTGTGTAACCGGTTCCGGCGGCGCTTGAAGTTTGCCCGGATGTTTCAGTATCCCAATAGCAACTTGTTACTGTTCCGGAATTATATGTTGCCACAAATCCACCTGTAGGAGGTCCTCCACTTACTCTCCCAGTTGAATAACAATTTGAAATAGTGCCAGAATTAATTGTTTGTAGGAATCCTCCAATTCTAATACTTGAAGAGGATACCGAAGCGGTTGAATAACAATTTCTAATAGTTCCAGATGCCATATAGCCAGTTATTGAACCCATGTTTTGGGAATTAGAAACAATACTTCCGGTGACCAGACAATTTTCAATTACACCACCCATCATTTGTCCGGTTAAGATTCCATTATTGAAAGAACCCATTGTTATATCCGCATCAATAAGTCCGAGATTTGTCACTGTTCCATTAAAATAACCAAAGAATCCGACACGCTCTGAACTACTAAATATGTACAATCCTTTTATTACATAATATTGCCCGTTATAGTTACCTGTAAAATTATTTGAATAAATACCTATTCTCTGAAAACCTTCGTTATTTCCTGCCGAAATCGCATCGTTCGCATCATTAAATTTATCTCCGTCACTATCATCGTCACTATCATCCCAATACTGAGTCTGAGAAGCGTCTATAGTGCCGCTTTGAATGTAGGCTTTATCCCATCCGCTTGTGTTTTGACTAAGCCAGCTTAGATGAGCTAAAGAGGATACTACATAAGGGTTTGTATTTGCATCGTAAGGCGAACCGGGATCCTGAAGCGGGGGTTGAACAGCATCAGGCCCCCAGGTATCATAAAAGTTCACGATCAAATCGGCTTTTGTCGAATTTCTTACACCTGAAGCATCATTATTGCTGAATGCGCTGTTCTGAAAAGTAAATGTTAAGTCTGGAACAGAATTCGGGTAATCATGAGAAGTCGCGTTACCCGTAAGGCTAACACTTAAGGTCAAATTATCTGTTCTGGTTATTACAGCAGTAAGCCCGGGAGGGAGATTTGTAACAACTACTTTACCGCCGGTAACAAAATTATCTCCGTTAGTTCCGGTAAATTCAACCCCGTCAACATTATTGCATGTGATCGTTATATTATTACTAATTGATCCGTCATCATCATAAGATTCATTAAATTCCGACGCAGAATATGCAATGGACGGACTGGAAATTTCAACGCTTGGAGCAGGATCATCGCCAAAATAGGTTGTCCATCCTGTTGAAGGAGGAGTATCACCTGCGACATTGGTATAATATAATGTTTCCCAGTAATTGTCATTCCAAATTTCCCACCGGTTACTACCATAACCATTGTATCTCAGATAATAATCTGTACTTCCTAATCTATATTGTGTTTTACCGTTATATGTTCCGCTTTCCACGTAAGTGCCGTTAACTTCGGAACTGCCGGCTCCGCTAACAATATAACTTATAAGCGAAGTTGTTGCGGCGCTTTTAACATTGCTGTATTCAAGAGTAGCGTCACCGCTTCTTTTTCCGCTTACACGGTAATAATAAGTAGTGCCGGCTGAAAGTCCGGTAATTGATTTACTTGTCTCAGAGCTTGTGGCAGTTGTTGTATTATTTCCACTTGAAAAGTCTGAAGTTGTTGAATACTGAATTGTATAACCGTCATCAAAGCTACTTCCCGTACCCGGGCAATCCCAATTTGCCGTAAAACTTGTAGTTGAAATATCGGTTGCGTCTTCGGCTAAAACCATTGCGTAGGAATTTACCCAATCGGCATTATCCATATTTGTTAATGTGCCATTATAAGTTGATTTTTGATCGGTAAGAGTTGTGCCCGTTCCATCATCAAATCTGTAATAAGCTGTTAGTCCGGTTTCAAACCCATTCAGCAAACTTGTCATATTACTGCTTATTTCTGATGCCGATCTGGCAGTTGACCAGATACGAACTTCATCCATTTTACCATCAAGACGCCGCCCTCCGGAATTTCCGCCAATAAGCAAATTACCGGCGCCGGCATCTATATTTCCGGTTCTGCCTGTTGTATTATCCTCAACTCCATTAATATATAATTTCATATTACTTCCATCATAAGCAGCGGCTACATGATACCAGGTATCAGCACTTAATAATGTATTTGCCTGCAATTTGTATTGGGTGTTTCCAATACTTAGAACGAACTGGAGCCTGTTGTTTTCAATTCCTCCGTCACCAATTCTTAAAACTAACTTCTCGTTTGCATCTTTAACTAAATCGGTAATATTGGCATCACTGCCATCATTAAATGTGCGGGGTCTGATCCAGGCTTCAATTGTAAGTGTGCTGCCCGTAAAAGCTATTGCTCCGGCTTGTACATAATCATTAGTTCCGTCAAAATCCAGGGCGTATTTTGGTGCTTCAAATGGGCTTTCTGTTACCCATTCACTTCCCGCCATATTAGTCAAAGTTCCATCATAGTTGTTTTTGCTGTCGCTTGCAGTTGTGCCGGATGATTCATTTAGCTTGTAATATGCAATCAAATTTGTCTCAGATGAAGGATCGGGTAATTCTCTGTAAATATTCTGGCGGATTTCCGTTTCTGTGCGTGCATCATTCCAAACACGGACTTCGTCCAGAGTACCATCGAGAAATCTTCCGGAACCATCATTTGTAGCAAGATAAAAAGTTGAATTTGATGTAAAACTTCCGGATTGGCTGTTACTTGCATCCTGGGCACCGTTAATATAAACCTTCATATTAGTACCGTCATAAGTTCCGGCTATATGATACCATTGACCGGTTTGAAGTGTTGAGGAACTTGTTAATTTAATTTGACTTCCTCCAAATTGCAGTACGAATTGTACTTTATTACCGGCGGGAATATCGCCATCACCCAGCCTGAGAAAGGCTGAGTTTCCAGATGCTTCCGTACCCGCTATTTGGGAGATATAAGGGAAATTGGACTGAAAAGCATCTGCTTTCACCCATGTTTCCAGAGTTATTGCGGAACCGGAAAGATTTATTGTACCGCTATTAATATGATCATTGATTCCGTCAAACTGTAATGAATTATTTTGAGCGAAAAGATTTAATGTAATAAATAATGAGGTAAGTGTAATTAATTTCTTCATGTTGTTTCTCTTTTAGATGTTTCTCTTTATATTATCAAAATACAAAAGTTGATAGTATGTTGTCATATTTTAGAGGGGGATATTTATTCTTTATTTTGATTATTATGTGCATATTTACCAAAATGAACAAAATAACTGGTTGTTTTTCGTTTAAATTTTATTTGCACACGAATTTTTCCCAAAAAATGATCCGACATTTAAGGTTTCTCAGTTGTATTTGTACAATTCTTTTTTTACAAAATCCGGATCAATTGAGTGCTCAATCAATTGAAAAAAGAATTGAGAATCTGGAAAGACTGGATCGATCAGTATTAAATGATTCGGTTGGAGCGATAGCCTGGGAAATCTATATTAACCCACCTGAAATTTCAAAAAAATATGCCGGCTTGATGCTGGCAAAAACAAAAAAAATTGGCTTAGAACCTCATCTTATTGCAAAATTATTTTCACTTAATTATTATGAATATAATCTGATAGTCAGCCTGGATTCTATTTATTATGTGGCTAAAAAAAATGATCTGACCGGAATTATGGCTGCAGCTTTAATTACAAAAAGTAATTATTACAGAAAGATGGAAAAATACGATTCCGCCATGGTGGCTATTCTCGAGGCGAATAATATTTATCAGAAAATGCCGGGAGTTGATGGAGTTGTAACAACAAAGCAGGCCATAGGAGATTTATACTTTGCTGCCGGTTTATATAACGAAGCTAAAGAAGTTTTTGAAGAAATTAACGTGCTTAAAGGGGAAATCGGACAGTGGGAAAACTGGAGAAAAAGGGTAATTAGAAACAATCTTGCCTTAATTGATATGAAAAATGAGGATTATGATTCGGCAAAAAGGAAATTCTTAATTTCACTTAAAGAAGTGAATAAGGGAACTCAGCAGATTGTTGATTCAATTGCAGCGGTTTATATTTATTGTAAATTAGCTGAAATATCTTTAATAATAAAAGATTATAGATCAGCCGGGTTTTATTTCAACATAAGCATTAATAATGCGTTAAAATTTAGACAAAATGAATTTGCTGCAAATTTATTCCTAACTAAAGGCTTAGTCTGTTATGAAAACGGGAAACCGGATTCTGCATTATATTATTCCAAAATAGGTGAATCTTATTTAGACAAAGGATTCTCTTCATTATCTCTAAATTCAAAGTACTATGAACTGTTATCAAAAATATATGAAAAGCTAAATAAACCAATAAATGCAATTGCATATAAAGAGAAACTTATTTCAACTAAAGATTCAATCCTTAAGGCACAGAATAAATGGGAATATCTTCAAATATTAGCAAAAAATAATTACGAAAAGCTTAAAATGCAGTTAAGTTTTGAAAGTAATTTTAACAGAATTTTAATCTATTCTATAGTTTCGCTCACATTAGTTTTAATAGTAATCTTCATTTTACATGTTCGTTTAAGAAGGGCAAATTTAAAATTAGTAGATAAAACATTAGAGGCCGAAAAATCAAGAATAATTAAGAAAAAGGATATAATCTCGAAAGAGAAAAATTCTGCGACTACAGTTGAAGATGAAAAGTTGAAAGATCTGATAAATCGTATGGAAGAATTAATGCAAAATGAGAAAATATTTCTTCAGACAGAGATTACAATACTGAAGGTTGCCGAACAATTGAATACAAACCGTTCATACCTCTCAAATGCAATAAATCATATACTGATGACGAATTTTAACGGATATGTTAATAAACTCAGAATGCAGGAAATAATTGTTCTAATGGAATCGGGATTTTTTGACAATTACACCATTGACGGAATTTCAAATTACTGCGGATTTAAGAGCCGAACTGCTTTTATAAAAGTTTTTACAGCCTACACAGGGGTTTCCCCTTCCTTTTTTCTGAAAAATATAAAGCTAAACAAAAAAAAGGATGTCCCGAAAATAATCTGAAATCACCTTTTTACCTCTAAATTCTGACTTCTCTGCCTTTCCCCCGTCCAACTTTCATCTCTGATTCTTAACTGGTTGATGGATACATTTTCCCCGCCCGGTTAGGGAATTAGAATTTGAAATATTGAAGCATCATCAGCCTGTTCAATCTGACGGCTGTTTCAGAAATGGTTTAAACAAACATAATATTTGATAATCCCGGTATCGTTAAAAAATTAGCTTCAAGATTCAATTATTTAGTATTCATTTGATGGTTCTTTTCAGTAAATATTAATTTATAATATTATCTTAGGGCAGAAGAGTTAAAAAATAATCCAAAAGAAAATAAGTACTTGTACACATGTGCATATCAGTTCATTTAATGTAAATTGACCAAGCCGGTGAAGGCGTTTTGGGATTTATTACAAACCACAGTTATCTCGATAATCCAACTTTCAGAGGAATGCGACGATCTTTGATGAATAGTTTTGATGAAATATACATCCTCGATTTGCACAGAAATAGTTTAAAGAAAGAAAAAGCTCTTGATGGAACTAAAGACGAAAATGTTTTTGATATTATGCAGTGTGTCGCTGTTTGTTTTATGATAAAGTATAAAAAGGATTAGGGAAACCGATGAACCGGTTTTATCTATTAGCATTAGTTTTTCTGTCCCACGACTGAAGTCGTGGGTTTGGACTCCAAATTGTTAAAAATTCTAATCTGATTTGGAGCTAACCCACGGTTGCAACCGTTTTCTATTTTCTAAAGGAATAAAGAATATGCCGCATTCACTAACTAAAATCTGGATACACTTAATCTTCGGCACAAAGGAAAGAATACCGTTGATAGACGAATCTTTCGAAAAGAAATTATATGAGCATTTAAAGCAGATTATTGAGAATGACTTTAAAAGTTTAGCAGCTTCAATAAATGGAACTTCCGATCATATTCATATTCTAATGCTTCAAAATCAAAATTACTCAATAGCAGACATTGCAAAGAATTTAAAAGGAAATTCTTCTCACTGGATAAATCAAAGTGGATTTATTAAAAGTAAATTTGCCTGGCAGACTGGGTACGGCGCTTTTTCGATTAGCGAATCGATGATTAGTGAAGTAAAGAGATATATCTTTAATCAGAAAGAGCACCATAAAAAAAGTAGTTTTGCTGAAGAATACAAAAGATTCGAAGAGAAGTATGGTTTTAGGGATGGAAACCGATGAATCGGTTCAGTATGTTCCATTATCGGCTTGTACCCACGACTGAAGTCGTGGGTTAATGGAAAGTATTATAGACATTCTTATGGTCAAAGCGTGGTATATTTTGTATTTACCTGAGAAAAGTTGAATTTAACCCACGGATTTATCCGTGGGTGTGTAGAAAAGGAAAACAAAAAGATCAACCGTTTCAACGGTTTATTGAAAAGGAAATATTATGGCTAAAGTTTATCACTCAGAAATTTATGGATTACGAGATACCAAATACGACTGGCTGAACAAGCACAACATTAAAAATGTTAAGTGGAATAAACTTGAACCGCAAAGTGAGTTTTATCTTTTTATTCCGCAAGATGTTACTCTATTAAAAAAGTATCAAACCTATAAAAAAATAACTGATATTTTTCCCGTTAATAGTGTAGGCATTGTAACAGCAAGAGACGGTTTTGTAATTGATTTTGAAAAGAAGGAACTTGAACGAAGAGTAAAACAATTCATAGACATCAAAGTAGACGAGGAAATTCTTAAACAAACTTATGGCTTAACAGAAAACCAAAACTGAAAAATAAAAGAACAGAAAGAAAAACTTAAAAAAGATTTGGATTGGAAAGATTCGATTACTAAAATTCTTTACCGCCCCTTTGATGAAAGATGGATTTTATACCATGATGAAATGATTGAGCGTTCGAGAAAAGAAATTCTTAAACATCTATTACATCCGAATTTAGCTATTTCGATAGGAAGGCAAAGCAGTGTAATTGGCTCTGAAAATTATGACATTGTGTTTATTTCAGAAATAATAGTTGCCTTTAATTTATATAGGCGTGGCGGAGAATTAGTTTTCCCATTATATCTTTAACCGGGAAAAAGAGAAAAAATGAAAGGCGCAATTGTTCAGATGATGATGTTTGAGCCGGAAATAGAGCATCAAACACGACAGCCAAATATAAATCCGGCGTTATTTGAGGAACAAAAAAAGAATTACAAAAGACGTAACGCCTGAAGAAATATTTTATTACATCTATGCCGTTCTTTTCAGTAACATATACCGCATAAAATACGCAGAATTCTTAAAAATCGATTTTCCACGTGTTCCTTTCACAAGAGACTACAAACTTTTTATTCAACTTGGCAAACTTGGTCAACAACTTGCAGATTTGCATTTACTTAAATCAAAAGATTTGGATAAATCAATCTCCAAATTCCCTATTGATGGGGCTAACAAATTAGAAAAGCCACGCTTCGACTCTGCTCAGCGTGACAATGGGAAAGTGTGGATAAACAAAGAACAATATTTTGACGGAATAAAAGAAGCAGTTTGGCAATATCAAATAGGTGGTTATCAAGTCTGTGAAAAATGGTTAAAAGACAGAAAAGATAGAACGCTTACTTTAGATGAAATTAAAACTTATTGCAAAATTGTAACTTCTCTTTCAAAGACAATTGATTTACAAAACGAAATAGATAAATATTTTGAAGAAGTTGAGAAAACGGTATAACAAGTGGCTTAAGGCGACAGCGATTTCGCATCTGCCTGCTGGCAGACAGGTTCGGCAATTTTTAAGTTTTTGGTTTGGTCTTTCCGTTTCGGCTTTGTTGTTCAAGGTTGTTCTATTAATTAACATTGTTGCCCCGCAGTGCGGGCTTAATCTTTGGCTTTGTCTTTTTAATCCACATTGCTGTTATGGGCGGCGGGTTATCGGCAACGTTGTTTATCGGATTAACTGAATATGCTTTCTTTTAGCATGTTCTCCGGTTAAAAATCCGGCGCTCTGCATTATCATAATTTTGAACTCAAATATCTTAAATATTTATTAGAACAATTATTGTTTGATTTACATTATTAAGTTATTTTAGAGCAAATATTATTTGAAATTGATGATGAAGATTTCATTATAGATAATATTAGTTGTAATGTTATTTCGGTACCCGGTTCAGGTTTATGATCCTTAATCTCCGTGAATGGCACTGGCAATTAAAGTTGTCACCGATTTTTAATTCAAATTGAGCGTAAAAATGGTGAATTTTAATTTTACAATATATACCGGTTTTTTCCTCGCCACAACTCTCCTTTCATTCTTCACAGCCTATTTAGCATGGAAGCGAAGGATTGCCCGCGGCGCCACAGAATTAGTTTATCTTATGGTACTCGCAGGAATTTGGGCACTGATAGATTTTTTTGAAGCCGGATCAACTTCACAGCAAAGCAAAATTTTATTCTCCAAATTTGAATATTTAGCCGCTACCACTGTTCCCGTAATGTACCTTCAGTTTGCAATTAAATTTACCGGCAGAGTACGCCTTATAAAGCGCACCTGGCTGGCGCTTCTTTACAGTATTCCGGTTATTACTATTGCGTTTGCATGGACAAACCAGGATCATCATCTTATATGGACAGGATTTTCGGAGATCTCTTCCTCAACCAATCTGATGCAGTATTATCACGGAACCTGGTTCTGGATTGGTTACCTTGGATATAATTATCTGCTGCTTTTATTCACATCTTATACGCTGTCTGTTTTCAGTTTCCGAAGAGCCGGAGAGTACCTGAACCAGGCATGGTTTATCCTGCTCGCAGGTATGTGCCCTTTTATTGCAAGCCTCATATATGTGCTTGGGCTGAACCCTGTACCGGGTCTGAATATCACTCCTGCCAGCATACTGCTGAGCGGTATTCTGCTCGTTGTTGCAATGCGTTTTGCACGGCTTCTTGATCTTGCCCCGGTCACGCGCGAAATACTTGTGGAGTCGCTCCCCGACGGCATGCTTGCTATTGACAATAATAATGTAATAATTGATATCAATAAAGCCGCTATCGAGTTTTTGGAAATCGGTTATAAAGAAGCAATAGGAACGAGCCTCATCAGTTCAAAGATTGAGTCAAATAAGCTCGTTGAAGCTATACTTGAAAAAAAACGTTATCAAAGATTAGAATCAATTATAAATGAAGAGACAAGAGTATTCGACGTGCTCTGCACTGAGATAAAAAGTTGGGCAGGCAGTTATTTTGTAGTTATCAGAGAAGTTACCGAGAGTGTTAAAAAAGAAAAAGAAGTTGAACACGCTGAAAAGAAATTTAAGGAAACATTTTCCCTTTTCCGGCTAATGTCCGACACAATGCCCGATATGTTATGGGCAAAAGACCTTAATTCAAGATTTATTTTTGTGAATCAGGCAGCATGTTCCAAACTCATACATGCAGTTGATACTGATGAACCAATCGGGAAAAATGATCTCTTTTTTGCCGAAAGGATTCGTAAGGAAAACCCCGGGGATAATCAGTGGTATTCATTTGGTGAAATGTGCATTGACTCGGATGCGGTTACCCTCCGGGAAATGAAACTTATGCATTTTGAAGAATTCGGCAATGTGCGCGGAAAGTTTCTTTTTCTCGATGTCTGGAAAGCGCCGCTTTTTGACGATTCGGGAAAACTTATAGGGGTTGTCGGTTCTGCGCGTGACGTTACATCTCAGAAGGAATCGGAACGGCTTCTGAGTGAGAATCATGCAAATTTGAAAGCGATTCTTCAAAATTCACTTGAGAGTATCTGGACTGTTGACAGGAATTACGTTATTCATTATGTGAATGAAGTTTTCTCGGCTTCATATTTTGAAGCTTTTGGGGTTCTTATCGAACCCGGGGTAAATATTATTGAAATCCTGCCCGTTGAGTTAAAAGATTTATGGAAAAGCAGGTATGACAAGGCTTTATCCAACGAACATTTTATCTTTGAGGACAGGATTCCCCTGAATGATGACTTTGTTTATGTTGAAGTTGCCATGAGTCCGATCGAAGTGGAAAATGAAGTCGTGGGCGTATGTGTGTATGGAAAAAATATTACGCACAGAAAAAAGGCAGAGATAAGGATTCAGGCTGAGTCTGAGCTAAGACAACTGTTAACGGAATTATCAGCGAATTTTATTAATATTCCAATTAATGAGATTGATCAGGCGATCAGATCATCTCTTGAAAGACTCAGCGGTTTCCTTCATGCTGATGCAGGAATGATCTATGGCACAAAATCCGGCGCTTCTGAATTTTTCTTAAAATACAAGTGGGGAATGGAAGGCGCGCCATTTGTTATACCCCCGCAGATCAGATGTGATCAGATCAAATCGATGGTGATTGCCGGATTAAGGGACGGCGAAATTAATATACTGTCGAAGCCGGGCGTTTTTCCTGAAAAACTTCGTGATTTTATGATTACTGCCCAAATTCAGGGTGTTGTCATTTTGCCGATGATATCTTCCGGACAATGTAACGGCTGCGTGATTTTTACGTTCTCAGGTGAATTATTCGAATTTACAGCAAATGAAGAGCAGTTGTTAATTATTTACTCTGAAATGCTTGTGAACGTTAATGAAAGAAAAAAAGCTGAAGAGCACATAACAATCCAGGCTCTTTTCAGGCAATTGCTGGTCGAAATTTCTACGGTTTACATTAATATTCCGATCAGTCAGGTGGAGGATGAAATTCAAAAAACTCTTGGGGTATTAGGTAAATTTAGTAATGCTGACAGGACTTACGTCTTTACTTTTGATGATTCGAGCGGTTTATGTTCGAATACATTTGAGTGGTGCGCTGAAGGAATTGAACCATTCATCGAAGGCTTGCAGAATATACCTCTTGGGCAGGACTGGGTTGATGCTTTCCGTAAAGGTGAAATAATGTACGTGCCGGAAGTGGATGCGCTTCCCGATGGTTACACTAAGGACGTTCTGAAACCTCAGGGTATAAGAAGTTTAATCTCTATTCCTATGATGCAGATCGGTATCTGCACCGGATTTATCGGTTTCGACTATGTACGTGAAAAGCATATTTTACAGAATACCGAGCGCGAACTGCTCCAGATTTTTGCCCAGATGCTTGTTAATATCGGGAACCGCAAAAAGATTGAAACGGATCTGCTCGAAGCGCGGAATACTGCGCAGGAGATGAATCGTATTAAAACGATTTTCCTTGCAAATATGAGCCATGAACTGAGGACTCCGTTCGTTGCAATAAAGGGTTATGCCGAACTCCTTGAAAAATCTAATAAAGATCCCGATGATCTCGAAATGATACAGGCAATTCAGTCGAGTTCAGAAAGAATGCAGAACACTCTTACCAAAATATTGGCTCTTACCGATCTTGAGTCCGGCGAATCGATCCTCTCTTTTAAGGATGTAAGAATTGATCAGTTGGTCGAAAGAATTTGCCGCTCCTTCAGATCGAAAGCCGAGAAGAAGAATCTCAGATTAAGTCACATTTCCAAATTGACACATCCTGTTTATATTACTGACGAGTCTTTAATGGTGAATATCCTTTCAAATCTGATTGAGAATGCAATAAAATACACTGACGAGGGCAGCGTTAAAGTTCGGATCAGCGACCATGGATCGGGAGATAATCAAAATCTGCTCATCGAAGTGACAGATACCGGCATCGGCATTCCGCAAACTAAACAGGAGATTATCTGGCAGGAGTTCAGGCAGTTGAGCGAAGGCTACACACGGGACTATCAGGGCGTTGGACTCGGTCTTGCAATTACAAGGAAAAGCGCCGTACTTCTAAAAGGCGTTCTGACGCTTGAGAGCGAACGGGGCGCTGGTTCAACTTTCCGTGTTGAAATCCCCGCCGAACCCAAAAAAGAGAGTGACGAACTCTTCCTTTAGAATTGATGAGCGGCAGAGCTCCGATGGCGATAGAATTATCCGGTATATACTTTCTGCCGGATTATGCTGAAATTATTTCTCTGAGAGGAAAGAGTTATCCCTGATCTGATAATGAGGGTGGGCATTTACCCTCGAAGAATTATGCCGAATATCTCGGGATAGTATTCTCTTGCCGGTCAATCGCCAGGAAATCTGCGGAAGTCCGTAGCCTCCTGCCACACTTAATACCGCATCCGGGAAATATTTTGCTAATGTGAATACCGGCAGAATTTCCTTTACTTTACAATTATGACTAATTTTACAGACAAAACAATTAACCTTAGCCTGCGATTGAAAAAACACAGCATCAAAAAAATATCAGGGAATATTGCACTGATAATAGCCGGACTGGGAGTTTCGGTTCTTGTTCTTGAATTTATTATAAGAGTATTTTTACCCCAGCAATTGATAACTCCGTATGAAGGATTGTGGAAACCTGACAGCGTTCTTGGATGGACACATAATCCTGATATTAAAACAGAGGTTAATACCGGCGAACGAACAGTAACTTATATCTCTGATGCAAACGGATTCAGGATTTCTGAGAGCGATCTTGCGGGCATTCCGGAGGGCGTTCTTAAAGTTGCTGTAATAGGGGATTCTTTTGTTGAGGCATTGACAGTCGAGAACGATGAGACATTTGCAAAATTGCTGCAGAAAAAGTTCGCAGATGAAAAAATTAATACTAGTTTTATAAATACAGGCTGCGCCGGCTGGAATCCTCTCCAGTATCTCAGATCGGCAGAACAGAGTTACAGGCAGATCAATCCTGATCTTGCCGTTGTATTTCTTTATGTCGCCAATGATATTATGAAAGCGCAGGATACTGTGATCACGGTACGAAAGATAAATGTCCTCCATAAATTAAGGATGCCTGTCAGTTTATCCTTTTCGGAACTGAAGGATGCCCTGTTCTATCCCGTGAACGATTTTTTTGAGGCGCGATCACATCTTTTTATTTTTCTGAAACAGCGGAGTGAAAATATACTCTCACAGATTGGACTTACCGCCTATTATTTCCCGGATGTTTTTCTGAAATCTGAAGCAGCTTCCGGGAGGTGGGCGATCACAGCGAATACCTGCCTTCAGATTCAGAGATTTTTTGATACGAAAGGTGTTCCGGTTGTGTTTTTTTTGCTCCCTGCCCCTTACCAGGTTTATCCTGAAGTGTTTAATAATTATCTTAAAGGCTTTTCGATAGACAAAAATGCTGTAGATATTATTCAGCCCAATATAATTCTTAAAGAAAAACTCAAAGGTTTGAATTATTACGATCTGCTTGATGAATTAAAAAAGTATGCTTCGGATGGCAGGCAATTATACGGAGAAATTGACAGGCATTTTAACGCTGAGGGACATAAAGTTACCGCTGATATCCTTTATCCCGTTATCCTGCCTTATCTCAGGCCGGAAATTGTTAAATGAGCGCAGGACTGAATTAAAGCTGAAGCAATCTTACGCTGCTTCAGCCCGTAAATGAAATATTTCAGAGCATTAGTCTTTTCTTCAAACCAGCATTATTTTGAAGAAGCACATTCTTTTTAATCGCTAATTGCCGTCAGCACGGCAGAGAGATCGTAAAAGTTGTGCCGCCATCAACTGCACTTGTAAGTTCTATCGTCCCATTATTTTTATCAAGCAATTCTTTGCAGAGAATCAGTCCCAGACCGGTTCCTTTTTCAGCATTGGTTCCCAGAGTGGTTACGTTCTGATCAATTTTGAAAAGTCTTTTCCGGGTCTCTTCCGGAATTCCTTTCCCGGTATCGGAAACCATAATTTTGCACTGCTTCTCCACTTTCTCGGCGGCAATCCTAATCTCTCCGCCGGTGGGCGTAAATTTCAGTGCGTTGGATACAAGATTCCTTAAAACTGTTGAAATCATATTGGAATCGGCATAAGCCATAACATTTGTATCGCAGGCGCAGATTACTGAGATACCTTTTTGTTTTGCGTTTTCTTCGTAAAGTTTTCCAATATCCTTCATAATTTTACTTACCGGGAAAAACTCAGGCTCATAAACTATCCTTCCTGTCTGTATCCTGGACCAGGTCAATAAGTTCTCAAGAAGTTCGAATACTGATTTTGCCTGATCATGAAGATTCGTTGCAAATTCTTTCAGCTCTTCAGGAGTAAGGTCTTTGTACTCAGTAGCAATTATTTCAGAATAACCGAGCAAGGCTGAAAACGGACTGCGCAGATCGTGGGCAATTATTGAGAAAAATCTGTCTTTGTTGGCATTTAATTCTTGCAGACTTTTTTCAGACTCAGTCAGCTTACTGATAAATTCCTGGATTTTCTTTTCATTTTCTTTTCTTTCAGTAATATCCTGGGCAACAAAAATAATTCCCTCTACATCATTTTTCCGCGACAGCATAGGAGCCGCAGAAAAGAGTATCGGTATCTTATTGCCATCTTTAGTCACATATTCGCCCTCACATTCAGAAATAAACCTGCCGGCTTTAAGATCGGAGAGGTCAATGTTTTCTGTCAGTTCGATGCCGAAAATTGATGTAACCGGCGCCCCGACCAGCTCGTTTTTTTCATATTTAAGTAAACGCTGTGCTGCCCGGTTTACGGTTCTGACCGTGGATTCGTGATTTGTGTTAACAACTATCAGCGAGTCAGTCATCGACTCGATTATGTTCGAAAGATACGATTTCGAAACGCTCGTTCTTATCAATTCCTGAATTGTGATCTTACCGTTATAAACAACAAGCAGGACAAATAAAGCGCCAAGGAAAAAAATCCCGCCTGTGATCAGTATTAAGAAATGGGTTTCATCAAGATATAATAGTATAAGAACCCCTATATATCCGAAAAAGAAGATGCCGGCAAGATACATTATCTGCTTCCAGTTCCTGATAAAAACATTGCCGGCTATCGATGAAATGAGTTTTCCGATTTGGCTGAGCGCAATAAGCATAAGTATTGCCCCAAAGAAAACTAAAACAGCAGTCACCCCTGAACTGGTTTCCATGTTCCCTTCTTGTGAAATTTATGAAATATTTTTTGTGTTGCAGTTAGTTTAACATAATTAAAATTTACTAAATATAGTATCAAATGTTTTATTTTTATAAACAATATTCTCCATATTTGCAAATGCCGCTTACTCGTACTCCACTTCCTTAATAATATTTCCTTCGACACCTATCATAATAAGTTTGAGCGGTATTTTTCTTTCCGAAAATTCGAGCGCCTGATTAGCAAGCTGAAAGAGTCCCCCGCAGCAGGGCACCTGCATTATCATAACTGTAAGCGAGCGGATTTCCGTTGAGTTTATCAGTGTTATCAGTTTATCCAGATACACTTGTTTATTGCTGTCGAGTTTCGGGCAGGCAATAGCCAGAGTTTTCCCTTTCAGGAAATCGTTGTGGAATGTGGGGGAGGCAAATCCGCAGCAATCAGCAGCGAGAAGAAGATCGGAATCCCGGAATACCTGTGCATTCGGATTTAGAAGGTGGAGCTGAACGGGCCACTGGCGCAGTTGGGATGTTCTGTCTGTTGAACCCGGTGATTTGTTTTCCTTCTGCTCCAGTTCGGTGTGGGCGCTTCCGGCGCACCCGCAGGAATGTCCGCTTTTATCTGCATCTCCGTGAGCGGGTATCGGAATTTTCATCGTATTCAGGTAATCCAGAGCTTCATTGTAGAATCCGGTTTCTCCATGGTCCAGCATATGCTCAAGATGCGCCTTTATTACATTTGGCCCGCCCTTTACAATATAATCCATAACTTTATATTCATTATATGGTTCGGCTTCTCTCTCAACAATCTGCAAAGCTCCCTGCGGACATTCGCCAATACAGGCGCCGAGTCCATCGCAGAAGAAATCGCTGATAAGCCTGATTTTCCCGTCAATTACCTGTAAAGCGCCTTCTGCACAGGCGGGAACGCAAATTCCGCAGCCGTCACATTTTGCTTCATTTATTTCTATTATTTTTCTATACATTTTAACTCCATAAACAGAATGAACAATCTGATTAACAAAATTACGAAACTAACATTTCTCCGGCAAGGGAAAAGTATGCTTTGGGCTATAAATACAAGTAATATTTTATGCACTCAAGTAATTTCGCTGCACTAAATCACTTGATAGTTGTGAAAATATTTCTTAGTTTAATCGGTATAAAAATTCTGGTTATAAAGCTTCATTGTGGTAAATTGTGAAAAAAGTAATTAAAAATACAGATAAACCGGTACAGATATACCGGACAATATCCCAGATTGCTTTTGTTCTGCTATGCATCTGGATTGGTGTTGAGTTTCATCTTTTTGTAAAATACCTGGAAACCGGAGGAGTTTCCGGCAGCCCTTCAAGACCTCCCGGAGTAGAAGGATTTCTGCCGATAAGCGCCTTAATGAGTGTTTATTATTTTCTTATTTCGGGTGAAATACACAGCGTTCATCCTTCAGGTTTTTTTATCCTCCTTGCTGTTATCGGGGTATCTCTCGTTTTCGGTAAATCATTTTGCAGTTGGATATGCCCTGTTGGATTTCTTTCGGAATCACTCGGCGATTTCGGGGATAAAATCTGGCTCAGATTATTCAAAAGACGCCTAAAAATTCCCCGCTTTCTCGATTATCCCCTAAGGTCACTTAAGTATCTGCTTCTCGCTTTTTTTGTATATGCTATATTTTTTACTATGACTGAGCTCGCTCTGAAAGTTTTTCTCGATAGTGATTACAATAAAGTTGCCGATATCAAGATGTACTATTTCTTTGCCGAAATTTCACGTTTCAGTCTGATCGTAATTTCGGTTTTGTTTGTACTTTCAATATTTATACGAAATTTCTGGTGCCGTTATCTTTGTCCTTATGGCGCACTGCTCGGGATTTTGAATTTTGTTAGTCCTACCAGGATCAAAAGAGAACCGCTGAGCTGTATCGACTGCGGTTTATGTACGAAAGCCTGTCCCTCATTTATTAAAGTGGATAAGGTTAAAACCGTAATTTCCGACGAATGTTCTTCCTGTATGAGCTGCGTTGATGCATGTCCCGTGAAAGACACACTCTTTATGAGCACTGTTATCAGGAAGAAAAAAATCAACAAAATAACAGTTGCACTTGGCATAATAATGCTTTTTATTTCAATAACGGGAATTGGGATGATTTCCGGCAACTGGCACAATTCAATCTCCACTCCCCAATATCTGCACCATATAGATAATGTAAAAAATCTCGGACACCCGACAGGTGTCAGAGAAATAAAGGAACTGAACGAAAAATCAGAAGAAAGGAATCTGAATGAAGGAAAAAAAATCAGCGGTAAATGAGAGAGGCGGATTCTTCAGGCGTTTTTCGCCTCCGCCTGAATGGCGGACACCTGTACTTATTCTTCTCGGAATTTTTACAGGTCTGGGACTTAGCACTTTTTACATCTCAAATGCTGTCTCATACCTCTCAGATGATCCCGCAGCATGTATCAACTGCCACGTGATGGTCCCCGAATTTTCAACCTGGGAACGGTCGAGCCATGGTCAGAAAACGAACTGTAATGATTGCCATGTGCCGCACGATAACATCTTCAGCAAGTTTTATTTTAAGGCTCAGGATGGGCTGCGCCATTCTTTTATGTTCACTTTCAGAATGGAACCTCAGGTTATAAGGATTAAAGAAGCCGGGAAAAACGTTGTCCAGGAAAATTGTATCAGGTGTCATCAAAATTATATTCATCCTCTGAGCCTGAGAGCGATTAATAACAAAACTATTCATTATGACGATGAAACCCGCTGCTGGGATTGTCATCGTGAAACACCTCACGGCAGGGTTCATAGTCTGGCTTCAACCCCAAATGCCAGAATTGCAAATAAAACTGCCAGAGTACCTGACTGGATAAAAAAAGAATTAAAAAAAAATTAAATGAAAGATAGAGGTTAAACATGTCATCAATTCAGGAAAAAATCAGACAGAAGCCCTGGCTCGGCTGGGTCTTGTTTTTAGCTACTACCGTTATAGTGTTTTTACTCGGCTTATTTGCATCATCAATAGTTGAGAGAAAGAATGAGGCAACTTATACGCTTCAGATGGTCAAACCGATTGCAGACTGGGAACCCCGGAATGAAGTTTGGGGAGAGAATTTTCCAAGAGAGTATGAATCCTACAGAAAAACGCTTGATACGAATTTTGCCAGCAAGCATGGCGGCGCCGCAATGATCGATTATCTTGAGAAATATCCGGAGCTGGTTGTTATGTGGGCTGGATATGGATTCTCGAAAGATTATAATCAGGGCAGAGGTCATGCCCATGCAATAAAAGATATCCGCAATACTTTAAGAACCGGAGGCAATAAAGTCTCTCCGATGCCTGCCACATGCTGGTCATGCAAAAGCACCGATGTTCCCCGCACAATGGCTGAAGTCGGGGTTGCTGAATATTACAAAGGTAAATGGATTGATAAAGGGCAGGAACACGTTAACCCGATCGGCTGCCAGGATTGTCACGATCCAAAAACAATGGACCTGAGAATCAGCCGCCCTGCGCTTGTTGAAGCAATGGAACGCCAGGGTAAAAAAATGGAGGATTTTTCACGTCAGGAAATGCGCTCGCTCGTATGTGCGCAATGCCACGTTGAATATTATTTCAAAGGCAAGGATAATTATCTCACTTTCCCCTGGGATAAAGGCTATACTGCCGATGATATGGAGAAATATTATGATGAAATTGAATTCAGCGACTGGACGCACTCACTTAGCAAAGCGCCGATGCTTAAAGCTCAGCATCCCGATTTTGAGCTTTATAAAACGGGAGTTCATGCAGACAGGGGAGTTTCCTGCGCCGACTGCCATATGCCCTACAAATCAGAAGGCGGAGTGAAATTTACCGATCATCATATTCAGTCTCCGCTCAATAATGTTGCGAATTCCTGCCAGGTCTGTCACAGAGAAGAAACAAGTGATCTTATCGGCGATGTTTATGAAAGACAGGATAAAATTGAGGAGATACGCAGGCTTACCGAAAAAGCTCTCGCAGCCGCTCATCTCGAAGCAAAAATGGCATGGGAATCCGGCGCATCCGCAGATGAAATGAAACCCGCCCTCCAATTTATAAGACATGCTCAATGGAGATGGGACTGGGTTGCCGCAGCAAACGGACTTGGTTTCCATTCGCCTGTTGAAGCTTTACGGGTTATTTCAACTTCCCTGCAGAAAGCTGAACTTGCCCGCAAGGAAATTGCATTGATACTCGTAAAACACGGTAAACAATATCCGGTTGCACTTCCTGATTTCAGCACAAAGGATAAAGCTCAGGCGCTTATCGGGCTTAAAATGGATGAGCTCCGCAAGGATAAACAGGATCTTCTGAATACAAGGACAAAAGAATGGGATAAGATCGCAAAAGAGCGTCAGGGGACTTTAATTGAATATTGATCAACTCAGCTTTTTATAGGATAATTCACAAAACAAATAGAGAACAACAATGAAATACGCTTATTTTTATCTGATACTTATTATGGCATCTTTGATCGGCGCTCAGGATAAAGTCACGTTCGACGGACAGATCAGAGGCAGAATTGAATTTGATGCAAAAGATTTTAACAGTAACACTGCAATGTATAATTTCGCTCCGCTGCGTTCAAGGTTAGGAGCTGCATTTAACCCGGTAAATGACGTTAGCGTCTATTTTCAGATTCAGGATTCCCGTACTTCGGGCACCGAGGCTTCCACTCTTTCCAATGAAAAAAATCTGGATTTGCATCAGGCGCGTTTTGTAGTAAAGGACGTGTTCGGACTGCCAGTCAATTTACATGGCGGCAGAATGGTCATTGCTTTTGCTTCCGAGAGATTCGTAGGCGCTTCTGACTGGAATAATGTCAGCAGATCGTTCGACGGATTGCTTTTCGATGTTAAAGGGGCAAAATTCGACCTGCATATTTTCGGACTGAGATTAGCTGAAAATCAGCTCCCCGGGGATATTGGCGATGTTGATTTTGTCGGTGTACATTCAGAACTGAATTTTGTGGAAAATTACAAAATCGAGCCATTCTTGTACTGGGAAAGACGTTTGCCGACAGACGATCTCAGCCGGCTTACACTTGGTTTCTATGTGAATGGAAAACTCGGTAATTTCTCTCATGAAACTGAAGGCGCATTCCAGTTGGGTAAGATCACACCTGCTCCTCTTTCTCCGAAGGATATAAATGCATTTTTCTTCGCTTTTAATGCCAGATATAATTTCGGCGGGGAAGCACAGCCTGTAATTAAAGCCGGTATCGACTATTATTCCGGAGATGATAATGGCGCTGATACGGATTATAAGCTTTTTTCAAAACTGTATGGAAGCAATCACAAATCACACGGATTTATGGATTATTTCATTAATATTCCCAACGATTCTTATGGTCTGGGTTTGACCGATATTCATGGTGGATTTTCATTCACACCATTCAAAAAATTCACTGCATCAGTCGATGCACACCTTTTTACAGGCAATGCTGATTATGTGCTTCTCACGGGCGCAACATCAAGGAATTTTGGTCTGGAAACTGATATCACATTAAAATATAATTACAACACAGCGGTTAATTTCCAGAGCGGATTCTCATTCTTCAGTGCCGGAGAAATTTTTGAAGAAACCCGGGGCAAAGATATGGCAACCTGGGCGTATGTAATGACCGTTGTTAACTTTTGATAATTAATTGTTAATGGTTAATTATTCAAACATTTAATGATTGGCGAGGCGGAAATTTTCGAAATGATAGGGGGTTTACCTGTTCTTCTGAGAAAAAAATGTCTGAACCATGATTCACAGGATTGAAGGATTGGCAGGATTATTTATGACCCCTAAGGTCACTGAGTGATCCGCCCACCAGCACGATAAGAATATGACAATGGTTAGGTCAGGGCGGATCGTATCGAAGTGACCGGGGGGTGGTTGTGTGGGATAACTCACCCCTGCCTGCCCCGCGGGCTTTGCAAGGTAAACATGGAAAACGCGTTTGTAGAGACATGCCATCCCCGCGAACGGGGCAAGGGCATGTCTCTACGCAGGTTTTTGAAGCTACCTGCCCGCCGAATAATTATTAATTGTTAATGGTGATTAGTTAATAATATAAACATGTGAGGGCAGGGGGGCGGAAAGTATTGAAATGATAGGGGGTTTACCTGTTCTTCTGAGAAAAAATGTCTGAACCATGATTCACAGGATTGAAGGATTGGCAGGATTATTTATGACCCGTAAGGTCACTGAGTGATCCGCCCACCAGCACGATAAAAATTTGAATATGGTTAGGTCAGGGCGGCGGAAAGTATTGAAATGATAGGGGGTTTACCTGTTCTTCTGAGAAAAAAATGTCTGAACCATGATTCATAGGATTGAAGGATTGGCAGGATTATTTATGACCCGTAAGGTCACTGAGTGATCCGCCCACCAGCACGATAAAAATTTGATTATGGTTAGGTCAGGGCGGATCGTATCGAAGTGACCGGGGTGGTGGTGGTGTGGGATAACTCACCCCTGCCTGCCCCCACCAAGCGGGGTTCGCAGGGATGGCATGTCTCTACGCAGGTTTTTGAAGCTACCTGCCTGCCGAATAATTATTAATTGTTAATCATGCAAACATGTAATGCCGGCAGGGAGGGACGTATCGAAACAACCTTAAAGCCTCAATATTTACCTTAAAAGTTTTTGGAAATCAGTTCCAGCAGTATAAACTGATTTGACTGCCTTACGATTCCTGCATTCTGACTGATATACGTGAGAACTTCCGGCATAGCTTCCGTATTATTCGACCACGTTTTTGTTTTCAGGCAGTTGAATGTTCCTGCTGGAACGGTTGCGGATGTATTTGTGCTGAGCAGTTGAAAATATAGCGTATCGCCGGGACTGAGAAACGGATGCTCTGTTACAACAGTCGAATACGTTTTGTTAAGTTCCGTTTTATTGTCCATTATCATCCCGGGGTTTGCCCCTGTGGAATCAGGATTCAATCCGAACTTATCCCCGTTAATGTACCAGAACTGTTGAATTGTATTAAAATCACTTCCCGGGAAAGTCCAGATCAGTTCATAAACATAATTGCCCATTGATCTTGTGACCTCCATTGTGATGTCATCGCGTATCTGGGAACTGGTAGTGGATTTATAAGTCCATCTATTTCCGACTTTTCCGAATGTAAAATTCATTGATGTTGGATCCGGGCTGACAGGATCGTCCTTACATCCTATAAACAAAGAGAAAATAAATATCAGCAGAACAAAAGAGTTTGCGGATTTTTTCATATTATGCCTCGTATTGAAAAAGAATTGCGGGAATTTATTTGGTGAAAATTGGAGAACACAGTATAGCCCGGCGGTTTAAGATAAAAGACAAATTCCGCAGTCAGGGACATAAACAGAATTTCAAACGAATGTTTATTTTCAGGCATGAATAAACTTATGCTGAAAACATGTAATTAGCAATAGTCTTTTGCCCCTGATCCAAAAGGGCAGGATAATAATTATAAACAAAAAACAGCCGCTTCCCGGTCAGAAATTCTTCGATTCCAGTTCCATGATCATAAATTCATTATACTGCTTGATTATCCCTGAGTTTTTATTGATGTAGATATCAGTTTCCGGCATTTTATCGGGATCATTCGACCATATCCGAACTCTGAAGCAGTTGAAGGCGCCAGCCGGTACGCTCACGTTTGTGCATACACTCAACATGTTAAAATATATGCTGTCACCGGGATCGAGGAATGGATTATTGCGGACAACTGCCGAGTAAATCCTTCCTTCCTGAGTATTCTTATCGAACATAATATCGATAGTTGTACCGGCTGAGTCCGAATTCATGCCGAACTTATCATCCTTTATGTACCAGTACTGTGTAACTGATCCAAACTCACTTCCGGGAAAAGTGGAGACAATTTCGAATATATTGCCGCCCATATTCCGGGTAATTTCCATTGTGGCATCCTCGCCGGTGTGGCTGTCAACTGTGGTGCGGTAAATCCACTTATTCCCCGCTTTGGCGAATGTGAAAGATGTCGTCTGGTAACTTGGGCAGGTCGGGGAGTCCTCCTCGCAGGCAGCAAACGAAAAAAGGATAAATGCCGCCGCAGCAATGCACTTCAGCGCCGTTTTCATGATAAACCTCGTTTTATTATAAATATTTGAGAAATATAAAGAGGGATTCGAATAAGGATTTCCGCAGGAAAAAACATTCCTGAGATTCTGTTGCGATTTGAGAGAACTGAAAAATATCCTGTACAGTAATTTTAAGATCGACATTGCAAGTCTCACTTAATATAATTACCATCCGCTAATAACATATAATAAAATTTTACAAATATCAAGTATTTTGGGAGAAGAATCTTTGCAGGCTGAATATAATCAATACAATTAAACTTATGAACCGGACGAATATCCGGCAGTTACATGCTTTCCCCTATGGACTCAATGATGCGTGCTCCGGCAATTAACATTGCAATTACTTATATTTAAATATTAAATCAGGGAAAACTTTATGATAAACGAAAGACTAAAAGAACTTGGAATTGAGATACCTGAAGCTCCGAAACCTCTGGCAGCTTACGTGCCGGCGCTAAGGACGGGAAATTACGTTTTTACGGCAGGGCAGCTTCCCCTAAAGAATGGCGAACTGCTTTATTCCGGAAAGGTCGGCAGGGATATCACCGCTGAGGATGCAGTAAAAGCTGCTGAAATATGCGCAATCAATTGCCTCAGTGCTGTTAAAACAGCGATAGGCGATCTGAACAAAATCAAACAGATTGTTAAAATTGTTGCTTTTGTCGCTTCGGCGGAAGGATTTACAGCGCAGCCGGCTGTAGCAAACGGAGCCTCGGAGCTGATGCTGAAAATATTCGGGGAAAGCGGAAAACACGCAAGAAGCGCAGTGGGAGTGGCAGAACTTCCAAGAGGCGCCTCGGTTGAAATTGAGATGATAGTTGAAGTGAATTAATTTTGCTTATTTTTTGTTAGGATATTTTTATTTAAAGGCTCTGTAAGAGATAAATTAATTCATGCGAGAGATGTTTAAGTCAAAAATTCACGGTGCAACTTTAACCCACTGTGAATTATACTATGAGGGCAGTCTGACGGTTGACCTTGACCTGCTGGAAGCCGCCGATATACTGCCTCACGAAAAAGTACAGGTTGTAAACATAAACAACGGTCAAAGACTCGAAACCTATACGATAATAGGTCAGCGGGCGAGCGGCGTTGTTGGTCTGAACGGCGCAGCGGCAAGACTCGGCGCAGTCGGAGATAAGGTGATTATTATTACCTATGCACAGATGAGCGAGGAAGAAGCCCGCAAACATCAGCCCAGGGTTGTGCTGGTTGATGAAAAGAACAAACCGGTCAGGAAACTTTGATCATACTGATTTGTAAAATCAATAAACTGCAAGGAATGTTTATGAAAAAGTATTTTATTATCACACTGCTGCTGCTCTCAGGAATTAATTATGCACAGTTCAGGGAACAGACTGAAAAACCGGTTGATATAAAACGCTCCATTTTTAATGGCAGTCCTTCAGGTTTATTTACAAACTTTTTCAATCCTGCAAATTTCTCCATGTCGCATTCTGTAAGTATGTCCTATAGCGCTTTCGGCGGACAGGGTGTTGCCCTCGGTGTTTATACCAATTCGATGGCATACAAACTTGCTGAGAACGTAAATGTGGAAGTGGATGCAAGCATTGTTAATTCACCTTACAATTCATTTGGCAACAATTTTACTGACCAGATAAACGGAATTTACCTTAGCCGCGCAGAGATTAACTACACACCTTCAGAGAATATGTTTATCAGTCTGCAGTACCGCGGAAGCCCGGTTGGATACAGCCCGTATTACTACGGCGGCAGTTTCCGCAGAGCAAGCGCTTTCGATTACTTCGGTTATTAAGAACTAAGCCTAATCTTATCTTGCAAGAAAAGCATAATTCCCCGGATGATTTAAAAGCATCAACTTTAAATATTTTTTACAATACCTCGATTTTTTTGCTTTCCGGGTTGATCATCTTTTTAATTTATTCAATTGTGATCAAATTTGTCAGCGATCCTGAACCGGTAATTACGAAAGTAGCAGGACAGGAGCCATCCGAGATCATTCAGATAGAAGTTCTTAACGGCAGCGGGATAGATGGTGTTGCGGCAAGGGTTACAGATTTTCTGCGGAATAATGGCTTTGATGTTGTTAAGACCGGCAATTATATGACTTCGGATATTGATGAGACAATGATAATTGACAGAAGCGGAAACGAAGCCAATGCCAGGAAAACAGCGAAAATTCTGGGTGTTCCCGAAAACACTATTCTTGTGCAGACAAACAGGGATTATTTCCTCGATGTTTCGGTTATCATAGGAAAAGATTATTTTAAGTTAACTCCAATTAAATAAGGAAGATTATTGGATCCAAAAGAATTTACCAAAATTATTGTTGAACTTATTCTCCAGAAAAAGGGTAGTAATATCCGTATTCTGGATATCAAAAAGGTCAGCTATATCGCAGACTATTTTATTATTTGCTCTGCCGATTCAGATATGCAGGTCAAAGCTATCGCCGAATCCGTTGAAGACGGACTGAGGGATAGAGGCATTAAAGTTATGCACAAGGAAGGTTATTCGGCTCTCAACTGGGTGCTCCTTGATTATTTTGACGTTGTTGTGCACGTTTTCAGGCATGAATCGCGCTCGTTTTATAACCTCGAGAAACTCTGGGGTGATGCTCCGTATGAGATTGTTGAGGAATCTGTCGTACCTCCTATTGTTTAACGTTTAATTTTCTTTCGCAAATGAAAACTTACTTACAGCAGATCTTTCAGGATGCTGCCGGGAGACTGGAGTATCTGAAAGAAGCGGAAATTATTTTCGCACCGCCGCAGACAAAAGAGCATGGCGATCTCGCAACAAATGCGGCTCTTATTCTTAGCAAAAAAGCAGGTAAAAAGCCCAGGGATGTTGCCGCTGAGATTATTTCAAACCTTAATTACGATCAAACCAAAATTTCCCGGATAGAGATTGCGGGTCCTGGTTTTATCAATTTCTTTTTTACTACCGGATACCTCGCCGAAGTGGTTCCCGATATTCTCGAAAGGGAAGAAAATTTCGGAAGATCGGATAAATATGCAGGTAAAAAGGCGCTTGTTGAATTTGTTTCTGCAAATCCTACCGGACCACTGACAGTAGGACACGGAAGGAATGCCGTTATCGGTGATACTACCGCCGCACTCCTTTCCTCAGTCGGCTATACCGTGGAACGCGAGTATTATTTCAATAATGCCGGCAGGCAGATGAGAGTGCTCGGCGATTCGGTCCGGCACAGGTATCTTCAGCTTCTCGGCGAAAAGATCGAATACCCCGAAGGCTATTACCAGGGCGGCTATATTACAGATATTGCCCGCGGTTTGATGGATAAACATGGCGAAGCCCTGCGGAATGAAGAGCCTGAAGGTATTTTCAAATCCACGGCTGAATCTGCAATTTTTAGTGAGATTAAAAGGTCGCTTGAGAAACTGAATATTGGTTTCGACAGTTATTTTAACGAAAATTCGCTTTATGAGGATGGATCGATAAAGCAGCTTCTCGATAGTTTCAAAGAAAGCGGTCTTTCTTATGAAAAAGACGGCGCTGTCTGGCTGAAACTCGAACAGATGGGCAGCCCGAAAGATCCCGTTATTGTCAAATCAACCGGTGAACCCACATACAGACTGCCCGATATTGCTTATCACAGAAACAAATTTAACCGTGGTTATGATCTTATTGTCGATATCTTCGGCTCCGATCATCAGGATCAGTATCCCGATGTTCTTGCCGGACTGCGTGCACTCGGTTACGATGACTCTAAAGTAAGGGTTCTTATCTATCAGTTTGTTACAATTCTTGAGGATGGCAAAGAGATAAAGATGTCAACACGTCTCGCGAATTTCGTTGAGCTCGAAGAGATAACCGATGCGGTCGGCAAAGATGTTGTGCGGTATTTCTTTATCCGAAGGAACACAAATTCTCACATGAGTTTCGATCTGACACTGGCGAAACGGCAATCTGATGAAAACCCTGTTTTTTACATTAAATATGCTCATGCAAGAATTTGCTCGATTCTTCGGTATGCCGCCGAGCAGAATATCGGCTTATCCCTTGAGAACCTGCACCTGCTCGAACACCCAGCCGAAAAGGAACTTCTGAAAAAATTATGGGCTTATGAAGAAGAGATGCTTCAATGCGCCGAGAATTTTGAGCCGCATAAAATCACAGTTTACATCGAGGAATTGGCTGCTCTTTTTCACAGGTTTTTTACGGAGTGCAGGATTATCGGCTCCGGAGCTGAACTGGCATCGGCAAGGATAGCGCTGATAACCGCTGTCCGTCAGGTAATATACAACACTCTTACGCTTCTTGGACTTGAAGCGCCGGAGAGAATGTAATAACAAGATATATTAATTTTTGAGGCGGGCGCTGAAACCCGCCTTTTTTTTGCGTTACATATTTCCCTTCCAAAATCCGGCAAATGGAAAGCATCTTTTGGCAGCCAAACTCTCCGGAATTTATTTTAGTCTCCGTCAGTAATTATGATTTATATTTTTTTCAGAGGAGACGATAAAAATGAAAGAATTCCACCACTCCTACAAACAGTCATTTATAAGAAACAGCCGGATTTCCGCAGGTGCGAGGTTTCTTTATCTGCTTATATATTCCTATCGGGATAAAGAAGGCAGATCGTTTCCCTCACGGGAGAAATTGCTGAAGGATTCGGGTTTTTCAAAACATTCCTACTACAAATACCTCAACGAATTGAAATCAGGCGGTTTTATAATAAGCAGATCGCGAAGAACAGGCGATGGAACATTGGGCACGGCTGTTTACGTTTTTCCGGGATCGGGAAATTCTGCCGAAGGGAGCGGGGCGGATAAAGAGCTTCATCCGGCAGAAAGCAAAGTTGTAAAGGCTTCCTTGCCGGTGGCAGACCATGTCCCGGAATCCACGTCCTGTGCGGCGGTACATAAGACAAATACCAGTGAGAATCTTAAATCAATAACTCTTTCAGAGTTTTTAATTCTCCCTGAAAAGGAAATGAAGCAAAATCTGCTTTCGATAATTGAAGGACTGATTCCGGCTGGCAGCGGAAAGGCAGAAACTATTATAATACTGAATAAATATTTCGGGGAGTTAAGTCCACAGACCTTCTTTCAATTGCTTGGAAATCTGAAAAGAGAAAGCCGCAGGTTCACCCTTCAGGAGCTGCACAGATATTTGAATGGCTCGCTCAGCAGAATCAATGCCCCGAAAACGGGTGACGATTTCTGGAATTCACCAAATGCCCCGGTTTTTTGCTGATATGAAAATACTTCCGCTTAAAGATGAGATCGAACGTATGATCCTTTCGGCAGCGCTTAATTCGCCTGAGAGTTTTATTCCATTAACGAGTCTTTGCCGACCAGAATTTTTCAGCGCAGAAAACCGAAAAATACTTGAAGTTCTTGGAAGTATTCCCAACTATACAAAGGAAAGCCTTATTGAGGTTTTATCCCTTATGGTGAAGAATAAGATCAACCTTAAGAAAATTCATGATTTAATTAACCTTCAGTGCACTGCGAATATGGTTTTGGCGAGAGGATATTATGCAACCCTGCTTGACCTGCATCTTCAGATTAAAGCCACAGAACTTGCACGTGAGTTTATTGCGGATTCCCGGGAGAGGCGTTTTTATGAAGAGGATCTTGCGGAATATGCTGCAAAATTCACATCATTTGCTCAATATCTGCCTGATATTCCTTCGAGAATAAAAAGTTTCACCGAAAATCTGCCGGGAATAATTGAAAGATTAAATGCTGATAATGAATCCACAGGGAATATTTATCTGAGGGGATTTCCGAAGATTTCAGAAATGACGGCAGGCTTCAGAGCCGGTAACCTTACGGGCATTGCAGGAAGCTACAAATCTGGGAAAACAACACTGGCGCTTAATTTTGCATGCGATCTGGCAGAACAGAATATTCCGGTATTGTTTTTTTCACTCGAAGTTACATCCGTTGAACTGGAGAATAAAATCCTTTCACTAAGGACAGGGGAGCAATACAGTAAATTCAGGAACCCGGCTTTGCTCACTGATGATGCGCATGATAAGATTAAAAGTCTGATTGATTCCGGAGATAAGTATCCTCTCTATTACATGACAGGCAGAATGGATGAAATGCGGATAGGGCAGAAGATACGGGAACTGAAAGCGCGTTACGGCATCAAGGCGGTGTTTATAGATTATCTGGGTTATATTGAATCGTCTGTCAAATTCGATTCGCACTACCAGACGGTTGAATACCTTACTGCAAATCTCAAACAGATGGCAATTGCAACAGAAACAACAGTTTTTCTTATTGCCCAGCTTAACAGGGACGGCAAAAATTCCCCGACATCGGATAAACTTGCCGGAAGCATTTCTCTTGCCCGCGATTGTGATTTTCTCTTTACGATATACAATCCTGTGGAGAGCGGGATTTCATCAGCTCCAGGCGCCAGGAAATATTCACCGGATGAATACGTGTGCCAGCTTGCAGAATCGCGCCATACGCAGCGCAACAGGGCGGCGCTCCTCAGTCTCGGTCATTCGGGTAAATTCACCGAGAAGCCCGTCTGATGCTAATTGATATATTTGCAGAAAACAGCAGGCTGAATTCGTTATCAGAGCTTCATGTCATCTATCCACAGGGCGGGGCAGGGCACTTCGGGGTTCATGCAATCGTTCTGATTTGTATTCTACAATAATATCACCCTGCCTGCGGCAGGCAGGCCCTTCGGGGTTCATGATATCATTCCGATTTGTATTTTACAATAATGTCACCCCTTCGGGGTTCATGATATCATTCCGATTTGTATTCTACAATAATGTCACCCCTTCGGGGTTCATGCAATCGTTTTGATTTGTATTCTACAATAATGTCACCCCTTCGGGGTTCATTGATTTTTCATCTGGCGGTATTGGCAGCAATAATATCACCTCTTCGGGGTTCATGCAATCGTTCTGATTTGTATTCTACAATAATATCACCCCTTCGGGGTTCATGCAATCGTTCGATTTGTATTCTACAATAATATCACCCCTTCGGGGTTCATGCAATCGTTCTGACTTGTATTCTACAATAATATCACCCCTTCGGGGTTCATTGATTTTTCATCTGGCGGTATTGGCAGCAATAATATCACCCCTTCGGGGTTCATGATATCATTCCGATTTGTATTCTACAATAATGTCACCCCTTCGGGGTTCATGCAATCGTTTTGATTTGTATTCTACAATAATATCACCCTGCCTGCGGCAGGCAGGCCCTTCGGGGTTCATGATATCATTCCGATTTGTTTTGTACAATAATATCACCCCTTCGGGGTTCATTGATCTTCTGTCCGGGGTAATTGATATACAGTAAAAACTATACTGTTATTCCTATTTTCTTCTCAACTTTACCTGTTACAGACTGGAGCAGATTTTCGCCTTCTGCAAGGATTTCGGTGCAGATCTTTTTCATCTCATCAACATAAACAGTATCGGCAATATCCTTGAGATTGATATACACATTATATACGCCGCCTTTAAGACCGGCGAATGCCATCTGTGCGCCGACACCGACGTCCGTAATCGAATTAGGGTTTCCGTGTTCAACCACAACTGCCGCCATCTTTAGAGCTTCCAGCGAAAGTTTAGCAGTATTAAGCGGGACTTTGACCGCTTCTTTCAATCCGGCAAGCATTGCCTCCCCGCGGACTTTTTTCTCTTCTGCGCTGCCCTGCGGGAGTCTTCTGGCTTCCATGTACAAATTAAATGCATTAGTATCATCGTCAACCGCTTTGATTAGCCTGTCCTTAATATCCTGACATTTCACTGCCGCGCCGTAAAGAGTCTCATCAATATGGGCAGTGCCTCTTTTATTGGCAGTCAGATTGCTCACCATCGAAGCAAGAGCCGCTCCGAGCGCACCTGCAAGAGCTGCAATCGATCCGCCGCCCGGTGCAGGGGATTCCCGGCTGACTTCATCGGCAAATTCGTTTACTTTCATTGCCGCGAGCGTATTCCCGGCGATCTGCGGGAGACCCAAAACCCTGTCCTCAATTTTGAAATTCGCTACATCTTTTAAACCGAGAGATTGCAGCGCAGTTTCCAGGACATCTTTAATCGGCACTCCTGCAGATCTTCCCTGCTTTGCGAGAAAATATCTGCCGCATTCATACAGCGCCGGATATGGCACCATACCGACAATCTCGCTTCCGGTAACAAGAATGCCTCTTTCATCTGCCAGCTTCCGGGCTTCCTCGTAAACATGATGCATCGAAGTTACCTTGTAATCTGTCAGATTTATTGAAATCTGCGCCCTGCCGTATTCCGGAACGACCCAGCCGATCGCTTTGCAGTTTTTGAATTTCCCCGGCACTTTTACAGGCTTACCTTCGGGTTTGTCCGGGTTTATTGCGTTGAGTTCGAGCAGTTCTCTGAGATCGTAGCCATACTTTTCGAGACAATATTTTGCGGTTTCATCCAAAGTAACTCCCGTAAACTCATCATTTCCGCAAGGATAATTCCCATTTGCATATCTGAGCAGTTCCCCGCCTTTATAATAAAATGGATACGATTCCGGCCGCCGTACAGAATATCCTTTTTCCCGGAGTCTGTTTGCTATTTCAGTAGCGTAAACTTTTTCTCTGGTATTAAGATTAATATTATATGCGATAAGGAATTCACGGACTCCCATAACAGTTGCCCCCGATCTGGCATTAAACTCCTTAGGACCAAAATCAGGCTCCCAGCCTTCTGTCTTTATTTTTTCATCGAAACCCTCGTATTCACCCTGTCTTATTATCGCAAGATTTTTCCGCTCCGGTTTACGCGCTGATCTTTCGTACATATAGATTGGAATTCCAAGTTCGCTGCCAACTCTTTCCGCCACTTCATCGGCGATCTTTAGTACTTCCTCTTCGGTAACGCCGCTTACCGGCACGAAGGGACAAACATCGGTAGCGCCCATCCGGGGATGCGAGCCTTTGTGCTTGCGCATATCAATTACTTCAGATGCTTTTTTTATTGCCCGGAATGCAGCCTCTTTAACTCCCGCCGGATTGCCGATGAACGTAACCACAGTCCTGTTCATTTCATAACCGGGATCAACATCGAGCAGCCTTACACCTTCAACGTTCTCAATTTCATTTGTTATCAGTTTGATAATATCTTTATTCTGTCCCTCCGAGAAATTCGGGACACATTCGATCAGTTTTTCAGACATGATTTCTCCGCAGAAAAAAAATTAATGATGTAAATTTAAGGTTTTACGAACTTAATATTGCTCAAAAAGAGACGGGGATTTCAAAAGCGGAATAATAGAATTGAAGAAGTATCGCGGGAAGACTGAAGCAGGCTCAAAGAATAAGATGAGCCTGCCCTCTATCTCAAAATATTAAATCATTGGCGGGGCATTCGAAGCATTTTGCCAACGGGAATTTTATCGGGATCGTCAATATATGCCTCATTGAGCGCAAAGACGTTGATCCATTTATCCCTGTCTCCCAAAAACCGCTCGGCTATCGAAGCAAAAGTATCGCCTTCCTGGGCTTTATAATACAAAACTCCGCCTTTTTCAATAAGACCGTCCTGCTCAGTGCGGTTATTCCTGCGTTGAGTATTGGGCTGCTGTACGGGTTTTGGCGCAGGTTTGGACGGTTTTGAAAATACGACGGTGTCCGTATCCTTTTTCTCTCCGGTCTCGCCTGGTCCGCGGCACGAAGACGATACCGCAATTATCAGGGCGAGGGATACAAAACTCAAATTTCTCAGTATGTTTTTCATTTTCCACCTGCCAGTATTAGAACTGTAAAATAAAGAAATATTTCCTCAATTAAAAGCGGCAGAATAAAAGAGCTGTATGGAAATCGGAATGAGGGCTATCCTTTTGGTAATTAACTTAAAAAATCACAAGCATATTAAATTAGTATATTCTTAATTCCCGGAGAACAGTTTGCACTTCGATATCCATACTTAAAAGATTTACTTTTTTTGTACTTTTACAGTTATGATTAATAAGTCAGACATAACGCCATCCGAAAATGAACTGCCAAGTGAATATGCTGACAGACTCGGCATTTTTTATACCCAAAAGGTTACAGCGGAGCATAAAAAGGAATTCGGACAGTATTTTACTCCAATACCTATAGCCCGACTCATGGCTTCATATTCTGATTTGCGAAAAGATAGCATTAGGATTTTAGACCCGGGATGTGGTACTGCGATTTTAAGCTGTGTGCTATGCGAGCATTTGTTAAATACAAAGGTTAAAACTATATCTCTTGTGGCTTACGAAACCGATCCGGAAATAATTTCATTATCAGAAAAAGCGCTGAATTACCTTAAGAAATGGCTTGAGGAAAAAGGGATTAGTTTGCAATATAACATTTATGTTGATGATTTTATTTTGGAAAATGCAGAATTTTTAATTTCCGATGAGTCACCCAGTTTGTTTGAGAAACCAGGTGATGAATTAATTAAATATGACATAATTATTTCCAATCCTCCTTATTTCAAGCTTTCAAAAGAGGATGAAAAAACTAAAGCTGCCAGGGGATTAGTCAATGGACAGCCAAATATTTATTCAATTTTTATCGGCTTAGCTGCCAGACTTTTACGTAAAAAGGGTGAACTTATATTTATTTCCCCCAGAAGTTTTACATCTGGCAATTACTTCAAAGCATTTAGAGAAAATTTTTTCAATACTGTCCAAATTGATAAAATACATTTGTTTGTATCCAGGAAAGACACATTTAACAGAGATGGCGTGTTACAGGAAACCGTTATTATTAAAGCCGTCAAGGAAAATAATGATCCTGATAGGAAAGTTCTTGTTTCCTCAAGTGCAGGTATTAGCGATATACTGGCTCCTTCAACAAAATTCTTTAATTCCTCCGAATTAATTGATATTGATTCGAGAGAAAAAATATTGCATTTGCCGACAACAATCAAAGAAGAAATCATCCTGAATCTGGTTGCCAATTGGGAGGATGTTTTAAGTAATTTCAATATTAAAATATCTACCGGACCAGTCGTTTCTTTTCGCGCCTGGGAATATATTCAAAGGGATTATGAAAACGGGTTGGTTTTTTTGGCTCCTCTTTTTTGGCTGCACAATGTGAACAAAATGATATTGGAATGGCCAAAACAGCTTAAAGATAAGGGCCAATTTATCAGAATTGAAGCAGGTTCAAAATCTTTGCTGATACCTAATAAAAATTACATATTTTTAAGGCGATTCAGCACAAAAGACGATAAAAGCCGCTTAATTGCGGCACCTTATTTTTGCAATTATGCGAAATCGGAATTAATAGGAGTTGAAAATAAATTAAATTATATTTATAGAAAAGACGGACATTTGGATAGAGATGAAGTTGTTGGGCTATGCGCTTTATTGAATAGTGATCTTTTTAATAATTACTTTCAAATATTCAACGGTAATGTTAACGTAAGCGCTACAGAATTAAGAGGGATGAGATTTCCATCATTAGAAGACGTTAAAATAATCGGAAAAAAAATTATTCTTTCAAATGACTATTCTATGACAAACGTAGATCGCATTGTAAGTGAACTTTTCGAATACGAAATCCTTATAAAATAATATGAACAAGATTGAAGAAGCACAAGACATCCTGAAATCATTAGGATTGCCCGCTGCACAATGCAATGAAATGGCTGCACTCACGTTTTTAGCTCTTTGTAATATCAGGGAAAAGGACGACTGGGCAAAAGCGAAACGACAAAGTTTAGGTGTATCCAAGGGGATTATGAATTTTGTTAATGAAAATTACAATAAATCTTATGCACCGAACACACGGGAAACTTTCAGAAGGCAAGTACTCCACCAATTTGTTCAGGCAAGGATAGTCGATCATAATCCGGATGATGTTAAACTTCCCGTAAATAGTCCGAGAGTTCATTATGCTGTTACGAAACAAGTAATAAAAATTGTAAGAGAATATAAGAATGAGAAATGGGAAAAAGCTTTAGAGAGTTATATTTCTAAAGTTGGAAAACTTACTGATGTCTATCAAAAGTCACGAGAAATAAATCAAATTCCCGTTGTGCTCAGAAATGGAAAATTGATTCATCTTTCTGCAGGTAAACACAATCAAGTTCAGGCTGCAGTAGTTGAACAATTTGCTCCTCGTTTCGTTAATGACGGCATCTTGCTGTATTTAGGCGATACCGCCGATAAAAACTTAATAGTCGATAAAAAAGGACTGGAGGAGTTGGGAATCCCGATCGACCTTCACAGCAAACTACCAGATGTTGTTATCTATGATAGTAAAAGACAATGGCTGTTTTTAATTGAAGCAGTTACTTCACATGGACCAGTTTCACCTAAAAGACTTTTGGAGCTGGAAGAATTTTTAAAAGACTGCAAAGTTGGTAAAATTTATGTGAGTGCATTTCCTGACATGAGAGAATTTAAGAAACACTCAAATAATATTGCCTGGGAAACTGAAGTGTGGTTAATGGAAGTGCCAGACCATATGATTCATTTTAATGGGGATCGGTTCATCGGGCCTCGATAAAGGATTGTTCAATGTTTGAAATAATAATGCGGCTCCCGTAAAATTTCGCCGGGGTTAGCCATTGCCTTTCCTCCGCTGCTGGTTATGGCTTGGTTTTTAGTTTCTCATATTCCCGTATCCCGCCTTCTGTCAGTCTCAGGTCTTGAGTAATGAAACCTTTTTGTATCAGTAATCCCAGCGCCAGAGCATGATTTGCGGGAAAGAATTCCTCGTCTTCATCCATACCCAGAAGAACCCGCAGTCTGTTATCGATGCTCTCAGGTTTATTCCAATCCGGTGTATTATTGCTTTTAATTTCGCGATTTTCATTTTCTTCCATTGAATTCACCAGTTAATTGAGAGATTTTTCAAGAATTATTGAAAAGTCATTTGTGCCGCCATAAACGCATGTCAGGATAAAACCCTCGAGTATGCCATCTTTAAAAGCTTCCGTACCGCCGAATTTTTCGATGCGTTCGCTAAGATTATCCAGAAATGCAATCTCGCATCCTTTTTCTGCGAGACGAAGCACATCGTAATAATTAAGGGAATAATCAGCGGCAATTTTTTTAATAATCCGGATCACTTTTTCGGGCAGAATCATTATATGGTTTGAGGTTTTACCGTTACTCATTTTTCTTTCTCCTCAGATTATTTTTTTTACTTCTTAAATTTATTCTGCATTCTCTGCCGAACAGTATCATTAAATGATACTAATTTGAAAATGAGCGGATAAATTCCGGATCGTATTAATTATCCTGTTCTCTCGCTGAACCGCCCATAAAGGGAATAATTCCCTGCTTCATTTGTGTCATTATTTTTTTGTATTTTTGGTTCAAAGGGGAAATAACTGGAGCAATTCACAGGGAACTAATTATTCCTGTTAAAAGCGCTGATAATCTTTTCAGGAGAAAATTTGTCGAAGAATAAACATTACTCCGCCTCACTTTGGATATGATTGAACGATTCAGTTCGTCAATTATTTCGATCAGATACACTTCAGGATTCGGTTATTTTCTTATCGGATTTCTCATTTCTATTTATGATTTTTTCCGTTATAAAAAATATCTGCCGGATAAATATGCTCTTAGGCTCCGCTTTAAGCAGGTACATGGCTATAAATTAAAAATTGAATCTCCGCTTACATTTAATGAAAAAATGCAATGGCTGAAACTTTATGACAGACGCCCCCTGCACAAAGTTTATGCCGATAAATCAGCCGTAAGAAAAATTTATGCTGAAAAATTCGATTCCGATAATCTTGTGCCTCTCGTTTTCAGCGCCAGAAACTGGGAGGAGATTGCTCTGGAAAACATGCCCGATTATCCTGTTATAATTAAACCGAACCATGCCTCAGGTTATTATCATATAATCCGGGATAAATATTCATGCGATTGGAATATGATTCGCACCGACTGCCGCCGCTGGCTTTCAAAGAATTACTATTATTCAAGCCGGGAATGGCAGTATAAAGATATCGAAAGGCTGATATTAGTTGAGAAACTGCTCCTGAATCCCGATGGCAGTATCCCGCATAATTACAGAGTGCATTGCTTTTCGGGTGAAGCCGGCTTACTCTCAGTTAATATTTACCGGAAGGATACCCGGCATTACATTGCCGCTAAATTTAACAGGGACCTGGAGTATCAGGATTTCCATTACGGCACTGAAGATACTGACCTGGTTTCATCAGAGTTCTTACGCTCAATTCCAAAACCCGCCTCATTCGAAAAGATGATTATGATAGCTGAGAATCTTGCCCGCGATTTCGCTTATCTCAGGGTTGATTTTTTTGAGATAGACGGAAAGATGTTTCACGGAGAGGTTACCTTCCATGACAGCGGAGGCTTCGATAAATTTATTCCTTTTGAATGGGATTTGAAATTCGGAAAGATGATTGATCTGAATTATCCAAATGTATGATAAAAATGCGGCTGATTACATTTTTTTTGCGGCGTTAAACCTGTAAGAATTTTCTGCGCTTTATCGGGATGATATCCTGCTTCGCTAAAGGGTTCCCACGGCATTATTTCTTAATTCATTTGGAATCCATGAACACTTTTCATTATATTAACATTGTTAATAATTTAGGACACTGTTATGACAAGAAATGAAATTCAGGAAAAAAGGATGCGGGGTTATTTTATTCAGGCAGCTTCGGAGATTCTTCGCTCCGAGGGTATGAGGGCATTGAGTGTAAGGAATATAGCTGACAGGGCTGGTTATTCTTATGCGACTCTTTATAATTATTTTAAGGATGTGCGCGAGCTTATTTTCGAATGTGTGAAAGTGTTTATGGATGAAGCGCGGACAATGATCGAAACCGAACGCTCAAAAGTCGCGCCCGGGCTCCCAGGAATTCGCAGAGCGGCTGAAACTTATGCAATGTTTTTTGTTCAATACCCGGGGGTGTTCAATATATTCTTTACTGAAAAACCGAATGAGATTGCGGGTGCTCAACCAACACTGGCATTGATCTATTCATTTCTCGATGAAATATGCGCTTCCGACTGGAAACAAATAGAGGAAAGCGGTTCTCTCCCGAAGGCAGTAATTTCTTCGAAAAAAGATAGTCTCCGCTTTTCCTTAGCGGGAATTTTGCTGCTCTATCTGAACAGGAGAATGGCTCCGGATTATTCTGCTTTTAAGAAGATGCTGAATAAGGAGCTTGATAATATCCTGAGTATGTAAATTCATTAAGAAGCGTTATCTCGGGAGTCTCAGCGCCGGAGTATCGTAATTATGCAGAGAGAAAGAGAGATGAGAGGAAATTGCCTCACCCACTTAAAACGAAACGGGCTGCCCGTTTCTGAGCAGCCCATTGGGGGTAAATTATGTTAGGAGGCAGGTATTACTTCAGAAGCATCATTTAATTTCCATTATTTTAGAATATATACATCGCCATTATCGTCCCAACCATTATATAGCGGCGCATAAATTGCATCATCCGATACAACTATCGGCAGCATTCCTCCGCCTGTAGGAGCCTGAGGTATCTGAACTTCATGAAGAACAACTCCTTTTGATGATATCAGCAAAACACGGTTATCAAATGTTCCGATTAAAACATTTCCTGAAGCGTCTGTGGTTATCTCTGCAATACCCGTCTCAACTCCTATTTTCCATTCCAGTTCACCCTTATATGATATTGAATAAAGTGTATCTGCCCCGCAGTATATGCTGCCGTATTTTCCTATCGCCGGACTTGAGACTATAAAATTAAGCCACTCATCTATTTCGTATTTCCAGTTTAGTATCCCTTCCGAATTTACCGAGATCAAATAATTATTTTGCTCATCAGGGAACTGAAGACTGTAAATATTGCCATATGAATCAACTACAGGCGAAATTGCATTCCCGCTATTTCCATATGTCCATCTTATGTCAAAATTATTGATATCTAATGCGATTATTCCGGCATTTTCACCCCTCAGGTATAGTGTTTTCCCATCCGGTGAGAAAGCGGTCGCGTTCATTCTCGAAAATTCCGGGCTTGTGATCTGATTCAGCAGTTCTCCCGCAGGGCTGAATTTATATAGAGTTCTTTCCTCACTCAAAATGTAAACATTCCCGGCTTTGTCAATATTGAGTGTGCGCTGATATACATAACGTCCGCCCACCCGGCGTGTCCATAAAGTATCTCCATTGAGGTCAAAGGCATACAATATATTCTGTGCAGTTGTGTAAATACTATTGGCTGCAATAAGCGGGGTTGTTATTGTTTCGTAACCAATAAGCATTTCCCAATTTTTATTCAAGGAATTTTTATCGTAGGAATATAGAACCGATGAATGTATTGAGTTAAAATAGATTGTATTTGAACTGAGAGCCACCCCTGCATTTAGACCGCTGCAATTAATAGAATTCGTAATTGCAAAATTGCTGTTTCTTACTGGATATCTGCCTCTGCCCGAATTCTGCGGATCAGCTCTGTACATCGGCCAGGGGCTGTCGGCAAGTGAAGGCCATTTGATCTGTTCCTGATATCCGGGCGGATTTACGTGCGGGGTCGGTTCGGTTGTATCGCAGCTATTGATAGAAATAAATACCAATAACAGCCATAAACGTCTCATAGTATTTCTCTATTTTATTATGTAATAATTATCAGAATCGAAGGTTGGGTAAATAAGTAACCCATTTTCTGTAATTGCGCCGGATGATCCCAGAAGATAGTCGGAAAGCAGAAGCTCCCAATTCTTCACCCCTTCATTATTAAAGGAGATTACTTTTGAGTCAACTGTTCCAATAAATATATTACCGCTGTTATCAACAAGCAGCGGGCTAACAATTATGTCTCCATTCAGGCTGACTTTCCACCTGAGTTTTCCGGAATAATCCAGAGAGTATAGATTATAAAATCCAAAATAGATGTTGCCGTTTTTATCTATTGCAGGTTCAACATTATTGGCTATTATAAAGCTACTTTCATCATGTTTATATTTCCAGCGAATTTCACCCGTTGATGTCAGGCAATAAAAATAGTTATCCTCATCCCGGATAGCTGAAGGGAATATATATATGTTGCCCTGATTATCAACCACAGGAGCGACAAATAGTCTCCTATCCCCAAAAGTCCAGATAACTTCTTTTGTTATTGTATCAACTGCTAATAAGCTTACAGAGTTTCCCTGCAAATAGATATATCTTCCATCCGGTGAGAATGCAAAGCCAGATAAAGAGTTGCCCAGCATCCTTGAATCATTTAATTCCCAGAGCAAATTACCATCAGGTGAAAGAACTGTTAAGGTACTTTTTGTCGTAAAATATATGTTGCCTTTCCGATCAATTCCAAGCGTAGAATTCCAGATATCCGACTCTGCTTTATATTCCCATTTAATGCTTCCATCATTGTTGACGGCATAAACTCTCTCGAGATTTGCGTTTGCAAAATATATTGTTGAATCTCGTCCTACCAATGGTGTTGTGGGAATTTCCACCGAATTGTACAGTTCCCAAA
>JAIOYW010000004.1 GCA_021740915.1 Ignavibacteriales bacterium | reverse complement strand
TGTATTGACCAGTATAAACCGGGGCAGGGACCGTCTCCAATACACAGGGTAACCGGGTGGAAGAACAATACCCGATTAATTTATACCTGGGGCTGCTGCGGTAGTCTTTTTACGGAAGAATACGATATAAAGAAGAAAAAATCAAAACTGCTTAAGAGTGAAGAACTATATGGGTCGGATATGAACAGATGATTCGGGATTTACAAAATGAAAATTATGTTTAGGTTATTAGTGATTGAACAATGTTTACATTTGAGAGATGTGTCCGAGAGCGAACACGAGAGCTGTAAGCAGTAAAAGTATGCCGATAACCGAATACACCATACCTTTGATCTTACGAGCAAGTTTCATCTTTTTGTATGATTCAGCGTAATCAAGATCTGAATTCAGGTAATCCCCTTTCGAAGGATCCCAGGCTAGAAATTTCAAATTATTTCCTGTTTATTTAATTTTTGAACGAATAATATATAAACTCAACGACAAATATAACTAATATTCCGCTCACAGAGTTCAATTTGCAGAATTATTAATTCTATTCTGCTTCTCGTCACAAAATGATATCTTCATATCTGGTATTAACCTTTATTCTCAGGACGTACTTGTTTATCAGCAGAGCGGGGTTTTGGAGACAAATCGTAGTTAAACGAGTAACTAAAACTGCTTCATGGATTTCATTTCAGGCATTAATATCAATGGCGAATTTGATTTTTGGTGGCGGTTTATTTCGCAACTAACATTTCAGGGTGGCGGGGCAGAATTTTTTCCTTTGTGTCCTTTAAGAAATATTTGTGAACATTGTAGTAAAAACTAATTTTTGTTGTGCTGAAACGGAGGAAATCTAATTCTTATTTCAGGAGCAGCATTTTTTTTACTGCTGATTTATCCTCCGTCCCGAGGCGATAAAAATAAACTCCGGAGGGCAGTCTGTTCCCATTATTATCATTGCCATCGAAGAACAGTTTATAACTTCCGGGGGCGAGTTCACTATTCTGCAGTTCCCTTACTTCCTGGCCCAATAAATTAAAAATCCTCAGACTAACTCTTTCTGTCTTTTCCAGACTGAATTTTATGTGAGTTACAGGATTGAAGGGATTTGGATAATTCTGGTATAAAGTAAAAGTTTCAGGATTTGATTTGGTTTCAACCCTCAGAATATCCTCCTGAGATATATTGTAACTCCTGAAAAAATTTCCGTTTTTGAAACGATCCATCATAAACTTATAGTTATCCGAAATTTTTTGCGGATTATTCATCGAATTAGTATTTGCTTCCGTCTGGTTTTCAGATGAAATTGAAATTTTATCGAGATAACTATTCCCGCCTTTATCAAATGCCAGATTAAAATTAAAGGCAAAAACTGATTCGGGCCTGCTTCCGGGGTCAAGCTGAAGGCTGATACTTGATTCCGGGACAGGGTCTGATTCCGGGAAGGGGAGGATGACGCTGATAATATTTATCTCCTCGGCTCCGCTCGCAGAAATTTTAAGCAGTTGAGTCCGGATAAGGTTTTCATTCGGCGAGACATAAGATTCAATGAGCTCACTTGATGGATTTACATTTCCAGTTTTAAGCGGAATAATGTAAAAATTATCTCCTTTGAATATGTTCGTTCCAGGGATTATCTGTTTTAGTGACTGGTCGGCTGAAATCATCCACCTCTGTTCAGCAATGTTATCAGGATTGGCATCGCTGAACTTGATCCGGTCGTGTATTATCCAGTAATCACAATCATCCTGCAGATTTTCTATTGGTTTCGGAAAATAAACCTCCCTGCTGTGTATGTAGAATTGTCCTGAATTAAGACTGTATGAGGAACCGGCGTAGTCAATATCCGGGGATATGTAATAAGAAAGAAGATTGGAATTGATAAGATCGAGACCACCCCAGAAATACTCATTGATGTATTCTGCCTGATTCCTGTTGTTAACAAATACTGTATTATGCGTTCCGCTGCCCTTGAAATAATAACGCGGAGTATCGAATTCATTAAACCCTGATAAAAATCCGTATGCCTGTTCGAAGAATTGATCATCAAAATTTTCTGTAACCGTGGTATTTGCGATGCTGAAATATCCGCCTGGATCAACAACCAAATTTTTGTTGTATGCAGCGATTTCGAGACTGAGCAGGTCGCTATGGCTGTGACGCGAGGAAGTTGAGTATCCTTCGTATTTACCTGGCTGAGGGACTATATCACCCGCTTTGAAATAGCAATATCTTGCATTCTGGTCATATGTGCCATATTTTCTGTTAGCCCAGTTATTCCTGAAAATAAAATGCCTTGCGGCAGGAAAAACAATCGAGGTTTTTTCAGGAACAGACTTCTTATGGTTTACGAGTGGTTGTGCTGCAAAAAGGAGATTATCTGCCAGTGTCTTATCATTCCAAAATTTTGTGTAACCTTTTTTAATAGGTTCAAAAAGTATTGAAGCCCTGTCTGTGACAGGATAGATTTTTCCAAGCCACCTGCCGACAAATGAATTTCGGCTGTCACCGATTGCCGGAAGGTCAGCAAAGTGATCCCCGGCGGCAAATCCATGTCTGTTATAAACCGGTTTGACTGAATATAGCAGATGGCGGTAGGAATTCTCGATTGTTTTGGTGAGTTTACTCAGGATATTTTGCGGGACGCTGATAAAATCGCTGTTTACAGTTGAAAACCTGAGAATCCTGTTGAATTCATCCGCAATAAGAAATTCATAAGCAAGGGAAAATTCATCATGCACACCATCGGGCAGAACGTGCTCTGTCTGATTCAGGAGTCTTTCATGGATTATCGGTTCCCAGACGGCATTTTTATCCTTAAAAATATTCATAACCGCCGCAACGTATAAAAGGTGATTCATCTCGAATAGTGCACCGTGGTTTGTGCCGGCAGTGTGGTTTTTCTCATGAAGTGACCACCTGATGTGGGAGATCACAGATGCAATATGAAGCCGGAAAGTTTCTTCCGAATAATTTTGCGGGCTATTTCGATGGAGCCTGTAGAGGAAAGTTCTGTAAAGTCGTGCCAGTCTAAGACCTGCGCTTGCCGGGTCATTATAAGAGCCGCCGAATTCGCCCGTATGGGAGGCTTCCATTGCTGCCGCGGTTGAATACATCATAATATTTGATGCAAGAATATCACCGGAATTTGCATTAAAATAGTATTCGGTTGAATCTAAGAATGCCGGTTCAGGACGGAAACGGAAAAATGCTTTCAAAGCTGTGAACGCCATATTAATTTGTCCGCGTTCGTAAAGTTTTTTGACTTCATATAGTCCGGGGTCAGCTTCAAGGTCAACTGCGTTAAATATTTCATTGATACCGATGTTATTATTAAGGAGAATCAGTCCATAGCATCCGGCGCCTTCTCCATCAGATTCCCTTGAAGAATATCTGAAAATATTCTTGCCGGTTTCACCATCGTAAATGAGTACAATCGAATTATTACCTTTCACAGTGTCCTGATCTGTATCATCCGCAAGAATAATAAGCTCTCTGATCCCGTCATTGTTCAGATCGGAATACTGAAATTCAATAACAGGGTCCATGTTATTGAACACCTCGGGTAAAACTTCCGCAAAAGACTTTTCCTTAATAATTTCCTGCCCGTTGAGTTGCCAGATTTCCGCAGTGTTGTCACTTTTAATTATTGCAGCAAAATAATTATCAGAAAAAATGACCTGCTCCGCATTTTCAAATGTGCGTATCTTTATCAATCGTCCGGAAAACAGATCAAGACTGAAAATCGAAGCCTTCTTTTTATTCGTGCTGTCTTTGACTGAAAATAGATAAGCTGGATTTTCGCCCAAAGATATGATTCCAGAACTTATTTCAGAATTCAATTTAGTAGCTGAACCAGCAGATATCCGCGATTTAATTATTTCTCCATCGCCGCGTGAAATGCTTATGATTTCCTGAATCGCCCCGCCTGGTTTTTCCCTCCCGGAAAGCGCTATTATGTCCGGGGAATTTTTGTCAGCAGGTATATTGCCTATTTCAAGGTGTGTCGAAGAAGATATATTCTCAGCCACCGGAAAAAAAACGAGAGTCACAGGATCAAACTCAAGAAGGTCGTAAAGCCGTCCATCGGATGAGATCGGTTTATTGAACAGACAGTAAAGTACAGGATTGCTTCCCGAATATGATATCCTGCAGTCGGTGATAATATCGGAAAGATTGTATTTTGGCAGCGGCGCTTCGATAAGTCCTTTTACATAATCGAGCACAAAGATTTTACCATTTTCAGTCGTCGATCCCGGCGTAAATAAAACAAATTCCGATCTTCCATCGGGGAAAAGATCACCTGAACCTGCTGTTTTTAATATCATAGGAGCGGAGAGTTCAAACCTTTCTCCGAAAATCCTGCCGTCATTACCGTCATGCAGGGAAATGCGGGTTTCTTTCCTGGCAGTATCAGCATAAGTGAAAAGATAGTCGTCCATTCCATCGCCGTCAAAATCTCCTGAAGAATAGGAGTAAACGAGTTCTCCAGGTATTTTAGGCACGGAATATAGCTTCGAAAAAATGCTGGCGGAAGGAGGGTAGGCTTTTTCACCAAATACTTTCTCGTGCCCGAGATCGCCAAACCCGTCATTGTTATAGTCCGGCCCGGCATGATGCAGATAAAGAATTGATCTATATCCGAAACCACGTTCTATTATCTGGGGATAAATTATTCCGGTCAGAAGAATCAGGCATACGGAAATAAGTTTTGTTTTATGGTGTTTTATGATTTGCACTATTAAAAACATTGTGGATATATTGAATAAAAATAAGCAAAAATTCCAAAATGAAATTCGGAATTTGATTTATTACTACTTACAATACGACTTCTCTGAAATAGGTTAAACCAGTTCTGCTTTGGGAAAATATTATTATGAATTAACGTATTTCCGCTGATTTTTTTACAGAATACCTGAGAACCCTTCTTTCTCGTTGTTATGCCGATCCTTCCATAAAAATGTTATTCAAGCTTAACTGCATTCTCTACTGCCTCTAAAAGTGTCCCGTCATCCACAAGATTGTACATCATGTCTATATCTTTGTGAATTATCCTGTCGTCCTCAAGCGGTTTGATATGATTTCTGATAAAGTTATATGCCGCACTTGTGCCATCACCGCAGGAAAGTGGTTTAAGGAATTCGATTCCCTGCGCTGCTGCGAGCAATTCAATTGCGAGCACACGCTGCACATTTTTCAATATGGAATAGCATTTTCTTGCAGCAATAGAACCCATCGAATTATGATCTTCCTGGTTGGCTGAAGTAGGAATAGAATCAACCGAAGCGGGGTGAGCGAGGACTTTATTTTCTGAAACAAGAGCGGCTGAAGTATATTGAGCGATCATAAAACCCGAATTCAGACCGCCGTTTTTTGTGAGAAAACGGGGCAGCATACTCAGGGAGCCGTTCAGCATTCTCTCTGTTCTTCTTTCGGAGACGCTTGCCAGTTCGCTGATTGCAATCCCAAGGTAATCCATAACTAATGCCACCGGTTCGCCATGGAAATTCCCGCCCTCAAGGAAAGTTTCATCTTCGGGAAATATCAGCGGGTTATCGTTTACTGAATTGATCTCAATGCTTACCATCTCTCGAACATGCCTCAAGGCATTTCTAACTGCGCCGTGAATCTGGGGGATACAGCGGATAGAATAGGAATCCTGCACCCGGGGATCGTTTGTGAGGTGGGAGCGCCTGATCTCACTATTTTTAATTAGTTTAAGCACATTTGCAGCGGCTTCCTTCTGTCCCGGATAGGGTCTTAGATTTTGTATTCTGCTGTCGAAAGGTCGATCCGAAGCTCTTAACGCCTCGTGGCTCATTGAAGCGGCTATATCAGCGATTTTAACGAGCTGAGCAGCTTTTCCGGCAATGATTGCAGCGAAGGCGGTCATCATCTGCGTACCATTGATCAGGGCAAGCCCTTCCTTGGCGGCAAGTTTTACGGGTTCAATGCCATATTCGTTTAATACTTCGCCTGAATCCCTTGTCTCTGCTCTGATAAAATCTTCATAGTTATTTGTTTTGGTTACTTTGACTCTGCCCTTCCCGATGAGCGCAAGTGCAAGGTGAGAAAGAGGAGCAAGATCGCCGGATGAACCGACAGAACCCTGCGAAGGTATGACAGGGATTATGTTATTATTTGCCATTGCAGCCAGTTTCTCAAGCGTCTCCAGCATTATACCGGAATTGCCTCCGGCAAGAGCGTTTATCCTGAGCAGCATCATAACTCTTACAACTTCAGGAGGTAGGGGATCTCCAACGCCTGCAGAGTGGCTGATAATAAGGTTCTCCTGTAATTTATAATTATCGTGGGAAGAGATCTTCACATTGGCAAATTCTCCGAAACCGGTTGTAACTCCGTAAATAATTCTATCTTCCGCGATCCAGTTTTCAATCAGGTTACGGCATTTATTTACTTTTTCCTCAGCGCCGGGGTCAATTTTAATTTTAAGTTTGTTTTTCAGGTATAATGAAACGAGTTCGATCGTCAGATTCTTTCCATTAATGATAATAGTTTCATTTTTCATTTAGCATGTTCTCAATTCTTTTAAGATGTTTTTTTTCGACTTTGAGAGTTACATCAACATACTCATAATCATATTTGGTATCAAGTATCTCCGCAAAGGCTCTCAGTTTTGCTATCTGCCCTGAGGAAGAAGCCGAAAACCGTATTTTTTTCTCAACGAACTGCTTTTCGAACATTTCTTCGAGCTTTTGTATCAGCATTGCAATATTCATTCCTCTCTCAGCAGATATAATTACTGAACCGGGGAATTGGGAGGATACATATTCAATTGCCGTCCTTCCGGAAATATTATCAATTTTATTGAATATCATTAGTTGGCGTTTTTTAAGGAGCCCAAGCTGTTCAAGAGTGTCATTCACAACTTTTATATGATCTTCGAAAAACGGGTGTGAAATATCAATTACATGAAGAATTACATCTGCATCCCTCGCTACTTTCAAAGTGCTATGGAAAGATGCGATAAGATGATGCGGGAGTTTACGTATGAATCCGACAGTATCACTGAGAAGTATTTTCACTGAGTCACTGATTTCAAGGCTTCGTGTTGTGGAATCCAAAGTTGCGAAAAGTTTGTCCTCGGCAAGTACTCCTGCGTTTGTAAGTTTATTCAGCAGGGTGGATTTTCCCGCATTCGTATAACCTACAAGTGAAACAGTGAAAAAGTCCTTTCGTCTTGCACTTTTCACTTCTTCCAAAGATTCAATCTTTCTGAGTTTTTCTTTCAGAAGAGCGATTCTTCGCCGGATTATCCGTCTGTCTGTTTCGATCTGAGTTTCACCGGGACCTTTGGTTCCAATACCGCCATATTGCTTTGAAAGATGTGTCCATGCTCTTGTCAGCCGGGGGAGCATGTATTCAAGCTGGGCAAGTTCCACCTGTGTTTTAGCTTCACTTGTCCTTGCATGTGCTGCAAAAATGTCAAGTATAAGCCCGCTGCGGTCCAGAATTTTCCGGTTAATAACCCGTTCGAGATTTCTTACCTGCGTCGGGGACAGGTCATCATCAAAAATTATGAGGTCTGAACCTGTATCTTCTGCTATCTCAGCTAGTTCGGAAGCTTTTCCTTTTCCCACAAAATAAGCGGTATCAGGTCTTATCCTGTCCTGCGTAATAACCTCGCTTATTTCGGCTCCTGCCGTTTTCGCTAAAAGCCGGAGTTCGGAAAGCTGTTCTTCAAGCCTCTCTCTGGAGTTTACAGGAGTTTTTACAGCCACGAGAATGGCTTTTTCATTATTCGAATTAATTATATCCAGCATAAATCTGTTTTAGTATCTCATGTTATTTCGTTTTTGGTGCTTCTTGAAAGGAGCATCTCAGCCATTATAAGTAAAAGAGCGATAATGAGCATAATTTTCCATAACTCAGTCCCAAATCTGCTTTGATTGACAGCAGCGCTAAAATTATCGTTTTCAGAGTATGTTATTACTTCTTCAGGAATTCCCTGAATACTGATATATTCTTTAATTGATCGTTCATTGTTTTCTCTTATGATGCTCTCAGCAGGATTGAGGTTGACGCTGAAATCTGCAATAGATTTATCAATTGAAGTCATTGAGTAAAAACCTGGTTCACGTGTATTTTCAAACATCATGTACTTATTACCAGATAGCGTATCTGTATTCAGTGCGGTTTCGCCGATTGCTGGTGATTTAATATTCAGCAATGGTGAAGGTATCCTCGAAATATCAACAGGTATGTTCTCCCCGGCAATGATCGAAGCCGGCTGTTCCATCGTGGATAAATAAAGCACACTCCGGTTTATGAGCGGTGCAAAAAAGGCTTTGAGTGGAAAATCGCTCCAGGTGGTCAGCGGTGCAAGCGAGAAATAAATTACTTTTCCCAGTCCTATGCCGGATTCAGCCATAAATGCTGAACCGTCGGTGAGTTCAATTATCTTTTTCGCTGATTTATCAGGTGCGATCGGGAAGTATTGAATTATTCGCGGTGCATCAAGTTTCAGGCTGCCGCCTTCAAAAATATCCCGTAAAAGTGGGTTTTCTGAATCGGGGTCTCTGAAAGAAAATGTGCCTGAATTTCCGGACATCACTAAATTTTTTACCTCAGCATTTATATCCAGAAACTTTAAAGAATTAAGGAAAGAACCTGCATCTGTAACTGAGCCGGGCATTAGAATTAAGCCATTTCCTGCTGCGATCCACTCCCTTAACCCTGAAGTCCGGCTAAGATCGGGTGAGCCGATAATAATCAGAACATCCAGTTCATTCAAATTGGCAGGTGCAAGGATTCCCGATTTAATCTCCAGATTGTTAAGGTCCTTCAGGTTTAAAGCTGCCTGAATAAAAAAGCCGTCTCGGTTATTTGTATCCCAGATGTATGCACGGATTTTTTCGGGAATATTCACAAGGAGATATGCTGAATTATCAGCTTGAATATCATCGTCATCAATATTGGCAACAATCCGATATAATCCGGATTCATCAATGTTGGTTTCGAGCGAAGTGTTAACCGATTCACCGGGCTGCAGATCAAAACTTTTACGGGCTTTGCGTTCTCCGTTAATAAGCAGATTCAGAACATTCCCTTCAGAGATTGTACCGCCCCGGTTTGTGATTTCCACACTGAAGCTCAGGGATTTATTTACGGCAGTTATAGCGCTGTTAAGTTCGAATTTTGTAATTGCAATATTATTAATCTGGTCTGTCCCAAGTTTTGAGGCATAAACATGCAGATTTGCCCCTTCATTCTGTAAATCTGAAATAATGCTGTCTTTTTCCAATGGCAGGATACTGTTGAAGTCAGAAAATATGTAAAGTTCTTTATTGAAATTATTTGATTTACTTAATAGATCTGCCGATTCAATAAGCAAAGCAGCCATATCTCCCGTGTAACCCGAAAAGGCCAATTCGTCAATATATTTCTCAGCAGCGCTGAAATCACTCGTCGTAAATATCTGCTCATTCAGGTGTGAAGTCGGCAACATTATAATTTCATCTCCTTCACTTAATCCTTTTATTACTTCTCGGGCAGATTTTTTGGCGAGGTTGAATAATGAGCCATGGGGAGTGATAGCTGACATTGAAACAGAGTTATCAATAATAATTAATGCAGTTGTTTTTGCAGTTGAAGATAAACCACCGAAAAGTGTTGATCTGAGAGTCGGCCTGGCAAAAGCAAGCACAAGAAAAATAATTATCAAAGTCCGGATAATAAGCAGCAGCCACTGTTTAATACAAACCTTTCTGATCTTTGACTTTTGGATTTCTTTAAGGAAAGCGAGTGTACTGAATTCCACTTTCTTTAATTTTCTGAGATTAAGCAGATGTATTAACAGGGGTATGGATGCTGCAAAAAGCCCAAGAAGTACCGCCGGATTTAAGAAAATCATTCGCGCCTGTTTTAATGGAAATACAATATACAAAATTACGGAATTGGAGTGAGGAAGTTTATACTGTCCATGAAGTTTGTTTGCTATCAATGGTTTTTCTATTCATTTTGTATGACATACAATCTCTTCCGAAATATTAATATTAAACAGATGCATCATTGGTAAATTGCACCAGAAATCTTTATAATAAATTCTAATGAACTACTACAGGAAATTTCTATTATATACTAAAGCCTAAAAACCCTACTCACATTCAACCCCTTAAAATGCACTTTCAGCAATTATAAAACCACAATCAGTATCGTTTATTTTCAGCATGAAATACCCCTGCCTAACTTTGGATCATCAAATTCACAATAACAAAACAAGGAATTACGATGAAAACCAGAGTATTATTTCTAAGCGCATTTCTAATATTATTATCATTCAACATTAAAGCACAGGAAAGCCGCTGGGCGATTGAGCTAAACAGCGGAGTTTCTATGGCGGCCGGCAAAATTATTGATGCCGATCTTAATACAGGCTTTGGTTTCGAGGGTGTTTTCCATTATCGATTTATGCCTCACTTCGGCGTTTATGCCGGATGGGGCTGGAACAGATTTGGCGCCGATGAATCATTTGCCGGAAAAGATGTATGTTTTGAAGAAACGGGATATGTGTTCGGTTTTCAGTTTTTGCATCCATTCGGAGATTCGCCGTTTTCTTATTTTCTGAGAGCGGGCGGGCTTTATAATCATATCGAAACTGAGAACAGCGGGGGAGACATAATTCTTGACAGCGGACATGGGTTAGGCTACCAGATTGCCGGAGGTATTGAATTTCCGATTGGTTCAAACCTCTATCTCTCGCCAGGTATTAAATTTAATTCACTGCACAGAGATATTGATCTTGCCGGACAGGGAAAAACTCTGGAGCATAATTATTTTTCTCTCCGGGTGGGCATCAGCAAAAAACTCTGATCGTGATAACTTTTACGGGGCGGAATCATCGTTTGATATTTTGCCCCATTTTTTTAGCAAATTAATACTTATCCCCGGCTTTTTGCCAAAATTATCATTGGAATCTGGATTGATTGCAGGCTGCTCCGGATGAATAAAAACAAAGCTTGTTTAAGGGAAAATCTAATTGAAGTTGTAGCTTTTTTTTATCAGCAGAATACTTAAAATAATTTAAACACATTTTATGAATAAAAAATCATTAAAACCATTAGCCATAACTTTTATCCTGAGCGGAATCTGGGATACAACAGCGGCAGTCCTTTATATCTTCTATATCGGCGCGGGAAGGCTGATCGATGATCCACCTATGCATTCTTTTTATGCCGTTTTTCTCGGTTCATTTTTTCTGTGCTTTGCTTTCCTTCAGTTTATGAGTGCATTAAATATCAGAGCTTATGCAATTAATGTGGGCTGTCTGATAATTGGCAGACTGTTTTACGTTATTCAGCTATATGCTTATATAGGATTTTCAGAGAAATTTCCTTCTACATTCTGGTTTACCGGGCTGATCGATGGTACTTTTATTATTCTCTATTTAGTTTTTGCGCTTAGGGGAGGGTTAAGCATCTCTGAATTATTTTTACCATTGAAATCGGTTTAAATAATCAGAACCCCATTCATTTATTATGCAGCAATTATATGTTTTTATTTTCTAATTTTTTAATTACTCTTGGTATTATGCTTTTTAAACAAATCCATAAAATGTTCCCCTTCAGCCGCCTGTTGAAATTTTTGACCGGGTTAGTACTTGGCGTGCAGCTGATTGTGATTATCTATAATCACCTTAGCGGTTATTATGTTCTTGACGGCTATAGCCATTTTTTGCTCCGGCTGTTAAGAGGATTTGGGCTGAGTCTGATTGCAGGATTTTTGATTACATATCCCGATCTTTATGTTATTCATTACCTGAATAAAGCTGCTCCCTGGGGAAAAAGGATATTCACAAGAATTGCGATTCAACTGGGGCTTACCGTTACGATTGCCGCAATAATTTCTTTGGTGATAACTCTTTCGGCAAACTGGATAAGCGCATACAGGGACCATGACCTTACAAGCATTGTTATCGTAAATATTCTTATTTATGCTGTCGTGAATATTCTTCTTATGGCTGTTCTTGAAGGCTGGATTGCTTATGATGAAAGCCGGAATTCAAAAATTCTTGCCGATAATCTCAAGACGGAGCTTTCACAGATTAAATTTGAGGTATTAAAAAGTCAGATAAATCCTCATTTTATGTTTAATAGTCTTAATGTACTTTCGGGACTGATAAACAAAGATGTTAAAAAAGCCCAGCAGTTTATAGATGAATTTTCACGAATATACAGATATGTTCTGGAGACGATTGAACAGCCGGTTACGACCCTTGAGAAAGAACTTGACTTTACGCGATCTTACCTCTTCCTCCAACAGATCCGCTATGGTGAAAATCTGAGCTACAGCGTTAATATAGCTTCAGGGCTGCTGGATTCGATGCTTCCCCCGCTTTCTCTCCAGGTTGTTCTGGAGAACGCAACCAAACATAATATTGTGAACGAGGCAAAGCCATTGAGTATTGAGATTCTGAATGAGGATAATTTCCTTGTTATTAAAAATAATATTCAACCAAAAATATCCAAAGGAATATCAACAGGTCTGGGGCTGAAAAACCTTGTAAAAAGATATTCGCTGGTTAGTGATAAAGTTCCGGTTTTTTGGATTGATACCAATTACTATATTGCAAAATTACCTTTAATAAATAGTGAAAACGATGAACGTCCTGATTATTGAAGATGAGATATTTGCCGCTGAGAAACTTGAAGATATGTTAAAGGAAATTGATCCTAAAATCAATGTTTTGGCTAAACTGGGATCAATAGCAGAATCAACTAAATGGCTTTTTGAGAACAATTGTGATTTGATTTTTCTCGATATTCAGCTTTCAGATGGTATTAGTTTTACTATTTTCGAGCAGGTTAGTGTTAATATTCCGATAATTTTTACAACTGCCTACGATCAGTATGCAATTAAAGCTTTCCAGTTAAACAGTATCTCTTACCTGCTAAAACCAATTCGATCTGGCGATCTTGAAGAAAGCTTAAAAAAATACCATTCCCTCAAGTCGGCTTTTTCGATCGATTTTGAGGAGTTACTTGCAAATTTACAGGGAAAACGACCCGATTACAAAAAACGATTCCTGATCCAGACCGGGGAAAAAATCAGAAAAATTGAGGTTTCGGAAGCAGCTTATTTTTATGTGCTCGATAAAGGGATTTATCTTAAAACATTTGAAGGGAAATCATATTGTGTTGAATTCACACTTGAAAAACTGGAAATGCTGCTCGACCCGGCTGCGTTTTTCAGGATTAACCGAAAATATTTGGTAAATATCGATTCAATTTCCAAAATGGTTGCCTATTCAAGGGGTAGGGTAAAACTTGAACTCAGCCCTAAGCCTGAGGATGATGTGGGAACTATTGTCAGCATCGATCGTTCTTCGGATTTCAGGAATTGGCTTAATAGTTAACGTTTTTTGATTGTAAATTATTCCGGTTCAAAAATTCCCCAGTTGATTGGTTCAAATGGAATCTGGGCTATCGAATTGAGTTCTTAATGAATCTTTTAATGTCGAATAAATAAATTTAGATCTCTATGAACGAACTAAAGGATAAAATTGCTCTTGTTACCGGCGGTACCCGTAATGTCGGCAGGGGTATTGCGCAAGCCTTGGGAGAAGCAGGCGCTGCTGTTTATGTGACTGGAAGAAGTATTACTGCGAAAAACGTTCAATGTATTACAGACTCTGGAGGGAAAGGGATTGCGGTTGTCTGCAACCATAAGAATGATGACGAAGTAAAGGCAGTTTTTGATTTGATTGAGAAAAATGAAGGAAGGCTGGACATACTTGTTAATAATGCCTGGGACGGCTATAACAGGCTTCGTAACAGAAAAAAATATGCCGGTTTCAAATGGAATGCTCCTTTCTGGGAACAGCCTTTTGATTTATGGGCGGAGATGAACATAGTTGGTGTTCGGTCAAATTTTATTGCTGCAAGCTATGCTGCAAAATTAATGCTGAAACGAAAAACCGGACTTATCGTAAACATTTCTTTCTTTGCAAGCCGTAAATACTATGGAAATGTTATTTATGGAGCCGCAAAGGCGGCAGTTGACAAAATGACTGCGGATATGGCAATCGAACTCAAAAAACACTCTATTACCTGTGTGTCCCTGTATCCCGGATACATTGATGATAATAAAAAAAATCCAAATCCGAAAAAGGAATCCTCAATTTTTGTGGGCAGGGCCATTGCATCATTGGCGATGGATAAAAATAAAATGAAAAAAAACGGGCAAATATTGGTCGCAGCTCTCCTTGCAAAAGAGTATGGGTTTTATGACGTGGATGGAACTCAACCAGATCCTTTTGACAAATTATAAAGATCAATATCTTAATCCAGGACTGATCAAATTTAAGCTGTTTTAACTTTTCTTTTTCCGTTTAAAATAATAAATTCTGACATTCGATCATTTCTTGTTGTCTGCGATTTTTTTGTCCCATCGCAATTTATTCACGCAAAAATAAATCCCGGCAGATATGTTTTTCATTCGGCAACAGACATTAATTATTGGAAGGAAAATATGAAAGATTTGATTTATTCGCTTTTGATTTCATTTATATTAATAAGTTGTAATTCAAACAATAACGAAAATAATGTGAGGGAAGTTATGCCAGATAAAAGTGTTGAGAATTCAGATTCTATCCCAAAAGTTACCGGAATAGGCGGGATTTTCTTTTTCTCGGAAAATCCGGAGGAAACGAAAAAATGGTATGCTGAGAATTTGGGACTTGTTACGAACGAATGGGGGTCAACTTTTGAATTCCGGAACACAAACCGTCCCGATGAGATTAATTATTTGCAATGGAGTCCTTTCAAAAGTGGAAGTGAATATTTTGCACCTTCCAAAAGAGAATTTATGATTAATTACAGGGTACAAAATATAGAGGGGCTGGTGAAAAAGCTGGAGGCTAACGGTGTCAGGATTCTTGATACACTCGAGACATATGACTACGGGAAATTCATTCACATCATGGATGCCGAAGGAAATAAAATTGAGCTATGGGAACCAATCGATAGTGTTTTAACAAAGATTGATGCAGAGACTACCAAATAACAGATACTTAGATAAATAATTCCCCTGTTTTTGCACTTTTGCCAGGTGATTATTGAAGGTTTTCCTTTTTGGTGTAACATCAATTTTTCTGAGATCATAGCTAAATAATTATTAAATAATAAGATAAAAAACATGTCCAATATTAATGAAATTACTCCGGAACAAGTTAGTGTGCTGTTTGGAATCTTAAAAACACGTTTCGAAAAAAATATGAAACGGCATCAAAATATTGAATGGAACGCAGTCCATTTAAGGCTTGAAACATCTTTGCAAAAACTATGGTCTCTTCATCAGATGGAAAATACAGGCGGAGAGCCCGATGTAATTGGGTTTGATGAACAGACAGGTGAATACATCTTTTATGATTGCTCGGCTGAAAGTCCGAAAGGACGCAGGAGCCTTTGCTATGATCGTGCTGCACTCGATACAAGAAAAGAATTTAAGCCCGAAAACAACGCGATTGACTTTGCTGCAGAAATGGGAATCGAATTGCTTACTGAAAGTCAATACTTGCAGCTCCAGACTTTAGGGGATTTTGATACAAAAACTTCAAGCTGGTTATCAACACCGGATGAAATAAGGAAACTCGGGGGCGCACTTTTTGCTGACTACCGTTTTGGCAGGGCTTTTATTTACCATAATGGTGCACAATCCTATTATTCTGTCAGAGGTTTCCGGGGTTCGTTTCGGGTATAGTCGGTCAAACGGAATCAACATAATTTTTTATTGAAGATTAGTTTTGATATCAGTTTAGGAGGTGATGTGGACGGTGAATTTTCCCGGATCATGGAGTTTATTTCAAAAAACAAGAGCGATCACAATCGCAACGGAATGGCGAGATACGGTATAAACGTTGAAAATGCCTATGGAGTATCTGTTGCGGCACTTAGAAGAATGCTAAAGGGGATAAAAAGAAACCACGACCTGGCGCAGAAGTTATGGGATTCCGGAATTCACGAAGCTCGGATAACCGCAACTCTTCTTGAAGAAATTCAAACTGTCACGCCTGAGCAGATGGATAAATGGTCAGCGGAGATTGATTCCTGGGATTTATGCGATCAGATGTGCAGCAATTGTTTTGTGCATACACAATATGCAGTGGAAAAAGCGGTTGAATGGAGCGGGTCAGAACTTACTTTCAGAAAACGGGCGGGTTTTGTGCTTATCGCTACCCTCGCTGTTCATTATAAGCCGAAAAATGATGCCCTGTTCCGCGAATTCCTGCATCTTGTTATAAGGGAAGCTGCTGATGAAAGGAATTTCGTGAAGAAAGCAGTTAACTGGGCATTAAGACAGATCGGAAAGAGGAATCATGCATTAAGGGGGGAGGCAATTATTATCTCGCAGGAGCTCACAAAGAGAAAAGAAAAAGCCGCCGTGTGGGTGGGGAAAAATGCTTTGCGCGAATTGATGATACCGGGTCTTTATGTAAGAGATAAATAGCACTAAACGCTTCAGAAATGTATATTCCAGGCAAATGCTGATTTTAGTTAAAATTTAAGTTGTTGTAATTAAATAATTAACTGTGTGCCCTATGCTTTAGATTGACAAATTATTGATCGGTTTTGCAGGATTTACTATTTTTGAGTGGATATAAAAATCCGTTTATGGGCTTTTATATCCCAGATGTTTTGAGATTCTCAATATGATAGTTTCTAATATAAGACTATAGAATCTTAATATATATAGAGATAGTAATGAGCACAATATCAAGACGTAGCTTTATCAAGACGGGGATAGCCGCCGGTTCAGTAATGCTGGCATCGCCAAAAGATGCTCGTCCCGCAGAAGTAAAAACATTGCCCCCGGACAGAAGGGGAGTACTAGTCGATACTACAGTATGTATCGGCTGCAGAAGGTGTGAATGGGCGTGTAAAAATGCACATTCATTACCAGCAGGCGACATCACCGATTATGATGATGAGAGTGTATTCGCCAATAAAAGAAGACCTGACGATAAGGCATTGACAATAGTAAACCGATACGAAAAAATCGGGGATGAACGGTTTCCTACTAATGTAAAAATACAGTGTATGCACTGTGAACAGCCGGCTTGTCTTTCGGCCTGCATTGTAGGTGCATTTAAAAAAGATGATACAGGAGCGGTTGTCTGGGATACTGATAAATGTATTGGCTGCCGTTACTGTATGGTTGCCTGCCCGTTCCAGATTCCTGCTTTTGAATATGAAAAAGCTCTTGATCCCAAAATCATGAAATGTGACTTCTGCATTGACCGCCAGAAAAATGGTGAATTACCGGCGTGTGTTGAAATTTGTCCGGCAGAAGCGCTGACCTTTGGTAAACGATCTGAACTTATTACCCTTGCGCACAGAAAGATTGAACTCTTTCCGGAAAGATATTACAATAAAGTTTATGGTGAAGCCGAAGTTGGAGGCACATCATGGCTGTATCTTGCGTCGAGGGAGTTTATGGAACTTGGTTTTCTTAAACTCGGCACGAATCCTGCTCCGGGAGTATCTGAATCAATTCAACATGGAATATTTGCTTACTTTGTCCCCCCGATTGCATTTTATGCACTTCTTGGCGGGGTAATGTGGCTTAATAAGAACAGAAACAGAGGGGAGGAGTGATATGAGCGGACATTCTAATGCTTATCCTATAAAAGCTAAATTCCTCACTCCAACTGTATGGGGTTTGATTATTCTTGCTGCAACAGCTGTACTTATTGTTCTAGCACGATTAATCTTTGGAATTGGCAGTGTTACGAATCTCTCCAATTCAACCCCGTGGGGATTATGGATCGGAGTTGACGTTGGCGCCGGTGTTGCACTTGCAGCGGGCGGTTTTACTACTGCTGCCATTGCGCATATTATGAACCGGGAAGAGTTTCACTCAATCGTTAGACCGGCTTTGCTTACTGCTCTTCTTGGCTATACTTTTGTCGCTTCAAGTGTAATGATCGATATCGGAAGGTGGTATTATATCTGGCATCCGCTGATAATGTGGAACGGAAATTCTGCTTTATTCGAAGTAGGCATCTGCGTTATGATTTATCTTACTGTTCTTTATATCGAATTCCTTCCGATAGTTACGGAAAGATTTATTGGTCATGTCAATCTTCCCGGATTCCTTAAAATGTTGAACAGACCGATTGATAAATTTTTACGAATACTCGACAGAGGACTAAATACTACAATGTCATTCTTTATTATTGCAGGTGTTGTTCTCTCATGCCTTCATCAATCTTCACTCGGCACACTTATGATAATTGCCGGACCAAAGATGCATCCACTCTGGCAAACACCAATATTACCATTGCTTTTCCTTTTATCAGCCTTCTCTGTCGGATTTCCAATGGTTATTATGGAAGCTTATATTTCGGCTAAATCATTCAAACTCAGGCACGAAACGGAAGTTATTTCGAAACTTGCCAGATTTGTGGGCCCGCTCCTCGGCATATATTTTGCCTTCAAAATTGGTGATATGGTAATAAGGGAAACATTTGTTTACCTTACAGAATTTACCCTTGCAAGTACAATGTTTGTGATTGAATTATTATTTGGAATAATAATTCCTCTGAGAATGTTTCTCAGCCGTTCAGTATTAAAATCACCACTTGCACTGTTTATTGCATCCTCGCTTGTGATCTTTGGGGTGCTTTTTAACAGGTTCAATAATTTTATTATTGCTTATAATCCTCCGTTTACCGATGCAAGGTATTTTCCATCGATTTATGAATTTTTACTTACTATCGGATTTATTGCTTTCGAAGTGCTTTTATATAGAGCTTGTGTGATGATTTTTCCCGTTGTATCAAAGGAAGATCACCAGGGACGCAGCACCAAATATGCAATCAGGTGGAAAGTATGAAGAAATTACTGTTATTTATTATCGCAACTGTTTCATTTATTTCCGCGCAGAACAACATGCGCAGAATGTCGGCTGATCTTAATTGCTCTACCTGTCATTCATGTGAAAATCCGACTAAATCGAATCCCTGCCTGAAGGAATGCCTAAGGCATGAAATTATAACGGTGCACAATAGTCCTTCGGATGGACCTGAAAACATAATTCTTAATTTTATTAAAACGAAAAATGATCTTTTCAAACCTGTGAATTTCAGTCACAAAGTTCATTCCGAAATGGCTGAAATGTCAGGCGGCTGTACTACATGTCATCACTATAACCCGCCAGGAGATATTCTTTCCTGCAGGGAATGTCATGAAAATGACAGGGCAAGGAAAGATATCAGCAAGCCCGATCTTAAGGGCGCATATCACCAACAATGTCTCAATTGCCATAGGGAATTGGAATTAAACACAGAATGCGAATCCTGCCACGCATATAATTCCCAGGTTTCTCTTAAGTCAAAGGCTGATGCACAAAAAACATTTAAACCCACGGGTTCACATAAGACAGTAACCCGCCCTGCTGTGCTTACCTATAAAAGTTCGTATCAAAAAGGGTCGGTTGTAACATTTCATCATAAGGATCATATTGATCTGTTTGGTCTTAATTGTACTCAGTGTCATACCAGCCAAAACTGTGGTGATTGCCATACAGCAAAATCTTTAAAAGAAGCAAAACCTGTTGCAGTTAACAAAAACTCAGATCACGCACTTTGTAAGGATTGTCATGATGTTAAAGGAAATTCATGCAATAAGTGCCATGCGGAAAATGTAAAACCGGGATTCGAACATAAAAGAAGCACTGGTTTTGATGTCTCACGTTTCCATGGTGACCTGAGATGTACGCAGTGTCATACGAAAGGATTTAAAGGACTTGACCCGAATTGTTTTTCATGCCACCAGGGCTGGACTCCCGAAACTTTCAGGCATGGTAAAACCGGTTTGATTCTCGATGAGATTCATGTAGAATTAGACTGTGAGAACTGCCACAAAGAATTGAATTTCAGAATCAAACCTGATTGTTCTGATTGTCACGATGATAAATCATTTCCTGAATTTCTACCTGGCAAAAAAGGAACAATAAAATGAAGCGTCATATAGGCAGCAAAATTATTATTGCAGTCAGTATTGTAGCTGCCTTTGTAATTGGAATTTACGCGCTGGTAACCGTTAGGGCCCAGCGCGATATTATGCTCGGGGAAATGATCCGGAATTCGAACCAATTAAGCGAGGTTGTCCGCAGGAGTTTACATCGGGATATGCTCTCTAACAGCAGAGAAAATATCCTCGATATTATTAATACTATTGGTACCGAGCCTGGAATAAAAGAAGCCCGTGTTGTAAATAAAGAAGGCGAGGTTGTTTACAGTTCAAAATCCTCAGATATAGGCAAATTACTCGACATGGAGGATGAAAGCTGCTACATCTGTCATAAGGCGAATGAACCTCTTGTCAGTCTTCAGATGACGGAGAGGAGCAGGATCTATAAACTGAACCCTGATTCATCGAGTGTAATGGGCATAATCAACCCTATATATAATCAGCCCAGTTGTTATAATGCAGATTGCCATGCACATTCAAAAGATAGGAAAGTGCTTGGTGTTCTGGATATCGTGGTCTCTCTTGAAGCGATGGAAAAACAGATAATTAAGAGTGAACTTTCAGTTTTGAGTTTCGCTTTTTTTGCGCTTCTAACGCTCGGCTTGGTTATCTCGTTTCTTATTAACAGGCTTGTGACCAAACCTGTTAATAAATTAGTAAAAGCTACAACAGAAATTGCTGCAGGTAATCTGAATTTCCGGATTGAATTAAAACACAAGGATGAGCTTGGGAGGCTGGCGGATTCATTTAATGAAATGACCCGAAAACTTTCTGAAGCAAGGCAGCAATTATTTCAGTCTGACAAGATGGCTTCTTTGGGAAGACTTGCTGCAGGAGTTGCTCATGAGATTAATAATCCACTCACCGGGGTGCTTACTTACAGTTCATTCCTGATGAAACGAGCTCAAAATAATCCTGAACTTCTTGAAGACCTGAAAGTTATAGTCCGCGAAACCAAACGAAGCAGGGAAATCGTAAAAGGTCTTCTTGATTTTGCGCGCCAGTCCGCTCCTAAAAAAGTCCGGGCTGATCTTTATGAGATTCTTGACCGCGCAATAAAAGTTGTTGAGAATCAGCTTGTTCTTAACCATATCAATCTTGATAAGCGATATTCAGATACGCTCCCTCAGGTAACTATGGATGTTAATCAGATGCAGCAGGTTTTCTTAAATCTGCTTATCAATGCATCTGATGCTATCGGGGATAAAGGGGGTAAAATTTCAATTTCGACCTCTTTAATAAAACTTGACCCCAAAGGGATAACAAGGATGACAAAAGCTGTCTGTCCCAAAGGGCACGACCTGATTGACAATGAATTGAAAATTGGCGGTTTTCCCTCAATTAAAGTTGCATTTAAACAATCATTTACGGAAGGATATATAAATCTTGATCCGGTTTATGGCAGATATATGCACCATTTCGGAAAGGATTTTAATTCCGCTGAGAGTGCTGAAGTAAGTTGCTCACAATGTAAAACATCGCTTATGCCTCAGGGACATCAATGCCCGCAATGTTCAAGACCTATGGTTGTTCTTGCAATACCAGGGGAAGGAAATGTTGAAATATGTCTTAATACAAAATACAATTATGAACGCTGGGAAAAAGTTGATCTGACAGGTGAAAGAGATTTTCTTCAGATTGAGATCAGTGATTCTGGTCCGGGAATTCCAGAAGAAAATCTTGAGAAGATTTTCGAACCGTTTTTTACTACAAAAGGGCAGAAAGGTACTGGACTTGGTCTGGCTGTGATATGGGGTATTATCGATAACCACGGTGGAACGATAACTGTTGACAGTGCAGCAGGTAAGGGTACCACGTTCAAAGTAAGGATACCGGTGAATTAGAATAATATGGCCGCTAAAAAAGACATATTGATTATTGACGACGAACAGGTGGTAATTGAAGGAGCTGGAAAAATTTTATCCGCATATGGATACAGTTTTGAAGGTGCACTTAATGCAGAATCAGCTTTTTCACTGCTGAAGAAAAAGAACATTTACAGGCTGATATTATCCGATATTAAACTGCCTGATAAAGACGGCTTCCAGATTCTCGAAAAACTGACAGCTGAAGATATCACAATTCCTGTGATTATGATAACCGGCTTTTCCACAATGGAGTACGCTGTAAAAGCCTTACAGTTCGGAGCTATTGATTTTTTGCCCAAACCGTTTACTGTTGAAGAGATCATATCGAAGGTAATGCGTGGACTTGCCTATTCCGATATCCGGACAAAATATCTTGCCCAGCAGGAAAATCCTGTTTTCGATTCGGAAATCTTCTTCGTCCCGACACCGTCACAGTACGCATCCCTGGGAAATATTTCCTGGGCTTTTGAAACCGGTGATGGGGTCTTTAACATAGGAATGACAGACGTTTTCCTTAAAACAATCGGGCAGCCTGAAAGTCTCGAACTGAAAAAAGAGGGTGAACAGATATTCCAGGGCAGTCCCTGCCTTATTATCAGTGCAGGCGAAGAGATAGAGCATGAACTGCTTGCTCCGTTCAGCGGTAAAATTATAGAAGTGAATAAAAAATTAGTTAATGATACAACTTTACTCGAGAAGGACCCCTATTTCGATGGATGGATATACAAAATAATCCCTCAAAATCCAGAAACCGAAATGCAGATTCTTTCCGGGTTTACCAGTTATGTAATTTGAAAAACAGTTTGAACAATAAATATACCGGAGTCACACTATGTGGATGATAATATTAGGATTATTAATTCTATTTATTCTCGGAGATATCCTTATGCGTTTTCTCGTAAAACAGCACAGGGAGAAAAAAATCAAAGAAGAACGTGCTAAAATTCTTGCGGAAAGTATAAAAATTGATTTTACTTCAGAAGCAAAATCACTTAAAAGAGCTGAAGTTAAAAATCCTAAAGCAAGAATTCTCGCCGTAGATGATGAGGAAGTAATCCTTGGAAGTTTCAGGAAAATTCTTGTCCTTGATGGTTATTCTGTGGATACTGTCGAATCGGGAAAAGAGGCACTCGGACTCATTCAGAAGCATCATTACGATTTTGTATTTACTGATCTTAAAATGCCGGAAATGGATGGGGTTGATGTTGCCAAAGGAGTAAAACACCTCAGGCCGGATATCGATGTGATTATTATTACAGGATATGCTACTGTCGAAACAGCCGTTGAATGTATGAAATATGGCGCAATGGATTATATGCAGAAACCATTCACCGAAGATGAACTTCTCGAAAATGTAAACAAATTCGTAGTGAAAAGAAATTCAAATATCGAAAAATTATTAAAACCAAGGGTTCAGATCACGCATCTTACGGCCAACGAATCAAGCATGCCTGATGAATACTTTCTGCCTGGCGGAGTATTTATCAGTGATTGGCATACATGGATGGCAATTGAAGAATCGGGTGAGGTTAAAGTTGGAATCGATGATTTCGCAAATAAACTTATCGGGGATATTGAGGGAATCGAAGTTCCAAACCTTGGGATGGACGTAAAGAAAGGTCAAGTACTTTTCAGTCTCAGGGTAGGTAAAACAGTTATCAACTTCAAGTCACCAATCACCGGAAAGGTGAAAAAAGTGAATCAAAACCTTGTTGATGATCCTTCATTATTAAAAGTTACTCCATATGAGAAACATTTTATATGTATTATTGATTCCGAAAAACTTGATGAAGAGATCCGTGAACTTATGATTGGTAATACCGCTGTTAATTTTATTCAGGATGAGATTGAGAGATATCAGCTTGCAATGCAGAGAATTGTAAAATTCCTTGATGCAGGTTCTTTTGATGAAAAAGAAAAGAATTTTATCGGGGCGCTTTCCAAGATCGATTCTTTCCATCGCGAAGAACTCGCTGAAAAGTTTTTTGTTAAGTAAAAATATTTTTTAGATAATGGAGGCTGATATTTCATAATAATTGGAATATCAGCCTTTTTTTTAATATTAATTTTTGCCGGGTTTTCCTGCAGATTTGATGATTTTGAATTTATTTTCAATATTCATTAATAATAGACCGATTGTATCTGTTGTAACCAGAAAATGAATGTATCAGTTACAACGCCTCACCTGATTTTCTCCTTGAGTGTCGAATAGCCGTTTCTGCTTATCGGCAGTTTTTCACCATTTTTTAAAATCGCGAGATAGCTTTCTTTTTCCAGCAATTCTACCTGTTTTAAAAATTCAAGATTGATTATGTAAGATCGGTGTATGCGTATAAAACTTTCATTTGGAAGTGTCTCTTCGAGTTCTTTCATCCGTTTTTGTTTCAGATATTTACCTTCGGAAGTAACAATATTCACAAAATCATCCTGTGCTTCAAAATATAAAATATCTTCCACAGGGATTATGAGGATATTATTACGATGTTTTACAACGAGTCTGTGCAGACGCTCAGACGTTCTATATTCAATTTGTGATCCAGGTTTCTCTCTCTCAGAGTTAGTCCTTATCCTGGCGATAGCCTTCAGCACCGCTTCTTCAAATCTTTCCTGAGAAAAGGGCTTTAGAAGGTAATCAACTGCACTCACCTCAAATGCTTTCAGAGCGTATTCATCATATGCAGTTGTAAATATCACAGCAGGACTCTCATCAATAAGTTCCAGCATTTCAAAACCAGTGAGTTTCGGCATCTGAATATCAAGGAAAATGAGGTCTGGTTTTTGAGCGGAAATTACTTTTACCCCCTCAAATCCGTTTGCACATTCGCCGATTATCTCGAGGTCAATTATTTTCTTCGAATAACTCTTAAGGATTTGTCTTGCAAGTTCTTCGTCATCAATTATAAGTGTGCGAACTTTTGAATCTTTCATATCTTTATTTCATGCGGTATTAGAATTTTAACTTTATACTCATTCACCGATTTCTCAATTTTTAACAGATTATCATTGTAATATGATAATTTCAACCGGCTTTTTACATTATTTAATCCGATGCCCTCTCCCTTTTTTGTAACTGCAACCGGGTCATAGTCATTGCTTATTATTAATTCACTATACCCCGATAATCTTCTGCATGAAAATTTAATGCCCACAGATGTAAGACTTTCGTAAACTCCATATTTTATGGCATTTTCGAAGAGAGGCTGTAATATCATTGAAGGAATTTTTAGTTTCCCGCAGTCTTCCGACAAATTTTCTGTGTAAATAAATTTATCCCCAAATCTCACCTTCTCAATCGAAAGATACAGCCGTATGGATTTTAATTCTTCAGCCAGAGTAATAAACGCATTTTTATTTACTGAAAGAGTCAGTCTGAAAAATTCAGCAAGTTTAATTGTCATATCCCTTGCTTTATCTGGTTCATTGAGTGTAAGTGAACTTATCGAATTCAGGCAGTTAAAGATAAAATGTGGATTGATCTGATATTTCAAAGATCTCAGTTCTGCTTCCCTGACCATTTTTGATAATTCAATTTCAGCGATCTCTTTCTCACGTGATTTCTGGTAATAAATAATCACGTAATTCACTGCTGTCAGCAATGCATAGTAGAAAATTCCTGCAAATGCTCTCCAGAAATATTCCGACATGAGGTATTTATGATCATTCTGTGCCAGCAGGTTAAGAATTAATAGCGATGATCCAACCCAAAGAACTGAAAAAATCAAAGCGGCAGCGAGGTGATTTATAATTGCCGTTACTGTATTGCTTTTTTCAAATGCAATATTCGTTGTAGAGTACCAGAGATTTATTCCAATGATCATCAGAAGCAGATTGGATACAAGACTATCCTTTATCGCATCCGGGAGTGGAAACCCGGATGCGAAGAATAATAAGGAAAAATGTGCTCCTGCAGGGATAATAAATAATGACAGGTATAGATAAAGAAGTTTTCTCTCTTTATAAAAAGGATTACTCATTTAAAATTACCTGCATTAAATAATTGATAATTCGATCTCTTGCTGTGGCCATTACAATTTTTACTTATCAGGATTTGAGTTCACATCCGCCAAAAAGACATAAACCGGTAATATACAATGTTCCCTTTGTTTCTTCAGAGACACTGCTTTCTTTTCTATATCGTTTATCGTCCACTCCGCCGAATATTGAATTAACATTAACTACAATTTTGAATCCTTCCGGAATCCATATTTCTGTTCCTCCGAAGATTGTCGTGATATTGAGTTCATGTTCTCCCTGCGCTATATCACAATCATAAAAATCGAGTTGGGTTGAGGCAAAAAGTGTAAAAGTTTTACCACCGCGGAAATTTTGAGATTTAATTATTGTTTTTTTACTGCTGAATACTGAAACTTCATCAATATAATCCTGGAAATCTTCCGAAGTGCTTTCAGTAAATTCTTTATCCTGCTCGGTATATTTTCCTCGTCCCCCATCATTTTTTTTAAAAAGGGTGTAAAGACCAATAACAATTATTATGATAGGCCAGTATTCAGAGAGGAATTCACCGAATGGGTAATTCAGATAATCAACCACATGAAATAGTAAACCAACCGAAACAAGTAATACTCCGAAATTACTTCTGCCGCTCGTATTGATCAGAATTATGCCTCCGATTATTATCAGTATTGTAGGGAAGCTGAAAATCATATCTGAAAGATCAATGTTAAAAAGATCAAGATTATCGAAAAAAAACAATACGCCGATTCCAATCAGCAAATAGCCTACGATATTTACAGGGTCAAATCTTTTCATTTTATTCTCCGTTAATTTTTTATTTCACCGCCGCCAAAGATCACAACCCCGCGGATCAGCAATGTTTTCGAACTATCTTTTTCAACCTGCGCATAATTTCTTCTTTTGTCTGAAAAACCGCCAAGGATTGGCATTACATCGACCTGAACATTCCATTCTTCAGGCACAATCAGAGTGCTTCCTCCGAACATTGCAAAAATCTCTATTATAGCGATGCCTTCAGGCAGGGTTGAGTCCGAAAGATCAATTTCAGATCCTCCAAAAATATTCGTAATCTTTCCCCCCTGAATAGGTTTCAGGTTGTATTTTTTCTTCCCTCCACCAAAAATTGCCGAATCATTCAGTGAGTTCGGACCTGAAAGATTTGTCGGCTCGAAGTTCCCGAGTCGTCCGGTGTTTTTCATAAGCAGGTAAATTCCAAAAAGAACGAATATTGCTGGCCAGGCGTCGGGGATAAGTCCAATTATACCAATTCCTGTTAAAAGAATTCCAGTCGAACGGTTCCCGGAACCTAAAGCCAGGACCAGTCCGATAAAGATGAGAATAGACTGCCACCTGAATATGTAATAAAAGGGGAAATCTATAATGTATAGATTATCCAGAAAAAATAATACGCCGAGAATAATCAGTGCCAGACCTGTCACCATTCTCATACCGGATCGTTGCTGCATATTTCCTCCATTTTTTTGTTTGACTGATCCAAAATTAACTTGAAAAATAAATGGATAGAATGGCTAATCGGCGAGTTGCGGAAAAAATTCGGTGAATGGCGGACAAAATGAAAAAGAGTTATTCATTTGGAGGCTGCATTCCACTCCAAAAAAACATATAAATTATCAATCCCGGTATCATTATTGAGAGTAGAGTAAGAACTGTCCAGAGAATCCTGACAACCCATGGTGAGATTTTATGATACTCTGCTATACCGCCGCAAACTCCCGCAAGATACCTATCATCAGAACGCTTGTAACGGGAAACGAATGAATTCATTTTCTTTTCGATCATAATGTAAAATCATCTCCAACAATAAAATAATGCAAGGATTTGAGAGTACAAAATGAAAATGAAAAAAACAGCGGGGAAAAATAAAAAAAACCGGGCTTTACAGCCCGGCGCAGAGGTAATTTACCTGACCAACAAGTAAACTATTTTAATAACAACATTTTACGGGTCTGAATAAAGTTTCCGGATTCAATCCGGTAAAAATATATTCCGGAAGGAAGCGCAGAGCCCTCAAAATTAATACTGTATGTTCCGACGGAGAGATATCCTTTCACCGGCATTGCAATTTCATTTCCTATTGAATCAAAGATCCTGAGAGTAGTGAACATGGATTCAGGTAATGAGAATGTAATTTTTGTTGACGGATTAAATGGATTTGGGTAATTCTGGGAGAGATAATACGAATCTGAAATTTTGTTTGATTCGACTGAAGTTAATGTGGAGATATCATAGCGGTATATTCCTTCACCTGGTAAGGATGCGCTGTAAGAGACGAACAGGTAATTATCAGAAGCAAGAAACCCTGTGATTGACGAGCCGCCCGCAGGTAATCCCTGGTAAATGTTAGTCCAGCTTCCCCCCTGATTCTGTGAATACATCACGCTCAATGCCGTTGTCAGAAAAACTGTTCCGCCATAACTAATCCCCCGGTAAATGTTGTAGCCATGGTCAAATGAAGCATCGTTCCATTGCTGCCAGGTGTCTCCGTCATCGGGTGAATACCAAAATGCCGGCAGAGTTGATTTTGTAAAATAAAGATTATTGCCGATAGTCCAAATGCCTTTGATAAAAGGGAATGAAACAGTAGTTGTAATGTTTTCCCAAGTATTTCCATTATCGGTTGACCGATGAATTCCACCGTTAACTGTGGCTGCATAGAGTTTCCCATTATGCTCATGAAATGCTCTTATATTTGCCAAAGTTGCAACCTGAACCCAGTTACTTCCGTCATCAGTGGATTTACTTACAACACCGAATGCCGTGCCGACATAGATATCGCCTTGGTATTTAATGAACGCGGTTACTCTGTCAGTCTGCGGGCAGTTTATTCCATCATTCCATGATGCTCCAAAATCAGAAGAATAAATTACTGTTCCCCCAGCCCTGTTATAACCCAGGAATAACCTTTCTTCCGATGAAAAGAGAATTTCGGGGACAGTGACTGCGGAGGGAAGATCAATTGCCGACCATGAATCACCATTGTCAGCTGATCTGAAAATTTTAGTCTGACCATTGGATGCAGTTACAAGATATCCTTTATGTTCCACAATTCCTACGGTTCCGCTCGTAACAGTTGAGATACCGTTATTTACCTTTGTCCATTGTGAAAATATTGAAACCGAAAATAGCATAGATATTATTGCGATTCTTTTAATCATTATAGCCCTGAAAGTGTTTTCTTAGGGTAACCCAAATATTATGCCAGATGGGTTAATTAAACAGTTCTTACATTTATTTTTAAGATCTGTTTTCTGAATGTCGTTATTTACAAACAATTAGAAAATATTTTGTCGGTTTAATACGACATCATATCCCATTTAGTCATGGTTTTTACGTATTGTCCTGCTCCAATGATTAAATTTATTATTTTTACTTATTCGATTCTTTTCAGGACCAGAAATTGAAAAAAATTATATTATCCATTCTGATAATTTTATTAAGCAATCAACCGAAAATTGCTCAGGATCGTGTTGGGGATTTTCTCACTTATCTCTCGAATCTTAACTCATCCTTAGAGAAAGAAGCAGCAATCGATAGTTTTATTAATGCCATATATCCTGAGGGAATTCCTTTCAGAGAAAGTGGAAAAGCTACATTTATTTATCATGGCAATGTTAATAGTGTAAATCTTGCTGGAGATATGAATGGCTGGAACGGTATGACTGAACTTTCAAATTTTCCCGGTACTACTCTCTTTTACCTTCAGCAGGAATATGAGAATGATGCAAGGCTTGATTACAAATTTATAATAAATTCAGGCAACTGGATTCTGGACCCATTGAATCCAAAAACCTGCAGTGGAGGATTCGGGCCAAATTCTGAATTAGCCATGCCTGATTATGAACAACCCTGGGAAATCAATTATAATACATCTATACAGCACGGTACTATTCAGGCAAAGGTATTTCATTCTAATACGCTTAACAGAAATTACCAGGTTTTTATTTATCTGCCTCCAGGTTACTCAGAATTTATTGAATACCCTGTGGTTTATTATCAGGATGGATCAGATTATATGAATCTTGCATACGCAAGGAATATTGCTGATAATCTGCTGGATATTGGGAGGATAAAGCCTGTTATTTCCGTTTTTGTGATCCCGACGAATAGAAATAACGAATATGCTTACGGCGAAAGAAATTTATTTGCGGATTTTTTTTCACTCGAATTAGTTCCCTTTATCGACTCGGTTTATAGCACAATCCAAGAAAGGTCTCAAAGGCTGCTGATAGGAGATTCTTTCGGAGGTAATATCAGTGCTTTAATTGCCTATAGGTATTCAGCCCTGTTTGGTAAAGTAGGTCTGCACTCTGCTGCATTCTGGCCAAATTCTTATGAGGTTTACAATTATTTTGTGAACGATTCTTCGTTCTATGATATTGATTTTTATTCAGTCTGGGGAACGTACGAATCACTATTTGAGAACATGCGCCAGTTCAGGGACATTATGACAGAAAAAGGTTACTCATTTAAATGGATTGAAAAACCTGAGGGGCATAGCTGGGGTTTATGGCGGGCAAATACTGACGTTATGTTAGAGTATTTTTTTCCATCCGATCCGGTTTCAGTTAAAATTGAAGATGAATCTCAAATCCCGGCTGATCTTTCTATAGTTGCATATCCAAACCCTTTCAACAACAGTGTACAATTAAAAATCAATGCTGGATCAGATAAAACAAATATTCTAAGGATTTTCAATGTCAACGGTGAACTGGTAGATGAGATATATATTAATTATGAAATCAGTTCAACGTATTTCTGGAATGCCGCACAACAGCCATCAGGGGTTTATTTTGCAATAATTAATTATGGCGATCAGATAAGAACTTCAAAATTACTTTTACTTAAATAATACGGACTTATAATGAAAATAGCTTTCGTCAGCAGTGAAGTAGTTCCTTTTGCTAAAACAGGCGGATTGGCAGATGTTGCCGGTTCGCTCCCTGTAGAATTAGCCAAACTTGGTGTTGATGTTAAAGTTTTTATGCCCAAATATTATTCCATTGATGAAAGAAAGTATAACCTTCATTATGATGGGTTTATCGGCTCATTCCCTGTAAGAATAGCCGGATATGACAGGGAAGTTAAACTTTTCAGAGGGTTCCTTCCTGGTTCTTCCGTGGAAATTATTTTTATTGATCATCCCACTTATTTTCATCGCCATCAGATTTATACGAACGATTTTGATGAGGATGAGAGATTTATGCTCTTTTCGAAGGCAGTTATCGAATCCTTGCAGAGACTGAAGTTTGTTCCGGATGTAATACACTGCAATGACTGGCAAACCGGTCTTATCCCATTATATGTGAAAGATAATTACAGTTGGGATAGAATGTTTGACAAAACAGCATTTCTTTATACTATTCACAACATTGCCTATCAGGGTGCATTTTCGAAGGAAACCCTCTGGCGTGGTGAATTAAACCAGGAATTATTTGATAACGGAATGATTCAGCATAATGGAGCGGTCAACTTTATGAAAGCGGCGATTTTCTACTCTGAAATGATCAATACTGTCAGCCCAACTTACGCTGCCGAATTGATGACGGAGGAATACGGGGCTGGCATGCAGGAATACCTGAAGATTCGCCGTGATAGTTTTGTCGGGATTCTTAATGGAGTGGATTACGACGTCTGGGATCCGGATACCGACAAGCATTTACCTTTCCATTATAATATTGATAGCCTGACTGGAAAAGGTAAAAACAAAGAATATTTACTTAACCAGATCAAACTCCCATTTCTCGAATCGATTCCATTAATCGGCATAGTGACACGGCTTGCGAGTCAGAAAGGCATTGACCTGCTTGAACAGGTTATCTGGGACCTGTTGTCTCTTAATGCACAGTGGGTTGTTCTTGGTGCAGGAGAGTCAAAATATGAAGAACTTTTCCAGCGGGTTGCTAAAAATTATCCGAGAAAATTTTATTTCTATCAGGGGTATAATAATGAATTGGCACATCTTATTGAGGCTGGCGCTGATATCTTTCTTATGCCTTCTCACTATGAGCCTTGTGGACTTAATCAGATCTATTCACTGCGTTATGGAACTGTGCCGGTTGTCAGAAAAACGGGTGGTCTGGCGGACACTGTTCAGGACTGGAACGAACTGAATAGTTTTGGGAAAGATACCGGAACAGGCTTTTCATTCGAGAGTTATTCAGGTTATGCACTTCTTCATTCAGTAAAAAGGTCAATTCAAGATTATAATAATAAGCCTGTGTGGAAAAAAATACAATTAAACGGAATGAGAAAAGAATTTTCGTGGAAACGTTCTGCAGAAAAATATTTAGATCTTTACAAACTTGCAGCATCCAAAAGGCAATAGAACTAATCCGAATTTTTGAATTTCAAATCTGAAGCGGGCTGCTCAATTTATTCTCAGCTAATAAATCAAGAAATTTATCAGCATGAATTCTGAACTTTGCAGATTGAATAGATGTTCTAATTTCAATTAAAGAGACAGGCCAATTAAGTGTTGATATTTTTTGCTTTAGTTTTAATTGTTTATACCTCTGTAAACTATTACATTTTTCGCAGAGCCTCACAATCGCTTAGTGATTTTCCTTCACTGAGGAAGTATTTTATGTACTTCATGCTTTTCGTGATATTAAGTTATCCTATTGGCAGAACACTCGAAGGATTTGAGTTCTATGGCTTTTCTCTGCCATTTATCTGGATAGGATCATTTTGGCTGGCGTTTATGCTCTATATCATTTTACATCTTGCAATAATTGATTTACTGAGGTGGGTACTCAAAAATAACCACTATATAAAATCTTTTCGCAGTCATCCGCATCACCGCTTTCTGCTTTTTCTGTTAGTTGTTTTTATTTCTTCTACCGTAATTGTTGGTGGGCATTTGAATGCAATCAGTCCCTCCTTTAAAGAAATCGACATCAATATTGAAAAGGAAATTCCGGGTACAGAAAAAATTAAAATTGCAGTTGTATCCGATATACACATGAGTGCTGTTATCGGTAATCAGAGGGTTAAAAGAATTGTAAATGCAATCAATTCAACAGCCCCTGATTTGATTTTAATACCCGGAGATATCGTTGACCAGAAAACTGGCTCTATCATCTGGAATAAAGCAGGTGAACCATTAAAGGAATTAAAATCAACTTTTGGCATTTATGGTGTTACTGGCAATCATGAATTTATTGGCGGAGTTGAACAGACATCTTCCTATATCGAAAAACATGGAGTGAAACTGCTGCGTGACAGTTATACTCTGACTGAGCCAGGCCTGTATATTGTGGGTAGAGAGGATCTTACATCTTCGCGGTTTTCCGAAATCCGAAGGAAAGATTTACATCAGTTGTTGATCGGAGTTGACAAATCAAAACCGATTATTTTACTCGACCATCAGCCTTTCTTCCTTGATAGTGCCCGCGTTAATGGAATTGATCTTCAACTCTCAGGCCATACCCATCATGGACAATTATGGCCGACAAATTTTATTACTGAAATGATATATGAATTGTCCTGGGGTTATCTAAGAAAGGGAAATACTCACTATTACGTTTCGTCCGGAGTTGGTGGCTGGGGACCGCCGGTCAGGACCGGTAGCCCTTCTGAAATTGTTCTTATTAATCTGTATTTTCGTAAATAAAAACTGATTGATTTGATAAAACGCAAAGTAATTGAAAAATTTATGATTGCAGGACTGCTTGTGTTAACAGCCTGCAGCCCGGCAGCAAGGTTCACATCGAATAGTGAGAGCGAAATAAATAATTCTGAAATAAGCGCAGTAAGATATTTGCCCGGTGAAATTCTGACAGGTACGGCTTCTTATTACGCGCACGAATTTCATGGGAGAAAAACAGCTAATGGTGAGATATTCGATATGAACGGGCTGACTGCGGCATCACCAGACCTTCCATTCAATTTAATGCTCAAAATTACAAACCGGAAAAATGGGCTTCAGACAGTAGTCAGAGTTAACGACAGAATGCCGCGACACCCTTCAAGACTGCTCGATCTTTCATTAGGTGCTGCAAAGGCTTTGGGAATGGTCACTGATGGTTTGACAGAAGTTACAATCGAAATTCTTTCAATAGAATAACTTCATCACCAGCAGATTAATGACTGATTAAGTGCAATCAGTTAAACAAGTTAACATACTATCCCGGATTTTCTACGAATATGCTTGATTCTTCTCTAAATTGATATCCCCTTCGTTTTTAGTTATATTTTAAATCTTTATTCTTTTATTTTCGTATGAAGAGATCACTGCTAAATATTATCCTTTTTCTTTCTATTCTTTCAACGGCTGAATTTGCTCAATTAAAAATACACGAGTTTCCCGCCGAAAATCGGATCTTCCAGGATTCCGTTTTATTTGGAAATTACTTAACCCGATCAATATTCCCTTTGACTGATGATTGGGAACTCTCTGTTCCTGGTGCGGAGGATGTTGTCACTGGTATAAGTATTCCTGTTCTTGTTGATGGCGGAGAAGAACTTTTTTTTGAGCGGAAACTTGATTTTATAAATAATGGCAAAGAACCGGGCGCTTACCAGATATATTTTAATGGACTCAATTATTCTGCCGAGATTTTCATCAATGATGCTTCATTGTATAAACATTCAGGCGGAGAAGCACCTTTCCATTTAACAATTCCTTCTGAAGACCTCAAGTATGATGGAACCGATAAAATTTCAATTCTTCTCAATCATGAACTTGATGCAAGAACTACGATCCCTCTTCTGCAAAGACATTTATTTCCGAAAAATGTTGCAGGTATAAGGGGTGAGATTTTTGCCGTAAAACTGCCTGCTATTGCTATTTCGGAACAAAAAAACAAGATTTCTGCCGTTGCATCCGGTGAATTTGATTTTGAACTAAATTCCGTAATAGAAAATTTATTTTCCGGTAAGTCGGCTGATCCAACAAAATCAGTGATCCTTTCATTCAGCATTGAGACTGCCGACGGAAATAAAATTTATGAATCTCCTGGACAGAATATTGAATTAAAAATTGGTGAAAGAAAAACTGTTAAATTCAAGGACAAAATCCGGGGAGTGATCCCATGGAGTCCTTCAAATCCTCAAAATTATTTCTGCAATTATAAGATCATTGAGAATGGAATTGTAATAGATAGAACCCGCACTCAACTCTCTTTCATTGATTTGAGAATTATTGATGAAAAATTAGCACTGAATTCTGAGCCTTTTGCCATTCGGGGTGTAACCTATATAAGTTCGCCACTTGAGACAGATTATTCTAAAGTAATCTCCGACCTCCGCCTTATCAAAGATTTGGGGATGAACACGGTCCGGTTTGCTAAAGCCCTTCCCTCACCGCATCTATTAAGACAATGTGCAGAGATTGGTTTGCTCGCTTTTATTGAAATTCCCTTTGACAACATTCCTGAAGATATCTACAGCGGGGAGAATTTTTTGGAGCGGGTTAATACTTTTATTGCAAGATTTACAGAAGCTTACTTTGACTTTCAGATTGTTGCAGCTGTTGGATGCGGCAGCGGTTTTAATCATGAAAGTTTGAAAGATCTTGAGTTTAGCGGCATGGTTTCTAAGTCACTTCAAAATTCGATGAGCAGGATAACTTATTCTTCCTATCCCGGATGTCCATCCCAGATTGTGGAGGGGATTGATCTTTATGGAATACAGTTGTTTGCGAATCCATTGGAACAATCGATGCTCAATACTTCAATTCCCAAAGGAAGAATATTTATTTCGGAAGCAACTTACCCCGTTTATAATAGGGGAACTAATGGATATCTGAATGAATTTTCCTATGAAGCTCAGGCGAAATATTTCGAAAATTTAATTTCAGCAGCAATATCCAATCAACTGGGCGGATTCGTTCTTAATTCTTTTGCTGATTATACAGGCGATTATACATCAATGTTTGCCGGTTATGATAAGAATAATACTTATCCGATCGGTATTGTAAGGAAGGACAAGAACCCGAATACAATTTCATACCAGGTGATTTCCGCAAAACTTAACGAAACAAAAAAAGTAACGATACCTATCGGTACAAGAAGTTCCGATACTCCGCTTTTTTTCATCATTACAGGGTTAATTCTCACATTTTTACTTGGAATAACGGTCAATTCGAAGCGTAAATTCAGGGAAGATGTGACAAGGGCTTTGATACGTCCATATAATTTTTTCTCTGATATCCGCGATCTCAGGATACTCTCAGGTTTGCAGACTCACCTTTTATCAGTGCTTCTTGCGGGTTCATTCGCACTCCTTACAACTAACGTAACTTATTATTTCAAGGACAATCTTTTTCTTGAAAAGTTGATTATTGCTTTTGGCTCTGCTAAATTGATTAATTTCGCTGGCTATTTAGCCTGGGAACCTTACCAGGCAGGTCTTATTTTCTTCATTGTCTGCATTATACTATTCATTTTGTGCAGTCTTCTGATAAAGTCTGCTTCGATGTTTAATAAAACCAAGGTGTTCTTTTCTTCAATCTACTACGTTGTCATCTGGTCATTTCTGCCTCTCGCATTAATTCTGCCACTTGAGCTGGTACTCTTCAAAATTCTTTCTCTCGAAGCGTTCAATTTATATTTTTTTGCAGGGCTGATAATCTTTGGTTTGTGGATAATTCAGCGGCTTCTTAAGGGTGTATATGTAATTTTTGATATTCCGGCTGTCAGGGTTTACTCTTTCGGTTTGGGCTTTTTTATTCTTTTTTTCGGAGGACTTTTTATATATCTGCAAATAGATAGGGCAGTTTTAAGTTATATTATCAATACCGCAGTTCACTTTAAATATCCTATCTGAAACAGGTGAAAATTGTATCTATCTAAACTCGAAATACTGGGATTTAAGTCCTTCGCCAATAAAACACAGGTGAATTTTAATAAGGGTATCACTTCAATAGTGGGACCTAACGGTTGTGGAAAAACAAATATTGTCGATGCAATCCGCTGGGTACTTGGAGAACAGAAATCAAGCACACTCAGAAGCGATAAAATGGAAAGCGTTATTTTTAACGGTTCCAGAACTAAGAAACCTATGGGTATGTCGGAAGTTTCACTTACCCTTGTCAACGATAAAGGTAAACTTCCTAGTGAATACTCTGAAGTTACAATTACACGAAGAATTTTCAGATCGGGTGAAAGCGAATACCTTCTGAACAAAAATCTTTGCCGCCTGAAAGATATTACAAGTCTTTTTATGGATACTGGTATGGGCGCGAATGCCTATTCGGTGATTGAATTGAAGATGGTGGAAACAATACTCAGCAGTAAAGCAGATGAGCGAAGAAGGCTATTCGAAGAAGCTGCTGGAGTAAATAAATATAAACTTCGCCGTAAACTCTCACTTAAAAAACTTGATGAAGTAAAAGTTGACCTTGCCAGGGTGAACGATATTGTCAGTGAAGTTGAAAAATCAGTTAAAAATCTTGAAAAACAAGCAAAACGTGCTGAAAAGTACAAAATTCTTATTGATGAGCTAAAAGAAAAAGAGATCAAATACTCGATCAACGAATCATATTCCTTTGCTTTACAATTCGAATCTCTGACACTTGAAAAATCTGAATTAGATCATAAGCAAGCCGAACTTGATATCAAAATTACTGAGTATCAAAAAATTGTAAATGAGATCAAAGATGAAATAATCAGGATTGAATCAACTCTGAGGGAAAAAAGAGAATCGGTTGCATTCAAAACTGAAAAAATTCATGCTTTGAATAATGCAATCTCTGTCACAGAAGAAAGAAAAAAATCTGGCTCCAAGTCAATTGTTAAGTACCGGGATGAAATAGAAGAATTAAAAATTGAAATTGAAGAAACTGAATTCGAGATTGAAGATCGTGTAAAACAGGAAAAAGAATTATCAGGACTGATCTCCGCAAAGGAAACTGAGATCGCGCATCTTAATGAGGATGTTGAAGCAAGGAAAAAAGATTTTGATTCTCAGCGTAACCTGATTAAGGAAAAGAACGATTCAGAAGCAGTCAAGATAAGAGAGGTTGCCAGCAGGGAAAACGACCTTAAAACACTTCACCGGGATATCCAAAAGCTGAATGCTGAGATTGAAAGGACGGAATCACATTTAGCAAAACTAAAAGAGTCACTCTCACTTGCGGAACATAATATTCAGATCGAAGTTTCGAAACAATCCGGACTGGTTGAACAAATTACTAATCTCCGGCAGGAGATTGAGCAGAGAACTCAGTTAAGGACTGATCTGACTAATAGGTTGAATGGCTTAAAAGAAAAGGAACATGAGGAAAAAACTCTCCTCAGTAGTCTGAATGATAAGATAGATTTCTTCCAGGACCTTTTGACAAATTATGAGGGCATTTCACAGGGACTAAAGAAGCTGCTCGAGGATAACACATGGAAAGCTGCTGATAAAGTCCTGCTTGCCGATACAGGAACAACTGATGAAAAATTCAGGGATGCAATTGAATCTGCTGTAAAAAACAATCTGAATAATCTCCTGATTAAGGACAGTTCTGAGCTTCAGAAGGCAGTGAAATATCTTAGAGAAAACGATCAGGGGAAAGCCGCTTTTGTTCTGCTTAGGAAGGAGTTGAAGAAAAGAAGTCTCCTGGAGCGCCTCCGCTATTTTGGTGATAAAAGACTGCTTAAGAAATTGGAATCTGAAAAACAGTTCGTTTCATGGGCTGATGGTGAAGTGAAGGCGGATAAAAAATGGAAACCATATTATTCGCAGCTTTTAGCCGGAACTGTTGTTACTAAAACTATAAATGATGCACTCGAGTTATTTCATAAGTACCCGAATTTTAGTTTTACGACTCTTGAAGGCGACTTTATAAATTCGAATGGAACCGTATTAGCCGGATCCCGCCCAAAGCCTGAGGAAACGGTTTTCGGACGCAAACAGCTTCTTCAAAACCTTAAGGGAGAACGTCCACGTCATGAAAAAACTCTGGAACAGGTGAGATCTGAGATTAAGGAGATTGAAGAACAGTTATCAGGCATTGAAACCGAAATAATCATCACAGAAGAGAAACAGTTTTCATCTGATCTGATATTAGTCGAAAAATCAATAGCTCAGTTTGAATTTGAAAAACAGAAAACCTTAGAGAATATAGAAAAATCAGCAGGTGAATTATCAGGGTTCAAAGAACGGATGGTAGATAATTCTGAAGAAATCCGCACTAAAGAGGAAGAGATAAGTCAGGTTCGTGAGGAAAAAGTTGCGTCCGAAAAGATTATCAAGGAGCTTGAATCTCAGCTCAGAGTTTTTGAGAAAAATTTTAATACTGCAATCAGCAGACTGAATGAGGAGAAAGTTGCTCTTGAGAGACTGAAAGGTTTGTGGCAGAATAATGATCTCTCACTCAAAAATGCCGGCAGGGCCAAGCAGAATATTCTTGCAGGAATTTCCAGAAGGGAAAAGGAGATAGAAACTCTCACTTCAGAGCTTACTAATATTGACGATCTTATTGAGGATTATAAGTTTGAATATGACGAGATCCATGGGCAACGACAAACTCTTTATGCTGAAGAAGCAGAGATAGAAAAATTGCTGAATACAAAGAAAAGTGAATCGTCAGAAAACAGCCTTCAGTTGGATCGATATAAAAACGAGAAAATTTCTCATCTTGACAAACTTCATCAGATTGATCTTAAAACTAATGAAATTAGCTACCGGCTCCGTTATGTCAAAGATTACCTCAAGGAAGAATACGACTACGATCTGGACTTTCAGAATCTTGAACATGATGAAAACTTTCCACTTGATCTGGAGAAGGAGGAGATACACAAACTTAAAGAGTCCAAGAAAAATTTCGGTATGGTTAACCTGCTTGCCTTCGGTGAATATGAGAAAGAAAAGGAAAGAATGGATTTTCTGCTTAAGCAGAGAGATGATCTGATAAATTCTGAGAAAGACCTTGTTGAGACAATCGCTGAGATTAATACAACTGCACAACGAATATTCATCGAAACATTCGAGCAGATAAGGGCAAATTTCAGGCAAATTTTCCAGAGTCTTTTTAGCGAGGATGATGAAGCTGACCTGCTTATTGAAGAGGATCAGGATCCTCTTGAAGCTAAAATAGAGATTGTTGCCAAACCAAGAGGCAAGCGTCCTACGAATATCGAATTGCTTTCCGGCGGAGAAAAAACTCTTACAGCAACAGCACTGCTATTTGCAATCTATCTTGTTAAACCTTCTCCATTCTGTATCCTTGATGAAGTTGATGCTCCGCTTGATGATGCGAATGTTGACAGATTTACGAATCTATTGGATAAGTTCAGCAATAATACTCAGTTCATTGTTGTTACTCATAATAAACGGACTATGGAAGCCGCTGAAACTCTTTACGGTGTTACAATGCAGGAAGAAGGTGTTTCAAAGATTGCTGCTGTCAGATTTAGTCAGGATTTTGAGATACAGAAATGACGGACTTCCGGCACAGATTTAAAATATTTATCGATTTCGATGGTACCGTTACTGATATTGATGTCGGTGAGAATATGCTTCTCAAATTCGGTGATGTTGAGGAAGTAAAACAAATAATCGACCGCTGGATTAAGGGTGATATTGATTCTGTCACATCCTGGAGAGAAATGCTCGCAACAGTCCCGGCTTACGATGCCGGAAAATTTACTGATTTTTTTAATCAGATAAATCTCCGCCCCGGGTTTCATGAATTCCTTAAACACTGTGAAAGATCCGGGCATGAAGTGTTTATTGTCAGTGACGGATTGGATCTCTATATCAAAAAGATTTTGGGAAACGCAGGATTACATCACATGACGGTTTATTCAAATTCCTGCAGTATCACTCCGGAAGGTACGATAATACCGTTATTTCCATATACCGATGAAAATTGCAGCAAATGTGCCAATTGTAAGCGTAATCATATTCTATCACATTCTTCCGATGAAGAAATTACGATCTATATAGGCGATGGTTATTCGGATTTATGTGCGGCACAATACTGCGATTTTATATTTGCGAGACAGACGCTCAAAAGATTATGTAATATTAATAAAATCAGTTTCTCTCCTTTTAACGATTTTTTTGACATTCTGGTCAAACTTGCCGAAATGGAAGGCAGAAAAAAAATCAGGAAACGTCATCAGGCTGAGTTGAGAAGAGCAGAAGCGTATAAAATGGGTTAATTATGGAAAATTTTTCCAAAATAGTATTTAAATACAGAAGTTACACCCCGATTCCTTTTTTAATTGTAATGGTTTTCCTTGCAGAGCCGACTATTTATACGATGGTTGGCGGATTTGCAATTATCCTTATTGGCGAATTTTTTCGTTTATGGGGAGTAACAATTGCCGGAAGTGAAACACGCACAACCGGAGATGTCGGAGGTACCTATCTTGTTGTTACCGGACCATTTGCTTATGTCAGGAATCCTCTTTATCTGGGGAATATACTGATTTATTTCGGTGTTGGAATTATGTCAATGGCGCTTTTCCCTTACCTCCAGATTGGAGCACTTTTATTCTTTTATGTCCAGTACAGAATAATTATTAAAGGTGAAGAGGATTTCCTCGAGAAAAAATTTGGTGAGGAGTACATCCACTTCAGATCGAAAGTGCCAAGACTTATACCTTCATTAAAAAAATACTCGAACACTAAACTCGAACAGCCTCCTTTCAATTTTGCGGCTGGACTGAGATCTGAAAGAAGGACATTACAGGCTATTTCACTTGTAACTTTTTTAATTATTATTATCTACGTGGTTAATTTTTGAGTAAGATTCTTTTGATAGCTGGTGAAGCATCCGGGGATATGCACGGAGCGGCGCTTTTAAGAGAATTAAAAAAGGAAAACTCTTCCTTTGAGTTCTTTGGAGTCGGCGGTGATAAAATGCAGAGTGAGGGGTTAAATCTGCTTTACCATATGAAAGATCTTGCATTTCTTGGCTTTGCCGAGGTAATAAAACATCTTCCTTTTATAAGGCGAGTTCAGAACCGGCTGATAGATTTTGTGCAAAGAGAGAACATCCGTACGGTGGTTTTAATCGATTATCCCGGTTTCAACCTTAGAATGGCTGCAAAGTTTAAAAAGTCTGGAATCAGAGTAATTTATTACATAGCTCCGCAGATTTGGGCATGGGGATTTAACAGGATTCATAAAATCAGGAAGTATGTGGACAGGATGCTTGTTGTTTTTCCGTTCGAAGAGGAGATATACCAAAAGTACGGCGTTCCTTCGGATTATACAGGTCATCCGCTTATTGACAGAATTAATGCCCACAATTTTATTTCAAGGGAAGAATTTTGTTCAAATCTTGGCATTGATCCGGCAAAAAAAATCCTAGCTCTTTTTCCGGGATCAAGAGTTCAGGAAATTAAAGCTATTTTACCTGCCATTTCAGTTGCTGCAGAAAAACTCCGAAAGGAATTAGATATCGTTCCTGTGGTTGTTTCTCCCGCACACATTGATGAAAAAATATATAAAGATATTGTGCCGGGATTTGATCTGATTACTGCAAAAAATGAGAATTATGACTTGCTTTATCACAGCCATTTTGGGATTATCAAATCAGGGACATCCACTCTTGAAGCATCTGTAATTGGGAATCCATTTTTGGTTGTTTATGCCACGAGTCCTCTTACCTATTTTATCGGCAAACAACTTGTCAAAATCAAAAACCTCGCTATGGCTAATATTATTGCAGGTGAAAATGTTGTTAAAGAGATTATTCAGGAACAACTTACATCTGAAAATGTTTACTCCGAAACAAAATCTGTTTTCTTCAATACAGAAGAGTATGAAAGAATTAAAAAGGGTCTTAGGGTAATAAGAGAAAAACTTGGGCAGGGAGGCGCTTCCCGAAGTGCAGCGAAAATTATCAGCAGGTTAATTGATGCCGGAGAATAATGCAAAACAGTTAAAGAATTTTCTTGGCAGGAAGTTGTTATTTTATGTCACGAATTTTGTTTGCAGAACTTTGAGTTTCAAGATTACCAACAAAGGTATAGTGAACAAGTTAATCTCAGAAGGAGAGAAACCAATAGTTGCATTTTGGCACACAAAAATGCTGGCAGGCTGGTATCTGCATTCTGGCAGGAATTTTGCCGCATTGGTCAGCCCCAGCAAAGATGGTGATATTCTCACCAATATACTTAATAGATGGGGATATAAGGTTATCAGAGGCTCGAGCAGCCGTGGAGGAAAGAACGCACTTGATGTATTGACCGGCGATGAACTTTCAGCCCATCCTATTGCGATTACACCGGATGGACCACGGGGACCTGCCGGTGAGATGAAGCCTGGTTGTGTTGTGGCAGCAAAAAGGACCGGAAGACCACTTGTTTTGATGGGAATAGATTATGGAAGAAAAAAAGTTTTTCAGAATAGCTGGGACAAGTTTGAATTCCCATATCCTTTCAGTAAAGTTCACGTAATTTATTCAGAACCACATTATTTCAGCAGCGAGCTTTCATTTGAGGATGTTTCTCAGAAAATCAGTGAATGTGAATCGACACTCATCAAGTTACAAAACATGGCAGTAGTGCATTGAAAAAAGTATTTCACATATTTCTTTTGCCCCTCTCGGCTGTATATGCGTTTTTTATCAGGTTGCGTAATCTATTATTTAATAAGGGATTATTCAGGGTATCAAAAGTACAGGCTAAGGTGATTTCGGTTGGGAATCTCACATATGGAGGTTCCGGAAAGACCCCGGCAACAATTTATCTTCTGGAATTATTAAAAAGATACGGGAAAGTTCCCGGAGTGCTCAGCAGGGGCTACGGAAGGAAAACACGCGGCTATCTTTTAGTGAATACGACAGGGAATTCTCCAAACCTCGATGTAACTAAAAGCGGGGATGAAATGTTTCTGGTAGCTGACGAGTGTCATGTTGCCGCAGCAGTATCTGAAAACAGAGTCGATGGGGCGAAACGGTTAATTAAAGAAACAGGCGTTGATTCGATCGTATTGGACGATGCTTTCCAACACAGGTGGATTCACCGTGATATTAATATCCTGATGATCGATCAGAGATTTATTACAAGTCCCGGCATAAATGATCAGAAACCTATTCCTCTCGGTATTATGAGAGAGGGATTCGAAGAGACCCGGAGAGCGGATATCATACTGATTAATAGCAAATTTTCACAACCGGAGAGAATACCTGATCATCTGGTCAGGCACTTTGAAGGCAAGAAAGTGTTTTATTGCTATTATGAGAATTCAGGAATTTTCGATCTTAAAACACATAAATCTTATCCAATTGATGAATTTCTTGGTCAGGAAAGCCTTGTTATTTGTGGTATTGCCAGACCATATTCTTTTCTGAACTTGATTGAAAAATCAGGTGTTTCCATAAAGAATAAAATACTTTTCGGCGATCATAGGGACTATACGCCAGGTGATATTCAATTGATAAGGAAAAAATTTTACGAGACAAACAGCCACTCTGTGCTTACAACTCAGAAAGATGCTGTAAAATTATACGGTTATTCAAAGGAACTGGATGATATTGATATCTATTATCTCAAAATTTCTTTGAAAATCGAAAACGAAGAAGAATTTAATTCACTAATAATTTAAAAATGAATAACAATAACGGAGGTCATAAGATGGCTACACCAAAATTGCCAAAATATGTTTATTATTTTGGAGGCAAGAAAGCCGAAGGTAAAGCTGATATGAAATCACTACTCGGTGGAAAGGGTGCAAACCTGGCAGAAATGGTTAATATTGGATTACCAGTTCCCGCTGGTTTTACTATTACCACCGAAGTCTGTACTTATTATTACAAGAACGGGCAGAAGTACCCCAAAAGTCTTGAAAAAGAGATTAAAGATTCACTGAAAAAAGTAGAAACCGAGATGGGTGCAAAATTCGGTGACACTAAAAATCCTCTTCTTGTGTCCGTAAGAAGCGGGGCGAGAGCATCAATGCCAGGTATGATGGATACGATACTTAACCTGGGTCTTAACGATGTTACAGTTGAGGCTATGATCAAAAAAACAAATAATCCAAGATTTGCTTACGATTCTTACAGACGTTTTGTACAGATGTATGGAGACGTAGTTCTTGGACTCAGACCAATGGATAAGCACGCAACTGATCCATTTGAAGAAATTATCGAGATGAAAAAAGAGCAGAAAAAAGTTAAACTCGATACTGAACTTACTGCTGAGGACTTAAAAGATCTCGTTGCAAAATTTAAAGCGCAGATCAAAAAAATTACCGGACACGATTTCCCGGATAATCCAATGGATCAGCTCTGGGGTGCAGTCGGTGCAGTTTTTAGTTCCTGGATGAATGACCGCGCCAAAGTGTATCGTAAATTGAATAATATTCCTGAAGAGTGGGGAACTGCAGTAAACGTTCAGTCAATGGTATTCGGTAACATGGGTGAAGATTCCGGAACAGGGGTTGCTTTTACAAGAGATGCTGCATCCGGAGAAAATATTTTTTACGGTGAGTATCTTTTTAATGCACAGGGTGAAGATGTTGTTGCCGGTGTAAGGACTCCACATCCAATTTCAGAACTGAAAAAGGATAATAAAAAGATTTACGGCCAGTTGGACGATTTCCGTAAAAAACTCGAATTGCATTATAAAGATATGATGGATATTGAGTTTACGATTCAACAGGGCAAACTCTGGATGTTGCAGTGCCGTGTCGGTAAACGTACAGGATTCGCTGCTGTCAGGATTGCTGTTGATATGGTACGTGAAAAACTCATCAGCAAAGAAGAAGCTTTGCTTAGGATTGAACCGAATCAACTCAACCAGCTTCTCAGACCAATCTTTGATCCAAAAGAAAAGCAGAAAGCAATTGCCGAAGGCCGTTATCTTACGAAAGGATTGAATGCCGGACCAGGCGCTGCAAGCGGAAAAATTGCTTTCTCCGCTCAGGATGCTGAAGAAATGGCTGCCAAAGGGCATAATGTTATTCTTGTCAGGAATGAAACCTCTCCCGAAGATATCAAAGGAATGTCAGCAGCTCAGGGTATTCTTACTGCCAAAGGCGGTATGACAAGCCACGCTGCTCTTGTTGCCCGCCAGATGGGTAAAGTTTGCGTAGCCGGTTGCGGTGCCTTAAAGATTGACTATAAGAAAGGCATTATGACTGTTGACGGTAAAGATATTGTTATTAAGGAAGGAGAAAATCTTTCAGTCGATGGAACCACAGGCGAAGTTATATACGGTGAGATCAAAACCCAGCCCTCAGAAGTTATCAAAGTTTTGATAACTAAAGAAATGGACGAGAAGGATTCCAAAATATATAAAACCTTTAAAGACCTCATGGTTTGGGCTGACAAAGCTAAAAAACTTGGTGTCCGTACTAATGCCGATCAGCCTGATCAGGCTTCGAATGCTATTGCATTCGGCGCGGAAGGAATTGGACTTTGCAGAACAGAACATATGTTTTTTGGCGGTGAAAGGATTACTGCTGTTCGTGAGATGATTCTCTCTGAGACATTGGAGAGCAGGAAAAATGCTCTTGCCAAACTTCTTCCTCTGCAGAGAGACGACTTTGCTGGTATTTTTAAGGTGATGGAAGGCCGACCGGTAACTATCAGGACACTTGATCCGCCCCTCCACGAATTCCTGCCGACAAATGAAAAAGAAGTCGCTGAAGTTGCAAAGGAATTAAAAGTAGCTCCGAAAAAAGTAACGGAGAAAATGGCTGCTCTGCATGAACTTAATCCGATGCTCGGATTCAGGGGGTGCCGTCTTGGAATTAAATACCCTGAAATAACTGAGATGCAGGCACGTGCGATTTTCGAAGCAGCCGTTGACGTAAGCAAGAGTGGTATCAAGGTAAAACCTGAGATCATGATTCCTCTCGTTGGCAATGTTAATGAACTCAAAATGCAGGCAAATATTGTAAATTCAGTTGCAGCAGAAGTTTTTGCTGAAAAGAAGAAAAAAGTTGATTATCTCGTTGGTACAATGATTGAATTACCGAGAGCTGCTTTGACCGCAGATGAGATTGCAGAAGTTGCTCAGTTCTTCAGTTTCGGAACAAACGATCTTACTCAGACAACACTTGGACTCTCAAGAGATGATAGTGCAAGTTTCCTTCCGGCATATGTTGAGAAAGAAATTATACCGAGTGATCCGTTTGAGACGATTGACCAGAATGGTGTCGGTCAGTTGGTTGAGATCGGAACCTCCAAAGGTCGCAGTGTTAATCCGGATCTTAAAGTTGGTATATGCGGAGAACATGGCGGTGATCCTGAGTCCGTTGAATTCTGCCACAGAACAGGGCTGAATTATGTAAGCTGTTCACCATTCCGTGTTCCGATTGCTAAACTTGCAGCAGCAAGAGCAGCTCTGAAAGATCAGCTTAAACCTTCAGCGAAGAAAAAATCGCCGAAAAAGAAATAATCTGAGAAATAATTTCGAGGGAACGGCTTATCGTCGTTCCCCGATTAATTTTTCAGGATAAGAAAAGCTTTAAATACTAATGGAACAGGAGAAATATGAAACTCTCAGACTTTAAGTACAATCTGCCTAAAACTCAGATCGCCAAATTTCCTGCAGAACCAAGGGAATCGGCAAAACTTATGGTTTTGGACAGGGCAACCGGTAATATTGAACACAAAGTGTTTTCGGATGTTCTTGATTTTATGCAGAAGGGAGACGTGCTGGTTGTTAATGAAACGAAAGTTATGCAGGCAAGACTTTTCGGTTATAAGGAAAGGACTAATGCCAAGATTGAAGTATTTGTGTTAAGAGAACTTAATAAGGATGAAAGTATTTGGGATGTTATTGTTGATCCGGCACGAAAAGTCCGTATCGGCAACAGGATATATTTCAACGACAATTTCTGGTGCGAAGTAATAGATAATACAACTTCAAGGGGACGGACTGTCAGATTCAATGACGACACTAAAAATATCTTTAAAGCAATTGAGACGATGGGGCTTACTCCTTTGCCTCCTTATATCAAAAGAGATACACTGCCGGAAGACAGAAGCAATTATCAGACTGTTTTTGCAAAAACAGACGGCTCGGTTGCTGCACCCACTGCCGGTCTGCATTTTTCCGAAAGCCTAATCAAACAGGTTAAGGAAAAAGGTGTCAAGGTTGCCCCGGTTATACTTCATATCGGCTTAGGAACATTTCGAGCCGTAGAAGTTGAGGATCTGACCAAACATAAAATGGATTCTGAATATTTTGAAATCCCTGAAGAATCAGCTAAAACTATCAACAAAGCACTTTTAGCAAAGAAAAATGTCTGGGTTGTGGGCACAAGTACTGTTCGGGCTCTCGAATCAAGTGTTACTGCAGAAGGATTCGCAAAACCGAATTTTGGCTGGACAGATAAATTCATTTTCCCTGCTTATGATTTCAAAGTGACTAAAAAACTCATCACAAATTTCCATCAGCCGGAATCTACACTCCTTATGCTTGTCGCAGCTTTTGCCGGTTACGATTTTATGATGAAAGCATATAAAAAGGCAATGAAGGATAACTATCGTTTCCTCAGTTACGGGGATGCGATGATGATCTTATAATGAAGTGTTTTGCAATTATCCCTGCCGGCGGCAGCGGAAAAAGATTTGGCGGAAATATTCCGAAACAGTTTATTGAAGTCAGCGGCAGGGAGATAATTGCATACACCCTTGAAGTATTTAATAATAACGATATTATTGATGAAATAATAATCCCCGTATCAGCAGAATTCCATAAGAAAATGGAAGAGATAGTTAAAAGGGAAGGATTCACGAAAATTACCCGGATTGTTGATGCAGGCAAAGAGCGATGCGATTCAGTATTTAATGGCTTCACCGCCATCAGATCAGAAGAAAATGATCTGATTGTTATCCACGATGCTGCCCGTCCACTTCTAACGACTCAGATATTGAATAATGCTATAGCTTCAGCCAAAATTTATAATGCAGTTACTGTCGCTGTTCCTGTGAAAGATTCCATTCTCAGCGGAATAGAAAAGGTGCAAAAATATGTCTCCCGGGAAAATCTCTACCATATTCAAACCCCCCAGATATTCCTGGCAAAATATCTTGCAGATGCTTATGAGAAAGGATATAAGAAGGATATTTTACCGACAGATGAATCCATAATGGTACATAATGCATCTTATGATGTATATATATGTAATGGTTCATCTCAAAATTTTAAAATTACCACGCAGGAAGACCTTTTCATTTTCGAAGCTATTCTGAACCATCAAAAATCCCTTTTTTAGTATCATTATTATTATTAAGTTTAAATCTTAACTATTATTACAGGAATAATAAATGTTGAATCTTATTGTTGTAACAATACTTTCCTATCTTGTCGGCTCAATTCCGACAAGCCTGCTGATAAGCAAAAAAGTTAAAGGAATAGATATCCGCGAACACGGCAGCGGTAATGCCGGAGGAACTAACGTTTTCAGAGTTCTCGGGTGGAAATATGGAATTATCGTTATTCTGCTCGATGCATTGAAAGGCGCCCTTGCAGTGGTGCTGATCGCAAGGCTTTATCTTGATAATTTTCCATTTGTTAACGAAACTCCTTTTGATGATTTTACACTTGTTCAGATAATTGCCGGATTGGCTGCAGTTATGGGGCATATCTGGACAGTCTTTGCCGGATTCAGAGGCGGAAAGGGCATTGCAACCGCTCTTGGATTTCTTATCACTATCATTACAATTGATATGCTTCTGGCAATAGCTGTTTTTGCAGTTGTCGTTTATCTCTCAAAATATATTTCACTCGGCTCTATAATGGCTGCCGTTTCAATACCGTTTATTCTTATTATCCGGGAGAATCTGTTTCATGTTGATATCCCAGGTTACGGGACAATACTCCCCTTTGCTATAGCAATAGCTGTGCTTGTGATATTTACTCACAGAGCTAATGTTGCAAGATTATTTGCTGGAAAAGAGAACAGGATATCATTTAAGAAAAAATAAAAGGTAAACCAAATGAGGATAGCCGTATTAGGAGCAGGGGGCTGGGGTACCACTCTTGCAATAATCCTATACCATAACGGTCATGATGTTACTCTTTGGGAGTATAAAAAAGCTTATGCTAAAGTTCTGAATAAAACCAGGGAGAATAAAGACTATCTTCCCGGAATTCCTCTCCCCAAAGAATTGGTAATTACATACGATCTCGGTGAAGCTTGCACAAACAAACACATGATAGTTTCCGCAATCCCAACTCAGTTTGTGAGAAGCGTATTCAAACAGTTGAAAAAAATTAATTTTCGGAATACTACGTTTGTCAGTGTTTCCAAAGGTATTGAACGGGGCACCCATCTTACTGTCAGCAAGGTAATTGGAGAAGAACTTCCTGATTTGCCTATTGGTTCAATCGGAGTTTTATCCGGTCCAAGTCATGCCGAAGAAGTTGCAAGGAAAATCCCTACCGCAGTTGTTGCAGCCGCAGATGATGAAGAAACCTCAAAGCAGATACAGGCTGCATTTATGAATTCTTATTTCCGTGTTTACTCCTCCACTGATATTGTCGGTGTTGAACTCGGCGGTGCATTAAAAAACGTAATTGCAATAGGTGCAGGCATTATTGATGGTGCAGGATTTGGCGATAATACAAAAGCTTTGATTATGACTCGAGGCATTGCTGAGATAACAAGGCTAGGGCTTAGGATGGGGGCTCAGAAAGAGACGTTTTCTGGACTCTCAGGTATTGGCGATCTTATTGTAACCTGTATGAGCCGGCACAGTAGAAACAGGTTTGTCGGGGAGCAGATTGGAAAAGGACTTAAACTGACACAGGTTCTTAAGAGCATGACTATGGTTGCTGAAGGCGTTGAAACCAGCAGGTCTGTTTATGAACTTGCGGAATCTTATGGTGCCGAAACTCCCATTGCCAAAGCGGTTTACGAAATTCTTTTTGAGGACAAGGATCCGATTAAAGCAACATACGAATTAATGACCCGGGATATGAAACCCGAGCATTATCACTAAATAATACTATGGGCAATAATCTCGAAATCGAACGTAAATTTCTGATTGAAAATCTGCCCGAAGGTTTTGCAGACTTCCCCAAAAAGAAAATAAAACAGGTTTATGTTGATTACGAGACCGACCACCGGTTTCGCCTCAGAGAAAAAGATGGGGTTTTTATTAAAACTGTTAAAAGAGGGAAAGGACTAGTACGTGAAGAATCAGAAGAAATGGTTGCTTCTGATCTTTTTGATGAATACTGGAATAAAACGCACCTGCCGAAAATAATAAAGGATCGATATCATATCCCTTTTAAGGGAAAATTAATTGAACTCGATGTTTTTATGGAAAATCTTTCAGGACTTTTCGTTGCAGAAGTTGAGTTTCATTCGGTTGATGAGAGTACTCAATTTGAACCCCCGGCATGGTTTGGCAGCGAGGTAACCGAGGATGAAAGATTCACAAATTATCTCCTCGCATTGTATGGGAATCCCCTAAAAAATAAATAATCTGATGATAGTTGCCAATCCGCTTGATCAATCAGTCGATTTACTTAAAATGGTCGGCAAATCCAGAAGAGCGGCTTTTGAAGAAGTTGGTCTTCATTCCATCCGCGATCTTATCTACTATTTCCCTTCAAAACATCTCGATAGAAGCAATCTTGTCGATTCAGGAAAAGCGCGTGTGGTTGTTGGCTCCGGATATGACGGTGAAATAACTATAATTGGAAAAGTTATAGAGTCAGAAACAATCCGATATTTCAAAAGAGAGATATTTAAAGTTAAGTTTTCTGATCGCATCGGATTTTTCGAAGCAATCTGGTTTCAGGGTATCAAGTTTTTCAAAGACCGGTTTAAGCCGGGAGAAATTTATGCGGTTTCTGCCAAGCCGACATTAACTCGTTACGGCAGCCTTCAGTTTGTTCACCCGGATTTTGACAGATTCAGTGAAAAGGAAAATGAGGACTTCAGGCATACCGGAAAAATCATTCCGTTTTACCGGATTCCGGCACGATTCAAAAAAACGAATCTTGGGATCCTCAGTCTGCGAAACATAATCTATGATGCAGTTACGCTTTATGTAACAGAACTTTCGGAAACTCTTTCTGATCAGATCATCACTAAAAATAAACTTAGCCGGATTCAGAACGCTGTCAGATCGATGCACTTTCCCGCTTCGGAAAATGATCTAAAATCAGCGATTTATAGATTCAAGTATGAGGAACTATTTTATCTTGAATTGCTGGTCGCGGGGAGAAAGCATAAACTGAAATCACAACGGAGGGGTATCGCTTTTAATTTTTTTCCGGAACCGATACGCAACTTTATTGCATCTCTGCCATTCAAACTCACCGAAGCTCAGCTAAAAGTATTATCAGAGATAAGAAAGGACATGGAAGCAGATGAGCCGATGAACAGACTTCTTCAGGGGGATGTTGGGAGCGGTAAAACGGTCGTTTCCCTTATAGCAATGCTCGTTGCCATCACAAATGGTTACCAGGCTGTCCTGATGGCACCAACAGAAATACTTGCACATCAGCATTTCTCTACAATAAGCCGATTACTCGAAAATTCTGATCTTAAAATGAATATATTATTACTACTTGGCGGACAGTCTAAAAAAATAAAAGATCAGCGTTTAAAAGAAATCGGAAATGGCAGAGGACAAATAATTATTGGAACACACGCACTTTTTGAAGAAAAAGTTGGTTTTTCCAATCTGGGACTCGTCATTATTGACGAGCAGCATCGTTTTGGAGTTGAGCAGCGCGCACGTCTTATAATGAAAGGCTTATCTCCGGATGTGTTAGCGATGACTGCAACTCCGATTCCCCGTTCTCTTACAATGACTCTTTATGGTGATTTTGATATCAGTGTTATCGATCGATTGCCGGAAGGCAGAAAAAAAATTATCACCAAACTGACACCTGAATCCAAACTTCCGGAGGTTTACAAATTCATACTCGATCGGCTTAAAAAAGGAGATCAAAGTTATATTGTTTACCCACTTATCGAAGAATCCGAAAAATTAGAGCTCAAAGCAGCCCAGGATCATTTTGAATCACTCCAGAAAACCTGGTTGAAGGATATCAGACTTGGTTTGATTCATGGCAGAATGAAATGGAATGAAAAAGCTGATGTAATGAGAAGGTTTGCAGAGAAAGAATTTGACGTTCTTATCTCGACGACAGTGATTGAAGTCGGAATAGATGTAAAAGATGCAAATATTATTGTCATAAATGATGCTTTTCGTTTTGGTCTCTCACAATTGCATCAACTCAGGGGAAGAGTAGGCAGGGGCGAACGGCAGGGTTATTGTGTGCTTATCGCCGGAGAAGATTTTATACGTTCGTCAGGGGATTCCTATCTAAACCTCGATTTTCTTTCTTCTGCTGAAATTGAAAAAAATAAGACTGCTATCAGGCTGAAGTCAATGGTAGATTTTAGTGATGGCTTCAGATTATCCGAAATAGATCTGAAATTAAGAGGTCCGGGAGATATTTTCGGTACGAAACAATCCGGATTGCCAACGCTGCAATTTGCAGATATTACTCAGGATCATGATATTTTAGTTCAAGCAAGAAAAGATGCCTTCGCCATAATTGCAGATGATCCGAAACTTGAAAAACCGGAAAACGGAGTATTAAAGGAGACTCTAATCAAACAATACCGTAAAGCCAAAGCTTACTCCCAGATCGGATAAATAATTTGGCGATTATTCTATTTCGACTTGAATTTCTTTATATATTCTTTCGTAAAATCTGAGAGAACAAGCTTTCCGCTTATTTCTGCTCTCTGTTCAAGTAATGTGTCCCAGGTATCAGTGCCTTCCCAAAGTACTCTCTTTAATTCCCTCATTGCTTCACTGCTTCCGGCGGCTAAACGGCTTGCCAGCGAAAAAACTGCCTCATCAAGTTTCTCTATCGAGGAAAAAACTTCACTGAACAATCCGTTTTTCTTTGCCCATTCAGCGGAGTGCCAATCATAATCAATTGACATCTGGCTGAATGCTCCTTTGCCAATTTTCCTTTCTACGGCGGGTCCGACAACAAAAGGTCCGATGCCGAGAGCAAGTTCTGAAAGTCTGACATCAGAGTTACTCAAAGCCAGAACAAAATCTGAAGCGGCTGCAAGGCCAACACCTCCACCCACTGTCTTTCCCTGAATTCTGGTAATAATAAATTTAGGAGATTTTCTCATTGAGTTTATCAGCCGCGCAAATCCCATAAAAAATTCTTTGCCTCTGTTGTAGTCCTGAATTGAAACCAGTTCATCGAACGATGCTCCGCCGCAGAATGTTTTTTCTCCTTCACTCCTGATAACAATAACTTTAATATCATTATCGACAGATAGCTGTTCGATAGAAATTCTGAATTCATTTAACAAAAGGGATGTAAGAGAATTACTTTTCGGATGGAAAAAGAAAATGGTCCCGATTCTGTTTTCTTTCTGAATCTTAATGTAACCTTCATTCATAATGTATTAAGTCCTGCCAATCCGGCAATCTCGTTCAAGTTATTAACAATGTAATCAGGTTCTGCTTTTCTTAGGGCTTCAGCTGTCCGGTAACCATGAGTAATCGCACATGTGATAACTCCCGCTGCATTGCCGCATTCAATATCAACTTCCGAATCACCAACCATAATCGTATTTTCCGGATTAACGCCTAATGTTTTGCAGATATGAAGAATTGCACCGGGATCAGGTTTATTTGGGAAATTATCCCTTCGTCCAACAATATAATTAAGGTGCGGAGAGATTCCGAAATGCTCTGTTATTTTATCTGCCTGATCCTGAGATTTAGTGGTTAAAAGAGCTGTTTTTATTCCATAGTTGTTTAATCTCTCAAGAAGATTATTTGCATCTTCATAAAGATAAGAGTCATCAATGTAATTGAAATAGAGGCTCTTATATAAATGAATAAAGTGATTAAAATCGGTAACTTCAATTTGATAGGCATCGAATATTTCCTGAAAATGAAGTCCTATCATATTGTTGAATCCTGTTCTATCCATTTTATAAGCAATTCCTAATTCGTCAAGCGTTTTTACTGTAGCATAATAAATTGTATCGTGTGAAACCAGTAGAGTCCCATCCAGATCGAAAATTACACAACCGGTATTTTGCATTATTTCCAAAATTCAATTAATAATTAGATTGTAGCAATATAATAAAACCTGCAATAATGTTTGAGCTGGCGATGCGGGTAAATTCTGATCTGACTATGCAGACTAATACGCAGAAGATCAAGCCGCAATGGATACAGAGTTTGACACTAAAGCAATATTGAAAACACTTTTGTATAATGCGGCCTCTTTGCGAACTTTGAAGTAAACTAAAATTGTAAGTAAAAATGAAAATCCAGGTTGATTACTGTATTTTGGCAGTATCTATCTCAACAAAATCATTTTTTTTACTTCGCGCTTAAGATCACCTTTATTTTCCAAAACACTTAGGGAATAAAAATACACGCCGCTACATAGACCAGCGCCATTAAAATATAAAGTATGACTGCCTGCAGGTTTTTCTGACTCGAGCAGGACAGATACTAATTGTCCGTTGAGATTGTAAACTTTAATTTCTGCAAAAGCATCATTTTTCAAATCAAAATTAATAACCGTTTCGGGGTTAAAAGGGTTCGGATAATTTTGAAAAAGATGAAAATCAGCAGTATGTTCTGAGAATTCTTCAACTCCGCTTACAATTCCATTTTCATTATAGACATAAACTCCCATCATACTCGTTCCGATCCAAAGATTTCCATATGTGTCCATATTCATTGAGTTTATAATACCGCCTTCCAATAAAGCGCTGCTTCCGGTAATTGTGACCCATGATGTATTGTCGTATTTCGCAATACCATTTTCGGTTCCGATCCACTTATTATCATCAGAATCTATATAAATTGACCGGGTTATATTTGAAGGAACCAAAGGAGCAGTGAAAGTAGTCCAGTTATTCCCATCAAACGCGGATACACCACCCCAGGTGCATATCCATATCATTCCGGAGGCATCCTCTGAGATTTCCAGAACTATGTTATCCGGCAGCCCTGAATTTTCTTTGGTATAAGTCGTCCAGTTAAAACCATCGAACTTTTTCAGTCCCCCATTGTATGTTCCAACCCAGATATTATCCTCTCTGTCTGCAAAAACAGTGTATGCAGTGTAACCCAATTGATAATTTGTGAACTGAACTTCGTCGAATTTACTTACAGAACTTCCACTAGCTATCCATAAGTTTCCTTCTCTGTCAAGATCAATATCAAAAACCAAATTATTGGGGATTTGAGAATTCTCAGTTGTGAAAGTATCGAAAACGGCGTTTTTGTACCTGATCAAACCTGCATTCCAGCATCCGAACCATTTGACGGAATCATCAATGATTTCGAGAGTATATAATTCAACAGAGGGGATTCCTGAGTTACCCGAATGAAGATGTGTCCAGAGAGTGTCGTTATAATACGCAACGCCCCAGGTCGCCACCCAGATTCTGCCTGTCGGGTCTATTTTAATATCATAAGCATTACTTGTGAGGAAATTTCCTCCCGGAAAGTTGGAATTATCCTTATTATATACTTTCCATTTAGGAGTCTGGGCAATCGAAATCGATGAGAAAAAGCAGGAAAATAATACAATGCATATAACTTTTAATAAAAAAAATGACGGAAACCCCAATAATTTGTCCTTCTTCATCTTATCCTACCTGATGATAAAATACCCGATTGATTTTCAAACATACAAAAATCTTGTGTCTTTCAACAACCTATGAAAACCGCGGGAATTTAAGTGAATACTTTTAGCATTGATAAAATCATCAGAATCATCTAATAACAGATAAGCATGATAATAGTAATTAAAATGCGTGAAAATTGAATCAAAAGCATTTTGTATTTTTAAGTATCACTTTAATAATTCTTGGCGAGTACTATGGACAAATTTATGCAGGCCGCAATTGAGGAAGCAAAAAAAGGATTAGCCGAAGGAGGAATTCCAATTGGGTCGGTTATCGTTCATAATGGAAAAATTATAGGCAGGGGTCATAACCGCAGAATTCAGAAAGGGAGCCCTATTCTGCATGGAGAAATGGACGCATTTGAGAATGCCGGAAGGCAGCCGGCATCCGTTTATCGGAATTCGGTTCTCTATACAACCCTTTCACCCTGCTCCATGTGTTCCGGGGCGATATTGCTCTATGAAATACCAAAGGTAATAATTGCGGAAAATGTTAATTTTCTTGGCGAAGAAGAGCTGCTTAAGAGCAGAGGAGTTAAGGTTGAAGTGGAAAATGATGAAGAATGTATCGGTATGATGAAAAAGTTCATCGAGGACCGATCAGAACTTTGGAATGAAGACATAGGTGAATGAATGAAAACTTCAGAGAAGATTGCTGATTTCCTGCATCAAGACAATATTGCTGTTGTCGGAGTATCGGGATCAGGGAAAAAATTCGGCGATATGGTTTTTAAGGAATTGAAAAAATCGGGTAAAAGAGTTTTCCCGGTTAACCCTAAATTGAATATTTATAATGGGTTGAAGTGTTTTAACAGTCTTGACGAAATTCCTCAGGAAATTAAAACTTTAATGATATGCACGAAATGCTCAAAAATTCAAAACTTCACAGAGATCATGAACTCGGGCAGATTTTCGAATATCTGGTTTCAGCAAGGAACGATTTCCTCCCCGGAATATGCCTCACTTTCCAATCCCGGGGTTAGCTATATTATGGGCGAATGTGTGTTTATGTATCTTGAACCTGTTGAATCGATCCACAAATTCCACAGAGCAGTCCGCAGGTTTTTCAGGAAGATGCCAGCATAGTAAAAGTTCATTGGAGTATGTCGGATTTTCAGTCTCCGATTTTATTAATAATGAACTTAAACCTGGTGGAGTGTTTTGATGACGATTAAATTTCTGAGAATTTATATCCTCTCTGCTGCAGTATTTTACAGTATTAATGCCTGTACAGTTGATAATGATCTGATTGATATCCCTGGTTCTACGATGGGAACAACCTATTCGGTTAAAATTGCGACTGATAATATTTCAGAATCTGCGACCATAAAAAGTGAAATTGACAGCATTCTTAACGAAGTAAACAGACAAATGTCAACTTATCGGAAGGATTCTGAGATAAGTGCATTGAATTTGGCCAAAGCCGGGGTCATCATTCATGTATCGAATGACTTCTCTGAAGTATTACAAAAAGCCTTTGATATTTCGGAAAAATCAGGAGGCGCCTTTGATATAACGGTTGGTCCGCTAATAAATCTTTGGGGCTTTGGTCCTCCCGGCAGCGCTTTCGAAGTTCCGGATTCTGTCGATATTGCCAGGCTGAAGCAATATGTCGGTCATCAGAATGTGATTTTTGATTCAAATTTCAAAACAATAATGAAAAATGCCGACAGCGTTTATATTGATCTCTCGGCAATTGCAAAAGGATTTGGTGTTGACAAGGTTTGTGACTACCTGAATCGTAAAGGATTCAAAGATTATCTTGTTGAGATCGGGGGTGAAGTACGTGCTTCCGGAAAAAATCAAAAGGGGGAATTCTGGCAGATTGGAATCAGTCAGCCGGATAATAGCGGGGAAATACGGGAAATTATCGCCCTCCCGAATCTGGCTGTGGCAACCTCGGGTGACTATCGCAACTATTTTGAGATTGAGGGAGTGCGTTATTCGCATACAATAGACCCAATCACCGGATATCCGGTAAGCCATAATCTTGTAGGTATAACTGTGATAGATAAAGATTGCGCACTGGCAGACGGATGGGCCACCGCTTTGAACGTACTTGGTCCTGAGGATGGATATGAACTCGCAATTAAATTGAATCTTCCGGTTTATATGATTATTAAAAGCGGGGAGGTATTTATCGAAAAATATACTCCCGATTTTGAACAGTTTCTTATTGGAAAATAGATTCTCATTGATTTATGGAAAACAGAATAAAAGTTGTTGTTTTTGATCTTGGTAATGTATTATTACCTTTTAATTATCAGATTGCCATTGATAGATTGAACAAAATAGAAACAGGTCTGGGGGAAAGGTTTTATTCCCGGTATCAGGAAAACTATCCTAAGCACCGTTCATTCGAAAGAGGCGATATTTCCGAGTCTTTTTTTATTGATTTACTCCGGGGATGGACGGAAAAAAAGGTGAGCGCTTCGGAAATTTGCAGCATATATTCAGAAATTTTCATTGAGAATACCGGCGTATCGGAGCTTCTGCCTCTACTAAAACAGAAATTCAGGCTTGTCCTGCTTTCAAATACTAATTCCATTCATATGGAATATGGATGGAAAAATTATGAATTTCTGAAAAATTTCGAGAAATATATTTTATCCCATGAAGCCGGTTCGGTGAAGCCTGAAGAAGCGATTTACCGTGAAGTGGAAAAACACACCTGCGAGGAAAGCAGCAGCCATATTTTTATTGACGACATTGAGGAATATGCATTGGCAGCCCGAAAATGCGGATGGGATTCAATCCATTTTCAGGGGGCTGATAATCTGAAAGAGCAGCTAAGATTAAGAGGAATTCTTTAGCCATTCAGCCCAGATTTCCGGGCTATAGCCAACCGTTGAAAGATTGCCGTTTCTTACGACAGGTGTTTTTAGTAATAGCGGATCTTCAAGCAGAATTTCATAAATATCGTATGTCATATAATCAAGGTTTTTTTCTTTGTACCTTTTTCCGCCTTTATCAAAAATGTCATCAATATTAATTTTTTTTAGAATATTATCAAGTTCGCCTTTGCTTATGCCTTTTTCATTAAGATCACGAAAATGCACATTGATCCTCCGCTCCTTGAAAAATCTTTCTGCTTTCCGGGTATCGCTGCATTTTTTTGTCCCAAATATCTGGATGTTCAGACTGCCCATAAGTTTTTCCAAAATTGTTATGGCAAATTTAATTTTTTTCATGGAAACATCTTAAACTTTCCTTTTGATACTCTAAGACCAATTTCCGTATATAGTTTTTTGTTTATTCAACTCCTTTGACTATGATTACCCTTCGTCAAAGGAAATTGCTTTTTTTAACTATGAATGCCGCTTAGTCAAGTTTGTTCGAAGATTTTTTTTACTTAGAATATCATAGATTCTTAATCGCCCCAAAATTGATTAAGAATTGATTATTAGTCATTCTGCAGAAATCTCAGGGGAAGCCAATATCAAATCATGTGAACACAATAAATAAATTGCATCTCAGTTTTCCCTGCAAGGGAAATAATGTTTACAGGTATAATAATCGAATAAAATGTTAAAGAATCGTGTTCTTCAGCGTAATAAACAGAACCACAATTCTACTAATTCGTCTAATAAGCACACTTAATAAATTCTTGAGCAGATATGAAAACCAGAAGCTACATTTTATTTCTATCTCTTATACTCGCATATTCTCTGGGCGCCCAGACTCAGCAGCAGCAGTTTGATGATTTAATTGCAAAGTATGCAGAATACGAACGATTCAGCGGAGTTGTTCTGGTTGCAGATTCAACAGGGATTGTTTTTAACAAAGCTTATGGAAAAGCGAATTTTGAACTAAATGTCCCCAATACTATTGAGAACAAATTCAGGATTGGTTCGGTTACGAAGCAGTTTACAGCCTTCATTATTGCAAAACTTATTGAAGAAAACAAATTGTCCCCGGATGATAATATTGCAAAATTCCTTGATTATTACAGAAAAGATATCGCCGAAAAAGTGACAGTTTACCAGCTAATAACTCACACGTCCGGAATTCCCGGATATACTGAGAACCCTGATTTTTTTGGAAAACTCAGCAGACAATTTTTCACAACTGAAGAATTCATCACCAAAATGTGCAGTGATGATCTGTTCTTTGAACCAGGGACAGAATATGTTTACAGCAATTCAGGCTACTTTATACTCGGCGCCATTATTGAACAAGTCACTGGATTGAAATATGAGGATGCCCTTAAAAAGTATATTACAGAACCATTGGGTATGACTTCAACCGGTTACGATCACTCAGAAAAAATTATCTCACTGAGGTCATCGGGTTACGAAAATGAGGAGGGGGTTATAAAAAACTGTGATTTTATTGATATGTCTTCTCCATTTTCTGCCGGGGCAATGTACTCTGCCTCAGGCGATCTTTATAAATGGGACAGGGGATTATATGATAAAAACTTTGCCGGCCCACAACTGATTGACCGTATTTTTACTCCATCTCAGTGGGGTTATGCTTACGGTTGGCAGATTTGGCAGGCGGAGCATCCTTCAAATGGGGCAAAATATGGAATCCAACATCACACAGGGGGTATTGACGGATTTACTGCATATATATACCGTATCCCTGAGTTAAAACAGGTATATATTATTTTGAACAATTTAGGCTCAGCCCCGATGCGCCAGATGCAGACGGGATTATTCCGGATTCTTAACGGAGCAGAAGCCGAATTCCCGAAGCTGCCCCTGTCTTATGCATTGCGCGAAAGTTCCCTTCCACTCGATTCTGCGGAATTCGGGTCAAGGGTCGATCAGCTCCTGGAGGAGGCGAAAGCATATATCGGATTCAGCCCTTCTGAACTCATAAAATATTCAAATTATCTCAGTAATAACGGGTATTCTGATGATGCGATTAAGGTGCTTAGGGAAAATATAAAAAGATTTCCGGAATTTGCGGAAAATTATAAGCTTGCGGCAGATATAAAAAGAACTGATTATGATCGAAGAGGTGAGATTGAATTTCTCCGGAAATGGCTTGAAAAAGATAAATCGAATGAGGAAGCATATAGGAGATTAAAGGATTCAGGAGAAACAACTGAAGGATTTTTGCCATACAAATTGGCTGAATCAGATATGGTGGGCTATGGTGGAAAATTTCAATTGGCTCCGGAATTCACAATTTCTATCTTTTTGAAGAATGGAAATTTATATGCAAGGGCAACAAATCAGCCTGCAATTAAGTTAGTACCTGAAGAAATGGATATATTCAAATCTATTGGTGTTGAAGCAAAATTTAAGTTTGTAAGGGATGATTCGAATAATATTATTTCGTTAATTTTGTTGCAGGGTGGCAGGGAAATGCCTGCAACAAAAATTTAAGTTAGTATTTTAACATTCTAAAATAGTTCACTTATTTACTGAGAAAATTTATTAAGTGTTTTTTAATCAATAAACGGGAATATTATGTCGGCATTGGAAGTGAGGAATCTTTCGAAAACGTTCGGAAAGATTGAAGCTGTCAGGGACGTCAGTTTTGAAGTGCCTGAGGGAGGGATCTTCGGTCTTATTGGGCGAAACGGAGCAGGAAAAACCACAACTATTCGAATGATGATGGATATTTACAGCCCGGATTCAGGAGAGGTTATTTTTCGGGGAACTAAAGTCGGTCAGGATTTCAGGAATAAAGTTGGTTATCTGCCTGAAGAACGGGGCTTGTATAAAAAAATGAAAGTCCTCGAAACTCTGCTCTATTTCGCAGAATTAAAAGGAAAAAAGGGCAGAAGCGTTGAGAAGAAAGCAAAAGAATATCTTGAACGTTTTGAACTCGGAGCCAGAGCAATGGCGAAAGTTGAAGAACTTTCCAAGGGAAATCAACAAAAAATTCAGTTTATCGCAACAATTTTACACGATCCTGAGTTCATTATTCTTGATGAACCATTTTCGGGAATGGACCCTATCAATACGAATCTTTTAAAAGAAATCATCCTTGAGCAGAAACGGAATAATAAAGTAATAATTTTTTCAACTCATCTGATGGACTTTGCTGAGAAGATGTGTGATAGTATTGCTATGATTGATAAAGGGCAGCTAATTTTATCCGGCGCACTCGATCAGATAAAAAACAGATACAGCCAGCAGAATGTAAGTCTTGTTTATGAAGGAGATATCGCATTCCTCAGGAATTCCGGAATAGTTGAAAAAATCGAGGATTTTGGAAATTCGACAGGAGTAAAACTGAAACATGAGAGTTCCAGTCAGCAATTACTGAAATTATTGGTCGATCATAATATTGTGGTCAAAAAATTTAATGCCAATGATATTTCGCTTCATGAGATTTTTGTGGAACTTGCCGGAACTGCGGACGATTTATCTTCAACGGGGGGAAACTAAAATGCTTAATAACAGAACATTAGCTGTAATAAAACGTGAGATACGGGAAAAACTTCTAAGCAAATCTTTTATTATTGCAACTTTGCTCATTCCCGTAATGATGTTCGGAATGATAGCTTTGCAAACTGTGTTCATCAAAATGGAAGGAGATGAAAACACATTCCTGCAGGTTGCCGTTCCTGACGCCAATTTTGCTGAAAAATTACAGAAAGAGTTTGATCAGCGGGATTTCGTGAAAGACGGAAGTTATCAGATTAGAGTAGTGGTTTCCGATACTTCGACATTTGAGGAATTGCTAAAAAATGCCAAACCTGATATGCTCAGCGGAAAACTCTCCGGGATTGTCCAGGTGCCTCCAACAGCAACGATTGACAAAAAATTGAAATATTATTCTACTAATCCAAACAGCCGGAGTGTCGAAGGGAAAATAACTTCTGCGGTTAATAGTGTGCTGATTGATAATTATTTCTCATCGAAAGAGTTATCACAGGGCGACCTTAATTATGCGATGAGCCGCGTCAATATGGATGGTTTCAGGATCACAGAAGATGAAAAAATTGAAGAAGAAGGTGTTGGGAACAGGATACTCTCATTTCTTTTTGCATTTTTACTCTATTTCAGTCTTTTGTTTACCGGACAATCGATGATAACCTCTGTTCTTGAAGAAAAATCTTCAAGAATTGTTGAAGTTATTCTTGCAAGCGTATCAACGAGCGAGTTGATGGCGGGAAAAATCTTAGGCAGCGCTCTTATTGGTGTAGTCCAGATGGCAATATGGCTTTCTCCGGTGCTGGTGATAATCTCCACATCGATATTTGTATTACCTCCTGAACTGATTCTTTCTATTACCGCAGGGCATCTGTTGTATTTTCTTGTTAATTTTTTGGTCGGGTTAGTTCTTTTTCTCGGTTTGTACGCTACTCTTGGGGCAATTTTTGATAATCCACAGGACGCACAATCTGGTAATCTGCCAATAATGATGCTTATTATTATACCGTTTTTCATCACTTTCTCAATGGTTAACAATCCGAATAATACACTTGCAACAGTCAGTTCTATGTTCCCATTCTCTTCGATCATTGTGATGCCGAGCAGGATGACACTTGTTGATGTACCGTTATGGCAGTTTGCTGTCAGTATCTTTTTAAATATTGCCGTGATGTTTCTAATATTCCCGTTTGCCGGAAAAATCTATAGGGTCGGGATACTAAGGACAGGGAAAAAACCTTCCTGGGCTGAAGTTGCCAAATGGCTTCGATATAAAAATTAGTATTAAAATCCCGGTGCGAGCCGGGATTTTTTTTATCCTTCTTTTATATATTTTAGAATTTGTTGAAAAAAGCATATTCGAAAGCGAATTTATCTGGCAGAAGGGTCAAGTTTTCAATTTTCTGAAAACATATTCCAAGAATCTTTACAGTGTTAGAAATAAAAATATGCCGCACCATCTTCTGTGCCATTGTTAATTGTTGTTTTGAATGTTTCATCCATTTTTATTTCATATGTTTTCGGATCGAGATACCTTACTACTATTTCTACTGCCCCATCTTCGTAAATCCTTAATTTTCCGTAATTATTTACAAAGCCATAAAAAGGATGTGAGATTAAAACAGTTTCAGAAGCAGAAATAAATGCCTTCTCATTTCTAACAGACATTCGGGCAAAGTACTCGAATGTATTCAACTGCATTCCACCGATTGCATCAGGAGCTGATTCCTCTTCACCATCAACAATAAGAATACATTTGGCGTAATGTATTACTGCTCTGATCTGTTTTCCATTTTTAAGTGCAGCTAAGAGTTCTTCAAAACTTCGGATTTGTTCGCTGCCTTTTAAAACCGATGCAGTGATAGTGAATAATATAAAATAGAAAGCAAATTTTTTCATTTTGTGTTCCGTCTTTAGATTTTTAATTTGATCCTGGGATTATCAAAGCTAAATTGTGTTTCGAATTAATAAATCGATTATATTTGAGATTGTCATACAAATATATCATTCTATGAAAACATACAAATACGGATTTTTAGGGAAATTTATTTTTTTCTACCTCAATATACCACTGACTCTTGCTTTTGCAGGATATCTTGCAGCATCTGTTCTGATGCTGGAGGAAAGTTGGAAAGCCTGGATTGGAATAGTATTTAATGGAATTATGATCTTTGTTGTAAATGCTTTCTATCTCAGGAATTATTCTCTTTTCCCAGGTAAAATAGACCTTGACTCTGAAAAAATGATTTGTCACGACTTTGCATTTTCACAGAGGAAAATTGAGATTAAGCTTCAGGAAATCAGGGAAATAAGAGGCGGCATTTTCGATGCAACACCAAGCAGACCATTTTATCTAAGAACAGCCGATGACGATGTAATTGGGATCAGCCGCATGATTAAAGATAATAAGAGTCTGCTGACAATGATATTAAAAAATATTGATGAACAATTATATTCTGAATTGCTTGATCGTATGAAAGAGATTGCAGAAAAAACGAGAGGCAGAAAAAAAACGGATAGTTCGAAAGGCTGAAAACAGAGCAGCCCCGCTTCACAGGACTGCCCAAATAAAGTTGATTTATTTTTTCTTTGGAGGAAACACAGCATCCTGTAATTTTTTGGACACTTTGAATTTTACAACCTTTTTAGCAGGAATAGTAATTTCTTTCCCGGTTGATGGGTTGCGACCTTTCCTCTTCTGGCGCTCAACAACTGTTATTTTGCCAAGGCCGGGAATTGTAAAATCATTTTTAGCTTCGGTATAAGCCAGCTCAACAAGTGCATCCAGAAAATCTGATGAAGCACGCTTTGTGGCGCTCATTTTCTCGGCTAATGCACCGACAATATCGCCTTTGGTCATTGGTTTACCCATGGTACCTCTTGTGTTTGTTGATGAATAATTAATGTTAATTATGTGAATAATAAGCCCTGAAAAACATGATCTATATATATTTAAATGATAAATAAGAAATTTTATTGAATTTCGCAATAGCATGATCGCTCAGAAGTCAATAAATTTATATCTTACAGTGTTTTTTTTAAGCAAAAAGGCAAATAATCCCGAAAACAGGTCTGTTCATTGACTTTTTTTAAAAAGGATTGGTAACTTAAAAATTAAAATTTTAACGAATCTCCGATGAAAAAACAGGTTTTTTTTCTTATTCTTAGTTTTTTAGCGCCAGGTAATTTTTCTGCATACTTTTCTTTGAGTGACTCCACAGTTACAAAACAGGATTCGGTTCAAAATCAATCAAAAAATGTCAAGTCTGGTGAATCAAAAGCAGATACGCTTAATCCTGTTTTTTATAAGTCGCCATCATTTTCAAGTTCAGGTCTGTTCACAAAAAATGATCTAAGAAAAACAGCATTCCGGGGATTTGAGGATATTGCGGCTACTTTACCAGGAGTAGGTATCAAAAATTATTTTGCTTTCGGAACTCCTTCCATATTAACATACCGCGGATTGGCAGGCAGAGATATTGGGCTTGTTTTTAACGGGATGGGCAATTATGACATGATTTCAGGAATTCCCGGATACTATCAGTTCTCACCCGGACTCTTAGATTCTATGACTCTTCCAGGAGGGCACTACTCATATATCTATACACCCTCGAACTATCCTGCTGCGATTTTGATTGATGAATTTGATCGTATCCCTGGAAGACCAATAACAGAAATAAATTATTTTCAGGGTCCCGATGGCGAAGATGCCGTAGATCTTTCTCTGGGGATGTTCCTGAGTCCGAGGATCATCGGAAAGTTCCAGATTACAAACTATTCGGCAGATGGGAGATTTGAAAATTCAGAATATGGACAATGGAATTTTCGGACGGCTATTCAGTATTTCGTCAATGATAAATTTTCGTTAAAGGGAAGTTACCTTTTTTCCCGTGCTAATATTAAACTGAACGGGGGCGTATATATGGACAGCCTCAGAAAATATCTCAGCGAGGAAGATGCTGAGGAGTTAATGTACGATAATTTGCAGGCGCCTGTTCTTTTTCCTGAGGCAAACGGGCTTTCTTCAAGATACATGAAAACTTTCAGAAATGAAGGTGGTGTTAAGTTTATCGCAGAATTATCAGAATATTTTTCATCAGAGCTGAATCTTTATTTCTCGAAAGGATTACAGGAATTCAGGCAAAACGAAAGGACCGCCATTCCTTATTTTAATGTAAATATTCGTGACACTAAATCCGCGAGTTTTGGTACCTCATACCGAAGCAGGTTGAAATATTCATTTTTTGATTTCATATTAGCCGGTGGTTACGAAAAAAATAAATTAGAGCGTGGGCAATACTCATTTGGAGATAACTTATTATTTGGCGGCGGCGCTGTTTCTTTTGAATTGGGCGGATTCCAGCTTGGCGGATCTTATAAGCAATTATTAAAAAACAAACAGGGTTATCCTGCTTTGGGCATCATAGCTTCGTATTCCTTATCCCGGAATATTTTTCTTTCTTTTGAATCATCGTATATTGTCAGAGATAATTCATTTATCGAAAGTATTTATTCTGTTGAGCAAAAATCAGAGACGCATTCTGCTCAGGTATTTGAAGCCGGATTTGTATCATCCTCAATTGAAATGAGTGCAACAGTATTCAACAGACATAGAATGAATGCCCCATACGCTTATTTTAATGAAAACAATTCACTGATTTCCACTGAGTTGGATGGTTTTTCGCTGATTTCACGCAATTATCATGGCATTGGTTTTAAAACAAAAATTGCATTGAAACCTGTTTTTGCCGGTATTGAGTTTGAGCATATTCCTGGTACTTCCGATATGTTTGATCATTTTAGTCCACGAGTAACATTGAGATCAAGTATATATTACAGGGATAGCCTTTTTAACGGAAATCTTGATTTGAAAACTGGGCTGAGTTTTAATTATTCCGGCAGGACAAAATACTATTTTTACGATTTTGAAAATGCTTTTCCAGTCCATTTTTCAAAATCTGCTGACGGTTCAATTACAGCTCTCAAATCCTCACCTGAAGGAGGGGGATACTCGCTGGACTTTTTTGCTTTTGGTGAGATTCAAAAAGACGCAACCATTTTTTTTATTGCTGAAAACATTACAGGAAATAAGTACTTTTTATTGCCTTATTATCCGGGAAGAGGATTTTCTATCAGAATTGGATTTTTCTGGACTCTATTTGATTAACGATTGTAAACTTTGACTTAATTTGTATTGTTATAAAAATATAGTGTTTTAATAATTTATTAAAGGAAGAGAAGGGAATGAATTTGAAATTATTATTTGCTGCATTAATAACAGCAATATCTCTTCAGGCACAATTGCTTAACTGGAATCCCGTTTATCTTACTTCAGGAGATTCCGTTGAAATAATTTTTGACGCATCCGAAGGGAATCAGGGATTGATGGGCTATACCGGTACAGTTTATGCCCATACCGGGGTCATCACAAATCTTAGTTCCGGACCCAGCGACTGGAAATATGTAAAAACTAATTGGGGACAGAATTCGCCCGAAACTAAACTTGAATCCCTTGGTAACGATAAATGGGTGCTTAGGATTACACCATCTATCCGGGGATATTATAACGTTCCAGCCAACGAGGAAATACTCGAAATGGCTTTTGTTTTCCGGAGCGGAGAACTGGTTGGAGGCAGCTACAAGGAAGGGAAAACATCCGCTGGCGGCGATATTTTTCTCCCCTTATATCTTGGTGTGAGTATAATCACTCCTTCTTTCCAGCCATATTTTGCTGAAATTGGTGATACTATAAACGTTTCAGCCGTTGCTTCAGAAACTACAACCTCTCTTGAATTATTGGTCAATGGAAACCTGATTTATCAGGTGAGCAACGATTCACTTAATTATGATCTTATTGTAACTGAAAATGGCAAAAAATGGGTCAAAGTTGTTGCTTATGAAAATGGCAATATGTTTGCCGCTGATTCTTTTTATTACGTAATAGTCCCGGATATTGTAACTGAGCCCTTGCCAAATGGGATTCGCGAAGGAATCACTTATACTTCAGGAAATTCAGCTACCTTGTCATTGTTTGCTCCATTTAAGGAATTCGTTTTTGTAATTGGTGATTTCAATAACTGGGAAGCTGATCCGGCCTATTTTATGAAACGGACCCCCGATGATTCTACATATTGGATTGAAATTACAGGGATGCAGCCGGGAGAAGAATATGGTTTCCAGTATCTTGTCGATGGGAATCTGAGAATTGCAGATCCTTATTCAGAAAAGATTTTGGACCCTTATAATGATCATTACATCAGTTCAACGACTTATCCCGGGCTTAAACCATATCCTAAAGGAAAAACAACTGAAGCTGTTGGTGTCCTGATACCGGGAAGCCAGCCATATAACTGGCAGGTAACTGATTTTCAGAAACCAAAAAAAACTGATCTTGTTATATATGAATTGCTACTTCGGGATTTTATTACCGAGCATAATTATCAGACTTTAATAGATACTCTTTCATATCTCGAAAGCCTCGGTGTGAATGCAATCGAATTAATGCCGATCAATGAGTTTGAGGGTAATGAGAGCTGGGGATATAATCCTTCCTTTTACTTCGCAGTTGATAAGTATTACGGGACAAAGGAAAAATTTCAGGAGTTCATAGATGAATGCCATTTGAGGGGGATTGCTGTAATTATAGATATTGCTCTGAATCATACTTTCGGACAGTCTCCGTTTGTCAGGCTTTATTCATCCGGAAGCTATGGACCGCCAACCGCACAAAATCCATGGCTGAACGTTACCGCAAGGCATCCCTTTAACGTGGGATATGATTTTAACCATGAATCGGGTCAAACGAAAAAATTAGTTGACAGGGTGACTTCTTATTGGCTGACTGAATTCAAAATTGATGGATTCCGGTTTGATCTTTCAAAAGGTTTCACACAGGTATATAGCGGAGATAACGTCGGACTTTGGGGAAATTACGATCAGTCGAGAATAAATCTCTGGAAACGGATTTCAACTCATATAAGAAGTGTTTCCTCCGATGCCTTTATAATTCTCGAACACTTTGCAGATAATTCCGAAGAGAAAGAACTTTCGAATAACGGAATGATGCTCTGGGGTAATATGAATTATGAATACAACGAAGCGACAATGGGTTATAATTCGAATCTTAGCTGGGGTTCTTATCAGCAGAGGGGATGGAGCGAACCTAATCTTGTGACCTATATGGAGAGCCACGACGAAGAACGTCTTGTTTTTAAGAATCTTCAGTATGGCAATTCTTCAGGAAATTACAGTGTTAAGAATCTTGCGACTGCTCTTGATAGGATTAAGCTTGCTGCCGCGTTCTTTTTCACAGTACCTGGTCCTAAAATGTTATGGCAGTTTGGGGAACTTGGATATGATTACTCAATCAACTGGCCTTCCGGAACGGATGCCGACAGGCTTACGCCCAAACCGCCCCGCTGGGACTATCTCAATGATTACGAAAGGCACTATCTATTAAGGGTTTTCCAGGAGCTGATTAATATCAGGAAAGAGTATGATGTTTTTGAGACTTCAGATTATTATTTTGATGCAACTCCTAAATTAAAAAAACTTCAGTTGAATCATTCTTCAATGGATATAAACATCATAGGAAACTTTGATGTAGTTCAGGGATCAATTAATCCCGCGTTCCAGACCCCGGGTAAATGGTATAACTTTTTCTCAGGGGATAGTGTTAACATAACAAATACATCAGATCCAATTGCTCTGCAACCCGGGGAATTCAGAATATATTCCACTGTGAAACTTCCTACCCCTGAGGAAGGTATTCTGCTTGGGAACGATAGAGAAACTTTGGCAGAGATTTCTTATGATCTTTCCCAAAATTATCCAAACCCATTTAACCCGGAAACAAGAATATCCTTCAGCCTTGGATCCTCTGGTTTTGTTTCTGTGAAAGTTTTCAATGTTCTTGGACAGGAGATCAGGACACTTCTGAGTGCTGAGAAAAACACAGGAGTTCATTCTTTATTGTGGGACGGGAAAGATAATTCAGGTAATCCTGTTGCCAGTGGGGCATATATTTACCGGATTGAGAGTGAGGGATTTATTTCTGCCAAAAAGATGATGTTATTAAGATAATCAGGAGATGTAATTTGGAGATATGATTTTCCATAAAAAAGCCCCATTAAACTTGGGGCTTTTTTACATTATTTTTCATTATACAGATATACTTTCGGTAGACCGTCCTGTGTAATATAACCACGGAACATTCCGCTGGTATTAAATTTCATTACTATTTCACCATCTTTATCAATTCCAATAATTCCGCCTGCTCCTTTCTGACTGACAAGTTTTTTGTTAACAACAAACTCAGCGGCTTCATCAAGAGATAGTCCTTTATAACGCATTAGTGCAGAGATATCGTAAGCAACAACGTTTCGTATAAAAAATTCACCATGCCCGGTTGCGGAAATACCACAGGAATTATTATCTGCATAAGTGCCGGCTCCAATTACCGGGACATCGCCAAGACGCCCGAATTTTTTATTCATCATCCCACCGGTCGAAGTGCCTGCTGTTATATTCCCGAATTTATCGCGCGCGACGCAGCCAACAGTGCTGAAAAGTTTTTCATGCTTCCCGGAAGGATTGAGGACTGAACTTTTCTCTGACTGCATTTTCTGTAATTCAATTCGATTTTCTTCAGTGATGAAATAAGAATTATCAACAATCGCAAGCTTATTCTCTCTCGCAAATTCTTCTGCCCCTTTGCCAACAAGGAAAACGTGTTTAGATTTTTCCATCACTTTTCTCGAAAGCGATATTGGATTCTTGACAATAGAGACTGCGCCGACAGCTCCAGCTTTCCCGGTGGATCCATCCATAAAAGATGCATCGAGTTCACAGTTGCCTTTAGCGTTAAGAACGGCTCCCTTCCCAGCATTAAAAAGAGGCGAGTCCTCCATAATTCTAACCACAGCTTCAACGCAATCATTAGAGGTTCCGCCGCTCAACAGAATATTATGACCGGCAGCAAGAGCTTCGGTCAATTTTTCTCTGAATGCCTGCTCTTCTTCAGCAGAGTACCTGCCTTCATAAATACTGCCGGCTCCTCCATGAATAACTAAAGAAAAATCATTTTCATTATTTGAACACGAGAAAACAATAAATAGAATTAAGAAGCCAGCAAGAATTTTTTTTACCATTTTTTCACTCCACAAGTCATAAATAATGACCATCATACCATAAAAACGATTAAATTTACTCATGAAAAAATAAATTATGAAAATTTAATATACTGAAATTGAAAAGCATAAAATGATAAATTCTCATTTTCTAAGAAATATTCCGACAAAATCTGATATTAAGGATGCTCATTTAAGAATAAAAGAAGCCATTCATAAAACACCTGTTCTTGAATCATCAGCTATTAATAAGGAGATGGGCTGCCGGATATACTTTAAGTGCGAAAACCTCCAGAAGGTCGGTGCATTCAAATACAGGGGGGCAAGCAATGCTTTACTGTCTCTTAATAAGGAAGATCTTAAAAATGGAGTTGCAACACATTCATCAGGCAACCATGCTGCTGCGCTCGCATTAGCAGCAAGATCATCCGGGGCGAGAGCCTATATTGTGATGCCAGAAACTGCACCCGAGATTAAGAAAAAAGTAGTTGCTTCATATGGCGCTGAAATCATTTACTGTGCCCCTACTCTGGAAGCCAGAGAAACAACTCTTGAGGGAGTGATTGCTAAAACAGGGGCAATTTTTGTGCATCCATATAATAATTATACAATTATTGCAGGACAGGCTACAGCAGCAAAAGAAATTATTGAGGAGATCGGGAATTCTGACTTTTTACTGGCTCCCGTTGGCGGGGGAGGCTTGTTAAGCGGCTCTGTACTTTCAGCAGAATACTTTGGAGATAAAATCTCCGTAATTGGCTGTGAACCGAAGGGCGCAGATGATGCTTTTCGTTCGATAAGAGATGGAGTTATTTATCCCTCCGTTAACCCGAAGACTATTTCCGACGGATTATTGACTTCACTTGGCGATAAAACATTTAATATTCTAAGAGATCGTTTACATTTAATTATGACAGTCGAAGAGCATTCGATTATCACCGCAATGAGAATGATATGGGAAAGGATGAAAATTATTATCGAACCATCCTCGGCTGTGCCATTTGCAGCGATCATGGAAAATCGTGAGGTGTTTACAGGTAAAACTGTCTCCGTCATTCTGAGCGGTGGAAACGTTGACCTTGAGAGTTTACCTTGGTCAACAGCTAATCGATAATACTGAGAATTTTATCCACTGATTTCTTTTCTTTTCTGCTATGAGTCTCCTCAAATGGGACTCCGACGGCAACAAAAGCTGAAAGTTCCATCGGCAATTCTATTCGGAGAATACTTTCTATTTCAGTTTTAGCCACCATCGGGCCTGAAAGCCAGCAGGCGCCGTATCCCAGATCCACTGCTGCCAGCAGCAGATTTTCTATTGTGGCACCTATGGTCTGAATATTAGGATAATTACGCATCTGATTGATGTTTTCGTGACTGATTCCCGATTGAGTATCCAATCCATCTGCTTCCGCCGTATATTCTAATGTTGAGAGTGCAAATAGGAGCGGAGCATTTTCGAAAAATGTGCTGAATTTTTCAATTTTGTTTCTTAGTGCAGCAGCTTTTTCGGATTCACCAACAGGAAAAACATTTTTAATCTTTTGACTAACGGCAGCCGAAATCTGTTTAAGTACTGTTTTATTTGTTACAGCAGTAAAATGCCATGGTTGGGAATTATTGATACTTGGAGCCATTCCTGCAATCTCAACCATTCTCCGAATGTGATCCTTACTGACTGGAACATCCTTAAATTTTCTTATACTTGCTCTGCGGGAAACAACTTCTGAAAATTCCATAATTAGTTACCTTTTAAATGAATGGATGAAAGTAAAATTGAAATCAGCCAAATTATTAACCCGGATGTGATTAATGCAGCAAATAAAAGCAAAACTTCACTTCTTTTTTTTACAACTTTGATATCCGGCATTTCAATACTTTTTTTACTGATTTGTTGATCTTCAATGTTTTGAGCGGAGGATTCAGGTAGATTCAAATTATCTGTATTTAAGGCAGAATCCTGTGATAAAGGAAATATTTTACTGTCTGGTTTGGTTAGGCTGGCATCGTAGGTAGTTATTGTACACCACCAATTATCAGGCATAGAAATTCGAATTTTTTCTTTTGGGGGCTTTATTTCTGTCTGCTGTTCTTCAGATCTGCTGGTTACTTGTATTTCAGGAATCATGAGAGAGTTGTAACCTAATTATCCTCAGGAAAACTTAAACGCTTTTTTGTCTCGTTGTAATCAGTGGTAAATGAAATATTCCCATCTTTATCTATGACTGATCTGGAAATTTCATAATAATTGAGAGCATTTGAATTGCTTAACATACCCTTCAAAATGCTCTTTTGAGAATAATTTTTAATAATTTTTTCAAAATAAGAGAGATTCTTTTTAAGGATAGAATCAGAATTTTTTGCGAAAAGAAAAACGGGGAAAGTTGCGAGAATAATCCTGATATCCATATAAAATGAACGGTATCTGTCATAAACGAGTTCAAGCTGTATAAGATTTGAGATGCCAAGGCTTCTAATTCCTGCTACCTGCCAAAGCCCCGTAATTCCAGGTTTTGAACTGAGCGTATTGCGTAATTTATAATAGGCAGGAAATTTCCTTTTCATTATCTTTAAATCACTTACCATTAATGGTCTTGGACCGACAAAACTCATTGTACCATTTATGACATTCCATAACTGAGGAAGTTCGTCAAGTCCGGTAAGTCTTAGAATGCTGCAAAAACCTGAGATATGTGGAATCAAATGGTTTTTGAAGAAAATATCATCATCAGGATATCTGTCTGAGTTAATTAAGTCCTTACTTCTGATGGTCCTGAATTTTATTATCCGGAATCGTGAACGTCTAAGCGTAAGACCTCTACTCTGAATAAAAAGCGGTAATTCTTTCAGATCAAAAAAAAGAATAACAAAAATTAAAAAAAGCAGAGGAGAAAGGCTGATAATCAATAACAAAGCGGTAATTCTTTCTGCGATTTCTGTAATTCGCAAATTCTGTTTTTTCATAAAATTATTAAAATATAAGGCTCCAGAGAAAATAATCCAGAACAAGGATTAATGCAGAATTAAGAACAAAAGAACGAATAGTGGAGTTCCCTACACCTTCTGCCCCTCCTTCAGTTTTAAAACCGATGTGACAGCCGATTAAAGCAGTTACACCTCCAAAAATCATGCCCTTGATCATACCAAAAATGAGATCACCAAAGAAAAAGAATCGTTTAACCGAATAAAAAAATACGTCGAAGGATACACCAAGAAAATAATTTGAAATAAGGTAGGCACCGAAAACAGCTATTACATTCGCAAAAATTACAAGAATTGGCAGCATGGTGATTGTGGCAAAAAAACGTGGAACGGCAAGATACCTGACACTACTTATGCCCATTGTTTCAAGTGCATCAATTTGTTCGGTTACTTTCATAGAACCGAGTTCTGCCGATATTGAAGCGCCAACTCTTCCGGCAATTACGATTGCTGTAAGAACGGGACCGAGTTCAGTTATTATTGCCCGGCTTGTGGCAGTTCCAAGGAATGAGAGAGGCGCTAAGCCCTGCAATTGATATGCTGCCTGCCAGGCAGCAACTGCTCCAGTAAAAACTGCAATTATCACCACGAGAGGGAGTGAATTAACTCCTATATGTTCCATTTGGAACAGTAAAAGTTTTCTGTTTTTGGCTATAGAGGGGGAAAATCTGAAAATATTAAGAAGAAGAATAATTACTTCTCCAATCTCCTCCAGAACTTCTAAAGTTTTTTGACCTATTTTTTCAAATAATCTGATCATTTCCTTTCATAATACTCCAACTAAAAATATTAAAAATTATATCAATTTTACAAAAAAAGATGTGATATTTTACGAGGTAAATTAAATATGTTCCCGGATAAACGAAATCAGTTCAGAAGGAGTTTTCATTTCGAGGACTTTTTGAGAGAAACTCAGATCTTTGAAAATCTCGGCTAACTGAGCCAGCATATTTAATTGAATTTCAGGATTATTAGCCGGTGAGAGGAGCAGGCAGATGATTCTTGAACCTTTATCATCGAATGCCTGGAAGTCAATAGTTTCCTTTAATATATAGATAAGCAGCACGGGTCTCTGGATATCAACTTTTGCATGAGGAATAGCAAGATAATTTTGTATTCCTGTCGGCAATTGTTCTTCTCTTCCCCAGACGAGAGTGAATAATTCGATTGGTCTGAGTTTTGTTTTCTGAGCCGCGGCATTACACATTTCTCTTATCAGATTTTTTTTATCTCTGATGTCTGTGAAAATAACATTCCTTACATCCAGCAGATCTTTAATTGAAAAGATTTTCACTGAACCTGCGAAATAACTAACCGCCGGGCTGGAGGTTACAGAACTAAAAAGCACAAGAATAACAATAGCAACAATTAATTCACTTGTAATAATCCCCGCATTAAAAGCAACAAGAGCCAGCACAATCTCCAGAAGTCCTCTTGCGTTCATTGCAAACCCTATTGTTAAGCTCTCAGATTTTCCAAAACCTGCAATTCTTGAACCCAGTCCGCAACCGATAATTTTGGTAAGGCTGCCGAAAATAAGGACAGCAGCAACGATTACCGGGTCAAAAGACTGAATAAAATTGAATTGTAAACCTATCGAAACAAAAAATAAAGGCGCGAAAATGTTTGTCACAAACTGATTTAGGATTTCTCTTGTTCTTTCTTTAAGATGAACTGAATCTCCTGCTGCAATACCAAAAATAAATGCTCCGAAAATGGCATGAATTCCAATCACTTCTGTAAAAGCTGCTGATAATAGTGTCAGAATCATAAGAAGACTTATTGTACTTCCAGGCCAGGAGAGCCGACTCTGAATCCATGGTAAAAATTTGTGGATACCTTTTCTGACGATGGTCAATAAAAACATCACAAAAAGCAAAGTCACCAAGATTGTGTTATGTATCTCAAGCGAATGCGATTTTGTCCCGATAAGACTGAGAAAAACAGAGAACACGAGCCAGCCTGCAAAGTCATTAAAAATTACTGCCGCCATGATGGTCATGCCGAGTTTCGATTTGAAAAGATTAAGATCCATCAATGTGCGGGCGATGATGGGCAGCGCAGAAATGGCAAGTGAAATGCCTATGAAAAAGAAGAAAATATAATTGGAGTTTTCGTCTCCGCCAAAGATCCGCGGGAAACCGAAAGCAACTCCATAACCTATAATAAAGGGTACCATCATCCCTGTCAGTCCGATAATCAGAGCCGCTTTACCCTGTTGTAAGACTATCGAAAGATCAATTTCGAACCCGACAACTAATAAAAGGAATATTACCGAAAGAGTGGTTATCGAATCAATTGCAATTGCGAGTACACCGGATGTAGGAAACAGCCAATCCTGAAATTCCGGGAAAAATGAACCCAGAAGCGTTGGGCCTAAAAGAATACCGGCAATAATTTCTCCAATAACGCTTGCCTGTTTAATCTGGCGGAATAGTTCTCCAAAAGTTCTGCCAAGAAAAAGCATAATTGAAATAGCAATCAAAAAACGTGTTACTTCCGATGAACCCAGATTTTCCATACTATTTAATTATCAGAAGTCTTTTGGGTAATTCTTTAATAGTAAACTCAAAATCATGAGTGAAGATCCGGTCAAAGAATCCAGGTTTTCTTTTTGGAGCACTAACTACAAGTAAACCTGCATTTTTTTCTTTAGCGTATTCATTAGCCACCCAGCCTTCTTTGCCGAACAACACAACTTTTTTTATGTCTGGATCGGAGATATTAAGCTCGAGCAGAAAAAAATTCAATTTTTCCTTTTCTTCAGCGATCCACCTTTCGCGATTTTTTTCAATTTCCTCAAGATCGCCGGAATCAGAAACAGTAATGCCGAGACCTGGCAATTGAAACTCTCTTATAACGGTCAGACTCGGACTTTTTCCGACTTTAGCAAGGTTATAAGCCGTAGAAATGACTTTCTCACATCCTTCCAAATAGTTGGTTACAGCAAAAATTTCTCCAAATTCCTCCGGGTTCTCTGATGGCGATGTGAAAATCAAAATAGAACTTACTGTTTCTCTCATTATTTTTCGTGCGATTGAACCGAGGTAATAATTGATTGACTTTTCTTTTTCGAGAGCACCCATAAGCAGCAAATCAATATTATTTTCTGACACTGCACTGAGTATTGCCCTGACGGGGTCTCCCTTTGCCCAGATGAGATCATATTTACCATCGCTTATACCAGCTTTTATGATCATTTCTTTCAGTTTGTTTTCAAGTGATTCACCCCTCTCTCCAACATGGATAAGGACAAGATCTGCCTCAAGCAGTTTAGAGAGTCTGTATGCTTCAGATAAAAGTGCTACTCCGGTCGGCGAAAAAGTGACTGCCAGTCCGATTCTGCTAAAATTCATTTATGACCTTACCCTTCCTATTTACACTATATAACTAATATAATCAAATATCCGAATTATTGATAATTCCCCCTTTTTTTTTATCTTTATATAGGGATTTTAGCAATTATGCATTCACCAGGGAGAAAAATGTCAGGGATTAATCTATATATTATTCTTAATATTCTTGGCATTATTATGACCTTTAGTGATTTTTGATGCCCGGTTTTCACCGGGCATTTTTATTTTAAACATTAACAGACCATTGATTTATTATCGGAGCATTGTATGATAAGTATCGATTATCAAATAGTAAAACGAGAATCAAAAGTTGAATTACCAGAAAAATTACTTTTTGGAAGAATGTTTTCAGACCATATGTTTGAAATGGATTATGATGAAGCAAAGGGTGGCTGGTACAAAGCAGCAATAAAAAAATATGGCCCAATTTCGGTTAATCCTGCAGCGATGGCTTTACATTACGGGCAGGAGATATTCGAAGGATTAAAAGCCTATATCAGAGATGATGGACGGGTAGCACTTTTTCGCCCTAAAAAAAATATGGAGCGAATGAACAATTCTGCAAAACGGCTAATTATGCCGGAATTTGACGGCGAATTTGTTCTAAATGCTATAAAAGAGCTTATAAGTATTGATCGGGACTGGATACCCAGAAAACCCGGACACGCTTTATACATTCGTCCGATGATGATGTCAACCGATCCTTATCTCGGTGTAAGACCATCAGAAACTTACAAGCTGATTGTCATTTTAAGTCCGGTGGGCCCTTATTATCCCGAAGGATTCAAACCTGTGCCGATTATGGCGACGGACAAATACGTCAGAGCCGTGAGAAAGGGCGTTGGAGAGTGTAAAGCAGCCGGAAATTATGCTGCGAGCCTTGCGGCCCAAAAGGAAGCAAGAGAGCAGGGCTTTACACAGGTTTTATGGCTCGACGCAATCGAGCAAAAGTATATTGAAGAAGTTGGCACTATGAACATGTTCGTCCATTTCAAAGACGAAGTTGCTACTCCCGCACTGAGCGGGTCGATTCTGCCTGGGGTAACGCGCAATTCTGTAATTCAGATTCTGAAGGATTGGGGATATAACGTTACAGAAAGAAAAATAGCTATTCAGGAAGTTATTGAAGGCTATAAATCAGGCAGGCTGATGGAGTTATTCGGCAGTGGAACCGCTGCTGTAATATCATCTATCGGGCGCCTCAAATATGGAGATATACTCTTACAGTTTTCTGAAGAGGAAGCAGGCGAACTTGGCAGGAAATTATATAAAGAAATCACGGACATCCAGTATGGTCGAATCGAGGACAGATTTGGCTGGATCACTTTTATAGATTAATTCAGTCAATTAATTTGTAAATTTAGAATCCGGTATCCTTAGGGGCACCGGATTTTTTTTTGTCTCGAAACATGGCATAATCTGTTAGAGAGACACATTTTGGATAAAACATGCCATTCGATAAATAGCTCAATTGACCGATATTGCGGTTGCTTTGAAAAAAAACTAATTTAATTTCCAAAATCCAGCAATTATTGATGAATTACAAATATAGAATTTTCTTTTTTTCAATAATATTCTTTTTGTTCCTTTTTTTAGAACACAGTAATCTTTTTGCGCAGCCTACTATTCTTGGCAGATTCAGGAAATTGGAGAATCCGGAGAATTACCTTATTACATCATGGAATTCCAGCAACGGGCTTCCCCAAAACTCTGTTAACCGGATTGCAAAAGACAAAAAAGGTTTCTTGTGGCTTGCAACAATGGGGGGACTTGTCAGGTTTGATGGCGTAAACTTCAAAATTTACAACGTCAAAGAGTATCCTATGCTCAGAACAGACCGAATTATTGAGGTGCTGGTTGACAGGGATGACAGAATATGGATAGCGAATGATCAGGGAAATCTGCTGGTGCTGGCGAATAACCGGATGATTGATTATACTCATTATTTTGATCAGATATGTACTTTTATTCTTCCAAAGATTGAGGATTCTCTCGGTAATATTTATTTTTTTACAGATAAAAATGTGTATTACTTCTCGAATTCAAAAATGGATAAGATTCAACTTGCCGGAAATATTTCAGAAGGTTTTGATTCGCATTTTTTCGAAAATCTTACAGTTCATCGTGACACGCTTATAGTTTGTACGAAGAACTATCTGTCTCTAATCTATAGAGGGAAAGAATTAAAGTCCCAGAAAAAATCGAAAATTCTATCCGAAGTGTTTAATTCCTTTATAAACAATGAAGGTATCTGGTTCAATCACCAGGGGCAATTAAAATTCGCAAGTTCTTTTGATAAGTTGGATAACGCAGTCACACTTTTCCCTGAAAAATCTTTTGCGTCAATCTTCGTTGATGATAATGTGAAGTTAGGACTGCTTAATAACGGGTCTTTAATAGAATTCACAAAAAACGGATTCGAAACCATCACTAGAGAAACAAATACTGAAATCTTCGGAACAGCAGCATTTCTTGTCATTAACCCGGGAAATTTTTATATCGGATCACAGGTAAATGGGTTGTTTCACATTAAAAGGAAATTTCTATATACTGTTGATGCTACTTTCGGATTAAAATACCAGAATCAATACCCCGTATTCCGCTCAAAAAACAACTCAATTTGGTTCGGACAGAATCCGGGTCTTTATCAGTTGACAGATACAGGATTGATTTCATATGGCTTTTCGAAGGAGATGCGCTCTGCATGGGGAATCACAGAAGATAATTCCGGCAATATTTGGATAGCTGCTAACGGCAGTTATATACATAAATACGATGGAAGGCGTTTCACTGAATATAACAGAGATTCAATTCCGGGTATTCCAGGTACATTTCTTTCGGCATACACCGATTCCAGAGGCAGGCAATGGTTTGGGTCGCTTGGTATAATTGTATCCCATGATTCAACGGGTTTCAAAGTATATGAACCGTTAAAGGATCAAAAATATCATTTTAATAATTTTCTTGAGGATCAGAATGGAAGACTTTGGATTGCTTCATCCGCGGGTCTTTTTTATTTTGAAAAGGGTGCGTTTACATTTGTGAAAGAGGCAAATGCCGTATCAGCAAGGAATTTATATTTTGATTGTAAGGAACGCCTGTGGATTGGTACATACGGGAACGGAATAACGATCAGGATAAACGATAGATATTATCACATCACTGAAAAGCAGGGACTATTTAGTAATATTGTTTCTGCAGTTACAGAAGATAAAAAGGGAAACTTCTGGTTTACTTCCAACAATGGTCTTTTTAGAGTAAAAAACAAGGAAATAGATAAATATTTTGAAGAAAAAATCCAACGAATTCATTGTATCAGTTATGGAGTAAATGACGGTTTAGATAATATCGAATTCAACGGCGGTTGTCAGCCGAGCTGGATGCAGGATTTGGATGGAAACTTATGGTTTCCTTCATTCAACGGACCGATTGTGGTTGATCCGGATAAATTACCCGAAATGCCCATTGAACCAAATATTGTTATTGATAACATAGAATGGAAAGATTCTGTTTTATATGATTATGATGATATCCTGCTGCCCCCGGATTATGGAAAATTTACTATCAATTTTGCGTCGCCTTCTTTTTCATCACCTGGTGCAGTCACATTCAAATATCGTATCAAGGAACTTGATAAGGATTGGATTGAAGCCGGTATAAATCGTAGTGTTACATATCAAAAACTGGGATTTGGTAACTTTACTTTTGAAGTAATTGCAGAGAATTATGATGGTCTGAAATCGAAAATGCCAGCTATGGTTAAATTGTCGATTGATTCCAGATTTATTGATACACCTTATTTTTATCTGGTGATATTCATATCATTGTTTATGCTCGCTATTATTGTTTTTATATATAAACTTCGAAACGAGAAGAAAAAAGAAGAAGAACTTCAGAAAATAGTTGATGACCGAACATTAAGTCTTAAAATAGCAAAAGAAACAGCCGAACTATTAGCGCAGGAAGAGAGAGAGTTAAGAGCCAAAGCCGAGGAAGAAAACAGACAGAAAAACGAGATACTAAGAATAGTATCACATGATTTAAAAAATCCGGTTTTTGCTGTGCAAGGCTTTGCAGAGTTTTTGATGGAGGATGAAGCATTATCTGAGGATGCAAAGGCATCAATTCAGATGATCGGGGAATCCGGTGAGCGCATGAAAGAATTAATTGAACAAATACTGGCTTATAGTCGATTTGAAAGCGGGAATATTTTTATACATGCGGAGGTTGTTGACTCTAAAACTGAACTCACAGATATTATTACAAGTTTTAAGTTGCGTAGTGTGAAGAAAAATCAAGAACTTAAATTTTTTGCAAATATCAAAAATGATTCAAAAATATACACAGATAAATTGATTTTCAGAGCAATTTTTGAAAATTTGATAAGTAATGCGATAAAATATTCTGGCACGGCTAAGGAAATTGTTGTAACCCTTTCAGAAGACGACGAAGTTATAGAAGTTTCTGTTAAAGATTTTGGTCCTGGTTTCAGCGCTGAAGATTTAAAAAAGATATTTAAACCATTCACAAAACTCTCCGCACTCCCGACTGCCGGAGAATCGAGTACAGGCTTGGGTTTATCCGCTGTTAAAAAGTATGTTGAAATGGTTAGCGCTAATCTGGAACTTATTACTTCAACGAGTAACGGAGCAGAGTTCAAGGTGCGTTTTCCCAGAAGCCTCTAATTTTCTGTGCGGTCAGTTTTTTAATTGGATATTCAGGAAATAGACACTGATTCTGTAATATTATGAGCTGGTTTTTTACCCAAGATTTCCAATGATCGGTTATTTCAGAAAGATCTTTTTCGCACTCTTTCCGTTATCATGGCATTTTCCCTGATTTTTTTTGTTTGATTGCAAATATCAAGTTAAAATTCTAATTATTTCCGCTAATTTATCTATCATCTGGTTTAATCCTTTTTAAAATAGATTATCCGGGTGAAAATTTATTTAAAAAATTAACAACGAAGATGCATCTTTTCGTTTAAAATCGTAATTTGTAATAAGGTTTCATAATAATCTACATAATCAACGATTATAATTGTTATTGAGGATCAGGTTAAGAATGTTAATATTTTCTCAGACAATAAAATCTTTTAATAAATATTTTATTTGCTTACTTATTTTTATTCCCTCAATTTTTATTGCACAACCAGAAATCCTCAGCCAATTAAAAGAATTAAAACCGTCAGAATCCTATATCTTTTCATCATGGAATTCAAGTTCCGGATTACCTCAAAACTCAATAAATAAAATAGATCAGGATAGCAAAGGGTTTTTCTGGCTTGCTACATATGGCGGTCTTGTAAGATTCGATGGTGTCAATTTTAATATATATTCCTCTAAACAGTATCCTGTTTTAGGGTCTGACCGGATCACCTATCTCCGTGTTGACCGGGAAGATAAAGTATGGATATCAACCGATTTAGGAAAACTTGTTGTTTTTGACGGAAAAAAATTCCATGATTTAACGGAGTCAGTGCCATCCAAAAATCAATTTCTTGCATGTCTTATTGTTGACAGTCTTAATAACAAGTATATAAGAGGTGATAATAAAATTCTCACATATAGTGGAGATGAATTCCATCAGTTATATTTGAGCGATAAAGAACCTGAAAAAGGGGAAAACCATTTTTTCCCTTTTATGATGAATTATAATGATTCAATTATTATCAGCGCCGACTATAAAAATATATTAGTCTATGATATGAAAATCATCAGGGTTCAAAAAATTGATGATGAACCTCAACTTTACATGCACCATAATGATGAGGGAATTTGGTTTGCTGATAAAGGCAAATTGAAGTATGCAACGTGCTTCGACAATATTCCTTCAGCCGTTACTCTTTTTGAGGAATATGACTTTGCCCGAATATATGGGAACGCTAATGAATTATTAGGAAGATTAACTGATAATCGGATAGTGATTATCAGGAATGGGCGGTTGAGAGTAGTCGCAGAAAAAGATGTTATTCCGTTATCCCGTTTTCCGCAAATTTTTTCGGATAATGCTAATGAATGGTGGATAGGAACTGAAGTTGACGGACTCTACCATATTCGAAAAAGGTTCCTTTACACGCTTGATAAAGACTTTGGAGATCGTGAGTTGAATACCTATCCTATTTATAGAACCAGGGATGGAACAATCTGGACAGGACAAAATATCGGTTTGTCAAGTATCAGCCGCGATGGAATTCAGAATTACGCTGGAAATGAAATCCATAGTACTCCGGTTTGGGGAATTACCTCCGATCAGAAAGACCAGATATGGTTTGCCACCAATGGAAACGGCATTTTTCGATTTGACGGAATTAAATTTCACCGACACTTGGAAGAGTTCTATGGTAAGACTTCACTCAATTTCCTTTCTGCATATACAGACAATAAAGAACGTATCTGGTTTGGATCTGTAAATGCAATTACATGCTTAGAAAATAATGAATTCAAGTTTTTCTATCCTCTAGGTCATAAAAACAATTTTTATAATTTCTTTCTTGAAGACAAATCAGGCAGATTGTGGATTGCATCAACAACAGGGCTTTTATTTTATGAAGGCAATACTTTTACCTATGTGCCGGAAGCTGAGGCTGAGCGAGCCAGGGCTCTGTACCTCGACTCCAGGGATCGTCTGTGGGTCGGCACTTATGGAAATGGATTGAGGGTGAAAGTAAATGAAAAATATTTCAAAATCACGAGTAGTAACGGACTTTTTAGTAATATCATATCAGCAATTACTGAGGATTTTCTTGGTAATTTTTGGTTCACTACCAATAATGGGATTTTCAGGGTAAGTGAGTCAGATTTAAATGCATTTCTTACCGGTAAAACTTCTAAAATCAATTCTGTTTCTTACGGTCCCGAATCCGGCCTTAAAAATGTTGAATTTAATGGCGGATGCCAGCCCAGCTGGATGCGTGATGAAGATGGGAACCTTTGGTTTCCATCATTTAATGGTCCGGTAATTATCGATATCAGTTCTTTACCTAAGGACCAGGGTCCGCCTGTTGTATATGTGGAAAATCTTTTTACCGCTGATTCAATTTATTCCGCCAATGATAAAATTATCCTGCCTCCTGAGCATCCTACTTTTAGGATATCTTTTACTGCTCCTACTTTCAGCACAATTGACGATATGGACTTTAAGTATCGGCTAAAGGAAATTGGTCCTGAATGGATAGAGATTGGGAAAAGCCGTGAAGTCAGGTTCACAAAATTGCCATATGGCGACTATACTTTTGAGGTACTTGCAAGAAATTCTTCAGGCAGAACTTCATTAAAAGCCGCAGCAATAAAGTTTTCTGTTGAAGCCAAATTTATTGAAACCGGCTGGTTTTACATCTTGCTTTTTGCATTTTCCCTATCTGTTATTATTCTCTTCTTCAGATCAAAATTTATCCTTATCAAACGACGAGAAGAAACGCTCAGGGCAATGGTGGACGAACGTACATCAAGTTTGAGGGCAGCAAAAGAGCAGGCTGAAAGAGCTGTACAGGAAGAAAAATTATTACGGAGCAAGGCTGAAGAGGCGGATCGTCAGAAACTTGAGATTTTAAGAATCGTATCCCATGATCTGAAAAATCCGGCATTCGCTGTAGATGGTTTCGCAACGGCTCTCCTTGAGGACGGTGAACTGAATGCGGAAGATAAAGAAATGGTAACTTATATAAGTGAGGCAGCCGAAAGGATGTACGAGCTTATCAGCCAGATTCTTACATATAGCAGGCTCGAAGGAAATTATATAAGTTGCGAAAAAGAATCGTTTGATATTGTAAAGGAAGCACGGAAAATAGTATTAAGTTTTAATCGCACCGCTATAAAAAAACAGCAGAACCTTGTTTTTGAATGTCCGGATCAGCAGGAGATTAATGCAATTACAGATCGTACTCTGTTTGATGAAATATTGGAGAATCTTATCAGTAATGCAATTAAATATTCTCCGATATGCAAAGAAATTAAAGTTAAAATAACGATACTTCCGGATAAAGTCAGCCTGATTGTCAAGGATAGCGGTCCTGGTTTCTCGGAAGATGATAAACAAAAAATATTCAAACCTTTCACAAAACTCTCGGCTGTTCCTACCGCAGGTGAAGCCAGTTCTGGTTTAGGATTATCTATAGTAAAAAACTATGTTGAAATTCTCAATGCAGATTTGATACTTCGAAGTAAGCTGGGCGAGGGTTCTGAGTTCGAATTGATCATTCCTCTTGAAATTCCCGATCCTACTAGTTAATTTCAAACTTAGTCAGATCATACTTCTAAAACCAAATTATACATAAAAAAATACATTTTTGCTTGACAAGTGTACTTTTGTACAGTATATTAGTGCTGTACAAAATTACAGTATTATTATGAAAAAAGAATTAACACTCAGGCAAATTGAAATTCTAACCTTCATTGAAGATTTTATCAGGGACAATAATTACGCTCCTACGCTGCGTGAAATTGCCACACAATTTAATATGTCTTCGGTGAATGGTGCTAAAACACATGTTGACTCTCTCGTCAGGAAAGGGTTTCTAAAAACCGGTAACAATCTCAGCAGAACAATATCAGTCCAGCAAAACAAATATTCCGAAAAGAATGAAAGCAATGTTACAGAAATTGCAGTCATTGGACGAATAGCAGCAGGCTATCCTTTGCTTGCTGAGGAAAATGTAGATACGCGGATAATGATAGACAATTTTCTTTTGAAAAATGCAGCAAAGTGCTTTGGACTTAAAGTCAGAGGTGATAGTATGATCGATGCCGGCATTTTCGAAGGGGATATTGTTATAGCGAACAGTGAGGAAAAATATCAGAACGGAGATATTGTTGTTGCTAAACTCCAGGATGAAGCCACCTTGAAACGCTTTCTCAAAAAAGATGGTGAATACTATCTGATGCCGGAAAATAAAAATTACGAGCCGATTCCTGTAACCGGGAGGGAGGACTTTTCAATAGCTGGCAAGGTAGTCGCTGTCATAAGGATGTTTAATTAATTATTCCGGGGGAAAAATGAAAACCGAAATTCTTCAGGCTGCTATAAATAATTATCAAAAAATTAAATTTCTTTATAATCTAGAGCATTTTGAAGTTGAACCTGATTCGATAGAATTGCACAAAGGCGAGAAAAAATATCTTTATGCCAGGAATTTAGCTAACGGAGAAATTCAGGCATTTGAGTTTTCAAAGATGATCAATATTAAAATTATTAAAAATGTATCAAGAAAAAAACTTTTTGGAATGCTGCTGATTCTTGCAAAATAGGAGGATAAAATGATTTATCACCACAGAGAAAATGTCGATGAAATTGTCAGCCATTTTTGGAGAAATGGTTATCTCACAATTTCACGCAGATTTGGAAAATACCTGCCGGAGCCTGATAAAATTGGCAGATACGAAGTTGACGCAGTTGCAAGATATAAGAAAAAAATTGCTATCGGGCTAATTATTACAAAGGAGGATCTTAACGATAAGAAATTACCCGAAAAGCTGAAATTTCTTACAATGAGGAATAGCCGGTATTCGGCCAATGAAATAAAATTGTTTGTTGGGGTGAGTTCAACTGAATTATTTGAAGCAAAAACAGTATTGATGCAGTTAGACCCAATTATCCGGAAGCAGATAAAACTTGTTCAGTTACCCGGGAGAAATTGACGTTTTCATAGTTTTTTTTGATCAGGAATTTTATCCTGCTGATATTTGGAGTATTATTTCTGATTTCGATTGTTTTAATTATATGCATATCCTGCATCCCGATTTTGCAGTAAAATATTATTTGAAATAATATAAAATGATGTTACTACCCCAGGCAGCTTTTCCCCTCATAACTTTCTTTGCAGGTGATAACCCTTAGTATCATTGCCGGATTATTTGATTACACCAGGTGTTTTCTAAAATCAAACCAGTTTTTATAAGACAGGAGTATGGTAATGATTCAGGCCTGGAGAATATTTCCCATTTTTATTCTTCATATTTTGATAAATATATAATCATAGCTGGCATTAAATACTATTTCATATATTGATTTCAAATTATTTTTACTCGATACCATTGGTACATTTTCATCAAAATTACGACTGATCAATATTTATCCATATTGGCGTTATTATTGTTAAATGCTTTAATACTAAACGATCGGCAGGCACAGAAATCTAATTTCCAGATAATAATCCTGAAGTATTTGAGGGGGTGATTAAATATTACCTGCCCAAACTGGAACAATTGAAGAGCAATGTGAATATAAGTTACCTTGACATTTAGAGCAGTGAAACTTATTTTTCATATTCTTTATTAATTTTTCTTGAGTTTTAGTTTGGAAAGACGATTAAGAGATGCCGATAAGAAAATTATTGACGGATTAATTAATTTTGATACTGATGTACCAAAACATGTTGCGATTATCATGGATGGTAATGGCAGATGGGCAAAGAAAAGAGGATTACCAAGAGTAGCAGGTCATCATCGTGGTGTTGAGACAGTTCGTGAGATTGTTGAAACGTGTGTGCATATCGGAATAAAACATCTTACTATTTACACTTTTTCAAAAGAAAACTGGAGAAGACCTGAAGACGAAGTCAATACTCTTATGCGGCTTATCGTCAGGAGTCTTCGGAATGAAACCGAAGAACTTCACGGAAACAACATAAAAGTTACAGCAAAAGGTGATTTAAGTAGCTTACCATTATCTGTTCAGGATGAGCTTCTGGCAACTATGGAAAAAACAAAAAACAACACTCAGATGACTCTTAATCTTGCGCTCAGCTATAGCGGAAGGTGGGATATTACCGAGGCTGTTAAGAAAATCGCCGGTAAAGTAAAAAACGGTGAAATAGATATTTCAAATATCACCGATCAGATCGTTTCTGAAAATTTGTGTTTTAGCGATACACCTGATCCGGATCTGCTCATCAGAAGTGGTGGTGAAAACAGGATCAGTAATTTCCTTTTATGGCAGATAGCATATTCAGAGTTATATATAACCAATGTTTTGTGGCCTAATTTCGGTTTCAAGGATTTAGCTTTGGCAATAAAAGATTATCAGAGCAGAGAAAGACGATTTGGCTTAGTAAGCGAGCAGTTAACTAGAAAACCAAAGAAAAATCATAATGTTACTAAACTTTCCCAAAGCGCTTAAAACCGCATTCCTTTTATTATTATTTACATTTCCGCTTCAAGCACAGCTGACGACAGTATCTTATAAAATACTCGGAATTGCTGTGGAAGGGAACAGATCTGCTGATGCATCAACTGTAATAGCAAGCAGTGGGCTACGTGTAGGCGATGAAGTTCAGACTAACGGAGATCAGCTACAAAAAGCCGTAAACCGATTATGGTCACTCAATATATTTAAGGATGTTCAGATCGTAATCGATAAACGTGTTGATAATGGTGTGTTTCTGATGATTAAAGTTGAAGAACACGACAGGGTTGAAAAGGTTGTTATTGAAGGCGAGGATGAAATTGATGAAGATGAAATCCTTAAGGAAGCCGAACTTATTCCCGGTCAGACTTTGAAACCACAGGAACTTTTCAGAATAAAGAATAAAATTAAAGCTCTATATGAAGAGGAAGGTTATCTCAATGCTGAAATAACTCCTCATCATTATGAATTTTTTGCTGCAGATACTTCTGATGATGGAATTACTGTTACATGGCGATTAAAAACTGATCTTACTCAGGAATATGAGACAGTTTATGATTTTGACCCGGATAAACCATCGAATATTATTCCGAAAATAACATCCCGAACGCTGCTTATGTGGAAGATCGAAGAAGGGGATGAGGTTACAGTGCGTGAAATTAAAATCTTAGGGAACAAGGCTTTTGATTCAGATGACATTAAGGATGAGTTTGCTGAAACAAAAGAGGACCGTTGGTGGAGATTCTGGTCATCTGCTAATTTTAAGACAGAGGATTTTGAAAAGGATAAAGCCGCGGTAGAAAATTTCTACCGGAAAAGCGGTTACCGCGATTTTAGAATTGAAGAGGATTCTCTTTCATACAGCGAAGACAAGAAATATGTTGACGTTCTTTTGAATGTATATGAAGGTCCTCAATATAAAGTGAGAAATATTAGCTGGAGCGGAAATACCGTATTTAAAAGTGATGTTTTGTCCGAACGGCTGGATTTCGAAAAAGGCGACATATATGATCTGGAGAAATTTAATCAGAACTTAAGATTTAATGAGAAACAGACAGATGTTTCCTCCCTTTATCAGGACAGGGGTTACCTTACCTTTGGTTTGGAAACCGCTGAAACCGTCATTGGGGAAGATTCGCTCGATATAGATATTCAGATTGCTGAAAATAATCGTTTCCGGATAGGTAAAGTTGATGTTACAGGAAATACGAAAACGAAAGAAAAAGTAATCCGGAGAGAATTATATACCGTTCCTGGTGACTATTTCAGCCGGAATAATATTTTCAGAAGTATTCAGCAGCTTGCCAACCTGCAGTATTTTAATGTCGAAAAACTTTACCAGACCGGAGTTGATTACCGTCCGTCAAATGACAGCACCGTAAATCTGATCTATTCGGTTGAAGAAAAATCGAGTGATTATCTTAATGCATCCATCGGTTATAGCGGAGCATTTGGATTCAGCGGCTCAATTGGAGTGACTCTTACTAATTTTTCAATTACTGAACCATTTCAGCTTGGCGGTGGTCAGATTCTGAACTTCAACTGGCAGTTCGGTGTCGGCAATTATTTCAGAACATTTACTCTTGGATTTACCGAGCCATGGTTTATGGATACACCGACATTGGTCGGCTTTGAGGTATTCGATACCAGACAGAGGTACGTTTATGATCTCAGGCAGTCCGGTGGAACAGTTCGTGTTGGACGCCGGCTTAAATGGCCTGATAACTATTTTTATATTCAGGGTCTTTTCAGATTTCAGTATAATGACGTAATTGATGGGCGGTCTTTTTATGCTGAAGGCATATCACGACAATACACACTCGGTGCAACAATCAGCAGAACCGATCTTGATAATCCGATCTTTCCATCAAAGGGTTCCAAGGTTTCTCTCAATGGTGAATTGTCCGGCGGCGCATTGCTGCCCGGCGATGTTGATTATTATAAAATTGAATTTGCTTCGGAATGGTATCAGAGACTTCTCAATTCAAACCGTATAGCTCTATATACAGGCATCAATGTGGGATATCTCGATGAATTGCGATCCGGAACAACAATACAGCCCTTCGAATTCTTTTACATGGGCGGTAACGGTCTGATAATAGCAACAACTCCGCTCAGAGGTTACGACGACAGGTCTGTGGGACCGCGTAACGTGAATGGTGATATTATTGGTGGAAGGGTTTCAACAAAATATACTGTCGAATTACGAGGAGCGCTAGCCCTTGACCCAATCCCGATTTATTTGTTATCTTTTGCTGAGGCGGGAAATACTTTTTTCAGCTTAAAGGAAACAGATTTTTCGAAACTTAGACGATCAGTTGGATTTGGAGCGAGAATTCTAATAAATCCAATCGGTCTTATCGGCTTTGATTACGGTTACGGTTTTGACAGAAAGGCTGTGGATGGCGCCGATCCTCAGTGGATGTTCCATTTCCAGTTCGGGCGCGGATTTTAATAATTTAATGAGGTTATAGTGCGTAAAACAATAATTACAATCGTTTTATTCTTTGCGGCGTCAGCTGTTGTTCTTGCCCAGGGCAATCAAAAAATGGGATTTGTAAATTCACAGACAATCTTCGAACAGTTGCCTGAAGCAATAAAAGTTCAGAGCGATCTCGATGCAATGCTCGCTAAATGGCAGACAGTTCTGGACAGTATGCAGAATGAATTGCAGACATCATATAACAGCTATCAGCAGCAGGCGCAGACGATGACTCCTGACAAAAGGAAAGAATCTGAGCAGATTCTCGTCAATAAACAGCAGAACATGGAAAAATACCGCCAGATGAAATTCGGCCAGCCTAATGGCGAAGCATATGCAAGGCAGGAAGAACTCTTTGCCCCTGTCAGGGAGAAAATAAGAAAAGCGATCGAAGATGTATCGAAGGCTGAAGGTATGTCATTTGTTTTTGATAAAAACGAAAATTTCCCTATTCTGCTTCATGCTGATGATCAGTATGACATCACCTTCAAAGTCCTCGATAAACTCAAAAGAGGAAAATAATTAAAGGAATATCATTATGAGAAAGTTTGTTTTAGTTCTAAGTCTGATCTGTATATTTGCGGGATATACCGAACTAAATGCCCAGCTTAAAATAGGATTCATCGATTCTGATGCAATTATGGACAAACTTTCAGATGCACAGGACGCCCAGAAGAAGCTCGATGCTCTGATTGCCGAATGGCAGGAGGAGATGACAAAATTGGAAAATTCATGGAAAGCTAAATACGATGATTATGAAAAAAGAAAGCTTATTATGAGTGATGCCAAAAGAGTTGAAACCGAGAAAGAACTGGTAAAACTTGAAGATGAGATTACGAACTATCGTCAGAAAAAGTTCGGCGTTAACGGGGAATTATTCAAGAATCAGGAAGAGCTGATGAAACCGGTTCAGAATAAAATTTTTACCGCTATTCAAATGATCGCTGAAGAAGAAGAGTTCGATTATATCTTTGATAGAAGCGGTGATATTATCTTCCTGTTTGCCAAAGATGAACACGACCTTACAAATAAAGTACTTGAAAAACTACAAACTCAAGAATGAAAATAAAGTTAAAGGAAATTGCGGAATTAGTTTCCGGCAAACTCATTGGTGATGAAAATGCCGAGATTAAAGCAGTTGCAAAAATAAGTGAGGCACGAAAAGGTGATCTCACTTTTTTGTATTTACCGGCATATGCTAAATTTCTCGAGAGTACTCATGCTACTGCAGTTCTGATCAATCCGGATATTCCTAAAACCAACGCCGGATTAACATATATTGAAGTTGCAAATCCTAATCATGCGCTGCAGAAAATAATTGTCAGATATTTCCAGTACCGTCCCGATATTTCCGGGATTGATCCGACCGCATCAATAGGTAACGGATCTGTTTACGGAAATAATTGTGCAATAGGTAAAAATGTTGTTATCGGTAATAATGTGATTATCGGAAATAATTCGGTAATAATGCATAACACCGTGATATTGGATGATTGCAGGATCGGTGATGATACTCTGATTTATCCAAATGTGACAATCAGGGAAAAATCTGAGATAGGCAGCCGGGTGATCCTTCATTCCGGAACCGTTATCGGTTCCGATGGCTTCGGTTACATTCCAAATGAAAAAGGTGAATACTCAAAAGTACCTCAGATCGGGAATGTAGTAATTGAAGATGATGTAGAACTTGGTTCGAATGTTTCAGTTGATCGTGCGGCGCTCGGTTCAACAATTATCCGCAAAGGAACGAAAATTGATAATCTCGTCCAGGTAGCTCACAATGTTGAGATCGGGGCACATACCGCACTTTCGGCTCAGACGGGAATAGCCGGCAGTTCAAAGGTCGGCAGTCATGTGGTTATGGGCGGGCAGGTTGGTGTTTCCGGTCATATTGAAATTGCTGATGGCGTTATGATTGGTGCACAATCGGGAGTTTCTAAATCGCTTAAGTCAGCGGGAAAATATTTTGGCAGCCCGGCGAAAGATATCGGAGTAAGTCTTCGTCTTGAAGGTCATATCCGGAGTTTGCCTGAATATCTGGAAAGAATCAAGACGCTGGAGAAAAAACTGGCTGAACTGGAAAAAATTATCGGCAAAGACTAATAAGGAAAACAATGTTAGAGCTTCAAAGAACTATAAAACAGCCTGTCTCTATGTCAGGAATCGGTCTTCATACCGGAACGGAATGTACACTTACCTTTAAACCCGCCCCTGTCAATTATGGTATTCGATTTGTCAGGGTCGATCTCGGAGGGAATCCTGAGATACCGGCAAATGTTGATTATGTAGTTGAAATTGCCCGGGGGACAACTCTGGGAGTTGGTGACGCAAGAGTTCATACAGTTGAACATGTGCTTGCGGCTTGTGTCGGAATGCAGGTTGATAACCTTATAATTGAACTTGACGGTATCGAACCGCCTATTGGTGACGGAAGCTCATTACCTTTTGTAAAGATGCTGATGGAAGCCGGGTTTGAGGCTCAAAATGCCCCGAAAGATTATCTCATCATCGATGAAACTGTCATTCATCATAGTGAGGAAGATCAGGTGGATATCGTTGCTCTTCCACTCGATGGTTACAGACTTACTGTTATGGTTGACTATCAGAATCCGGCACTCGGCAGTCAGCATTCAGGTCTTTTTGACCTGGAAAAGGAATTTGCAGATGAATTTGCACCTGCAAGAACATTCTGTTTTTTAAGTGAAGTAGAAATGCTTGCTGATAAAGGGCTTATTCAGGGCGGAAATCTTGATAATTCTGTTGTTATAGTTGATCATCCAATTAATAAAGAGGAGCTTTCAAAACTTCAGCAGAAACTCGAACTGAATGATGAGATTACAGTTGGAGTGAATGGGTTTCTTAATGAGAAATCTCTCAGGTTCCGAAATGAACCGGTTCGTCATAAATTGCTCGACCTTATGGGTGATCTTGCACTAATTGGTGTTCCATTCAAAGCTCAGATACTTGCGGCAAGACCGGGGCATAAAGCCAATGTGGAATTTGCAAGGAAAATTAGAAAATTATATCAGCAGAAAAAATTAGTTAAGAAATATCAGCATGTTAAAAAAGAGGGAATAGTATTCGATATTAACGCAATATCGAAAATTCTGCCTCACAGATATCCTTTCCTTCTTGTGGACAGGATCATTCACCTTGAGCTCGATAAAAAAGTAATCGGTCTTAAAAATGTTTCAATGAATGAGCATTTTTTTCAGGGACACTTTCCAGGTCAGCCTGTGATGCCCGGAGTACTGATTATTGAAGCCCTTGCCCAGGCTGGCGGAATTCTGCTTCTTAATTCATTTATCGATCCATCTGAAAAACTTGTGTTTTTTTCCTCAATTAATAACGCCAAATTCAGAAAACCGGTTGTTCCGGGAGATCAATTAATCCTGGAAGCGCACCTGATAAGTAAAAAACGCAACATGGTCCTCATCCGCGGCGAAGCACTTGTTGACAACCAACTTGTTTGTGAAGCCGAAATGATGGCTGCAATTGTCGATAGGACAACCACAAAATAGAAGAAATAATATGGATTCCAATATTCACAAATTAGCAAATGTCTCCTCCGGAGCCAAAATTGGTAATAACACTACAGTACATCCATTTGCTTATATTGAGGAGGATGTTGAAATTGGTGAAAGTTGCAGTATCGGACCGGGAGCTTGTATATATAACGGAGCGAGAATAGGCAGCGGAGTTAAAATTTTCCAGGGAGCTTCAATTTCGAATCTTCCTCAGGATCTGAAATACGCCAATGAGCCAACCCTCTTTTACGTTGGCGACAATACAACAATACGTGAATTCGTTACGCTGCACCGCGGTACAGTTGAGACAGGATTTTCAAAATTAGGGAAAAACTGTCTCATTATGGCTTACGCTCATATCGCACACGACTGTGTTTTGGGGGATAATATAATACTTGCAAATTCAGTTCAACTTGGTGGTCATGTGCATCTTGAAGACTGGGTCATCGTCGGAGGTACAACTCCGATTCATCAGTTTGTGAAAGTTGGCAGACATGCTATGATTGGAGGCGGTTTCAGAGCAACTTCGGATATTCCTCCTTTCGTTCTTGCTGCAGGCGAACCTCTGAAATACAGCGGCATCAATCTCGTTGGCTTACGGAGGAGAGGTTTTACCAATAATGAACTGAACCAGCTCAAACAGATTTATACAATTATCTATAATTCCGGAAATAATTGGGCTCAGGCTAAAGAGATACTTAATCTTGAATTTTCAGGAAATGCTCTTTCAGAGGAAATTATTAATTTTATTGAATCCTCAAAAAGACGCGGGTTCAGAGGATGAAATGGCATTTGATCCGGGATGGTTTTCAGACCGGCAGGATCAATATGCAGACGGATATCAGATTGGCGAGGGAATGTAATCCTGATGATGCCTGGTTAAGGATATATCGATGGAAACCTTACTGCATCAGCCTGGGAGCTAACCAGAGTTATGATGACATTGATATCGGACTCGCTGCTGCAGACGGGCTGGAGGTAACAAAACGACCAACCGGGGGACGGGCTATTCTTCATTCTGAAGAGATAACTTATTCTGTGATTTATCCTGGTGAATCACTTTCGAGTGCAAAACAGCTATATTCAGAAATTTCCAACGCTCTGCTGAAAGGTCTCTCAATTTATGATTCAACTCTTACAGATGCCGAACTCGAAGACTATCAGCCAAATTTCCCCGATTTATTGAAAGAACCTTCCGGGGTTTTATGTTTTGCAAGTGCAGCAAAAAGTGAAGTGAAATTTTCAGGCAGAAAACTTATCGGAAGTGCTCAGAGAAGGATTGATAAGAATATCCTGCAGCATGGTTCAATTCTTTGCGGTACTTTCCATAGAAAACTTCCATATTATCTTCGTTCGGATGAGAACACAAAGAATTCCCTCTCTGCGGAACTTTCCGAAAAAACAATAGAGATAGAAACGATATTACAGAAAAAGGTTAATTATAATTACTTAACTGATTGTATTATTGAAGGATTCTCCCAATATTGGGGCATTAATTTCGTAGATATAAATCAGGAAAGCAAAAATTATGAGCGTTGAAGCAAATTTCAGAAAAGTAACAACCAAAAGCCTTCAACTGCTTAAAAAGCAGGACATAAGGATTTCTGCTCTTACTGCCTATGATTTCATTACAGCTAAAATTCTTGATGAAGCGGGAATAGATATTATTCTCGTTGGGGATTCTCTAAGTAATGTTTTCCAGGGGAATGAAACAACGCTGCCTGTAACAATGGATGAAATGATATACCATACAAAGGCTGTTGCCAAAGGTGCAAAACGCGCAATGATAATTGTTGATATGCCTTTTATGTCTTATCAGGGAAACAGTGATGAAGCCTTTACAAATGCCGGAAGGATAATGAAAGAAACTCCTGCAGGCGCAGTAAAAATGGAAGGCGGAATAAGAATTGCTCCAAAAGTTGAGAGGATAACAGAAGCAGGTATTCCGGTAATGGGACACATCGGATTGACCCCGCAGAGTATTCATCAGTTTGGCAGCTACAAAGCCCGTGGTAAAGACAAGGATGAGGCGAAACAAATTATTGCGGATGCAGAAGCCCTTGAAAAAGCAGGTGCTTTTGCTGTGGTACTCGAAAAAATTCCCAAAAATCTTGCGAAAGAAATTACAGGCATATTATCGATTCCGACCATCGGAATTGGTGCCGGGATGCACTGTGACGGGCAAATATTGGTGACAAACGATATGCTCGGATTAACTACCGACTTTTCTCCAAGATTTGTAAGGAGATATGCCGAACTCTCTGAAGTAATTAAAAACTCTGTCGAAAATTATGTGTCAGATATCCGTGCCGGGAATTTCCCGACAGACGAAGAAAGTTATTAACTCTTTTCCTTTATTTATGATCAGATATTTATTACTCTTTACTCTTTATTTAGCAAATGTTTTGTATGCCGAAGATGCAATCTCATTGCAGCAGATTCTTAAAGGCGCTCAGGTTACCTCAATCGATGGCGATGAGGAAGAGATTTGGGCTGCCAGTAACGGGAACGGGATATACAGAATAAACCGGAAGGATGGCAAAGTCAAAAATTTTTCCTCTGCCGGAGGTGAAGTATCACTTGATTTTTTCTACTGTATTGCTGTTTCCCCGGAAAATATTTTTGCCGGATCAATTGACGGTTTATTTATTTATGACCGGAAGTCAGGCAATTGGACAAAAAGGAAATTTGGAAAGGGCGGTCAGTTATCGAACTGGATACGTTCAGTCAGATATGATGCAAAATCGAATGTGGTTTGGATCGGCAGATTTATGTATCTTACTAAGTATGATGTGAAAAGAAGGCGATTTATTGACTATGATATGACTGTTAGAGATAATATCAAAACTAATACAATTAAAGTAGTTTCGGTGGATGGAGACAGCCTGGTTTGGTTTGGCACGGAAGCAGGTTTACACAAATACGATAAATCCCGTGACCTGAAAGACGAGGAATCATTATACTTTTTTGATAACCGACTGAATTATTTTCGTGGAGAAGGAAAAGAAGTGTCTATCTCCGCAATATTTTTTGAGCAATCGAATATCTGGATCGGACTTGACGAACTCCTCACAGCCGAAAATCCGGAATACAATATTGGCGGTCTCTATAAGTATGACAGAAAAAATGAATGGATACGTTTTGATAAAAATGACGGGTTGTCAGCTAACGGAATATATGCGATAGAAAGAACAGGGAATAAGCTATGGGTATCTCTCTACCAGTTCAGTACCCGGGATAAAGAAATTTATGGACGCGGATTGGTTCTTATTGATATACTTTCTGAAGAAGTGACAACACTCTATCACCCTGAACTTGCCTCAACAATTTATGCGATGTACTTCGACGGCAATTCAATGTGGCTTGGCTCTTCGACAGGGCTTTCAAAAATAGAAATCAGAAACAAATTTGCAGACTGGAAATGAATCCAAAATTTACTAAAAAGAGATTGAATGAATTAAAGGCTGCTTTTAGCGGTAAAAGGGTAGCTGTTGTCGGCGATATGATGCTCGACTGTTATTATTGGGGAAAAGTGAAAAGAATTTCTCCGGAGGCACCTGTTCCTGTTGTTGAAGTTGACGATGAATTTTTCAGATTCGGAGGTGCTGCAAATGTTGCGCTTAATATTCTCAAACTCGGGGGAATTCCAGTTCCTATTGGAGTTATAGGTGAGGATAATGATTCACGTTTTTTTAAGAAGCTGCTAAATGAGTCAGGGATCACTGATGAAGGAATCATCTGCGATTCTGCGAGGCCTACCACAACTAAAACAAGAGTGATAGCCGGGAGTCAGCATGTAGTAAGAATTGACAAGGAGAGTAAGGAGGATATTCATTCCGAAACAGAGAATAAACTGCTGCAATACTTTGAATCGAAGGCGGATGAACTTGATGCTCTGATTCTTGAGGATTATAATAAAGGCGTACTCACAAAAACTGTGATAAAAGAATTAATAGAAATTGCCAATAGGAAAGGGCTGGTGATAACGGTTGATCCCAAATTTCATAATTTCTTTGAATACAAAAATGTTACAGTTTTTAAGCCTAACAAAAAAGAAACCGAAGAAGCATTTGGGGTTAAATTTTCGGGTTCCGGCGATCTCGATTTTTATGGAAATAAACTTCTGGATGAATTAAAATCCAGATATGTTATGATTACTCTTGGTGAAGCAGGAATGGCGCTTTTCGGTGATAACAGTTCAAAAAAACAAGTGCCGACTAAAGCCCGGAAAGTTGCCGATGTATCCGGTGCCGGAGATACAGTTATCTCAACCTTGACGATGGCGCTTGTTTCTGGCGCGGATATTACGGAAGCTGCTTATCTTGCCAATTTTGCAGGTGGGCTGGTTTGCGGCGAAGTTGGTATTGTACCGATTGAAAGCGAAGTTCTTTTCCGCGAAGTTATGGAGGAATTATAATTATGATAGTCAGGGAATTGGCAGAGTTACTTTCATTACGGAATGGTTTCAGACAGAAAGGGCAAAAAGTTGTAATGACTAATGGTTGTTTCGATATTGTTCATGCAGGTCATGTCGATTATTTAAATAAAGCCAGGAGTGAAGGTGATATATTGATTGTCGCAATAAATACGGATGCCTCAGTCAGAAGAATCAAGGGAGAAAAACGACCACTGGTTGAAGAAAATCAAAGGGCTTTCGTGCTTTCTAACCTTCGTTCTGTTGATATTGTGACTTTTTTTGACGAAAATACACCTGCTGAAATAATAGATGCAGTTTTACCGGATGTGCTGGTAAAAGGAGCTGACTGGGCTATTGAAAATATTGTCGGAAGAGAAACAGTCGAATCTCATGGAGGAAAAGTAGTAAGAATCGAGTTTGTGAACGATCAGTCAACATCAAAAATAATAAATAAAATTTTATCAGTCTATAAGTAATTGGAAGAGTATTTTATACACAGTGAGCCGTTATATCGGCGTATAATAAATATTTTCCTTTACACGGGGATAGCCCTCCTTTTTATACTTCTTCTTTTTATTGGAATTTCACAAACATCTACATTCCGCAATTTCGCTAAAGATATGGTCGTGGAAATTCTAAATGACCAGCTTAATGGAAAAGTCTCAATCGGCGAACTTAAGGGAACGATATTCACATCAATTGAAATTGATGATCTGCTTTTAACATCAAAAACTGATACTGTGATTTCTGCAAAAAAAATCGAAGTCAAGTTCAGTCCTATGAGAATATTTCTGAAAACTATTTATGTAAGAAAAATCCTCATTTCTGATCTGAATCTGAATCTTGCAGGCAGAGAAGATGGCTCCTGGAATCTGGGTGAGGTTTTGCCTCCCTCCGAAACTGAAACGGATACTACTTCGGGTGAATTTCCTTTCACGATAGTTGTTTCTGATCTTGAATTTCTTGATGCTGCTTTTAATATGGTAACTTTTCCCAATCTGGGAGATTTTTCTAAGCAGGATTCACTTAACACAGAAAATATCAGAATCAAAAACCTAAATCTCCGGCTTGCGGCAGAAGTACACTTAAAAGACAATGAGTACTTTGCAAACATTGAGTATCTTTTTGCCAGAACTAATATCAAAGATTATGATTTTTATGATCTTAGAGGAATAATTGAAATCACTCCCTGGTTTGCCGAAATTACGAACTTTCATATTGAAACCAAACGGACTGAGTTTTTTCTGAATGCGAGAATGGATAGTCTGAACATTTTCGGAGATGTTGTATATGAAGACTTTTATGATTATCCTGTCAGACTTGAAGCCGATATTAAAAGATTTGATTTCAGGGACCTCAGTGGTTTGCTTCCGTCACTCGATTTTCTCACAGGTGTGCCGGAAATTCATCTTGAGGCTGATGGAGATTATGGCAACCTGAATATCAGAGAGATAACAGCGCGGGTGAATAAAACGAAGCTCTCGCTGAAGGGCAGGATCACAAACCTGAACCGGCCTTCTGATATGTATATTGACGCGCAAATTTCAAACGGGAAATTACTCTATTCCGATATTAATTATCTTTTGCCCAGACTTGAGATACCTGACTATGGTAATCTGCTCCTTTCAGATATTGATGCATATTACAGAGGCAGGATTGACAAGTTTGATGCCGGATTAAATACTGTTTTAAACAATGGAGAATTAATAAGCGAAGCTAAATTCGATTTTCGTGAGGATATCACAAAATATGATGTTAGTCTGAAAACAAAAAATTTAAATATATTTCCGATTACCGGAACCAGGACAGACCTTAATCTGACTACTCGTATCGTCGGTGAAGGATTTACACCTGCGGAATTTAACTCTGATATTGAAATAAGTTTACAGCAGTCAAAATATGATGAATTTTTTATTGATAGTCTTTCTCTGAAATCTGCGGCAAAGCAGAAAAAAATAGATATTGACCTCAATTCCGTTATTCAGCACGCGATGATAAACGTTAATGGGAAGCTTGATTTTTCAGAGGGACACAATCCTCTGTTCGATCTGACAGGGAGATTCCAAAAACTGAATCTTAAGAATTTCGGGCTTGGAAATCCCAGCGATATTAATCTGAATTTTTCTATGCAGGGTAATGGACTTAATCCTGATTCGATGGGCTTAAATGCCAGCCTCGACATTGAAGAGTCAGTGGTAAACGATCTAAGGATCGGAGATTCGAAATTAAATCTTGTTATGGAAGTGGACAGTGTGGAAAGGCGGATTAATATTGAATCCGATGTTATCGACGCAGGATTTTCAGGCAGGTTTAAGCTTACCGATGCAATTGCATTATTCGCTGAACAGGGAACGACAATTGGGGATATCATCCAGAAAAAAATTGAAAAAATTAATCCGTTGGATGATTTAACGGCAAGCACTGAGACGGAATTATTCTTGTCTGATACATCTTCAGTGATCTTTAATCCGATGGATATCAATTTTAATTTCAGGTTCAAAGATTTTGATCTCCTCGCGATTCTGCTTGAGGATGAGATGATGGATATTTCCGGTTATGGAAGCGGAAAAATTATTAATGATTCTTCATTCTTCGCGATTAATACTGATCTTTTTATCGAGTATTTTATCCAGCGGAAAGCGGATAAATTACTTTATCTGTCGGATATGGGGGTTAATTTAAACTTCAGCAGAAACAATCAGGTCAAATCTTTCGACAATCTTTTCGGTTCTTTGTTTCTAACTGCTGAAAGATTCTATTCCGGGTCCGACATAAATAAAATAAAGGCGGATATTCTGTTTAATAAAAGTACAATGCTTTTTAATTTATCAGCGGAATATGACACACTCTTTTCGGTTTCAACAAAGGGTGATTTCGATTTGCGTGAAAACAAACAAATTTTCACCATCAATGATCTGGAACTCACTTATAATAACAGGAAATGGAAAAATCCTGAACCAGCGGTTATAGAGATCGGGAATAACGACATAGATATTAAAGAGCTGCTTCTTTCGCAGGATGAGGCTGAAATATATCTTAGCGGTTTTGTGAATTCAGCGGGTGAACAAGAATTAATTATCAAGACCAGAAATTTTAAAGGATCGAGAATTGCCGACAATTTTCTAAATGATCCATTATTATTTGATGCAACATTTAATTTTTATATTTATCTTGGGGGAACCTTATCCGATCCCATAATTGAATCGGATGTAGAAATGCTTGATCTTACGATAAGCAATGTGAAGTTGGGTAATGTAACCGGCGAAATTGATTATAAGGCTAAAGAACTTAAGGGCAATCTCAGATTTCTGAAGCAGACAGCCAACCGGGATTCGACGATTCTCAGCATTATAGCTGATATACCAATTGATCTTGCATTTGCAGATGCGGGGCAGCGATTCAATCCTGAGAGTGAAATCGATATTCAGGTCTTTTCCGACGACCTCCACCTGAGTACGCTGGGAAATATTATTCCGTATATTTCCAAACAGAGCGGATCATTTTCATCGGATATTCAGATAAAGGGAAAACCGAATGATCTTCAACTTTCCGGCTATCTGAATATATCGAAAGGATATTTCCGGCCGGAAATAAATAATCTTGATTATGGACTGGAACTAAGAACAAGATTTGAAGGCAATACAATTCGTTTCGATACTCTGGAAATATCAAATCTTTGGGGCTCAACTCATAAAGGGAAACTTTTCTCGTCGGGTGAGATAAGGCTGAAAGATTTTAAGCCGGAATATATCGATTTTCGGACCTCTGGTGATCTTGCGATTTTAACTGAATCACGGTCTAAATCGCCAAGTGCTACTATTTACGGGGATTTAATAATTGGGACTGGTGGAGAATGGACTTTTAACCTTGAGAATGACAGACCAAAATTTAATGGCGTTGTTAGACTGCTTACCACCAATCTTACTTTTTCTCCTGAACCATCAACTTATTCAACGAGCACTGATAATATCAACTATGTTTTTCTTGAAGACTCAAGTATTGTCAAAAGAGAAAAACTGAAGTTCGAAAAAATTGTTGAGGAGTCGAAGGCTACAGAAATTGAAGAAATATCAGAGGGAATTGAGAAAAAATCGTATTTTGATTATGACGTAAGTATTGAGGTAGTTGACAACGCTAAAATTACTTTTCTGCTCTCAAGAGTTGCAAATCAGAAACTGATTGCCGAAGTTGATGGTCAGTTAAAATTTGAAAGTTCTGACGGCATTGCCAATACTCAGGGATCACTTGAGCTGCTAAGCGGTTCAAAACTTGAATTTTTCAAGGTTTTTGATGCAACCGGGAAAATAACTTTTGAAAGTGATCTTACCGATCCACGACTTGATATTCTTGCAACATATTCGAGTGATTATACGAATCCCCCAAGCGCGAGGGGAACAACCCAGGAAGTTGCTGTTAAATTTAAAATGAATGGTCTGCTCAGCCAGTTAGGTGCAAATCTTTCGAACGATCCGGAGAATATTCTTGTTTATGTAGGTAGCAGGAATATTCAGAACAATACGGCTGATCGTTCCCTTGATGCTGCTGATGCAGTTTCATTTATTATTATGGGTAAGTTTAAGAGCGATCTCACTCCGGATGATAAGTCGCAGGTTGTTGATCAGACAAGCATTCTTGGAAATACGGCTACTTCATTTCTTGGAACCGTTTTAAGTGGTTTTGTAAATTCAGCAGTGGGAGACCTGATCAATAATATTGAGCTTAGCCAGTCAGGAGAATTTACGAAGTTTAACGTATCAGGCAGATATAATAAATTCAGATACACGATTGGAGGGACCACAGAAATATTTGATAATCTCTCCAAAGCCAATATCCGGGTATCTTATTTGTTTAGTAAAAATTTCATCTTCCGTATGGAGAGAAAAGACCCGATTGTTAAGACAACAGGTCTTGAAGATAAAATTAGTGAAATTGGTTTTCAATATAAATTCGAGTTTTAATGAAAAAAAAGATCAAAGCGTTTTTCAGGTCTAATCCCGGAGCGCGGTACAAAGCAAGAGAAATAGCAGACCTCCTTGATATTAAGGATGAGCATGAATATGCCAAGCTTAAAGTATTTCTTCATAGTCTTGAGATGGAATCCTTTCTGAATCGTGTTGGTAAACGATACCAGATGCTTCAGACTGAAGACAATCTTATCGGGCCGATTCAGATTTTTAATGAAGGTGAATATGGCTTTGTTGTAATGAAAGATAAAAAAATAAAGGATGTATTTATTCCTGAAAAATATCTTGGGACTGCATTTGATAAAGATGTTGTTGAAATATCTTTATTACCGAGGCATCGCGGAAAAAGCCTCGAGGGGCAAGTTCTCAGAATTATCGAACGGAAGCGATCTGAGATCACGGGTATTCTGAAAAAGTCCAAATCTTTTTATTTCGTTGATCCGGATGACGGGATGGTACACCGGGATATTTATATTTCTCATGATAAGATAGGGAAAGCCAAGGTCGGTGACAAAGTTGTGGTTTCAGGAATTATCTGGACAGATCACCATCTGAATCCCGAGGGCATAATTTCGGAGGTAATTGGTAAAGCCGGTACACATGATGCAGAGCTTCATGCTCTTGCCATTGAATTTAACCTTCCATTCCGTTTTGATAAAAAAACACTGGATGAAGCGGATAAAATAGAAGACAAAATTTCTGCTGAAGAAATATCTTTGAGGCTTGATCTAAGAAATGAGAAAATTTTCACAATTGACCCTGATACTGCGAAAGATTATGATGATGCTGTGTCAATTTCGGTGCTTGAAAATGGGAATTACTATGTCGGTATTCATATTGCCGACGTTGGACATTACCTTGATTTCAATTCCTCCTTATATAAAGAGGCAAAGGAGCGGGGTAACAGCGTATATTTTGTAGGCAAAGTGATTCCAATGCTGCCTGAGAAGCTTTCGAACAATATCTGTTCTCTTGTACCAGGAAAAGATCGTCTCACTTATTCTGTTTTTGCAGAGATATCGCCCAAAGGAAAACTGGTTGAGTATGAGATTAAAAAAACAGTAATTAATAGTAAAAGGCGTTTTACTTATAAGGAAGTCCAGAGAATAATTGAAGGGGAAAAAGGCGATTTTGAGGATGAAATCCGGATGATGCATGATTTTTCCACGATGCTGCGGAATAAGCGTGCAAAGGAAGGAAGTATAAATTTCAGTACTCCGGATATTGAATTTGAACTTGATGATAAAGGTGTCCCGCTCAATATCAAACTTAGCGTTTCGGATTCAAGCCATAACCTGATTGAAGAATTTATGCTCCTTGCTAACAGGATAGTGGCTGAGCACTTTTACAAATTCTTCAGAAAGCCGGGTATTTCTTTTATTTTCCGGGTTCACGATCTTCCTGACAAAGAAAAATTAGAACAGTTTTCTGTATTTACCCGTTCACTTGGTTTTTCCTTCAACCCCAATGGAGGGAAATTATCTAAGAAGTTCCAGGATTTATTCAAGCAGGTCGAAGGTTCCGGAGAAGAATCACTGATAAATGAAATTGCAATAAGAAGCATGGCAAAAGCTGTTTATTCAAATGAAAACATTGGACATTTTGGGCTGGGCTTTAAATTTTACAGTCATTTTACATCGCCAATCAGGAGATTTCCTGACCTTATAGTGCATAAACTACTGCATCATTATGGGAAACAAATATCACCGATTCTGAGTTCAAGGGATATTGAACAGATATGTGAATATTCCTCAGAAAGGGAGCGAACCGCTGCATCTGCTGAACGGATGTCCGTAAAAATTAAACAGAGCGAGTATCTCAAAGATCATATAGGTGAGATATTTGATGCTGTAATCTCAGGATTTGCAGGATTCGGAATGTTCGTGCAGTTAAAAAATACTCTTGCCGAGGGTCTTATACGTTACCGTAGTATTCAGAATGATTTTTATATCATTGATGAAAAAAATTACAGAATTTATGGTGAGGACACAGGAAAAGAATACAGGCTGGGAGATTCTGTCAAAGTTAAATTATTGAGGGCTGATCCTCTGAAAAGAGAGATTGATTTTGCCCTTTTAGATTAATGAAAAATCAATATTTTTAGAGTTGGTAGCTAAATAAAGGATTTTCGATGAAATTTAAAGTTGTTTTGTTTGTTGTTCTACTCAGCGCCTTCAATATCAGCGCGCAGTTCGGTCAGAATAAAGTGCAATTTAATGAGTATGACTGGTATTTTATCCAGACAAAACATTTTGATATTTATTTTTCGCTTGACGGAAGTGAAATCGCAGAGTTTACAGCTAAGGTAGCTGAGGAATCACTTGCCGATCTCGAAAGTGACCTTGATTATGAAATCAACAGCCGTATTTCGCTCATTGTTTATAACTCCCATAACGATTTTGCTGAAACAAATACTTCGGATTCGTATATAAGTCAGGGTATTGGCGGCTTTACCGAGCCATTTAAAAACAGAGTGGTTTTCCCATTTGAGGGATCATATCAAAAGTTCGAACACGTAATCCATCATGAGCTTGTTCATGCAGTAATGCGGGATATGTTATATGGCGGAACTGTTCAGAATATTATTGCAAAAGGAATATCACTTCAACTCCCTCTTTGGTATCACGAAGGAATGGCTGAATATCTCGCTAGTGAATGGGAGACAAATTCAGATATGTTCATCAGGGATGCCATAATTAACGAATATCTCCCGGATATAGAAAGACTTGACGGATATTTTGCTTATCGCGGAGGACAGTCTTTATTCTATTATATCGCCAGTCAGTACGGACCAAAAAAAGTTGGTGAGATGCTTAGTAAAATCAGGGGAGCAGGCGATCTTGAATCCGGGTTAAAAGCATCAATCGGATTAACCCTCGAAGAACTAAACACCAGGTGGAAAAAAGACCTCAAACGAACATACTGGCCTGAAATTGCTTATCGCAAAGACCCTTCTGAAATGGCAAAACAACTTACAGAAAATAAAAAAACAGGCGGCTTTTATAACACCAGTCCCGCGATTTCTCCGCAGGGTGACAAAATAGCGTTTATATCGGACAGAGATATTTTTCTAAATGTTTATATAATGAATTCATTTGATGGAAAGGTGATTAAACAGGTGGTTGAGAGCGGGCTAACGAATGACTTTGAAGAATTAAACCTTCTTTACCCGTCTCTGACCTGGGCTCCCGACAATAAAAGAATTGCACTGAGTGTAAAGCGTAAAGGATTTGACAGAATTTACGTTATTGATACCGATACAGAGGAGGAGACACTTCTGGATTTTGAGTTGCCTGGAATAGAAAGTGTTTCATGGTCACCGGATGGTGAAAAAATTGTTTTTAACGGCAGCAATTCTTCTCAATCTGATCTCTATGTTTTTGAATTCGCAACTAAGACTTTGCGAAATATCACAAATGATATGTTCTCAGAAGATAGTCCTGTATGGGGACCCGACAGTAAAAACTTATACTTTTCTTCAGACCGGGGGGATTTCGTTAATCCCTATATGATTCCTGAAGATTTTGAAATGAGTTCACATAATTATAATCAGACCGATCTTTATAAGTTCAGTTTTCAGGATGAAAAAGTTTACAGACTGACAGACTGGGCTCTGAGCAGCGAAAAATCACCGGTTATTAATCCTGAAGGCACTGAAATGCTTTTTGTTTCGGATTATAACGGGATCGATAATATTTTCAAATTAAAACTTATGTATGACAGTACGGCGGCTGATCCATATCTGTCAGAAAAACCGGCTCCAATAACAAATTCTTTGAACGGATTAAATCAGCTTTCCCTTTCAAAAGACGGAAAAAAACTGGTCTTTGGTGCCCTTTACAATTCGGGTTACAATATATTTCTTCTGAATAATCCCTTCGAATTAAAAACCATTGATGGTGGAATCAAAATGACTGCCTATATGGAGGAGCTTGTTTCCGGCAAAAAGGGAAATATCTTTTCAGACAGCGTTCTGACGAATGATGAGATTGTTTATAAGGATTCGAGTTCTCAAACGACCGAGGGTGAGAATTTCATTTTCACGGGACAGTATGAAAATGTAGAAGACAGCACTAATAGAGCAGAAACTTCGAAATATCGCAATTTTGTTTTTGGAGAGGATATAACTTCTGATTCGTCAAATGGGGAATTGAGCGGGGCTGATCTCTTTGTTGAAAACCTTGATTCTAATGGTAATTTTTTGCTTAACAAATACAAGGTGAGTTTTTCTCCGGACCTGATCTATGCTAATGCAGGTTATAGTACTTTCTATGGATTATTAGGTACAACAGTATTGAGTTTCAGCGATGTCCTCGGCAATCATCGGCTTATCGGAGTAACCAGCCTGCAGGTTGATCTGAAAAATTCGGATTACGGGCTTGCTTATTATTATCTCGCTAAAAAAATCGATTATGGCGTTGAAGCATTTCATACCGCCAGATTTGTTTATTTAAGTAACATGGGCAAGGCATATCTTCACAGATTCAGGAATTATGGATTGATTCTGTCTGCTTCCTTGCCGCTTAGCAGATTTTACAGATTTGAAAGCGCACTTAGCTATCTTAACGTTTCAGCAGAAAATCTGGATGATATCACTCAAAAAAATGAAACTGTTACATACCTTATCCCATCGTTAAGTTTTGCGCATGATAATACTCTTTTTGGGTATTATTCCCCAATTCAGGGTTCGAGGTACAATATTGGGATTTTAGGAAATCCAGGATTCGGAGAATCAAAACGAAGTTTTTATTCAATTACATTCGATTATCGCAAATACATGAGATTCTGGTACGATAATTCTTTTGTTATAAGATTTTCGGGAGGATATTCCGGCGGTGCAAACCCTCAGAATTTTTTCTTAGGTGGAGTTGATAGCTGGATTAACAGATCTTTTTCCAGCGGTGAGATACCTATCCGATCAGCCTCCGACTTTGCATTTCTTTCACCAGCGTTGCCGATGAGAGGATACGACTATGCTGCCCAGGTGGGTACTAAGTACTCATTAATGAATCTTGAACTTAGAATGCCGATTATCAGAGCGCTCCTGACTGGTCCGCTGCCAATACTTTTCCAGAATATTTTAGGGAATATGTTTATTGATGCCGGTTCAGCCTGGAGTAACAATAAACAGCTTCAACTTTTTGCAAAAGATGAATACGGCAATCTTATTACAAAAGATCTGCTGCTTGGAATGGGATATGGATTCAGATGGTATCTTATCTTCTTATGGAAACTTGATATAGCCTGGTCTTTCGACATGCAGCATTTTTCACTTCCGAAGTATTATTTGTCTATTGGTCTTGATTTTTAATTCCTAGTCAAAGCGCCGGAAGATTAAAGAAGTCCCCGGGTATCATTATCTAAATTCTCTCAGAAGAAATTTTCCCGGATATTTTTTTGAGGGAAAGGCAGAAACAATTGTTTGATTTTAGATTTGAAATATGAAACAAAAAAGGCTGCCTGAAAAGGACAGCCCTGATCTAAAATTATGCGGCGGCGGATTCTTTCGGCTTCTCTTTCTGGGTTTCAGTTTTTGCAGGAGTGGAAGCATTTGTGGAAGAGTTTTTATAATCGGTCTGATAAAAACCAGAGCCTTTAAAAATGGGAGCCAGACCGGAGCCGATAAGTCGTTTTACTGTACCACTGCATTCCGGACAAACCGTTATAGCCGTATCCGACATCTTCTGGAATAACTCAAATTTGTGTCCACAATTTTCACATTTATAATCATAAGTCGGCATAAAATTAACTCCCATTTATCACTCAATAAGTTAAAGTGCTAACAGAAAAATATTCAAAAAAATTCAGAAATCAAAAATTCTCACTTTTATTAGATAAGAAAAAAGAAGAGGGGATTCAAAATATTTAATTTATTCGCCGAATAAATCTGATAAATATTCGGTAAATTATTATTCGAAATATTTTTTCAGACGGTGCAAATAAATGAATAAAAATTATACCCGATTCATCCTCATTTTTCTGCTTTTTTCTCTCCAGGGCTGCTTGAATTATAAACAGGTGACAACAATCATGACGGATAATTCTGGCAAAATGTTTATACATTACTGGATTGCTTATTCATCATCCAAGGATAGTCTGATAATTGGGTCCACAGGGCTTTTCAACAAGGATTCTCTTCTTGCACAATTTACTGCTGCTTCGGTTAAGATTAAATCAGTTGAAGTTTTTAACGCTGATTCAACAACTCACGCTCAGATCGAGTTTCAATTTGATAGTATTGATTCGCTTAATACATTAAAATCTTTCACAGGAGCTAAGTTTACTTTGGAGGATGCACCGGGGAAAACAAAAAAATTCTCTCAGATAATTCCACCTTTTATGACCGGTTACGGCTTAAACAATAAAAGCACCGTAATTGAATACGTTTATTATCTGCCTGGCAAGATTTTTAATCATAATGCACAGGAACTTTACAGGAACAGGCTCACCTGGCGGTTCAACTCTGATGAAATCGGACCCGGACAATTATTGTATGCCACATACGTTCCATTCAAATTGAAAGAGACTCCGCGTTGGATATACTATCTGGGAGCGGTTGTCATCTTCGTAGTTATTATTTTCTTGCTAAAACGCAGGTAGTAATCCGATGAAAAAAACAAACGCACTCAGAATCCTGGATTCTTTTAAGATTGAGTACGAGTGTCTTGAATATATTTTTAAGGAAAATGAAATAGATGCACTGAGCGTTGCAGCAAAAATCGGGCAGGAGCCGGGATTAGTATTTAAAACACTGGTGGCAGTTTCTGCCGGTAAGGAGTACTTTGTTTTTGTGATTCCCGGAAATTCCGAACTCGATCTTAAACAAGCGGCGAAACTGACAAATTCAAAAAAAATAGACCTTATCCCTGTAAAAGAACTCACAGCCCTCACCGGGTATATAAGGGGCGGATGCTCACCGATCGGAATGAAAAAGCAGTTTCCGACCTATATTGATAAATCGGCTGAGTTACATAAAGAGATTTTTATCAGCGCAGGAATTAGAGGAATGCAGATAAAAGTTCCTGTTGAAGGTCTTCTCAGAGTAACGAATGCGAGATTAGTTGAATTAACGATATGACCGAACTGACCAGCAAAATTATTGATCTGCTCCGTAAAATAAAAGCCAATGCGCAAACAGGGCTGCATTTTACCAGTAATCCGTTTGAGGTGGAAAGATATCGTGAGATTACTGATCTTTCAGCCGAAATTGTTAATGAACTGAGTGATAAAGATATCCCTGAAGTTAAATTGATCTTTGAAGAAGACCATGGATATGCAACACCTAAAGTTGATGTCCGGGGCTGCATTATTCAGGATAATAAAATTCTGCTTGTGAAGGAAACCGCGGACGGGGGCAGATGGACTTTACCCGGCGGCTGGGCTGATGTAAATTTAAGCCCGGCAGAAAATGTAATAAGGGAGATAAGGGAAGAATCCGGGTTCGAATCGAAAGTATTGCGTTTGATTGCAGTTCATGACAGAAATCTGCACAACCGTCCGATAACTACGCTTGTTCACATATACAAAATGTTTTTTTTATGCGAAATCACAGGAGGTGAAGCCTGCAAAAGCATAGAGACAGGGGGAGCAGAATTTTTTGATCCAGGATCATTGCCTGAATTATCAGTTTCAAGAACAACTGCAGAGCAGATCAGAATGGCATTCCGGCATCATAACAACCCTAATCTTAACTGTGAGTTTGACTAAAACTAAGCGCATAAATTTTTGAGCTTAACGTAATTATCATCTCTTCCTTTACTCGAATTTCGATGAGTCACCCGCCAAAATTAGCGGAAATGAGTTCTAAAAAAAATATCTCCCAAAAAAACTCATATCTCTATTAATATTCGTTTCGACCTTAAAGCTGAAAACAATTCTGACTATTCTTTTAATCTGCTAATTGCCACTTTTGTATCGCGCATCTTTTGAACCTGTTTAACCAGACATTCTTTTTCTTTTACCAATATCGCTGCTGTGTAAAATCTTCGATACTGATACTATTGCGATGAAAAATCAAGTGATAAGGAATGGATAAAGATACAATTCAAATTTCTGAAACTTTAGATGTGCAGCGTCGTCTAAAACTATAAAATCAGGTAAATCTTATGAAACGAATATTTTTTCTTCTGATATTTTTATTGTTTTCATTCGGCGCAGTAATAGATGCACAATCAATTAAGCTTAACCAGCCCGACGAAGGCGGATTAGCATACGTCTGCTTCGAATTGACTGAGGATACTGAAGTTACCATCAACGGAGTCGGGGCAAAATTCGGAAAAAGGTATTCGGAGCCGACTTTTTTACCATGGATACTTAAAACCACTTCTCGTGAACTTGTTTGGGAGATACCGGATTCTGAACTTGAGAAAAGGGACGGAGTTTTTGAATTTTCAACAAATAAAGAATTGAAAGCTGGTAAATATGAACTTTATCTTGGCGGTGCAAGCTTTAATCTGTTTTTTAATGGTAGTGATTTCAGGTCGTTGATGGGTGAGATTTTCAGTGATGAAAACCGCAGATTTAAGAAAAGAGATAAATCGAAGATATACATTGAACTAGAAGCGGATGAAGGACTTTTGAAGGTACTCGATGATCAGACACCCGTTAAGGAGTTAACGGAGAAATCTTTCGTTTCCTTCACAAAGGTTAAGGATTATGAGAGTCTTGAACAGGGGTTCTCTGTTAAATCCGAAGTCAGAGTGAAGATATATGGAAATGGTGAAGGAAGAGATAACAAAATGTTTGATCTGGGCTCCATCTACGACCAGACGAATATGAAAGAAGTCTGGGCTATGGAGCAAAGCAAATCAGAGCATGGGGGCGGTGCCAAAAAGAACAGACGTTTTAATACATCCGTTGTGCTTAAACCTGGTGATTACAGGGCATATTATTTTTCAGATGATTCCCACAGTTTCCAGGAATGGAATGAATTTCCTCCTTACGATCCACTGATGTGGGGAATGATTCTTTCCGTCGATCCTCAGGACAAGGATAAAATTAAACCTCTTGAAGAACTTGTTGAAGCTGAGCCGATAATTGAATTTAAGAAAGTATGGGATGATGAATTCATCACAAAAGGGATTCGTCTTGAAAAAGATACACAATTAAAGATTTTCTGTCTTGGCGAAGCTGGTCACCAGGATATGGCTGATTACGGTTGGATATATAATGCAGACACAAGGGAGCGTGTCTGGGAAATGAGTACAAAAAACTCAGTCCCTGGCGGAGGTGCATCAAAAAACCGGAAATTCGAAGGGGTTATCACCCTCAGGAAGGGAAATTATATCGTGGCATACAAAACTGATGATTCACATTCCTATGAGGATTGGAATGATACACCACCTTTCCGAAAAGAGATGTGGGGAATAACAATTTGGGCAATCAATCCCGGAGAAAAATCACAATTCACAGTATTTAATCCTTCAGATTACAGAAATGAAAAGGCTTTGGCACAGATCATCAGAGTGAGGGACGACAGAAAATATTCTGAAATCTTCACAATTGATCAGGACCTTGATGTGAGAATTTATGCATTAGGAGAAGGTCAGGGGAATGAATTGTATGATTATGGCTGGATTGAAAATGCTGAATCTGGTGAAGATATCTGGCGTATGCGTTATAAGGAAACGACCCATGCCGGCGGGGCAGACAAAAACCGGAAGTTTAATGATGTTATCAGATTAAAAAAGGGAAAGTACAGACTTCATTACAGGACTGATGACTCACATGCATACGGGGACTGGAACACAAGACCACCGGATGATGAAGAAAGCTATGGAATAACAGTTTATAAAGAACAGAAGTGACTTGATTGAGGATTAATGGCGGGGAAACCCGCCATTAATTTTTTCAAAATAATTCACCCTTATGTATTTTATTTGCCGCTGGTCATATCTTTCCTATCAACTTTTCGATCTCATTGAGAGCAAGTTCAAAATCGAAATTTTCAAATAACGATCTAATTTTTTTGAATTCCCTGATATTTGAAGCCTCTTGTGTCATCTTCATAATTTCGCTGATTATTTTTTGGACTCTTTACAACCTTATCAGTTTATTTTGTAACAGAAAACTATCCATAAGCTATCATTATTGAATTAAGTTGTTATATTTTTAAACATCAAAAATGTAATTGAGAAATAATATGTTCAGACAAATTTATAATAGCGGCAGTCGTTGGGAAATGGAAACCGCCTATAGCCGCGCGGTGCGTGCGGAAAATATGATTTTTGTTTCCGGAACGACTGCCATTAATGATGAGGAAAAAATTGAAGGTGTCGGGAGCACTTATTTGCAGTCCAGATATATTTTTAATAAAATTAACACTGCTCTGGTAGCACTGGGCGGAAAACTTGAAGATGTTGTAAGGATCAGGATATTTATCATAAATATTGATGATTATGCGGAGATCAGGATGGCTTTTAATGAATTTTTTAAGGACATAAGACCTGCAGCCACTTTAGTTGAAGTTTCCAATCTCATGCTTCCTGAGCTGCTTGTTGAAATAGAAGCTGATGCAATAGTGATGGAGGACAGATGAACAGAGATCTCACTCCCAAAGAATTTGAAGTTTACGGTACACGTTTGATTAAAGATCTGGCTGATTTTTTTGCCGGGATTGAACAATTAAGAGTTTTACCGGATTGTTCACCCGGGGATTTCACCAGTCTGGTTGACCTTAAACTTCCAATTGAAGGTGATTCGCTTGAAAATATTCTTGAAGATACTTTTAATAAAGTTATTCCATATACAACGCATTGGAATCACCCGGGGTTTATGGCATATTTTAATTCAACCGCATCTTTCCCGGGAATTTTTGCTGAATTAGTGACAGCTTCGCTTAGTGTCAACGGTATGCTTTGGAAATCATCCCCGGCAGCAAGCGAATTAGAGAAGATAACTCTTGATTGGCTGACTGAACTTCTTGGATTACCACGGATTTTTTTTGGCATAATCTACGATACAGCATCAACATCAACTTTTCATGCACTTGCTGCCGCAAGAGAAAAACTTGTGGTATATGATTTCCGGAATGAGGGAATTGGCGGTGAAGGATGTCCGCGATTGTCTGTGTACATGTCAGAACATGCTCATAGCTCTGTGGATAAAGCCGCAATAATTATCGGTGCCGGGACAAAGGGAATCAGGAAAATCAAATCAAACGCGAAATATGAAATGATTCCTGAAGAACTGGAAGCTGCAATTTCTGCTGATAAAGCACTTGGGATTACTCCGCTTGCAGTTATTGCAACTATTGGAACTACATCCACTACATCAGTAGATCCCCTGCTTCAAATAGCCGAAATATGCCGAAGGGAAAATATCTGGCTTCATGTGGATGCTGCACATTCAGGGGTTACGGCAATGCTGCCGGAAAAAAGGAGCATCTTCGAGGGAATTGAATTTGCAGATTCGCTGGTCGTAAATCCTCATAAATGGCTTTTTGTACCGATGGATCTCAGCGTTTTATTTGTCAGGGATAAGGACAATCTTAAGAAAACTTTTTCACTCATCCCGGAATATCTTAAAACCGGGACTGATTCAGTTACTGATAATCTTATGGATTACGGAATACCCCTGGGTAGGCGCTTTCGTTCACTGAAGCTTTGGTTCGTCATTCGTTATTTCGGGAAAGAGGGACTTTCAGAAATTCTCAGGAAACACATAGGAATGGCCGGAGAATTCGTCAGGCTTATTGAAAGCGCAAATAATTTCGAAGTTATGGCTCCTGTCCCTTTCAGTACAGTTTGTTTCCGATACGTTAAATCCGGGAGAGATGATAGTACACTTAACATGCTTAATCAAAAACTGCTTGAATTTATTAATTCTTCGAGCAGAATATTTTTATCGCACACTGTACTTGATGGAAAATTTGTGATCAGAATCGTTTTTTCAGGCATTAAAATGGAAATCCAACACGTTAATACTGCATTTAATATCATCACAGAGCAGGTAAAAAAACTTGAGGATAATAAATGAGAGAACTTTTTGATTACGCATTATTAGCTTTCACGAGCCTTTTTACCATGGTGAATCCGCTCGGGGTAATTCCTGTATTCACTTCTCTAACATCTGCTATGAATTCTTCACAGGCAAGACATGTCGCAATTAAGGCTGTTTTGACTGCATTTATTATTATGCTTTTGTTTGCTTTTCTTGGCAAAGCGATTTTTGATTTTTTTTCAATTTCCACAAATAGTCTCAGGATTGTTGGGGGAGTCATATTTTTTATGGCTGGTTTTGATATGCTTCAGGCAAGACTCATTCGAACAAAAAGTACTGAAGAAACTGCGAGTGAATACGAATCCGATATTGCGATAACGCCGCTTGCAATTCCAATGATCTGCGGACCAGGTACAATCACTGTTTCAATAGTTATGATGAGTGATGCAACACAGATTGTTTACAAAGGAATATTGGTGCTTGTCATGGTACTTGTTAGCGCTTTAACTTTGATTTTTATTCTTAGTGGAAGAAAAATTACCGCATTATTAGGGCCAAGCGGCAATAAAGTTATGATGAGGATTATGGGTTTAATAGTAATGGTAATAGCTGTAGAGTTTTTTATTTCAGGATTAAAACCGATAATAAGGGAATTACTTACTTTAGATTAACCGAAGAGAATTATGAAGCCGCCGAAGCGAACTCCGGCGGCTTTTCGTTTACTTTACTACACTAACTTCTTTTGCCTGAGGTCCTTTATTTCCTTCAACGACGACAAATTCGACTTTCTGACCTTCGTTGAGTGACTTAAAGCCATCACCGACGATCGAAGTATAGTGAACAAAGACGTCACCACCGCGTTCCCTGGTAATAAATCCAAAACCTTTGGTTTGGTTAAACCATTTTACGCTGCCGGATTCACGAGACTGCATGTGCCTATCCCTTATTATTAGGTTATTAAAAATGCTTAACGACCTCTTTATACTCACGGAAGGGTGAAACAAAAGAAGTAATTATGCTGCTTAAATAAACAAACTAATAAATTAGTTTGTAATGGTAATAATAATTAAATCATTCTATAATATCAAGTTAAAATCATCACTCAAATACTTTTTAAGTTTCGTTTTTAACAAAATCAATTCTTTATTCTTGTTATTCTGCTTCAGAAGACTTACGTCGCAAAGAATGAGAGATTGTGTCAGATAACTGAGGAGTATCAGCCTTCCTTTCTCATCAAGTAAATTATTCCTTAAAAACTCAATGTGAAGTTCAATGGTTTCCAAATCGGCTCTTTCTATAGGACCAGAGAGTGAATTAACAGTACCGTGTTCGGCAATATTTGCCAAAGTGGATTCGGCAATTGGTAAGAATACTCCTGAATCGTCTGGAATTGCACCTCCTGTGCTTTCTTTCAATATTTCAGAAACAAAGATATTACCCGTAATAAAATTGGCCGCAAACACTCCCGCAGCGTGATATCCGGCTCTGGCTTTTGATTCGAGTCTGAATGGGATCATCTGAAGTTTCCGCGCAGTCCCGGATAAAAATTCAAATACATCTTCCTGATCTGATTCAATAGCGGCAAAGATTCCTTGAACGGATCTTTCTTTTTTCTGCGGAAAGGTCTGCATAATATGCATTGCACCAGTTTTTGCTCCTTTCACTTTTAAGGGTGAGAGTACTTCTGCGCTTAATGCACCGGAAAGATGGACAAACAACTTATTTTTTATGAAAATTCCGCTTGTTATTATCGAATTGACAACTTTGCAGATCTCATTATCCGGGACCGCTATAAAAAATATTTTTAATGAAGGTGACAGATTGTTAAAGGAATCAGAGCAGTTTTTTAAGCCAAATATTTCAGTCAAATTTTCAGCAGAAGATTTACTTCGTGAAATTATATGCCGGATATCAAAACTGCCATTAAGGAGTGCCGGAATTAGAGAAAATGTGATTTTTCCTGCACCAATAATACAGACTGGATCAGTGAACTTGAGATTATTCATAAAAAACAGAAGAAAGATAACCAACAACTCTGGATATGTCACCGCTTGCTTCGCCGGAATCAGTCCGGTAAAGCACTTCAGATTTTGTGTCTGTATCCCCCTTGAGAGTTTTTATTACAGAAAGAATGGGACCATAACCACAGGCTTCGGTTTTACCGGATATAATATCCAGCCATAACGAAAAATCGTCAAAATTGCTGATATCATTCTCGATCACAGAATCAAGTTTATCGGCAGCTTTCCTGGAATAAAAATGTGAAAGATCTGAACTGGCAATATAAATGATATCCTTTGAGTCTATCGATCTAAGTGCATTGGCAAGTTCATTGATATTTCTGTCATTCTGATCGCCCATAACGATTGGGATCAATGAAAAATCTTTACGTATCACCTGTAAAAATGGCAGTATCACTTCAATGCCATGTTCTCTTCTATGACCCGAATGACCTTTAAATATGTTGCCGGATTTTTCAGTCAGTAAATCACTTAGAGTCTTATTAATCGGGATATTTCCCAAAGGTGTCTCGAAAGCATCTCCATCAAAGATGCAGCTTCCATTAAAATATTCATAATGGCTTGGTGAGATAACAACAACTGTTGAAAAGTCAATTTCACTGATAGCATTAAAGGCATAAGCCGCTGTTTTACCGGAGTAAAAATATCCCGCATGAGGCGAAATAATTCCTCTTGCGGTCGGATATTTTTCGAGATTTGATGTAATATCAAATAACTCTGATAGCTCGCTCTTAAGCCTTGAAGGAGAAGCGGGATAAAATTGTCCTGCCACCACAGATTCTCTTATCCCTTGCATTCTAAAACCCTATTTCAGCTTCTGAAAATACTTCGGCGCTGAATTTTTTTAATCGCAGTTTTTTTGTTTTCCAGGTATCACCAGGAAGACCTGCTTTTCGACAAAGACTTTCCAAAAATTTACTCCTTCCCATGCCATGTTTAACAGGAACCTGAGGCAAGAGGAGTGCGCTGTTAAAAATCTCATCAAGGATAAGTCCGTCTTTACCGATTTCTATTTCATCATAATTTTTCACTTTTTCGGGTGCAGATAAAACTGAAATTTCAATCTGGCACTCATCAAGTTCTTCACGCGTGAGTGGATTAAATCTTGAATCATTGAATGCCGCTAACAATGCGGCATCGGCAGCCGCTTTGTAAAGGGGTTTATCAGTTGAGATAAACCCTACACAGCCTCTTAGATCATCGGCTTTAGTCAGGGTAACAAATATTCCCAACTTCTCATTCAGAATATTCGATTCCGGCAGATCTTTCTGGGAAATTTCTTCCCCGGAAAATTTTATAAGTATTGAATTTCTGGCGATATTCAATAATAATTTCTTTTCCTCATCGCTGATTGTCATTTTTCACTTATCCTGATGTTAATAATTTTATTCTTTTCTTTGATAATAAATAATGAATTTTTATAAATAAAGAAAGCTTCCGGAATAATTCGTGGAGTATTGACATTAAGGATTTCCGAAAAAAGGGTTTTACCTGAGTTTTTGTCAAGGGCGCTCAATTTATGCACAAGACTTCCGGGGAATATCTCTTTATGCCAGGAGATCACGAAAAAATCCCTTTCATTAATTATTTGAACGGGTCCGATAATTTTGTCATTTTTAGCTGCAATGGATTGAAGGATTGGATCTTTGACATCCGAAAATTCAATATAATCAGGGAATTTGTAATCCGGATCGAAATTTGCTGCATCGGCATACTCTTTGATCTTGTTAATCTTCTCCGAACTGATATCTTCATGTGGCTGAGTGGCGCCTGTGAATGCGTTAAGGATTAGAAAATTCCTTTCCTCAAAACCCTGAGTATAACAATAGGCATTATCTTCATAAATGAAACTTAAGATCAGATCCGGATGAGACCAAATGGTTTGTCCTGAGTTTAGATCAAATGCTATTATTCCCCTCTGAATGGGTAAATCCGGTTTGGGAAATAAATGAAGGAACATGATGTTTTTGTAAATCAGGTTAATTCCGATTGTTCGCTTTTCCTCGAACTGAAAGTCTTCGATTATTGATTTTCCTGTATTCAGATCGAAAATTGAAAAGAAAGCGATTCCATCATTTTTATCCCTGTTCTCAACAATCAGTTTTTCGCCACTTATCCTTATGTTCCAGATATCCCTTCTGAATGCTGCTGAATATTTTTTTTTTAATTTCATGACAATGGCTCAAAGGTAGCTGTAAAATGTCTCAGCATCGGGGCTTCATAAGTAATTTTATAACCTTTCAGAGCATCTCGGTTCTTAAATACTTCGATAATAACCTCAGCAACATAATCCACATGGCTTTGAGTATAAACTCTTCTGGGGAGAGCGAGTCTGACAAGTTCCATGGAAGGTGAAATTAACTCGCCGGTTTTTTTGTCGTATTTACCAAACATTACACTTCCGATCTCAACTCCCCTTATCCCGCCTTCGAGGTAAAGTTCGTTAACAATTGCCTGTCCGGGGTAAAATTTACCCGGTATATTGGGGAGGAATCTTTTTGCGTCGATATAAACTGCATGACCGCCTGTCGGCTCAATTATCGGAACTCCGGCAGCGAGTATTTTTTCACCGAGATATTCTGCAGTACGGATTCTATATTGCAGATAATGTTCATCAAGAACCTCCTCAAGTCCCTGAGCAACAGCTTCAAGATCTCTGCCGGCAAGTCCGCCGTAAGTCGGAAAACCCTCGGTAACTATTAAAAGATTCCTTGAATTCATTGCAAGATTATCATCGTTGAGGGATAGAAAACCTCCGATATTTACAAGCGCATCTTTTTTTGCGCTCATCGTTGCACCATCTGCATAGGAGAACATCTCCTGCGCAATTTCCAGCATCGATTTATTCTGATAACCCGGTTCTCTTAATTTTATAAAATATGCGTTTTCTGCAAATCGGCAGGCATCGAGGAAAAGGGGAATATTATGCTGCCGGCATACAGATTTCACATCCCGTATATTCTGCATCGAAACAGGCTGCCCGCCGCCTGAATTATTTGTTACCGTAATCATGACAAGCGGGATATTTTCCGCTCCCTGATCCGCAATAAATTTCTTCAGTGCTTCAACATCCATGTTCCCTTTAAAATCGGCACGTATTTCCGGGTGCTTTCCGATTTCATTCAGCATATCAACAGCAACTGCACCGGAATATTCAATATTTGCCCTGGTAGTATCAAAATGAGTGTTATTAGGTATGTATTTACCCTCGCCGCCTGTAATTGCAAAGAGAATTTTTTCTGCTGCTCTCCCCTGATGTGTCGGGATAATATACTTATGCCCGGTAATATTTCTTACTGCGGCTTCGAATCTGTAGAAACTTTTTGAGCCTGCGTAAGATTCATCACCCTCCATTATTCCAGCCCATTGTTTTGAGCTCATAGCAGATGTTCCGCTATCTGTCAGTAAATCGATTAGTACATCGTCTGCATGAATAAGAAAAGGGTTGTAACCGGCATCAGTTAATATCTGCTGACGCTCCTCTCTTGTTGTAAATCTTATTGGTTCAACTGATTTGATTCTGAAAGGTTCAATAATTGTTTTCATATTTTCGCTTTGTATTTAAGAAAAAAATGTTTCATATTTCAAAATTAACTTAAAATATAATTATATTTTATCGTTTCATTAATAATTGTAGGAGTCTCAATGGATGAACTCAACGAAACCAAAAATGAGTTAATCGAACCCGAGGAAGATTTAGAACTCAGTCATACGGATAAACTGGTTGGAGTTTTTACTGAACCAGCTAAAACATTCACCAAAATATCCGGTTTCCCGTTACGATCTTCTGACTGGCTCATTCCGCTGCTGTTAGTACTATTATCTACTATCATCAGTTCAATTGTAATTATGAGCAATCCTCAGATCAAATATCAGTTAATTCAGAAACAGGTTGATCAGATTCAGAAGATGGCTGATGAAGGAACCATTCCTCAGGAAGCGGCAGACACGCAGAAGGAGATGGTCCGTAAAACAATGGAATCCGGAGTCGGAGCAATTTTTTCTTCAATAGGTATCGTCATTTTTGTGACAATTTTCTTTTTCCTGATCTCACTCTTTTTCTGGCTGATCTCAAAATTTGTGCTGAAAGGGGAAGGTGGTTACCAATCGGCGCTTATTGCGTATGGACTGCCCCACTATATTGTGATTATTCAGGTTATTATCAGCGTCCTGATATCTTTCTCGAAGGAAAAAGTTATGCAGGGGACCAGTTTGGGGTCAATCCTGGATATTCAGGCAACTGGAATTATGGGAGCATTTTATCATCTGCTCGATCCATTTTCAATCTGGTTTTATGTTGTTGCAGGTATTGCTTTTGCTAAAATGAACAAATCACAGAATACCGGTAAATACATTGGTATGATGGTGGGTTCATGGGTAATTGTTACTATTTTAATGCATGTGCTTGCAGATACTCTTCCATTTTTAAAGCCATTTGTTAATCAGGGATAAAATCCCTTCATCAAGCTATTATTTTCGGCGGGAAATCCCTTGAAGGATTTCCCGCTTTCCATATTTTAAATTAAAGTAAAATCCAAACATTTCTGTAATAGATTGCCTGGATGGTCGTGAGATAATTTCCATTGAGGCAAAGTTACATCATAGAGTATGGATCGATGTCGATAACAAGCCGGATATCTTTGAAACGGGATTCCCTGTTAAATCTGATAAATGCTTCGCGAACCGCATTTCTGAGTATCTTCCCGGATGCGTCATTTTTACGCTCTGATTTCACAAGTATCTGGAACCGGAAATAATTTTTCAACTTATCAATAACTGCCGGGGAGGGTGGTGTTATAATAACTGAATTAGCAAAAGGCTGTAGGAATTTATAAAAATCGTTTATCGCACCCAATGATTTTTTCTGATCCTCATCTTTTATTTCTATCAGGCATAGCCTGGTAAACGGAGGATATCCGCCCTCGGCCCGCAATGCTAATTCCCTTTTGCTGAATCCTGCAAAATCATGCCTTAACACTTTTTGAAGAACAAAATGTTCCTGATTATAAGTTTGAATTATTACTATCCCAGGGTTTTTGCTCCTTCCCGCTCTGCCCGAGACTTGTGTTAAAAGTTGAAAAGTTCGTTCTTCAGCCCGAAAATCGGGAAACCATAATGTGGATTCAGCCGATATTACTCCGACGAGAGTAACATGGTCGAAATCGAGTCCTTTGGAAACCATCTGCGTCCCAACGAGAATATCCAAAGCCCCATCCCTGAAATCAGTAAGAATTCTGCTGAGTTTACCCCTTCCTTCAATGGAATCGGAATCAACTCTGGCAATTCTGGCTTCCGGAATATGATATTCAAGCTCGTCCTCCACTTTCTGCGTTCCCGCTCCAAAATACCGTAGATTAAGTGATCCGCATACTGAACATGCTTTTGGAGTTTTTTGTGTTTCGCCGCAATAATGGCATTTGAGGTGGTTCATATTTAGATGAAGTACCATTGAAACAGAGCAATTATGACACTGAACTATTTCGCCGCAATCCTGGCAATATATTTGTGTAGCAAATCCGCGCCGGTTCTGTAAAATTATTACTCCCTCTTTTCTTAATATTCTTGTTTTAATGGCATCAAGAAGTTCATTGCTTATAAAACTATCCTGTTTTTTACCGCTTTTTTCGTATTTCAGAGTGACAAGATTTATTGTCGGCATTTGTGCATCATCGATCCTTTCAGTCAGCGAGAGGAGCTGGTATTTACCAATTTCTACATTGTAAAGGCTCTCAACCGATGGCGTAGCTGAGCCAAGCACAACGGGACATGAATTGAAATTCGCAAGTGCAACTGCGCAATCTCGAGCCTGATATCTTGGAATGTTTTCAAACTGCTTATAACTATGATCGTGTTCCTCGTCAACAATCACGATTCCCGGATTTTTAAGCGGAGAGAACAAAGCTGAGCGTGCACCTATTACAATTCGATACTTTCCGCTAAGGATGCCCCTCCAGGAATCGTAACGCTCACCTAACGACATTCCACTGTGTAAAACAGCAACTATATCTCCAAACCTGTTTATGAATCTTGAAGTGATCTGAGGAGTCAGAGATATTTCAGGAACAAGTATCAAAGCATTTTTGCCGTTCTCAATTGCCCGGGCAGCAAGTTCCAGATAAACCTGTGTTTTTCCGCTTCCGGTGACGCCATGCAGGAGAAAAGCTTTAAATTCATTCTGGCTTATTGATCCGGAAACTGATTCTATAGCTATTTTTTGTTGAATCGTTGGTGAAATATCTTTTTGAATCTCGCTGAATGTTTCTAAGAATTTCCGTTCTATCTCTTTATCAAAAATTCGAATAAATCCCTTATCTGCAAGAGAGTTCAGCGTTGCATATCCGGCACTAGTTTTATCCAGCACTGATTTTGCTGAAATTTCTGTTTCCTGAGCGGAAAAAATATATAACAAAATCACTGCCTGTTTTGGTGCTTTTCTTTCAAGCTCCGGTATCAGTTCCAAAATTTCATCCGGACTCATTAAAAGCGATACTGCTTTTTCAGTTTTAATGCTGACTTTGGGAGGCTCAATTTCGTTGTGAATTGTAATAGCACCTTTTTCCCGGAGTGATTGCAATGTTGAATATATATTTTTTGTCCGGGTTTCCTTTTGTAATGCCAGGATTGTTATCGTGGGTGTATTACTCAGAACACGGAGTATTTTGTATCGTGAACTGGTCTGTTTTTTTTCTTCAGCGAGTAATTGTTGGCAAAAATCCTGATCGGCTGAAATTCTTCTCTTCGATTCAAGTTCAGTGCCGTAAGGGGCTATATTCTTGAGCGCTTCTCCCGTTGAACATAAATAATATTCAGCGAGCCATTCAAAAAATTTTAGACTATCCCTATCGAATAGTGGAGAATCATCCAATACATCAATAATTTTTTTTATGCCTTTCGTAACTTCAGGGTGATCAGTAAGTTCAGTCACAAATCCTGTTAAAATCCTTTTTCCGAAAGGAACAAGAACCCTCACACCAACCTGGACAGATTTTTTTATTTCAATCGGAATTTCATAAGAAAATGCATTATTGAAAGGAAGCGGAAAAATAATATTTGCATACTTCATACAACTACATTTTCCGTAATTGAAATCGTGAACTCATTCATATCTGCAGCGGCGTTAATACCGACCGGCAGTGTCATTTTATCGGTTACATGACCAAAAGCAAATCCATAAGCGGCAGGGATATTGAGGTTATAAAGCCGATCGTACAGAACTTCTTTAAGTGTGAATGAACGGGGAAATTCAGGATCTCTCTCTTTTGCTTCGCATTTTTCAAAGATGCCGAGTATTATTCCTGAACATTTCTGCAACTCGCCAGAAAGAATTAGCTGGCTTAGCATTCTATCTATTCGATAGGGTTCTTCACCGATTTCTTCGAGGAAGAGCAATTTCCCCTTGAGATCAGGAAAGTATTCACTGCCAATCAGCGAAACCAGAACAGAGAGATTTCCGCCAAACAATTCACCCTCTGCTTTGCCGGAAATGATAGGATAACCTTTAAGGAAATATTCACTTCCATAGTTTGTCTGAATAATTGGGAGCTCACTTCCGAATATTATTTTTGAGAGATTATCAACGGAATACTGATTAAATGTTGATATCCCCACAGGACCATGCAGCCCGACTAACCCCGTCTTTGTGTAAATTCCGCATGTCAGGGCAGTGATATCGCTGTACCCAACCAGTAGTTTGGGATTATTTGAAATAATTCCATAATCAAGCAGGGGCAAAATTCTGTTACAGCCGTAACCGCCTCTAGCACAGAAAATAGCCTTGACGGATTGATCTGCGAACATTCTATTCAATTCTCCTGCCCGTAAATCATCACTTCCTGCGAGATAGCCTTCTTTTGAAAGGATGCTGTTGCTGTGTACCGGTTGGAAGCCTAAATCCGTCAGATTTTTAATAGAAAGCTCCAGCTCCTCCTGTGAAATAAAACTTCCTGGTGCAGCGATCTCTATTTTATCCCCTGTCTTCAGTGCCGGAGGCTTAATTCTTTTTGCATCAACATTGTTGGAAAAACCCGGTAACTCAAAGGGAAGTAGCGGAGCACTCAACGAAATACCGGCTATTTTTAGAAATGATCTTCTTTCCATAATCTTAACCCTATTATCCACCAGAATATTTATCATGACCCTAAAGTTAAATAATGTTACAGAAAGTTGTCGGAAAAATTAAATCGGACAAAAGGTTTGCTTTAAACGTTACATATTTTTATATTTAATTAATATTTTATTAATCTATCGGAGGCAAAATGAGAAAATTTCAGTTTCTTGCATTGATTCTTGGAGTTACAATTTTAATAAATGCCGGCGACGGCAAACAGTTTGGTGAGAAATTATCATTAAACTCTAAAACCAGCGTTTCGGAAATTCTTGCTCATCCTGAAAAATATGATGGAAAAACAGTTCAGGTAGAAGGTACTGTAGTAAATGTTTGTTCAAGCCGTGGCTGCTGGATTGAATTGACAAGCGACAAACCTTATCAGACAATCAAAGTCAAAGTAAATGACGGCGAGATTGTTTTCCCGATGGAAGCCAAAGGAAAGAAGGCAAAAGTTGAAGGCGTTGTCTATGCTGTTGAAACCGAGAAAAAAGTTGAAGAAGTTGCTTGTTCTTCCGGTGATAAAAAAGAAGGATCCTGTACTGATAAAGTTACCGATGCTTCACACGAAAAAGAGAATGAAGCCGGATGCTGCTCTTCATCAAAAACTGCTAAAGTTTACCAGATCAAGGGCAAAGGCGCAATTGTATTCATCTGATTTTTAATAATTTTTAATAAAGCCGGCAGGGGAGTTTCCTCTTCCGGCTTTTTTTTTGCGGAGTTTATATGCACAGGATAATAAGACTAATTCACCGTGACCTCGGTTATCTTGCATTCGGGCTTGTTGTTATTTATTCAATTTCGGGTATTGCTGTCAACCACACTTTTGAGTGGAATCCGAATTATGTGATTGAAAAAGAGGACAAAGCCCTTCAAAGCGAAATTGATTCGCTTGGCTCTGACAGTCTGATAGCCGCAGGTGTTCTTGCTGATCTCGGTATCGCTGCTATACCTGAATCTATTTTCAGACAGTCACCCACAAAGATTCGGATATTTTTTGAGAATCAGACCATAAATGCCGACATTTCAAAAAAGACTGCCAATATTGAAACCGTAAACAGCCGCAAAGTGTTTCGTGAGACTAATTATCTTCACCTTAATGTGCCGAAGGGTATATGGACTTATGTTGCCGATGCTTTAGCTATCAGTTTGCTCCTGCTTGCAATAACAGGTCTATTTATGATCAAAGGAAAAAACAGTATCACAGGAAGAGGTAAATGGCTAACAGCAGCAGGAATTTTATTGCCATTGATTTATCTTATTATTTATTATTGAGTTTAAGGTATTTCTTTATTTTCCAGATGGTCTGTATTCTGTCTATTTGAGGAAATTCCAAAATAATTTTCAGGGGGAGCTAACCGATTCTATATTTTTGTGTATTTAAGGAATATATTCCTTAAATGAAGTGAATTCCTGTTTTTTACCATTGTATTTTCTCCGAAATATTATTAATTAGGGATATTCGCTGGAGGGGATTATGAAACTGAAAATTTTAGTACCATTTATTACCGCATTTATTTTTGCATTTTACTTCTCTTCTTTCAATGACAAGCCGCCGAAAACAAGTGGTGCACTTATAGCCCTTCAAAACTGGACTGCTGAAAGAGCATACCCGGATAGCGATATTCCTGCCGATAAATTTTACTCCGAATTTGAAAAAGTCCGGATGCAGAGGCTTGAAAAACATTCAGAACAGAATGAATGGCTGGCAATTGGTCCGAATAATATTGGCGGAAGGACCATCTCGATCGTTTTCAACCCGCAGAATCCTGGAACAATTTTTGCGGGAAGTGCAAGCGGAGGATTATGGAAAAGTTATTCAGACGGTGTGGGGGAGAATGCGTGGCAATATGTTCCCACAGGATATCCGGTACACGGAGTCAGTTCAATTGCAATAGCGCCCACAGATAGTAACATAATGTATATCGGGACCGGAGAGGTTTACAATTATAAGCAGGCGCTCGGGGGCGTCACTTTCAGGACGACCAGAGGTTCTTACGGTATCGGGATACTAAAATCAACAGATGCAGGCGTTACCTGGCAAAAAAGTCTTGACTGGTCTTACAACCAGGAAAGGGGAGTATGGGTAATCAGGATCAATCCGCTCAACCCGAATACTGTCTGGGCTGGTACGACCGAAGGGACTTACCGTTCTTATGATGCCGGCTCAAGTTGGAGTTTAGTTGATGCGACAATAATGGTTAATGATCTGATAATCAATTCCACAGATACGAGTAAAATTCTGATCTCCTGCGGAAATTTACAATCAGAGGGACATGGGATTTACAGATCTACTGATGCAGGAGAAAGCTGGGGTAAAATTATTTCAGGTGTACCGCAAACCTTTGGCGGTAAAGCCCTTTTTAGTGAATTTGCCGGGGATCCGAATATTTTATATCTGAGCATTGGAAATAGTTCGGAATCCTCAAATAGTGCAACTTGGCTCTGCAAAAGCACAGATGGCGGCGCGACCTGGCAGATTGTCAGTACTTTCAATTATTCTTCATATCAGGGTTGGTTTGCTCATCTTGTGGTCGTAAATCAATATGATGCTGAAAAAATTCTTTGTGCAGGTGTTGATGTTTATAAATCCGAAAATGGTGGGCAGAATTTTATTCAGAAATCCTATTGGTATCTCTGGTATTTTGGCAGACCGGCTGCCGGGGGACCCGAAGGACCGTTCAATTACAGCCATGCTGACCATCATTGCTATGCTACGCATCCTGAACTTCCTGATGTTGTTTATTTTGGTAATGATGGGGGGATATTCCGCACAACTGATTTTGGTGAATCTTTTGAGGGGCTTAACGGCGGTTACCAGACCACACAATTTTACAATAAAGTTTCTGTTTCAATAACCGATCCTTTTCTTGCCATCGGAGGGATGCAGGATAATGCAACCGCTATTTATGACGGCCAGGCTTCCTGGATAAGAGTGCTTGGCGGAGACGGGGGAAATACTGCTATTAATCAGTTGGATAACAATATTCTTTATGGCTCATCTCAATACATGAACATCAGCCGCTCTACTAATAGAGGCGAAAACTGGAGTTGGTTCGGGGTTACTCAGACCGGCTCATCAGGATTTATCGGCCCCTATGCTGTCAGCGTTTACGATCCCGAAAAAATATATATCGGCAAAACAGTAGTTCATAAAAGCACAAATGCCGGTGCAGACTGGTATGCAACGAATAACGGCGTGCCTCTTTCGCAGGATCCGCCTGTTTCCATTGCTATCTCGCCTTCTGATGATAATGTTGTGTATGTTGGAATTCCACCTGGTTCAGGCCGCTCGAAAATTATGAAAACGGCGAATGGAGGTGATACCTGGACTGATGTTACGAAAAATCTGCCGGATCGTTATGCTATGGATATTGCTTTCGATCCAGATAATCAGAACAGAGTTTTTATTGCTTTCAGCGGCTTCGGTACTTCACACCTGTTTACCACCGAAAGCGGGGGAGTTCTCTGGAGAGATATCGGCACCGGTTTACCCGATGTGCCGGCAAATGCAGTAATAGTAGATCCCGATTATCCACAGATTATCTATGTTGGAAATGATCTTGGTGTATTTGCTTCGGTTGATAGCGGAGCCAACTGGGAGGAATTCAGCTTTGGGCTGCCAGATGCGGTGATGATCAAGACTTTGGGCATTGTATCAGCAACAAGAACAATTAAAGCAGCAACTCATGGAAACGGAGTTTATGAAACAATGCTGCTTGATCCCCCCACAAAATTGAACAGGGCTGATATTAAACCTAAAAGATTCAGTCTCTCACAGAATTATCCAAATCCATTTAATCCTACGACTGTTTTGAGTGCTGAAATTGCATACCCGGCTGATTTTGTGCTTAAAATTTATAATAATTCTGGCGAAGAGATCATTGAATTATTTTCGGGAAGGTTGAGTACCGGGACTCATTCATTCACTTTTAATGCAGGAAAAAGAGCTTCAGGAATTTATTATGCGGTCTTAAGAGGGAATGGCACTCATATAATAAGAAAAATGATGTTGTTAAAATAGTGTAAAATAAAAACGGCTGCACATTTGAGGCAGCCGTTTTTATTATCAGTTTATTTTACTTCAAAAAGAGAATCACCCAAACCTTTATTTATTTCAACAGAAGTTACCTCAAGTGGAATTGTCATTGGTCCGATTTGCTGGGAAACACTAAAAGGATGCATAACTCCTTCGACCAGTTGGTAATTATCATAATCAATAATCTGATCCATAGCCCCCTGCGGGGTTTTAATGTTTTGAACTTCCCTGATTTTTAATCCTGTCGAGGTATCAAAAAATGCTGAAGATTTTTTCCCGGATGTCATTACCAGATTAATTTTATAAGCATCTTTGCCATTGACATTCTCAACTCCGGTAAGTTCGGGTGTAATACCTAAGTCACCGTAGTTTAAGAATGAATACATATTCGCCTGAAGTTTCATGATCTCAAGTTCTTCTCCTTCAAGATTCTGTTCCATTCCCATTCCTGAAGATTTACCCTTTTCGCCATCAAAAACCATTTTCTGCTTCATTACTCCGGCATCAAGTTCCTGTGAAAATTTGTTCGGCGCTTTCTGATGCATCACAAGTTTAATTTCAAAGCCCTGGACAGAACCTTTCATTCTGGTTGTTTTTTCTTTTATTTTAAGAATGTTTTCCTTTCCTCCCAGTGCCTGAATATACTTATCAATCACATTCTGTGCGGTAAGGCCTTCAGGTAATTTTTTTGCTGCAAGGTCAACTTTTCCGCCATGGTTATCATAGTAGTCAATTTTGCCCCCAACCGAAAATTTCTTTAGGTTTTCTGCAACTTCAGCAGCATTTCCAATAACAAGGACATAGGCATTATCTGGTTTAATGTACTTCTTTGCCATTGCGTTTACATCATCAACCGTAACCGCACTCAGATTCTTGAGGTAATTCTTATAATAATCCCTGGGCAGCTTATATTTTGCAATATTCAAGGCAAAATTGGCAATGGTTTCCGGACTTTCGAGGCTTCTGGAAAAACTTCCTGTCTGAAAATTGATTGTTGACTGAAGTTCTTCCTCAGTTATTTTTTCATTTCTGATTCGTTTCATTTCATTCAGAAATTCTGTAACCGCACTGTCTGTGACAGAATTACGGGCCTCACAGGATGCATCGAATTTGCCAATGTATCTGTCGGAGGTTAAAGAGGATCGGGCTCCATAAGTAAAAGCTTTTGCTTCTCTTAAATTTTGATTTAAGCGTGAGGAGAAGCTGCCTCCAAGGAGTGTATTCAGGACAGAGGTTTTTATTACATCAGGATTCCCGATTTCCAATTTTACAGGGTAAGCGACATGTATTACTGACTGAACTGCATCCGGTCTGTCAACGATAGCTACTTTTCTTACGATTGGCTGTTTTGGTTCTTTAATTTCATTTTTAGGAATGTCGCCCTGCACCCAGTTGCCGAAGTACATCTTAATTAGTTTTTCAGCGTCATCAAAATCGATATCTCCAACGATAGCAAGATAAGCAATATTTGGTCTGAAATAAGTTTCATAATATTTACTGCAATCTTCGAGATTTATGTTCTTGACAGTTTCTTCAGTAACCTGCTCTCCATATGGATGATCCAAACCATATACAAGGGCGTTCCGAACATTATTTGCGATTGTATTCGGATCATTCTTTGAAAAAGCAAGTCCGGAAAGGGTTTGTTTCCTGACTTTTTCAAGTTCTTCAGAATTAAAGTCAGCATTTATTGCCACATCAGCCAGGATTTCGACAAATTTCTCTGTATGCTTGCTGAGTGCAGATCCGTATATACGGTTCTTTGAGGTGACAAGGTTGGCACCAATAAAATCAACTTCTTCATCAAGCTGCTGTTTAGACCGTTTTTTAGTGCCTCTTCCAACCAGATCCCCGGCAATCTCACCATATCCGGCTGACGCTCCTTCAAGGAACTCGTTATAAACAAATTCGAGGGAGAATGTAACCCTGGGGATTTTATCATTCTCGACAACAAATACTTTTAGACCGTTTGGCAATGTAAAAGATTTATACTCTCCGATATTTATCTCCGGTGCCGGACCAGGTCCCGGTATCTTTGACCTGTCAATCTGAGCTGTCAATCCGGTAAAAAGTAGAACTACCGCAGCAATTATTAATTTAATATTTTTCATTATTTAATCTCCAGAATTCAATTTGATTAATTATTTTCTGCCGATTTTGGCATATACAATAAAACTACCCGACGGTTTTCATCAAGATACTGATTAGCAACTCTCTTAAGATCTTCGCGGGTTACTTTCAAATATCTTTCAATTTCGGTGTTAATAAGGTCGGCGTTGCCAAAATAGACAAAATAATTAGCCAGACTTTCGGCAATTCCCTCAACAGTTGAATTCTGTGTCACAAAATCTGCCTCAATCTGGTTCTGAAGTTTTTCAAATTCACGCTCAGTGATCAGGTCTTTTTTTACCGCAGCAATTTCACTGCCGATTTCATTTTGAAGACTATCCGGCTCAATACCAATATTCGGGATTGCAAATGTTATAAACAGACCCGGATCCTCAAGCGCAAATGGAATTGAGCCTGCCTGTAACGCTACCTGTTTATTGTCAACTAATTCCTTGTATAACCTCGAACTTTTTCCGCCGGAAAGCAATGTGGTGAGCATACTAAGCGCGTAATAATCATCAGTACCCTGTGCAGGAATATGATATGCGTTTACGATCAATGGAAGCTGAACATTATCATATACTATCTCTTTCACTTCTTTTTCCATCGGAGGTTCTACTATTTCCGGTCTGAGCATTTTCCTTTGTCCGGAAGGAATATCGCTGAAATACTTTTCGATCAAGTCTTTAGCATCATCAATGTCAATGTCACCGGCAATAGATAAGGTTGCATTATTCGGTACATAGTATGTTTTATAGAATTCCAGAAATTCATCAAGCGTTGCATCATCAATGTACTGAGCTGATCCAATTGGAGTCCACCGGTAAGGGTGAACTTTATAGGCATTGGCAAATGTTTTTTCAAGCAGCGATCCGTAAGGCTGATTATCTAATCTTTGTTTTTTTTCTTCTTTTACAACTTTTCTTTGAGTTTCAACGCCTATGCTATCAATTTTCAAGTGAAGCAGACGTTCCGATTCAAGCCAAAGTCCCAATTCAAGTTGATTAGCGGGCAGAATCTGGTAATAAAATGTTCTGTCAAAAGAAGTGTTGGCATTGAGTGTGCCTCCTGCTTTCTGAACAATTTTGTCATAACCGCCTCTATCAATGTTTTTAGAGCCTTCAAACATCAGATGTTCAAAAAAATGTGCAAATCCGGTTCTTTTAGGGTCTTCATTCTTTGAACCAACATGATACATAATCGTTACTGCAACAATTGGAGTGGAATTGTCCTGATGCAATATTACGTTAAGACCATTATCAAGTTTATACTGCTCAAATTCGATTTTCTTTTCCTCGGCGAATACAGTTACCGATGCAAAAAGTAAAATCATCATTATAGTTTTTCTTATCATTTTTTCCTCTGGCTTGGTGTATTATTATATTGAATAATTGTAATTAGACGATTCTTTTATTGGATGGTTCCCGTTGTTTCTCCCAGATCGTAAATTTTTCAACTTTTTCTAACATTCAATTTATTCCAAATTTATTGCTTCAGAACTTTGTACTTGCTTTCTGCATCTTCCGATTATCATCATTTTGTTATATTTGCACTTAATTTTTAGAGATGGAGGAATTGCTATCAAACCTGAACAAGTATTTGAAAAACTGATGTCCCTTTCAAAGAGAAAAGGATTTGTATTCCAGTCAAGTGAGATATATGGGGGATTAAATGGATGCTGGGATTACGGTCCTCTTGGAGTGGAACTTTTAAAAAACATTAAAGACTCATGGTGGAAAGCCATGACATACAGAGATGATATAGAGGGGCTGGACGCTTCAATACTGATGCACCCGAAAGTTTGGGAAGCATCGGGACATGTTGAAAATTTTACTGATCCAATGGTTGACTGCAAGAGTTGTAAAGCGCGGTTCAGATTAGACACTCTTGCCGAAGCTATGAGCGAAAAGAAGAAAGAAAAAACACTTGAAGAATTTGAATCTGCTATCGAAGGAAAAGATTCTCTGCGGTCAGCATTTGAATCGGCAAAGAACTCTGATAAAAACAAGTTTTTCGAAGCTATTCTTGAAAATAAAGAATTAGCTGCAGAATTTGCACAGGGTTTAACATGTCCAACGTGCGGCAATAAAGGTACATTCACTCCCCCTAGAAATTTTAATCTTATGTTCAGAACTTTCCTTGGCCCAGTAGAGCAGGAAGGCAATGTTATTTATCTGAGACCTGAAACGGCACAGGGAATCTATGTGAATTTTCTTAATGTTCAGGTTGCAAGCCGGCAGAAACTGCCCTTCGGTATAGCTCAGATTGGGAAAGCATTCCGTAATGAAATAAACACAAAGTATTTCCTTTTCCGCACAAGGGAATTTGAACAAATGGAAATGCAGTACTTCGTAAAACCTGGAAGTGATACAAAATGGTTTGAATACTGGAAAGAGAGAAGAATGCAATGGTATATCGATCTCGGAATGAAAGCCTCAAGTCTAAGGTTTTCAGATCACGCCCCGAATAAACTTGCACATTACGCGAAAGCAGCTACAGATATTGAGTTCGAGTTTCCTTTCGGCTGGGGAGAAATGGAAGGTATCCACAACCGTACAGATTTTGACCTTTCGCGGCATGAGCAGATGTCAGGAAAAGGGCTTAGATATTTCGATGAAGAATCTAAAGAAAAATTTGTTCCTTATATTATAGAAACATCCGCCGGAGCCAGCCGCTCCTTCATGGCTTTCCTTATGAACGCATTAGATGAGGAGATCGTTAACAACGAAACGAGGACAGTCCTCAGGCTGCATCCTGCTCTGGCACCGGTAAAAGCTGCAGTGCTTCCACTCGTGAATAAAGACGGAATGCCTGAGATTGCTGAGAAGATATATCACGATCTTATGAAATCGTACCGAGTGTTCTATGATGATAAAGGAGCTGTCGGCAGACGTTATCGCAGACAGGATGAAGCCGGAACACCTTATTGTATAACTGTTGACTCACAAACACTTGCTGATGACACAGTTACGATAAGAGAACGGGACTCGATGGAACAGGAAAGAATCAGTATCAGTAAAACAGGAAGTTACCTTTTCGATAAAATTAAATAGGTTCCGACCACACTTGAAAAAATACGTTTTCATCCTAGTAATCATTTTTTCGATACCGGTTTTCGCAACAGAAAGCCGGTTCGATTCCCTGTTGAATGCCGGGGTTCATCAGATTTATAGTCTGAAGTTCAAAGATGCTGAAAAAACATTTGGTGTCGTTGCAAAAGACTATCCGCGTCATCCAGCGGGCAAATTCTTTGATGCAATGATATGGTGGTGGAAAATAATGCTCGATTTCGATAACGAAGAATATGATGAGATATTCACCGACAAACTTGAGAATGTTATTGAAATGTGCGATAATATTCTGGACAAGGATCCCAAAAACGTTGATGCTATTTTTTTTAAGGGTGGTTCATTAGGATTCCGGGGCAGATTGTACTCAGTAAGACAGAGCTGGTTTAATGCTGCGCTTGATGGAAAAGATGCCCTCCCTCTTGTCTTTAAAGCCTATGAACTTGATCCTAAAAATAAAGATATTCAGTTAGGCTTTGGTATTTACAATTATTATGCCTCAGTAATACCCCAAAAATTCCCATTCGTAAAGCCCTTTATGGTTTTTTTCCCTCCAGGAAACAGAGAAAAAGGACTCGCACAACTTGAGGATGCAGCTCTCAATGGACGATATGCCAGCATTGAGGCCACTTTTATCCTCTTAAATCTAATCGTGAATTTTGAGGATGATATCCGTCCGGCTGAAAAACATGCCGCGAGGCTTGTGAAAGAATTCCCTGATAATCCTGCCTTCCAGCGTTACTATGGAAAGTTTTGGGTAAAAATGGGTAATTATGAAAAAGCCTCGGAAATTTTCAGAACTATTCTTCAGAAATGCGAAAATAAAAAAACCGGATTTAACAACTGGGTGAAAAGAGAAGCGCTTTATTATCTTGGAATGGATAGAAAAAACGCTGACGATTTTAAGGCAGCGAGGCATTACCTGCTTGAATGTGAAAATTTATCGAAAAAAATGGAAGAGGATAAAGAATCTCAGAGCGGGTTCTTAGTTAACACAACTCTTTTTCTTGCTGAAATGGATTTTGATGAAGGGAAACTTAAGGAGGCGGAACAGAGATTCAAAGCAGTTCTTGATTATGATGAATATAAAGAATCTTACAAAACCGCCAACGAGTATCTTCAGAAAATTAAGAAATCAAAGAGGTCATAACAATTTTTTTAGCTCAGCCATAATTTTTTCTGTAGCTCCGGTGTTACCGGAGGTATAATCTTTATTGATTTTCCCCATTTGTGCCGAAATGTTTTGGTCTGTGAGGATTGTTCTGAATACTCTGTATGCGCTCTTTTTGTCCCTGATAACTTTCGCACCACCATTCTGAATAAGTTTCACCGCTTCCTGGCTGTTTGTATGTCTGGGACCATAAACGACGGGAATTCCATAGACTGCCGGTTCCAAAACATTATGAACCCCTGCCCTGAATGCTCCCCCCACATATGCTATATGAGCATAGCGATATAGGCTGAGAAGAATTCCAATCGAATCAATAATAATTACCCTCTCATTATTATAGTTTGTATTGACGTAAGAAAACCTAATTGTCGAAATTTCGGGTGGAAAATGTCCTTCAATTTTTTCGAGATTCACAACAGTTGGTTCATGAGGCGCTAAAATCAGAATTACATCTTCCATTTTCATGAGGATTTTAATAAGTGCCGGGAGAATTACATTCTCGTCCACATCCCAGGTACTTCCAGCAACAATCAACTGCTTTCCGGCAATAATCTCTTCCCGGATCAGTATTTTTTCTCTTGCTTCAATACTTTTCTGCATCACTCTGTCAAACCGTGTGTCCCCGACAGGAGAAAGCAATTTTCCGGGCAAACCGAATCGCACAAAGTTATTGTTATCCTCATCTGATATCGTGAGGATCTTTGAGAATTTTGAAAAAAGTTGTTTGTGGAATTTCTTGCTTACTGGAAGAAACCGGTTCGAATTTGTCCGCATTGTAGCATCTGCAATTACCATCGGGACCTTGCGCGAACTAAGCTCATATACCAGATTTGGCCAGATATCATAACGCATAAAGATCACAAGAGAGGGGCGGACATATCCGACAAATCTTCTTACATCGGAAGGGGAATCGAATGGAAGATATGAGATCAGATCTGCCTTATTGTATCTGATTGAGTTCTTATAACCTGACGGAGAAAAAAAAGTTACCAGTACGTTTACAGATCGCTCGATTTTTAATTGTTCGAGGATTGGTTTTGCCTGTTCAAATTCTCCGAGTGAAGAAGAATGGAACCAGATCATTTTTTTTCTCTTGTCAATTCCCTGTAATTCAATCACCAGATTTTCGAATAATTTCCTGCGGTCCCTGAGCCCTTCCTTTATCTTCGAATTGAATAAACCAGCTATGCGCAGCACAGCAGAAAAGATTGGTAGGAAAACATTACTGTAAAATAGTCTTAATAGAAAGATCATAGTGAATTGTAAAAATTTTCAAAGCGGTAAAATACTAAATCAGCCGATAATTCTTCCATACAATTAAAATGCTTTTTCGGGCAGGATTTTCTCCCTATGTGGGAACAAGGACGACAGGTAAGTTTGTTGTTCTCAATAATCTCAGATCTGATATTAAACGGAAAGAAACCGAATTCTCTTACAGTCGAGCCAAAAATTGCAAGCACCGGTATTCCAAGAGCGGCTGCGGTATGCATTAGTCCGCTGTCATTAGTTACAACAACTTCACATTCAATCATATTTCGGCAAAGTTCAATGAAATTATTCTCAGTCGAAGCATCAATTGTGCCGCGTATCCTTCCGGTTAATTCACGGATAATGGGAATGTCACTTTTCCCTCCGAGAAAGGATACTGAGAAGCCTGCGTTTAATAGTAATGTGCTCAGTCGGCTGAAATTCTTTTCAGGCCATCTTTTAGTAAAATGCTGTGCTCCGGGACAGAGACCAATTCTCCGCTGAATTTTCGGTGATAATTTCCCTTCAGGTAAATATATCCGTGCAGGATAATTAATAATATCCTTCGCTGCTCCGATTGTTTCAGCATACAACTCCGTAATGGAATTTTTGGACTTAAGAAAATTAATTTTAAGATGCACTAAAAGGAATTTTTTCAGATGTCTTTTTTTGAAACGGAAAATTTTTGTTTGAATGCCTCTGGTCAGTCTGCGTGTCCTTAGATTATTTTGCAAATCGATTATAAAATCATATTTCTCAAATGCTATCTCTTTTTTTAATTGAACGACATCATTTTTATCAAATATTATTAATTTGTTGAGAGCCGGATGAAATTTTATGGCATCGGCGAATTGTGACTTGACGAGGTAGTGGATTTCAGGTGAGCTGTAACGATCAGATAAATATCCGATAATAGGTGTTGTAAGTAAAACATCTCCGAGGGAACTTAAACGAATAATGAGAATTTTTCTGACAGTACCGTTCACTATTTTAATTATTTAATAATAAGCCTTAAATTTACTCAATAAAAATTTGCATTCAAAAATTATTGGTTTAGATATGACAACTTTACCACCTCCAGAAGTTAAGAAATTTTCAGAGAATTCTGATGAAAGTAAAGTCTATAGTTTGATTGAAACTTTTAAAGAATATATCCCTGTGCAGAACGACCGGTACCGATTAAGTTTTAATTTACTGCGGAACCTGAACAACGGCGGAGATACACCTCTTATAATTGTAAAGTCTTCAAAACTCACACTTGAGAGAATCGGTGTTGTAGAGTTAGCGAAGAAAATCGAGGATTCGCTTAAAAATATTTAAGGCTGCTGGAATCTTATTAAAAAGCTGTACTATTCAGGGATCGGCTTAAGATTATTCTTCACGTAGAGATTTATTATACCGGAATCATCGGATAAAAACATAATCTGATTATTCGTTGGTGAGAATTCCAGTGCGATATCCCTGCCCCTATAATTGATGAGCAGCCTCTCAAAATTTCCGTCAGATTCTGACATATAAATATTTGTGTTGCCGGCTCTTGAACTGTCGCGGTTGGATGAGTATAATATCTGCCCACCTGAATTGGAGAATGCGGCAGGAGAATTATCATATGCGCTTGATGTGAGTTGTTTTTTGTTCGATCCGTCTGATGCCATCGAAAAAATTTGTTCATACTCATTCCCGGATAAAGAATCTGTAACCGATGCAGAAAACATTATTCTATAGCCCTGCGGAGAGTACCCGGTAACCCTGACAATTTCAAGTCCATTCTGTAAAGTTGTGAACTGAGTCCCGTCTGTTCCTATTGTAAATATTCCTGCATTACTGTCGCCAGCAAAACCAACCAACAGAATCTTATAGCCATCTGGGGAAAATCCTCCCGAAAATAAATCCATACCGGGAGTAACAGCAAAAGAACTGTCATCCGGGAAATTATAAACATAAACCGTATTTGAGAAAAATCCACCTGAATTAGATGTTACATCGAAAACTATATTATTATTATCGGGAGAAATTCCGGTCGGTGTCAAATCGGAATAATTGATGCCTGTGGTTATTGAATCGGTAATGTCGGTTTGAACAGTTGTTTCAATATTGTACATAAATAACTTAACCGAACTGCCGCTGGAGGATGTTGTTGTTTCCTTGAACAGAATACTTTTGCTGTCTCTTGAAACACAGAGGTTGGAAAGTATCTTTCCAGTCACAATCCTTGTTTGGTTAAGTCCGTCGGCATCAATTATATTAATTGAATTCGATGTGCCGTTTATGTCCTCTATATAGATAATTTTTCCGCCATCACCAATGTAAGCTGCATCTTTTATTCCAATCAGGCTGTTAGTGAGTTTTCTTATTTCGAGCTGATCCTGAATATCATCAGTATCAGCAGGATTACATCCTGCAACAAATGCTGTTAACGACAGAAATAAAAAAAATATTCGAATATCAGGTTTCGAAAAATATTTATTAGCACACATTATCTTTTCCCAAATACATTAATGGTATTAAATATAACAATTTACTGAAAATTAAAATATTGATACAGACCAAAGAGATACACTTCTCATGAAATTAATCTTCAAAGATATGTTTATTGCTGAAAATACTTAAAAAGTTTTTACCAAAAATTTCCTCAACACTCAGAATGAGATTATCGAAATGTAAGAAAAATCCGGTTTCACCTCTCCAATGCCTGGCAATTACATCAGGTTCAAGATATTCAGTAAGAATCCCTTTTTTTATTACATGAAGCATTACAATTAGGTCATCTGTGACAGCAATCGGATGATGTACGATATTTTCAGGAATAAAATCAACCGGAGATGTCAGGTAAATAAGCGCCATCGAAAGTTCCGCTTTAAATTCCGGCTTTATTCCCGGAAGAGAGATCAATCTGCATGTGAACGCAAATAATTCCGGGATTAATCCAATAAAATTATATTGAGGTTCAACAGACTCTTTTGCAAGATTTGCAACCCTTGCTTTGTAATTTTCATAAAGAATATCGCAATTATCAAGAATCGAGCTGGTTTGTTCGGCTGTTCGGGCTTTTACATGATTAATCCATTCAAGAAGATGGGCGGTATATTCAGGAAAATAATTGTCAAGCCCCAGTTGTCCGGTTACCTCAGATAATCCCTGCCAGATCCGGGCGGTATTAACGAATATTTTTTCGAAATTTGCGGGGATCTCTAATGTGCTGATCCCTGTCTTTACATAATACTTACCCTCAGAATCTCTCGGCAGATTAATCGTCTTGAGCGTTTGGCTGCCAATCGTATTATAAAAATCTGTTCTCATCAAAGCTTCGCTCATCTTGAAGAAATAATCTGTCATTATTTCTTCAATCCTTAAGGCATTCAGTTCTTTTTTGAAGTCAGCAATTATCGCCCCAGTTTCGCGGTCTGCCAACATATAATTCTTAAGCAACATAATACCTCTTTGCTGATAGAAAAATAACCCTGAGAAACAACAAAATAATTCTTCAGGATATAACGTATAAATTTAACTCAAAAAAGAATACCAGAAAACTTTCCGGAAGATTTTCCTGTTATGTAAAAAGAGGAGTAACTGAATCCTGGATTATCAAATGCACTTAATCTATAAATGATGAAGTGAGATAGAGGTAGAAAAGCTCCTATTTCCAGGCTGCGAAAACTGCAATGATTATTTAAACAGAAAGGAAAGGATTATTATGAATAAACAAAGCGGATTCCCTTTAAAATTCTTGAAGACTATCGAACGGATTGGAAACAAACTTCCTGATCCCGCAATGCTGTTTTTTATGCTTTCGGTAGGAGTAGTAATTCTCTCAGGCATACTAAGTTTATTTGACTTTTCGGTCATTCATCCAGGTACAAAGAGTTCGGTCACAATAGTAAATCTTTTTTCTGTTGATGGGCTCCATAGAATAATGACAAATATGGTTAGTAATTTTACAAGTTTTGCTCCCCTTGGAACCGTACTCGTGTCTCTGCTAGGCATTGGCATTGCTGAAGGTTCAGGGCTTATATCGGCTGCAATTAAAATGATGGTTGTATCTGCCCCTAAAAAATTACTTACTTTCGTAATCGTTATGTCGGGTATTCTCTCAAATACTGCCAGTGAAGTTGGTTATGTGCTTCTGGTTCCTCTCTCTGCCATCATTTTTCTCTCGGTTGGCAGAAACCCAATTGCCGGACTTGCAATTTCATTTGCAGCAGTATCTGCCGGATATAGTGCCAATCTTCTTTTAGGAACAATTGATCCCCTGCTGGCAGGATTAACAGAAGAGGCGGCAAGAATAATAGACCCAGAATATATAGTTAATCCTGCTGCTAATTATTATTTCATGGCAGTTTCTACATTCTTCCTTGCGATAGTAGGAACATGGTTCAGTGAAAAATTCGTTATCCCGAGGCTTGGAGATTATAAGGGTTCTGAGAGAGCAGTTGAAATTGATAAAGTTAGTCCGGAGGAAAAAAGAGGGCTCAAATTTGCTTCGATTGCATCCGGGGCTTTGGCGCTGATTCTGCTTGCCGGTACTGTTCCCGCGAATGGTTTTCTTCGCGATCCCTTGACTGGTGATTTATTACGATCTCCATTTATGTCGGGAATTGTCTCGCTAATCTTTTTAGGGGGTGCTATTACAGGAATAGCTTATGGACTTGGAGCCGGTACAGTCAGAAATGAAAAAGATGTTATCAGAGGAATGGCAAAATCGATGGAAACTCTTAGTGTTTATATTGTCCTTGTTTTCTTTGCTTCTCAATTTGTAGCATATTTTAATTGGACTAATATTGGTTTGATTTTTGCAATCGAAGGTGCGGAAGTGCTTAAATCTTCAGGTTTAGGCACAATTCCATTGATGATTTCTTTTATTTTCATCACAGCGCTTGTCAATTTGATTATGGGAAGCGCCTCCGCCAAATGGGCGATTATGGCGCCGGTTTTTGTGCCGATGTTTATGCTTCTCGGCTACTCTCCAGAATTCACTCAGCTTGTTTATCGTATCGGAGATAGTGTGACAAATATAATCGCGCCGATGATGTCATATTTTGCTCTTATTGTAGCATTTTTCCAGAGATATGATAAAGAAGCCGGTATCGGGACGATAATTTCAACAATGCTTCCATTTTCAATTTTGTTTCTAGTCTCGTGGACAATTCTGCTGGTGATCTGGTTACTGCTTGGTTTTCCAATCGGACCAGGTGCGAAACTATTTATCGGATAATGAAAAAAACTCCGGGTCGATTAATCTCAGCCCGGAGTTTTCTTTATCGTTAATCTTCCTTTACCAAAAAATTTAATGCGATCATAGCGATCACCGCAATTCCTGCTCCTATTCCAAATGCCGTGGTTCCTCCAAGCTCATAGTAAACAAATCCGAAAATTATACTTGCCGGTAACGCTGCTATTCCAATTGAAAAATTATAAAGTCCAAATGCACTGCCTCTAAGTTCAGGACTGACGATATCTGCAACGAATGCTTTTTCAGCTCCCTCCGTGAAAGCATAATACATGGCATATATCGTAAAAAGAATAAAAGATCCAAGAATTTGCATACTGCCTGGAAGAATATCAAGAAATGCAAAACCGATATAAACGAATACGTATATTCCCCAGCCAATATTTATTACTTTTTTTCTCCCGATCCGATCTGAGAGAGCGCCGAACGGAGTGGAGAAAATAACTTTGACAATATGGAAAAAAGACCATATAAACGGCAGGAAGAGGATACTTAAAAAACCTGTCTGCGTGCCTGTATCTCCGAGTTTCTGCATCATGGATTCTATAAGCGGAATACCGGAAACAATTGAAAGCAGAACCCCACTTTGCTGAAATGATTCCTGAATACGGAAAAGCATAAAAGCATCTGAGGAATTTCCGAGCGTAAATATGGTAATAGAGAGAAGGTATCTCCAAAAATTTGCATCAAAATTTTTATACGAAAGTGAAAAACTTCCACCTTTTTTGATACCATCTGTTTTATCCTGAACAAAAAATATGAGTGTCAGAACTGCCAAAAGTCCCGGTAAAAGTGAAATTATAAAAACAGTTCTAAGTAATGAGGAAATATCAATCAAGTCGAACCAGAATATCAGTATAGTTACGATCAAAATACTTACCAACGGTCCTAACGTAGCTCCAAGATGATCCATAGACCTATGAAAACCGTAAGCTTTTCCGCGAATACTTTCATCCACTGAAGAGGCGATGAGGGCATCTCTTGGCGAAGTACGAATTCCCTTGCCAATTCTGTCAGTTGTGCGGATCAGAACTATTTGCCAGGCGGCTGAGACTATACCTGTAAATGGCCGGATAATTGAAGATATTGCATAACCGGCTACAACAAGAAATTTTCTCTTACCAACTTTATCGGAAATTACTCCGCTTGCCAGTTTCAGCATTGAAGCAGTAGTTTCTGCAAGTCCTTCAATAATCCCTAACATAACAGCTCCGGAGCCGAGAGTCGAGATAAAGAGCGGTAGTAATGGATAAATCATTTCTGTTGAAATATCGGTGAAAAGACTTACGATTCCCAGAGCAATTACATTCCGGGGGATTTTATGCTTTTTTTGGCTCATAATCAGCTATCAATGCTTCTGAAATTTAATAATTTAATTAAATTGAAACTTGCTCAGCCGGCAATTCATTAATTATGAGAAGATGCCGGGAATAACCTTGCCACATTCTGCACAGGAATCATTTATAAGACCACTTTGATCAGTAGAATAGTTTCGCCTCTGAATGACAGGCTTACCACATGAAGGGCAGCAGGTATCGTGCTTACCTGGCAGGAAACAGTTCCCAAGATAAACATAATTTAATCCATTGGATTTCCCTATCGAGTAAGCGTTCAACATTGTTGACTGAGGGGTGGAGGATTTATTCCGCATTTTGAAATCAGGATGAAATGCAGTAAAATGCAAAGGAACATCTGGTCCCAGTTTTGAAAATATCCATTGAGTGAGATCATCAATTTCTCTTGCGGAATCATTTTCTCCAGGAATAAGCAAGGTGGTTATTTCGAGCCAAATATTTGTCTCATGTTTGATCCAGAGAAGTGTTTCAAGTACGTTTTGCAGGTGTGAAAAAGTGAGTTTATGATAAAAAGCCTCGGAAAACGATTTAAGATCAACATTTGCAGCATCAATATATTTGTAAACATCTTTCCTTGCTGTTTCGTTAATATAACCCGCAGTTACCATCACATTTTTAATCCCCCGATCTCTCGCGAACTGAGAAATATCAATTACATATTCGCCGAATATTGTAGGATCGTTATAGGTATATGCAATTGAAGGCGCATCATTATCAATTGCAAGATTTACAACCTGGTCAGGTGAGTAGTATCTGGAGAACCGCAAAGTATCAGATGCTTTTGATAAAGTCCAGTTCTGGCAGAATTTGCAGCCAAGGTTACATCCTGCAGTTCCGAAACTAAGCACATTACTGCCGGGTAAAAAATGATTCAATGGTTTTTTTTCAATCGGATCAAGAGCAAAGCCGCTGGGTCTTCCATATCCTGTTGAATATAATCTGCCGCCTGAATTCTGCCTTATATAACAGAATCCCTTTTGTCCTTCACCGATAGTACAATATCTTGGGCAAAGTGTGCAAAGAAGTTTACCTGTAGCATGAGTCTTCCACCAGCGTGCTTCTTTATATCCCTCACGGATATTCTGCATTGAATTAAGCCTTCTTTACTTTATGGAATCTGAACCAGTTCCTGTTTCCACCATCCGACACAGGCGAACCGGCAGTAAATAAAACAATTTCTTCGTTGGTGATTAGCTTTGTTTTTCTCAGTTTTAAGATTGCTTCATCAACTGCTTTTTGTTCATCATCAAAACAATCGATATAAAATGGAATTACACCCCGATAAAGATTTAGCATTTTCAAAACATTGATATCTTTCGAAAATGCAGCAATGAGAGCAAGCGGCTTATATTTAGAGATTAATTTGGCACCCCGCCCCTGTTTTGTAAAGACAGCAATTATTGAAGTCCCGATTTGATTGGCGATATCCACAACGCCTCTTCCGGCAGCATCAAACAGATTATCCATGAATGAATCGGGATGGTTGAATTCAACTTTGGCGCTGAATATCTGTTCGCTTTCTGCACTGAGAAGAATATTGTTCATAACACGAACAGTTTCAATAGGAAATTTCCCAACAGAAGTTTCACCGCTGAGCATAACAACGTCAGTTCCGTCCCAAACAGCATTTGCGACATCGGATGCCTCTGCCCGCGTTGGTACCGGATTGTGGATCATTGATTCAAGCATCTGTGTCGCTGTAATAACCGGTTTTCCGATTGAATTACATTTTTTGATTATTTTTTTCTGAATTACAGGGACTTCATGCTCCCGCATTTCAACCCCGAGGTCACCGCGGGCAACCATTATACCGTCAGAAACAGCAAGGATATCATCAAAATTATTCACTGCTTCCGGTTTTTCAATTTTTGCAATAATTTGTTTGGTGAATCCCTTTGACTTAAGGTGATTTCGAAGATCAAGGATATCTCCGGCATTTCTGACAAACGAAAGTGCGATATAATCAATATCGAATTGAAGTGCAAAATCGATGTTCGCCTTATCTTTTTCCGTCAATGCCGGTGTGGATAGAACCATTCCAGGCATATTCATACCTTTCCTGGATTTCAGTTCACCGCCGTTCTCAGTCAGACAGAAGCAGGAACTGCCTTTTATCGAATCTATTGTGAAACGCAGCAGTCCGTCATCAATAAGGATAGTATCGCCCGGTTTGGCATCTTTTGTTAACAGTTTATAGGATGTTGAGACCCTGTTATTCGAACCTAAAAAGTCATCAGTCGATATTTCGAGAATCTCCCCTTTCTTAATTTCAAGTTTCCCATTCTCAATATCACCAATCCGTATTTTAGGCCCTTGCAGGTCAACAAGAGTTGTAATAACATTTTCTCTTTTTGAATTAAATTCTTTAATCATTCGGAATAAGTTTTCGAAATATTCGAAATTTCCATGAGAAAAATTCAAACGGATAGCATCTACTCCTGCTTCAAGTATCTTTTCGAAAATATCAGGCTTATCTGTTGATGGACCGAGGGTAACAAGAATCTTTGTTTTTGCAAAATTTGTTTTCACTTTGTTTTCCGTGATTTTGGTTTCGTAATGTTTTTAGTTCCTGAATTCTCATACATTCTTTTTAATTCTTTTTCGACACAATAATAGACGCTTCCCTCAGGGTATTTCCCACTATTGCCTGGAATTCCTGCCTCTTTTCCCATCAGTAATTCTACAGCCTGATCAACAGAGGAGATTGCATAAATATGGAATTTCTTTTCGGCAACTGCTTCTATCACATTGTCACTGAGCATAAGGTTTCTGCGATTCAGTTCCGGGATTATGACACCTTGTTCACCATTTAATCCCTTTTGTCTGCAAATCTCAAAGAATCCCTCAATTTTTTCATTTACGCCGCCAATTGGCTGAATATCACCTTTCTGATTTACAGAACCTGTAATAGCAAGAGACTGTCTTATCCCGATTCCGGATATTGCTGATAAGAGTGCACAAATTTCGGTGATTGATGCGCTGTCTCCATCAATCATACCATATCCCTGTTCAAATACCAGATTGGCATTTATGGAAAGAGGAATATTTCTGCCGAATTTTTCTCTAAAATAACCACTTATAATCATTACTGCTTTATCATGTGACTGCCCGCTCAAACCCGCTTCTCTTTCAACATTAACAATATCGCCCTGACCAATGCCAACTGAAGCTGTAATTCTTGCTGGTTTTCCAAATGAGAAAGCTCCGCTCTCATAAACAGCAAGTCCATTTATCTGACCTACCCGAATGCCATCAGTTGCTATTAGCATTGTGCCTTCGCTAATCATTTCTTTAATTTTATCATCATATAAAGCATGTCTTTCGGCTGCAGCTTTCTGTGCTTTATCAACGTGGAATCCGCTTACTATACTTACACCATCATCTGTTGCCCAAAAATTCGATTCCCTCACAAGATCAGCTATATGTGCAAATCTTGTTGTCAACTTATTCTGATCTCCGGCAAACCTCGCTCCATAGTCTATTATTCTGGCTATTGCGGATCTGTCAAATTCCATCAATTTCTCAGATTTGATCAATTTTTTAATTATTCCGGCATATTCCATAATTGATTTTTCCGAGCGTTTGATTTCATAGTCAAAATCAGCTTTGACCTTAAAAAGCTTGTTGAAATCATCCTCATATTCTGAGAGCAATGAGTATATCTTATTGCTGCCAATCATTATTATTTTTGTGTTAATTTCAATTGGTTCAGGCTTAAGTGTGATTTGTCCGCTCTGAAAAGTACCGGGAAAATCCTGTATTTCGAGAACTCCATGCAGCATAACTCTTTGGAGTGTTTTCCAGACACCAGGTTCAGAAAAAGCATCTTTAGCGTTTAATACAAGATAACCGCCGTTTGCCCTCAGGATAGATCCGGATTTTATCTGCGTAAAATCTGCGTACCAGCCTCCTTTACCATCAGAGTATTTGTCGATTGAACCGAAAAGATTTGAAAAATTTGGAGATGTTTCAATTATTATCGGACGGTCTTTGTTATTTGAATTATCTAATAAAAGGTTGACTTTGAATATCTGCAAATCCGGAGATTCATTTTCACCTTTTTCTGTTCCGCCGCTCTGAGGTTTGAAGAGATTGAGGTTTGAAAGAATTGTTGTTCCGGTTTTCTCAATGAACGCTATTACTTTTTCACTCTCGAATTTTTCAGCAAGTCTGTCGAATGTTACACCCAACAGGTCCTGAGCTGCTTTTTGCTCAAGTGTTGATAATTCATTCTGATATTCGCGGGTTAGTTCAAAAGATTTTTTAAAAACAAATTCCAATTTCTCCTGCATTTCGAGATATTTTTTCTCGATTTTTTTTACTTCACCTTTGGATATTTTTTTCTTTTGAACCAATTCTGAAAGCTGCTGAAGCATAACAGGTTCATTATTTATTACCGGCATTATTTCGGGTCGCGAAATTTCTCCCATTGTAACTCTGCCAAGCTGAAAATTATTCGAAAGAAGGTTTTTCTGTAAATCTTCCTTAAGTTTTTCCTGCTGTCTGTTATGATTATTGAGAAGTTTTTCCCTTTTTTTTGTCACAGCCTCAGAATTGAGCACAACAGGTATCTGGCTTACTATAAAATCAATAGATTTTTCAAATTCGTCTTTAAATTTTACCCCTGTGCCTGCCGGAAAAGTTAAGAGCAAAGGTCTGTCCAAATCATCAAAATTATTAACATAAACGTAATCCAGCAGGGAACCCGCCATGGGCTTGATGGCATCCAGAAGGGTTTTTATTGTTGTAGCTTTACCTGTGCCGGAAAGTCCGGTAACAAAAATATTATATCCTTTACTTTCAAGTTCAATTCCAAGTTTGAGTGCTTTCAGAGCCCTTTCCTGACCAACGATTCCCTGTAACGGTAATATCTTGGATGTGTCCTCGAAATCAAACTCATCCAAATGGCATGTGAGTTTTAATTCGTGTGCGGGTAATTCATATTTGGCGATGTTTTTACGATGCATTTATCCTCCGGATAGTGATTAACCGGCAGAGCATATTCCGGTAAGCATATTAAAGATAATAGACTTAAACATGCATTTTAGAACTTTAAATTGAACTGCATTATTTATTTATATTGTTTAAACATAGTAAATTTACAAATTAAAATTAATGATCCCCGGTTAATTCCGCCGTCAATTCCCAAAATTTAAGTTCAAGGATTTTTATTCTCTCATGTCTGCTCATCATCTTATTCAGGAAATTTTTAATATACAGCAATTCAAACAACTCACCGGTGAGATATCAAGATTAGGAAAAAATCAGAAGCTTTTAGTTTCGAAATTCCCTGGCTCCTCCAAATCTTTTTTTATCAGCGGTCTTTCCAAAATTGAAAAAGAGATAATCGTTCTGCTTGATTCGGTGCAAAACGTAAATGAATTAAATGTAGAACTTTATATGATGGGTTTGGGAAGCAGAACAGTTGCAATCAATGAATTATCAAATGAACTTCTTCAGGAGAAATTGACCGCTATTGCAGGTATTGAGAACAAAATAGTGCTTGTGCCATATGAATTGCTTCTTATTAATCTGCCTTCCCCAACTGATCTGCAGAAAAATACTGATACTCTTGTTGCCGGCTCTGAAATGAATTATGACGAGTTGATTCAATATCTTGTTGAACTGGGATTCAAAAGGGAAAAATACGTTGAAAATCCCGGAGAATTTGCAGTGAGAGGATCAATCATTGATTTTTGGTCTTACAGCGAAAAATCACCGGTACGGCTTGAATTTGATGGTGACCTGCTTGAATCAATAAGGTACTTTGAAGCCGAAACACAGCGTTCACTTGTTGTGATTGAGAATGTTACCTTAGCCTCGTCAATGAGTTCCGGAGGGGATCTTAAGAGCACGATATTCGATTATTTTAATGATCCTGTGACATTTCTTGCGGAATTCGATCTGATAGAATTCCAAAAGGCGCACGGGAAGACAAGCAATTTAAAAGTCAGTTTTGCAGATCTTGACTCGGAACTGATATCCGAAATATTTGAGGACTTGAAGCCGGAAGAAACTGAGGCAAATACTTACAATGTAAAAACAGATCCGAAGAGACTTGATGATCTTTTTGAAGCCGGATCAAGATGGATCATCGAAACCGAATTAGTATCCCGGAATGAATGTTTTTCTTTGGAATTGCACTCTTCCCCATCAATAAATTCAAATTTCGAATTTTTGTTTAATACTTTAAGAGATTATACTTCGCGTGGTTTTGTGATATATCTGACGACCGAGAATGATATTCAGAGTCACAGATTGGAAGAATTATTGTCCGATTATAATACAGAATTGCGCGACCTTATTGACACCGGAAAAATCCGAATTTCCGAACTTCCGATTCGGAAAGGCTTTTTTGTAAGTGACCCGAAGATAATGGTCCTTTCTGATTATGAAATTTTCAATAAACCTTACCGAACCCGCATTTCATCCAAAAGGAACATCAAAAAATCGAGGTACAAAGATTTTGCATCCTTAAAACATGGCGATTATGTTGTTCATGAAAATTTTGGAATAGGACAGTATGCCGGACTGCATGTAATCAAAATCGGGAATATTGAGCAGGAGAGCATTAAAATACTCTACGCCGAGGGCGGCATAGTCTATGTGAATCTTAACTATCTCTCACTGGTTAAAAAGTTCTCTCCGAAGGAAGGTTCTGTCCCAGTCCTTTCAGTTCTGGGAAGCAAGGAATGGAAAAACACCAAGAAGAAAGTCAAAGCGAGGATTGCAGAAGCCGCCAAGGAATTAATCACATTATATGCTGCAAGAAAGGCTTCAAAAGGATTTTCATTTGGCATGGATACGATTTGGCAAAAGGAACTTGAAGCATCCTTTTTTTATGAGGATACGCCGGATCAGTCCAAAGTCACTGAGGAAGTTAAACAGGATATGGAGTCCCGGAATCCAATGGACCGCCTTGTCTGCGGCGATGTGGGTTTTGGAAAGACAGAGATTGCAGTTCGTGCAGCATTTAAGGCCGTCAGTGATAATAAGCAGGTATGTGTGCTTGTGCCGACAACTATCTTAGCCGAGCAGCATTTTAATACCTTTAACGATAGAATGTCTCAATTTCCGGTCAAGGTTGCCGTTATATCCCGTTTTCAAAGCAAAGGAGAACAGAAAAAGATAGTTGAAGACCTCAAAGAAGGGAAACTTGATATAATAATCGGAACTCACAGGGTCCTTTCAAAAGATGTTGAGTTTAAGGATCTCGGATTATTGATTATTGATGAAGAGCAGCGATTCGGGGTAATGGCTAAGGAGAAACTGAGACAGCTTAAATCTACGGTTGATACACTTACTCTTACAGCAACTCCAATTCCAAGGACACTTAATCTATCACTTTTAGGCGCAAGAGATCTCTCGATTATTGCTACTCCTCCTCCAAACCGTCAGCCGATATACACAAAAGTTGAGATTTTCGATATTATGAAAATCAGGGAATGGATTCTCGATGAAGTTAAACGGCGCGGACAGATATATTTTGTCCATGACAGGGTTCAGTCAATTGAGAAAATATCATCTTACCTGAAAAGGCATATTCCCGAAATAAATATTGGAATTGCGCACGGACAAATGAAGCCAATAGAACTTGAAAATGTGATTCACGGATTTATGAGTAAGAAATATCACGTCCTGATATCTACAAAAATAATTGAATCCGGGCTCGATATCCCAAATGCAAACACGATTATTATCAACAGAGCTGACCGGTTTGGTCTTGCAGAACTTCACCAGCTAAGGGGCAGAGTGGGCAGAAGCGACAGGCAGGCGTATGCCTATCTGATCGTCCCTTCTCTCGAAGCAATAACTAAAAAGGCTGTCAGGAGATTGCAGGCTATAGAAGAATATACAGATCTTGGTGAGGGTTTTTCAATTTCAATGCGCGATCTTGAGATCAGGGGAGCTGGAAATCTCCTCGGTACTGAGCAGAGCGGAGTTATTGATACTGTCGGTTTCGATCTCTATCTCAAAATGGTTGACGAAGCTGTTGAAGAGCTCAAAAACACTGAATTCAGGGAAATATTTAAAGATCTTCCGCTTCCAAAATCAAGAACGGAGCCTAAATTGGATTCGTACTTTGAGATTGGAATTCCAAAGGACTATATGCCTGACCAGGCTGACAGACTCAGTTATTATAGCGCTTTATTCTCTATTAAGGAATTTGAAGAGATAGACGAAATAAAAGAAGAGATGGCAGATCGTTTTGGAAAATTTCCTATCCTTGTCGAGCGTTTGTCATTGATGGCAGTCTTACGTTTTTACGCTTCACATGCTCTGTTTGAGAGAGTTGTTATTCTAAGAGACAAAACATCTCTGATATTACCGAAAGGGGAGAACGAGAATTTTTATCGGCACAAATTTGCACAGATGATAGAATATATTTCCCGGAAACATCCCTATGATGTTAACTTTCGGCAGGAGAAAGAATCGCTCAGGCTGGAGTTGAAGAACAGACACGTATCACCGGAAAAAATACTGGATCAGATATCAGAATTTGTTAAAGAGATCAGGGATAATGTCATCGATTACGAGCCGGCAGCCTAAATCAGAAATGTTTCCGGAGAAAAAATGATAATTGGGCAAACCCGGGCGATGTGTTTGAATATGTTGCTCCGTTTTCAAAACTGAGCCCAAATATTAAGTTATTCCTGGAATTGCTGTTGATATCAATAACCAGATTCATACCAAAAGTGATGCCAAATGCTATTTCATCTGAATCTGTGAATATCCGGTCTTTTACTAAAACCACACCCCCGAATTCTTCAAGTCTGAAAGTTTCAGATAATTCCTGATATATTAAACCATAAACTGAAACAGACCAGATGTAAGGATAATTAATGCCCTCTCTCCGATCCGGAAAGAAAAATTCTGGTTTCCGTGCCCAAAGATAAGATACTCCGATGCGAAAATCGTTCCCAAAAACCGGCGCACTTTCCAAGCCAACTTTAACAGAAATGCTGCCCAATTGCGGCGAATTAGAAGATATAGTACCTGCTCCAAAACCGGCATATACATTGCTGATAACTGGTTGAGCGTTTTTTATCCCTGCGGTCAGGACAAGCAGAAATAGTATTGTAATTATGGTTTTGTTCATTTTCCCTGAAACTAATTTAGTGTAAAAATAAGGATATTTTGCCAACTGTGAATATTGAAAATATTGAAACCGTGGGATAATTCCCGCCAAGCAATTAATATACTTCACGATTGTCTTTTTTTATTTATCATTCTTGAAATAAGCTGAATTCACAAAGCGTTTTGAAATTCAATTTTTTTTGAATTTAGATTTTTCAGCTTCTTCTTTTTCTGCAAATTTTATTATTATCGTAGCCAGATTCCTTTTTTCGAAGTCAACCGGAGTTTTAATTATGGACTATACTTTTCTTGGCTTTTTATTCTATCTGTTTCTTGTTCTGGTAGTTGGAGTCTTTACGTACAGGCGGAACAAGGATCATTCTGATTATTTCCTGGCTGGAAGAAAACTTAATCCGTGGATAGTAGCCTTTTCAGAGCGGGCATCTGGAGAATCAGCATGGTTGATTCTAGGCTTACCCGGCGCTGCAATGGCATCAGGACTGATTGAAGTTTGGACAGCCTTAGGTTGTGTCCTTGGCATTATTTTTTACTGGTCGTTTATCGGAAAAGATCTGAGAGAGAAGACAGAGCGCAGTGGATCAATCACCATCAGCGATTTTGTCGCAAAATCCTTCCCTGAAAATGAAACTCTTCTAAGGTTAGCGTCGAGTGTCATTATTCTTTTCTTCTTTACTTTTTATCTGGCTGCTCAATTCAACGGAGCGGGTAAAGTTTTAGAAGTTACATTTGGAATTCCTGCATCTTCTGGAATGATAATCGGGGCGCGGTAATTGTAATTTATACTATGCTAGGAGGATTTCTGGCAGTTGCGATCACAGACTTTATCCAGGGATTGTTAATGGTTGGGGCTTTAGTTGTTCTTCCTATTGTTGCAATAGTTGAACTTAATTCCCGGGGTATTTCTCTGTTTTCTGCTATTGGTGAAGAATCTGCTAATTTAAGCTCACTCACCGGAGGAGCAGAAGGTATGGCCGCCGTTGCTCTCATTATTGGAGGACTGAGTTGGGGACTTGGTTATATGGGGCAGCCTCATCTGCTAACGAGATTTATGTCAATTAATGATCCGGAAAATATCAGGATTGGTAGAAAAATTGCAATTTGGTGGGCTATTCCAGCTTTCAGCGGAGCAATTTTACTCGGCTTAGCCGGAATGGCGATGTACGGGCACGGATATTTTTCAGATCCCGAGCAGGTTATGCCATTTATGGCAAATTCCATACTGCCTTCCTGGATTGCAGGCGTTTTTATCTCTGCAGCTATCGCGGCGATGATGTCCACAGCGGACAGTCAGCTCCTTGTCGTCTCATCAACAATTATCGAGGATATATATCATAAAATACTCAGCAGGGAAGTGACTCAGAAAAAGCTTCTTCTTATGAGCAGGTTAAGTACTCTCTTTACCGGGGTTGCAGCATTCCTTATTGCAATCACATCTCAGGAATTGATCTTTGCACTTGTTTCCTATGCATGGAGCGGTCTTGGTGCTTCCTTTGGACCAATTATCCTTCTAAGATTGAAGTGGAAAAAAATGACAGCCAATGGAGCACTGGCAGGAATGTTGACAGGATTTCTCACAACAATTATCTGGCATGATATTGATTATCTGAATGCAATAATATCAGCCAGATTTGTATCCTTTATTGCGGCATTTATAGCAATTATTATTGTTTCCCGTCTGAGCAGAAATTAATTACCTTCACTCATTTTTTTGATTAATTGTTCATAGAGTTCAGGTGATTTTTTATTCAGAGATTGGAATAATTCCCTCGATCCTGCTCCAAGGCTGAAAATTGTTCTCATCGCCTGTTCCGGGGGATAGTCCAGTTTATAAACATTTCTGCTTGGTACATGATAAACAAAACCGCCTGTTGGTGCGGGACCGGAAGGCACGAAAACGGTGGTTATTCCAGGCACCGTTTCGTCAGTAATAAAACCTGTCAGAAGAGTATCCGATTCAAATAGTTTTACGAGTGCGACCGATCGGAATATTAATTTTTCGCCACCAAAGAGCTGTATTACAGTTTCCTTTATGATCTTGTACAATTTGACTTTTTTTAACCCGCGCTCCTCAATAGTCTGAAAAATGTATCTCCCCAGATTCGTCTGAACAGCTAATCCAACAAGAAAGAAAATAACGAGAATAATTGCAATCGCAATAATTGATGCAACAATATGGCTTATTCTGGCAGTGTCTATAAGAACATTTGTTACCGGAGCAATTGCATTCAGAACAAAATTATAAAACCATTGGAGTACAAATACCATTATGATTAGCGGAAGTACGATAAGGAAACCACCGAAAACAGTGGTTTTCATAAATGAATTAAACTTAGTCCACATTTAGTGCCGTCAGAAATTTTCGAATTAATTGTTCAAATATCGCTATTTTTTATAAGAGTCACAGATAGTTATAGTTGGTCTTCATTTTAGTAGATATTTAACATAGCGATTCGAACGCTCTGTTTATATAATTTAAATTCTAAAAAAACTTAAAAAATTATCAAAATTAAATATTGGGTATCGTTTTACTTTATTAAATTTAACATTCCCAAATTGGATGAGTTATTACTTAAAAATAAATAGCTCTGAAATTATTTGAGAAATCTTAAGTCGTTAATAGATAATCCCTTAGGATTTTCTTATCTTTCAATAATATATATTTTTTTTATCTCATGGAATTCAAGAAAAAAGTCAAATTTATTTTCGTAACCGGTGGGGTTGTTTCCTCACTTGGTAAAGGAATTACTGCATCCGCCCTCGGCTTGCTTCTCAAGCAGAGAGGTTACAGCGTTACAATACAGAAATTTGATCCTTATATTAATGTTGACCCGGGTACAATGAATCCATTTCAACATGGGGAAGTGTACGTAACTGATGATGGTGCCGAAACAGATCTCGATCTCGGGCACTATGAAAGATTTCTCGATGAAAATATGTCGCGGGCAAACAACACTACAACCGGTCAGATTTATTATGATGTTATCAACCGTGAGCGGAAAGGTGAATATCTTGGTGATACCGTCCAGGTTATTCCTCACATTACTGATGAAATAAAAAGCCGGATGAAAAAACTTGCCGAGACGAATAAGTACGATATTGTGATCAACGAAATCGGCGGAACCGTCGGCGACATCGAGAGTCTTCCTTTCATCGAAGCTATGCGGCAGCTAATGCACGAACTTGGTAAGAAAAACTATGTTATGATTCATGTCACCCTTGTGCCATATATTAAATCTGCGGGCGAGATGAAGACGAAACCTACCCAGCATAGCGTCAAGAATTTATTAGAGCTTGGAATTCAACCGAATATTCTTGTTTGCCGATCTGAGCAAAAAATTTCCCGGGAGATAAGGTCCAAAATTTCTCTTTTCTGCAATGTTGAAACCGATGCTGTTATATCAAATTATGATTGTTCCACAATTTATGAAGTCCCCATAATACTGCATGAACAGAATCTTGATCGTTTAGTGCTTAAAAGGCTGAAACTCCCAGATATTAAGCTCTCACTTCAGGTCTGGAGTAATTTCGTCAAGCAGATTAAGGTACCGGAAGGCTCAGTAAAAATTGCTATTTGCGGTAAATACACGGAATATATAGATGCATATAAGAGTATTTCTGAAGCTTTTGTGCATGCAGGCGCTGAAAATAAGGTGAAAGTTGAACCGGTCTATATTTCAGCCGAAGATTTTGAAAAACATAATCCGGAAAAATTGCTTAAAGGGATGCACGGAGTTCTTGTCCCCGGAGGATTTGGTGAGAGGGGCATTGAAGGAAAATTAGTTGCCACAAAATTTGCCAGAGAGAATAAGATACCGTTTTTTGGTATATGCCTTGGATTACAATGCGCTGTAATTGAATTCAGCAGGAATGTTTGTAACATTAAGAAAGCTAATAGCAGTGAATTTGTAAATAACAGGTTCAGCGTAATTGACCTGATGCCTGAGCAGAAAAAAGTAAAAAACAAAGGTGCGACAATGCGGCTCGGTGCGTACGATTGCAAGATTCGGAAATCCACACTTGCTTCCGAAGCATATGGAAAAGAACTAATCTCCGAACGTCACCGACACAGATATGAGGTAAATAATCAGTACAGGGAGCAACTGGAGTCGAACGGAATGGTTTTCAGCGGACTCTCACCATCCGGCAAATTAGTTGAAATTATAGAAATTCCGGACCATCCCTGGTTTTTAGGCTGCCAATTCCACCCGGAACTCAAATCCAGAGCAACAATGGCACACCCTCTATTCAGGGAATTCGTTAAAGCTGCGCAAAAATATTCGCTGGAGCGCGAGAAAAAATGATTCGTTTGTTATCGATATTATTCCTTTTACTGCCCGGGTTTTTATATGGTCAGGAACAAATGTGGAATCAGATTGAAAGAGGCCGTGAAAATCTTTTTAATCTCGAATTTCAGAAAGCCGAGAAGATCTTTAAGCAAATATCAAAGGACTATTCAGATAAACCATATGGCGATCATTATCTGAGCCAGACTTATCTATGGATTTATCTTGGCAATAAAGACAGCCTCAGTCTCAGCCATTTCGAAAAATTTTCTAAATCCTCCGTTGTAAAAGCTGAGAAAATGCTTGAAAAAGACAAAAATAATCATGAACTGACACTCCTTCTAGGCTGGGCTTATATGTTCCGTGCAATGTCTGAGACAGCACAGGGTTCTTCAATTGATGCATTTTGGGCAAGCAAGGCTTCATTCAGCTTTTTTGAGAAGACACTCTCACTCAAACCGACTGCTTATGATGCATATTTAGGAATTGGTCTGTTCAATTATGCTCTCAGCTTCATCCCGGATATTTTTCATTGGGCTCTGAATCTCACCGGATTATCCGCAGATAAAGAGGAAGGGGTTAATAATATCAGGCTCGCATATAAAAAAGGCAAAAACAAAACTGAAGCCGGTTTTCATCTTGCCAAAGTTTATACAGATTACCTTCTTGAATATGACAGTGCATCAGTTTTATTGGGTAAGCTGATTGAGTCTTATCCCCGGAATTCTCTGTTTCACTATCAGAATGCGATAGTTCAGATTCAAAAAAACAAACTTCAGAATGCTGAAAAATCCCTTAAGAAAGTTTTAAGCCTAAATATTCCAGAATTTAAGCAAACGAACGAATTCAGCAAATTTCTCCTGGGTGATATCTACTTTTTCCGAAATGATTTTGCTGCTGCCAGAGCGCACTATGAGAATTTCCTGATGAATACCGGAGAACTGGATTATCTTGGTATCGGAAACTTCCGGCTTGGCATCTGTTATGCAATGGAAGGGGATACTACTCTTTTTAAACGCCAGATGATATTAGCAGCGAACGGCAATGAAGATATTGCCGATGATGTCTATGCAAGTGAGAAAGGAAGTTATCTTTTCGAACGGGGCATCAGTCTGGAAAGAAAAAAAGTGTTGATGATGAAAAATAATCTTGCTAACGGAAAATATAAAACAGTAATTGATTCATTAGCCGGTTTTGTTGAGACTCTTGAGGAATCAGAGTTGAAGGGTGAAACATATAATCTGCTTGCAGAGGCAAGTTTCAAACTTGATAAATTTGAAGCCTGTACCGAATACGCAGAGAATACATTAAAAAGTAATTTTAAGTATGAAAAGTGGTTAATTCCAAGATCGTACATTTTACTCGCAAATGTTGCTATCGCGAAGAAGGATTCGGAATTGGCAGGTAAATACCTCAAATCAGCTTCCAAAACGGATGATATTCTTTATAAGGATGTTATTGATGCCCAGATTCATCAGTCAAAGCGTAAGCTGAATAAACTTAAAAGTTGACCAGATGTTTAAAATTGTCGTATTTGCATCAGGTTCAGGATCAAATTTAAGGTCTTTACTCAATGAATTTGATAAAAGTAAAGATATCCGGGTTGATTTTGTTATATCTGATAAAATACACCCCGGAGCTTTTGATGTTGCTGCTGAATATTCGGTGCCCGTTCTTAACGTGGCAGAAACCGGAAAGCCAGGTTTTCTAACTTATGATGCACTGGCATCTGTTTTTACTGAAAAAAACATAAATCTCATAGTTCTTGCAGGATTTTTGAAAAAAATTCCCGATAGTTTTGTCAGAACTTTTAGAAGCAGGATTATCAATATTCATCCGGCGCTTCTGCCAGGTTTTGGCGGGGCAGGGATGTATGGAATCAGAGTACACAGGGCAGTTTTTGAGTCGGGTGTTAAGATTTCGGGTGCGACCATTCATTTTGTGGATGAGTATTATGATCACGGTAAAATTATTGCACAGGCAGCAGTTGATATTAAAGATGCGTTGTCACCTGAGGATATTGCCGGATTAGTTTTAAAAACTGAACATAAACTTTTACCTGAAACTGTACGAAAAATTGCTGCAGGGAAGTTAAAAGAGATAGATAACAGAATTATTATTTTGTGAGTTGGTAAAATTTGAAAAAATTAGCGTTAATAAGTGTTTCAGACAAAACTGGCATCGTGGAATTTGCCGGTTCTTTAATTTCTGCCGGATATGAAATCATCGCGACAGGGAAAACACTTAGTCTCTTGAGGAAATCCGGTATCGAATGTATATCAGTCGAAGAATATGCATCATTTCCGGAGGTTTTTGGCGGGAGGGTAAAAACTTTGCAGCCAAGGATTTTCGGTGGCATACTTTTCCGGAGAGATGAAGCTTCCGACCAGCAGCAGGCTAAGGAAAATGGTATTAGTCCAATCGATATTGTTTGTGTCAATTTATACCCGTTTCCTGAGGTTGTGAATAATCCCGAAGCTTCACAGATGGAAAAAATCGAAAATATTGATATAGGAGGCCCCAGCCTTATCCGGGCTGCGGCTAAAAATTACAGATATGTTTCGATTTTGACTGATCCCGGACAATATGAAAATTTTATTCAGCAGTTGAAGCAGGGAACCATTGAGATAGAATACCAGGCTAAACTTGCCGCAGCGGCTTTTAATCATACAGCTTATTATGACTCAGTTATATCGGGATTTTTTAATCAGGAATTTCAGTACAAGCCTGAGAGGGAAACCTTCAGTTTGAAAAGAGTTTCCGATTTGCGATATGGTGAAAATCCTCATCAAAACGCATCTGTTCTTGGAGATTTCTTTAATTACTTTGAAATTCTTCATGGCAAAGAACTATCGTACAATAATATTGTCGATCTTGTAGCTGCCTCTAATCTTCTGGAAGAATTTTCCGAGCCTTCGTGTATGATAATTAAACACAATAATCCCTGCGGAGCTGCTTCAGGCATTGATTTAATTGAAGCTTACAAAAAAGCACTTGCCTGTGACCCGGTTTCAGCCTTTGGCGGGATTGCCGTTTTTAATGGAAATGTTGATCTGAAGCTTGCCGAATCGGTTCATGATCTATTTCTTGAGGTGATTGTGGCTCCTTCATATAATAAAGAAGCTCTTGATTTACTAATGAAGAAAAAACAGAGACGGCTGCTAAAGAAGTTGAAAAGTATTAATAAAAACAGAACAGATGAGTATCGTTCTGTGCCGGGTGGTTTTCTGAAACAAAATAGTGACAATTCTAAACTGGACAGAGGCACTTTAGAGGTAGTCACAGTAAAAACACCTGATGAAAAACAGTTGAACGATCTGGAGTTTGCCTGGAAGGTTTGTAAGCACGTCCGCTCAAATGCTATTGTCTATGTTAAGGATAAAATGGCGATTGGAATCGGTGCCGGGCAGATGTCAAGAATTGATTCTGTGCGGATAGCAGCAATGAAAGCGCGGAATAACGGACACGAAATTTCCGGATCAGTTGCCGCTTCAGATGCATTTTTTCCATTTCCGGACGGAATTGAAGAAATGGCTTCTTTTGGAATTAATGCTGTAATACAGCCCGGCGGCTCAGTCCGGGACAATGAAGTTATAGAAGCCGCTGATAAAAACAGTATTTGTATGATATTTTCCGGTATCCGGAATTTTAAACATTAGGGGAATAATATGGGTCTTTTTGATTTTTTATTTGCCGATATTGCTATTGACCTTGGAACGGCAAATACCCTCATATATATAAAAGGAAAAGGAATTGTATTGAACGAACCTTCTATTGTTGCATTCGACAGGAGGTCAAAAAAAATTATTGCTCTTGGTAATGAAGCTAAAGAAATGCAAGGCCGTGAACACAGGGAGATACGAATTTCGCGACCGATGCGGGACGGTGTGATTGCTGATTTCGAAATAGCAGAAGGTATGATAAGGGCATTTATCAAGAGGGGTACCGGTAACTTTCTCTCGAGCAGAAGAATTGTTATCGCTGTGCCCAGCGGTGTGACCGAGGTTGAAAAAAGAGCTGTCAGGGATTCAGCCGAACATGCAGGCGCTAAAGAAGTTCACCTTATTGCAGAGCCAATGTCCGCTGCAATTGGCATCGGGATTGACGTTGAGGCGCCAGTCGGTAATATGGTTATAGATATAGGCGGCGGTACTACAGAGATTGCAGTACTTGCTCTTTCCGGGATTGTTACTGAAGAATCAATCAGGATAGCCGGAGATGAGATGAATAATGCAATAATGCAATATTTCAAGAAAAATTTTAATCTATTGGTTGGCGAGAGGACGGCTGAAGCTATCAAATGTGAAGTTGGATCTGCCCTTCCACTTAAAGAGGAACTTACTGTTCATGTTAAAGGAAGAGACCTTGTCGGGGGTATTCCTAAAACGGCAGAAGTCAGTTCGGTTGAGATACGCGATGCATTAAATGAAAACATACAGCAGATTGTAGATGCAGTTAAAAGAACACTTGAAAGAACTCCTCCGGAACTGAGCGCAGATATCTTGGATCGCGGAGTAATGCTGACAGGTGGCGGAGCTTTGCTTAAAGGTCTTGACGAGAGAATAAGAATGGAAACAAACCTTCCAGTTCATGTGGCGGATGACCCCCTTACTGCAGTTGTAAGAGGCGCTGGTAAATCAATAGAAAATATGAATAAGTATTCAAAGGTCTTTATTCGTAAAAGAACTTATTAATGAATAAATTTCTCAGGTACCTTTATCCATACAAGGAATACCTGCTGCTAATTTTCCTGGTCACTCTCGGATTGTTTCTGCAGGTAATCAATGAACGGCAGGGTAGTTCAAAAGCAAGAGCGGCAGCATTCGGATCGGTAGTTACAGCATATACTGTTATAGAAAGTATTACGGGATTGCTTCCTGAAAATGAGGAAATAGAAAATCTCAGAATTCAAAATGCGCGTCTGAATCTTGAACTTAATATGCTTCGTGAGCTATCTGATGAAAATACTTCTTTGCGGTCACTTCTCAGTCTCAGGGACACAATACAGTATCCTTTTGTGGCTGCTTCGATAATTTCGAAACTAAGCGGCAGGATTCGCGGATATTATATTATCAATAAAGGTGAACAGGACGGTATTTTTACCGGAATGCCGGTTATTAATGAGTCTGGGCTGATTGGAGTAGTTTCAATAGTGGCAGGAAATTTTGCAACCGTTCGCACACTCAGGAATCCCAAACTGCGAATAGCTGTAAAAAACCAGCGGAGCGGTATCGGCGGCATACTTGAATGGGATGGTATCAGACTTATTATTAAGAATATTCCGACAAATTATGATTTTCAGGCAGGAGACAGGGTTGTTACCTCTGAATTCAGCACCCTGGTTCCTCCTTCAATTCCTGTTGGAGTTGCAGCAGAAAAAGAAGAAAAAATTAGCGGAATCCTCAGTAATATTCATGTAATACCGTTTGCAAATTTTGATAAAGCCAGAAATTTATTTGTTCTTAAAGTTACTTCAGACAAGGAAGCCGAACAAATGATTCAGCAGGCTGGAAACCAGCCATTATGAATAAATCATACATTTTTATTGGAATCTCATTTGTTCTGCTTGCTATAGTACAATTTCTCGTTGTTCCGTTTATTCAGATCTATTCTGTTTACCCTAAAATTATTCTTCTTCCTGTTGTTTATTTTAGTCTGAGCCAGGGTCAGTTTCGCGGCACAATCGCTGGATTCATTTTCGGCTTGATTTACGATCTCCTTTCAGGTGATATCTGGGGCATAAACGCAGTCTCCCTGACCGTTGCTGGGTTTTTTGCAGGGTATTTTTTTGATGAATCCGTTACCGATCCATTCTATTACTTCAGAAAATTTCTTATAATTCTTTTTTTTACTACTTTGATTGAGACTCTTATAAACTCATTATCATCATTCGAAGGACTTGATCTTTCATTTATCGCATTTTTGCTGATCCAGAGCATTTTACCAGCCCTTTATACTTCATTTATTGCCGTTCCGCTTGCTTTTTTTAGAAAGGAAATGAAAATATCCTGATGGAAAGTTCAATTTTCAGATATCGAATTGCTCTTTGGGTTATTGGAATTTACGGATTGCTGGTTATTTATCAGCTTTTTAATCTTCAGATAGTTAATAATACTTCTTTTGAAGAGAAAAGTCAGGAAAACAGCATTAAAAAAAATGTGCTTTCTCCACCGAGAGGAATACTTTTCGACAGGAATTTCCAGGTACTTGTCGCCAACAAACCATCATATACTGTAAGAGTTACGCCTGCTGATTATGATACATCCAATAATAAAATTCTTGATAAGAGATTAGGTGAAAAACCCGGATTCATGAAAAAAATTCTCAGGCAAAACAGACGTTTTTCAAGTTATATTCCTGTGAAAATTAAACGTGATGCCGATCTTCCTCTTATTGCCTGGTACGAAGAGCACTGGGAAGAACTGAAGGGAATTGATTATATAGTTGAACTGCAGAGAGACTACAGTTACGGCGTTAAAGGATCTCATATATTTGGTTTTATCAGGGAAATTTCCGCCTCACAATTGAGGAAGATGAAAGAACAGTATGACATGGGTGATTTCCTTGGAGCCAGCGGTATCGAAAAAACCTACGAAGATTACCTTCGTGGAAAAAAAGGTTATCAATTCACTCTTGTTGATTCTCGCCAAAAAACAGTTGGCAGATATCTTGAGGGCAATGCGGATATTGAACCGGGTAAAGGATTCGATCTTGTTCTTTCGATTGATGCCGGTGCGCAGAAAAAAGCTGAGGAGATGCTTGAAGGAAAAAATGGTGCGGTTGTTGCAATAGACCCATCAACCGGTGAAGTTCTTGTTCTTGTTAGTAAACCTGATTACGATCTCTCCCGCTTATCTACGGTTATCTCATCTGATATATGGGCAGAGTTTATGAATGATCCTCAAAAGCCTTTGTTCAACAGGGCAACTATGTCTATTTACCCTCCCGGATCGACATTCAAGATGGTGTCAGCGATTACAGCTCTTGAGGAGAAAATTATCACACCGGATTTTTCTGTCAATTGCGGCGGCGGATATTTTTATGGAAACCGATTTTTTAAGTGTACTCATGTGCATGGTCATGTTGATCTTGAGCAGTCAATCGAAAAATCCTGTAACACCTTCTATTATCAACTGATTCTTAAAATCGGGCTTGAACGTTGGTCAGATTATGCTTCCCGCTTTGGGTTTGGTCGAAAAACTGATCTCGATATTACAGAAGAGAATGCCGGGATTCTTCCTACGGAAAAATATTATAAAAGGATTTACGGGAATGCTGATTTCCCTTCCGGGGTTTTGTTAAGTCTTGGTATTGGTCAGGGAGAAATAAGTGCTACTCCGGTTCAGTTGGCCCAGTACTGTGCCCTCCTTGCTAATAAAGGAAAATCCAAAAAGCCGCATATTGTGAAAGGGTTAATCCATAGCGAAGACTTAACTTATATACCCTTGGAATTTGAAGATATCGATGTTCATGTCAGCGATGAGACTTTTGACATAGTGAGAAATGCGATGCTAAAAGTGGTTCAGGGAGCCGGGACTGCAACACATCTTCGGATGCCGGATCTTCTTATTGCTGGAAAAACAGGAACGGCCCAGAATCCCCATGGAAAAGACCATGCCATATTTATTGGATTTGCTCCTTTTGATAATCCTAAGATCGCCGTAGCCGTTATGGTTGAAAATTCAGGATTTGGTTCTACTTATGCAGCACCAATAGCGAAGGAAGTAATCACACAATATCTTAAGCCATCACCACCTTCTCAAAATCTGATTTCATCAGCAGGGAAACCTTTAGATGAAGATTGATTACAAAATTCAGGATAAAATAGACTTTGCAATCTTAGTGCCGGCATTTCTGCTTGCAATTTCCGGACTAATTGCAGTTTATAGCAGTACGATTAATCATCCTACTGCAAACGGCAATTTTGACAGACAATTTATTTTTTTACTTCTTTCGGTTGCTGCAGTCATAATAATCTACTTCCTGCCTATTCTGACTTTTCGATGGATTACTATAGTTTTTTATGTCATATCCATCTTTTTCCTTGTCCTTGTATTAATAATGGGTAAAACAGTTTACGGCGCAAAAAGTTGGCTCAGTTTCGGTTTGATAGGTTTTCAACCATCTGAGCTTGCTAAACTGGGAACGATTCTTCTTTTGGCGCTTTGGCTTTCAAACCGAAAACAGGATATCAATAATATTTTTGATCTCGGTGTATCTTTAAGTATCGGGCTTCTGCCGGTATTTCTTATTCTGCTCGAACCGGATATGGGAACCGCAATAGTGTTTATAGCAATAATAATTTCGATGTTGTTCTGGGCAGGCATTAATCTGTTCGCATTATTTGTGGTAATATCACCCGGGGTTATGATTTTTATGTCACTCTTTGGCTGGCTGGGTCTTGCCGGAGGTCTTTTACTGGTGATAACCTCTCTTTTACTTTTCAGGCGGAATATCTTTACATCACTCACTGTTTTTGTTGTTAATCTTTCATCTGCATTCTTCTTTGAATTTATTTTCAGACTTTTAAAACCTCACCAGCAGCAGCGGATCGATTCTTTTCTCAACCCTGATCTCGATCCACTTGGGAATGGATATAATGCACTTCAGGCAAAAGTTGCCGTTGGATCCGGAGGGCTGATCGGTAAAGGATTTATGCAGGGAAACCAGACTCAATTGAGATTTATTCCAGAACAATGGACTGATTTTATTTTCTGTGTTATCGGTGAGGAATTTGGTTTTATCGGCTCTCTGATAATAATCGGGCTTTATATCCTTCTACTTTACAGGCTGCTTAAACTTGCTCACACAGTCAAGGATAAATTTTCAGGATTAATTATCAGCGGGATGATCGGACTGTTTTTCAGCCATTTCGCAATTAATATCGGAATGAATATCGGTATTGCACCGGTGATCGGACTCCCGCTTCCATTTATCAGCTACGGGGGGAGTTCACTTCTTATAAATATGGCTTTGATCGGACTTGCGTTGAATATATACAGAAACCGTAAGCAATATGTTTAGTAAAATTGAGGGTAGATGAAAGCACAATCAAAAATTGAAAATCTCACCAGTCAGGGGAAGCATGTCTGTGTTGGGCTGGATACCGATCCTGAAAAAATTCCTCGTTACTTCTTCGATTATCCGAACCCGGTTCTTGAATTCAATAAAACGGTCATTGAAAACACTTCGCATTTAGCGGCTGCTTATAAAATAAATTTCGCATTTTATGAAAGATTCGGAGCATCCGGATTTGAAATTATTGAGCAGACTCTGGATCTGATTCCCGAGAATATCCTTACGATTGCCGATGCAAAAAGAGGGGATATTGGTAACACATCCATGATGTATGCATCATCGGTATTCGATCATTTCAGTTTTGATTCGGTGACTGCCAATCCCTACATGGGATATGATTCAGCGAAACCTTTTCTGGATTACAAGGATAAAATCACTTTTTTCCTGGGACTTACATCAAACAAATCTTCATCCGACTTTCAGAAAGTAAAACTTGCTGATGGAAGACATCTTTATGAATTAGTAATCACAACAATTGACGGCTGGAATTCAAACAGGAATTGCGGAGTGGTCTTCGGGGCTACCAATGAGGACGATCTTAATAGATCGATGAATATTCTAAAGGCGAAATACATTCTGCTTCCCGGTATTGGAGCCCAGAGCGGAAATCTCCGAAGCGTTGTTAATGCTTTTAAGAATTCTTTGCATACAGATTACCTTATTAACATTTCGAGAGCGCTGATATATTGTTCAAACGGGAACGATTTTCCGGATTTACTCCAACGTACAATTTCCGATTATCATTCTGAGATAAATAATTCATAAACAGCCCGCATGGGGTTGGAATATTTACCGGAGAATTGTATTTTTTAGAAGCGAAAATATGCAAAACTAAAACCGGATATTATCCTCCATTTAGGAGAGTTCGTCATGGAACTGAAACAGGAAGTTTTAGAAAAGACACTTCATGAAATCTGGTCGAAGCAGGAGTTCACCAAACCCATTGAGACTCTTGACGGATTAGCAATTGAAGTTCTTGACACGGGCGTTCTTAATACTGATTCAGCTGGGGCTGATTTTAAGAATGCAAGAGTGAGGATCGGCAACCTGACTTATGTTGGAGATATAGAGATTGACCGCGATTATAATGACTGGAGATCGCACGGACATAATATTGATAATAAATACAACAAAGTTATTCTTCACGCATGCCTCTTTAATAGCAAACACCATCATTTCGTTTTTACAAAGGACGGACGAAAAGTCCCTTCGATATGTCTCCATGGGCTTATTGATGAAAATATCACCCGGGATATTTCTAATTACCAGGAAAAGAAGAAACAGGAAATTAATTTTTTAAAATGCGACCAGACTAATATGCAGATGGAGCTCGAACTCAAAGAGCGGTTTCTTCTGAATCTTGGATTTGAACGTTATGATAAAAAATGTAAAAGAATATATGAGCGACTGAAGGAAATCACATTTCTAAATGAAATGAAGATCCATGAACCTGTTGTCAAATACGAGCTATCAGAGCAGTTTCACAAAAGAGAATTTTCTTTCACCGATTTTACCAACAAAGAAATATGGCAGCAGCTGCTTTATGAGTTTATTTTTGAAGCATTGGGTTACACAAAAAATAAAGCTATAATGATGAACCTTGCAAAGGCGTCCAACCTTAAATTTCTGAAAACATTAGGAAACGACAATGGTACTATTGGTCGAATTGAATCAGCATTATTTAATATTGCCGGTTTGGTTCCCTCTGATATCACTTTCCCTGATGGTCCGGAGAAAATATATCTTGATAAATTGAGGTCTGATTGGGAGTTTATTAAGAGAATTTACGATGGTGAGACTTTTGAAGTGACTAAATGGCATTTCTTTAAACTTCGGCCGCAGAATTTTCCTACAATCAGAATTGCCGGTGGAATTCATATTATATATCGGATCATGTATCAAAACATGCTGGAAACAATTGTAAAAAAAATCACCGAAATAAGGAATAATGATGCCCTCCTGAATAATCTGCGTTCGGTTCTTATTGTTAAGGGTTCCGGATTCTGGAAGAATCATTATGTGCTGGAACATCAGGTAAATAAAGAATTAAAATATTTCATCGGTCTATCGAGAGTTGATGAAATATTAATCAATGTTATTTTGCCTTATTTTTCAGTGTATTTTGAAATTTTCGGAAATCAGCAGATATCAAAACGAATCCTGGGGATTTATAGAAATCTGAAGCAGGAGCCTGAAAATAAACTGGTTACAGATATTGCTTCAGGATTAAACATGCCTGATCATGTTCACAGGACGATATTCCAGCAGGGTATGATTGAATTGTTTCGAACTTATTGTTCTCAGGGAAAATGTCTTGAATGTGAAATCGGAAAAAATTCGTTCAATTAGAATTACCCGGATTTCCGTTCAGTTTATTGATCTCATCTCTTAATCTGGCAGCTCTTTCGTAGTCCTCTTTTTCAAGCGCCTGCCGCAGGTATTCCTGTAATGAGGAAATTCGCGCTTCCAAAGAATTATTTGTGCTTTCTTCTTCATCCTTAGCTTCTTCGGCGTCATGTTCAATTTCATCAATGAAATCATTTTCGTTCGAGGCTTCGTCATCCTGTGGATGATATGAGGCTGATTTCATAACGCTTTCAGCCACAAAAATAGGGCATCTGACCCTTACGGCAAGTGCAATAGCATCGCTTGGACGCGAATCTATTTCGCTTGTAATGGATGCAACATCAAGGATAATTTTGGCGTGAAATGTATTATCGCGGAGTGCATCAATGATAACTTCATTAACGTTAGCTCCAAGATGAACAATCAGCGTGCTTAGTAAATCATGAGTAAGAGGACGCGGAGTTGTATAGCCTTCCATCACAACAGCTATTGCCTGTGCTTCAAAAAGTCCGATAATAATCGGCAATCTTCTATTGCCGTAAACTTCCTTGAGGAGGAGCGCATGCGCTCCTCCCGGGTTGGGACTATTTGATAATCCAAATATTTCTACTTCTACTTTATCGATTCCGGTCATTAGTAATCTACTTTATCTTTTTTATCTCTTTGATCAATTCAGGAACTATTTCGAAAGCATCACCAACAATTCCGTAATCGGCAACCTGGAAAATTGGCGCATCTTTGTCTTTGTTGATTGCAACGATATACTTGGATGACCGCATACCCGCAAGATGCTGTATTGCACCGGAGATAGCAACTGCGATATATAAATTTGGTGAAACGGTCTTACCGGTCTGTCCAACCTGCTCGCTATGCGATCTCCAGCCAGCGTCAACCACAGCTCTTGATGCACCAACTGCCGCTCCAAGCTCTTCGGCAAGTTCTTCTATTAAAGTAAAGTGCTCCGGGCCCTTAAGTCCTCTTCCGCCTGAGACAATTTTATCTGCCTCGGCAACATCAAGTTTGCCTTCCGCTTTTTTTGTCTCAATCACTTTTGAACGAAGGTCAGCGTTTGTTACTTCTTTTACTGTTACAGCAGCTTTCAGGTCGGAAGGTTCTCCAGGATTGAAAACATTGGGGCGGAGAGTAAGAACTTTTACCGGACTTGTAATTTTCACATCAATCAGTGCTTTCCCGGCATAAACAGGGCGCGTAACGATAAATGATGTTGAATCAACCTGGTATGCTGTTGCGTCCATTGCCAATCCTGCATCAAGATTTGCTGCAACCAAAGGAGAGAATTCTTTTGCCATAGATGTATTTGCAAATACTACAACTGTTGCAGAAGCACCCTGAGCATGTTCTGCCAGTGCCGAAGCATAAGCCGAACTGCTATAATTTGCAAAATCTTTGTTTTTAATATGTGTTACAGCAGGCACAGAAAAGTTTCCTGCTTTCTCAAGAGATTCTACCTCGTCCCCGATACATACAGCTTCAACCTCGGAGCCTGTTTTCCCTGCGATATCAGCAGCAACTCTTGCAGCCTCAAATGAAGCTTTCTTAATTATTCCATTTCTCTGTTCTATAAATACAAGTACTTTTGACATTTTTTCCTCCCTTAAATTACCTTAGCTTCTTCTCTTAATAATCTGACAAGTTCCGGAACTGCGGATACATCCGTGCCCACAATTTTTCCGGCTTCTTTTGCAGGGGGGCGTTTCATCTGAAGAAGTTCGACATAATTGGCAACTGCAAGTGCTGGTTTTTCCTCAATAATTTTTTTCTTTGCAGCCATTATACCTTTAAGAGAGGCATATCTTGGTTCATTCAATCCTTTTTGAGTAGTAATAACACAAGGGAGCGTGGTCTCGATAACTTCTTTTCCGCCTTCAATCTCTCGTTCAGCGGTAACTTTTGATCCTTCAACTGACAAATCCACAACGACACTTATAAGGGGCATACCAAGAAGTTCTGCAGTTAACTGACCAACAGCAGAACTGTCATAATCTACTGATTGCTTTCCGAAGAATACAAGGTCAGCCCCTATAGATTTTATCTCCGCGGCAAGAGCTTTTGCCACTGAGAGTGAATCCCTGTAGGAATCATCCTTAAGCAGGATTCCATTATCGATACCCATTGCAAGGGCTTTTTTAATTGTTTCTTTATTGGCATCTCCGCCCAATGAAACAACATAAGTTTCACCACCGGATTTTTCCTTATGTTTTAATGCTTCTTCAATTGCAAATTCATCATATGGATTAACAATATAAGTCACTCCGGTCGAATCAATGTTTTTACCGTCACCCGAGACATTAATTCTTGTGGCAGTATCCGGAACATGACTAACGCATACAACAATTTTCATTATTTCTCCTCTAAATTATGAGCGATATTGGTGAAGAAATTTTGCTTTAGTTAAATTTAAGTGCTAAATATAATCACTTTTTATTTTTTAATCTAATCCTAACGGATGTTGGCAAATATGGAAGACATTCCCGGGCAGATTCATCCGGAAATCACAAATGATGGGGAAACAAAAATAAAAGAACCAAATAAGGTGCTTTTATTTAATGATGATTATCACTCATTTCAGGAAGTAATTTTACAATTGGTGAAAGCGTTGAGATGTACAATTGAAAAAGCCTATGACCTGACAATGGAAGCTCATATGAACGGTAAAACAATTATTTATCAGGGCGAAATAAAAGAATGTCTCAGGATTACGTCAGTATTAGACGAAATAGATCTTCACACTCAGATCATTATTTGAGTGCATTTTTGCCAGTACTTATTACAGCTCCGTTTAACACTTCTTTCACAGCCTCAAACAATTCTGCAGATTCCGGCGATAAAATCAGATCAGTTTGCTTATCAGCCGATTCCTCATTAGCTGCCAAAGCTTCGTTTTTTTTATTAACTTCAAATTTCAGTATATAAGGGCGGCTGAAGATACTTTCGATTTCTTTATTTAAAAACTGAACAAATTGGGGCTGGCTCTCAAGAGCACTTTTACCATTTCCGGAAGCAAGACTAATAATTAGAAAATTTCCTTCTATTTTCTCCGGGTATGAGGAATCGATTAAATTGAAATTTATCCTTTTCTTTTCCCTAATAACTGAGAGGAAATATTCCCATCCGCCTCTGATTTCCTCGATGCTGTTTCCACTTAACCTGTTTTCGGCTGTTACAGCAGTCTCAGTTACTGATTCTGGCTGCTGATTTTCCTTTTTTGTCTCATTTTTCTGATTTTGCGCAGAGTTTAGCTTCTGTTCATGCTTTTTTTTTTCAGGGTCAATCTGACCCAGGCTTTTAATTATCTCAGAAATCGAGGATGATTTCTCGAAACCGACCAGGTGAGCAAGTATTAGCTCAAGTTTTAATTTTTCGTTCGGAAAAGATTTAATCTCATAGAATGAACGGTTAAGAAAATTTAATATTCTCAGCAGATCACCTTCAGAATAAACGCCTTTGTATTTTTTATATCTGCTCTTAATCTCCTCGGAGACCTCAAGATGTTTTGATGTGCCAGTGACACTTGCCGCAAGTATATTCCGGTAGTGTTCAATTAGTCCATTCAGAAAATCCAGTGAATTCCAACCATTCGAATAAATTTTTGAAGTAATGTCGAATGTTGCGGCAAAATTATTTTGTAGAACTGCTTCCGATAACTCAAAATACAGTTCGTCATTAATGATATTGAACATTTCTCTGACAACCGAAAAGTCAACATTTGATCCGCAATAAGATACAACCTGGTCAAAAAGACTTTCAGCGTCACGAAGGGCTCCGTCAGCCTTTTTAGCAATAACTGTCAGTGAATTATCGTCAACGGCAATACCTTCAGCCACAGCAATTTTTGAAAGAAGTTCTTTGATTATGTGCAATTCTATCCTTCTGAAATCGAATCGCTGACAGCGGGATAAAATTGTTGCCGGGACTTTGTGAACATCTGTTGTGGCAAAGATGAAGATCGTGTGCGAGGGCGGCTCTTCAAGTGTTTTAAGCAGTGCATTAAAAGACTCAGTGGTTAACATATGGACTTCATCAATGATATACACTTTGTACTGTCCGGATGTTGGTGTGTACTGAACAGTCTCCCTTAATGAACGAATTTCCTCAATTCTTCTGTTCGAGGCACCATCAATTTCAATCACGTCCATAGACTGTGAGGTATTAAAAGACTGGCACATTTTGCATTTATCACAAGGTTCACCATCTAACGGGGATGTGCAGTTTAATCTTTTAGCAAGTATTCTTGCAGTGGTAGTCTTCCCAACTCCTCTGGGACCAGCAAAAATATATGCATGAGCCACCCGGTTCTTAATAATCGCATTAGTTATTGTCTTTGTTATATGCTCCTGACCAACAACATCAGCAAAAAAACGCGGGCGCCATTTCCTGGCAGTAACTAAGAAACTCATATTTTATAAAATCTTATAATTTGACAGATTAATAATTTCGGAAAATTTTTTAAGCAACTCCTCAAGGTAATATTTATCCACGAAAGTAAAAGCATTCAATAGATAACTATCGAGATCAAAAACACCAATTAACAAATTATTTTTTGTCACCGGTAAAACAATTTCGCTGTTCGAACCAGAATCACAGGCTATATGCCCAGGGAATTTATGTACATCCGGGACTATTACCGTTTCCATTATTGAAGCGGCTTTCCCACAAACTCCTTTCCCAATTTTAATTTTTGTACAGGCGGGTTTTCCCTGGAATGGTCCTAAGTATAAGGTTTCTCCTTCGCCCAGGATATAAAATCCAGCCCAGCTTATTTTATTAAAAGCATTAAAGATAGCTGCCGAGAAATTTGCCAATGCCGTTGTTACGGGTTCATTAGAATCAAAAGTTGCCGGGAGATATTCGAGCAAAGATTTGTAAATTTGCTCTTCCGGCAATTCTTTATCAATTAGAGTTTGGTTCATCTGCACTCTTTTTGGTGGTTTTTGATTTGTTTACCTTAGTTTTCTCACCTTGTGACTCAAAAACAATCTTTATTGCTTCGGTAATTGTTTCAACAGGAATAATTTGGAGAGATTTTAATATCTCTGCTCTAACCTCTTTAAGGTCTTTCTCATTCTCTGCAGGAATAAGCACTAATTTAATGCCGCTTCGTTTTGCCGCGAGGAGCTTCTCATTCAGACCTCCAATTGCCAGAACATTGCCGCGCAATGTTATCTCGCCTGTCATCGCAACATCACTCCTGGCTGGAATTCCCCTGAATGCAGAATACATTGCCATTGCCATTGTAATTCCTGCTGACGGTCCATCTTTGGGTATTGCACCTTCAGGCAGATGTATGTGTACTTCTTTATGTTTATAGAAATTCTTAGCCAAGCCAAGATCTTCGGATTTCGACCGGATATAACTGAGGGCAGCCTGCGCAGATTCCTTCATTACATTTCCTATCTGTCCTGTAAGCGTAAGCCTTTCAGCCCCATCCATTACAGTGACGTCCACATTTAGAATCTCACCCCCGACACTTGTCCATGCCAATCCGGTGATACTTCCTATTCTCGCTTCCTTCTCAGCTTTTAATGATCTGAATCTCGGAACGCCCAGAAATTCTTTAACATATTCAGGCGTAATTTCAAAAGCAGCGGGTTTTTTCCTGTTTTTGGATTTGCTTCCTTCCAGCACTATCTTTTTTGCTGTCTTTCTGAGCACCGATGCAATTTCTCTTTCAAGATTTCGAACGCCAGCTTCCCTGGTATAATCAGAAATTATTTTTTCAACAGCATTATCGGACAGGCTGACATTATATTTATCAAGTCCATTCATTTTAAGTTGTTTTGGAATGATATGGTCTTTTGCAATCCTCAGTTTTTCAAATTCAAGATATCCGGGGAGTTCAATGATCTCCATTCTATCCTGAAGCGGAAGAGGAATATTATATCTCACGTTGGCCGTAGTTATAAACATAACATTCGAAAGATCATAATCGACATCCAGATAATGATCGTTAAAGCTATGGTTTTGTTCTGGATCCAGCACTTCAAGCATTGCTGCGGAGGGGTCGCCTCTGAAATCCATACTCATTTTATCAATCTCATCAAGTAAAATAACCGGATTATGAGTTTTGGCACGTTTCATTGATTGAATAATTTTCCCGGGCATTGAACCGATATATGTTCTTCTGTGTCCTCTAATTTCTGCTTCATCTCTTACTCCGCCAAGACTTATCCTGACAAAATTCCTCCCGAGAGCTCTTGCTATAGATTTCCCAAGTGATGTTTTACCAACTCCGGGTGGTCCCACAAAACAGAGTATCTGTCCTTTCATACTTTTTACAAGATTAAGTACGGCAATATGTTCGAGAATACGGTCTTTTGGTTTATCTAACCCATAATGATCCTGATCGAGAATTACCTGTACATTTTTCAGATCAAGATTGTCTTTGGTGCGTTTTGACCAGGGGACATCACACAGCCAATCGAGATAATTTCTTATCACCGTTGATTCGGGTGAATTTGGGGGAGTTTTTTTTAGTTTGTTTAATTCATCGTTAGCTTTCTCAAAAACTTCCTTCGGCATTTTTGCCTTTTTGATTTTATCTTTGAGTTTGATGATTTCAGGCGAAATCTCATCATCCTCACCCAATTCATCATGCAGAATTCTGATTTGTTCCTGGATAATAAATTTTCGCTGTGATCTGGAAATGTTTTCCTGAACTTTACTCTCAATCTCTTTTTCGATTTTAAGTATATCGATCTCTGAAGTAAGTATCTTAATTATCGTAAATATTTGATCTTTTATAGAAAATTTTTGAATAATTGATTGTTTTACTTCAATTGACTGGCTAATATTTGCTGCAACATAAAAAACTTTGCGATCGGGTTCATCAATGTTATCAAAAGCACTGATCGCCTCAGTGGGCACTGATTTACTGATCTTGACATATTCCTTAAAAAGATTGGACATCTGACGTATAAGAGCATTAAGTTCTTTGGGATCTTCGTGCGTGCTGATAACAATTTCGACTTCAGCTTCGAAAAATTTGTCCTCACGTGTAAAGCGTAAAATCCTGCCTTGAATAACGCCATCAACGAGAATCTTCATGAGCCCGTTTGGGAGCTTCAGTATCTGAATTATTTTTGCGATTGTACCTTCAGTATAAATATCATCCTTTGTAGGCTCTTCAATATTTGATTTTTTCTGGGCTGCGAGAAAAATGAATTTCGAATTTTCAAGAGAATAATTTGCTGCTTTTATTGATTGATCACGCCCGACAAGCACAGGAAAAATCATATAGGGGAATATAACATTGTCTCTTAAAGGCAATACAGGCAATTCTTTGGGTATATTTTCAACTACAGTCTGTACTTCTTTTTTATCTTTGGAATCTGCTTTCATTTCTACCGAGAATAATTAATTTTAAACTCAAAATATAGGATTTTAATTTTCGGCTAACAAGGAAACAAAACATGCCCTCAATTAAGTGTCTTACCTGATTTTGTAATACCAGACAGACTTTTATTAAAATAGAGACGCTATTTTGTAATATTTTTACGATTCCATAAAAATATTGGCCAGTATCTTAACATTCAAAATCATTAAACAGGATTTTTATGATTGAACATCTTGAATTTGCTGCCCGGATTGCAGGGTCCATAATCAGGGAAGGTTTCGGTTCAAGGATTGAAATTGAATATAAAACGAACATTTCAAACCTTGTTACAAATATTGATTTAAAAGCTGAAGAAGCCATCATTAATTATATTTCAAATAATTTCCCGACTCATTCCATTCTTTCTGAAGAAAGCGGAAAATCATTAAAAGATGAAGAATTTCTCTGGGTTGTTGACCCGCTCGATGGCACAACAAATTTCGCTCACGGTTTGCCGATTTTTTCTGTCTCCATTGGACTTATGAACAGGGGAGAGATAATTGCCGGAGTTATTTATGATGTTATGCGCAATGTGCTCTATACTGCCGAATTGAATAAAGGCGCATTTGCAAACGGTAGAAAACTTTCTGTAAACGATAATGATGACATTCGTAAAAGTCTTTTAGTCACAGGATTTCCTTATAATGTTGATGAAAATCCTGATAACGTTATTGAAAAATTTTCGAAAGTTATTAAATCGAGCAGGGCAGTAAGGCGGCTTGGTTCTGCAGCAATTGATATGTGTTATGTTGCTGAGGGTGTTTTTGACGGCTTCTGGGAAGTGTCTCTTAATCCCTGGGATATGTGTGCAGGGGTTTTACTTATTGAGGAAGCAGGAGGCAGAGTTACTGATGAAAATGGCTTGAGAATTGACATTTTCGAAAAACAAATAGTTGCGACAAATGGAAAAATCCATAACAGTCTTTTGAATCTTTTAAGTGAGGCTGGCAGAGAGGCAATGCAATAATCTCTAAAAATTCATTCCAGCTTTTTTATCTCATATTATTAATGAGGAAGAGAATGTGTTTGTTCTGTTCCTCTGTAGTTGTTAAAATATTAATGTTTGATATGCTCCTAAAGATCATTATAAAATCACTCTTTATAGCTCCATGAATTGAATATTTTCGGAAAATTGCTTAAATTTCTATTCTATGCCAAAAAATATAATCATTGCCATTGATGGTCCGGCTGGTTCCGGTAAAAGCACTGTCGCAAAGTTACTTGCGCAGAAACTTGGATTCATTTATGTGGATACAGGTGCGATGTACCGTGCAGTTACATATCTCGCACTTCAGGCTGATGCCAAAGTGGAATCAGAAATTGTAAAACTGCTTAAATCAGTTGAACTTCGTTTGCTTTTTGAAGATGGAGTTATAAAAGTTTTGGCAAATGGCGATGATATTACCGATGAACTGAGGTCGCCGGTGATCAATGATAATGTGAGTTTTGTAAGTAAAATCCCCGAGGTTCGGGAACAACTTGTTTTACTTCAGCAGAATCTGGTGAAGTATGGTTCACTCGTTGCTGAAGGCAGGGATACTACCACAGTTGTTTACCCTGATGCAGAAATAAAAGTTTATATGGAAGCTTCAATAAACGAAAGAGCCCGAAGACGGTATCTTGAGTTCGAAGCAAAAAAAGAAAATATTTCTATTGAGCAGGTAAGTAAAAATCTTTCAGAGAGGGACAGGATTGACAGTCAACGCAAAGTGAGCCCGCTCAAAATTGCAGAGGATGCTGAAATAATTGATACAACTGAATTTTCGATTGATGAGGTTGTAGAAAAATTACTGAAGAAAGTTTACGATAGATTAAAAGTTTAAAAGCCAGAGACATGTTAAATTAAATTACGGCTATGATTGGTTTTATGGCTTTTTGATCATAACCGGTACATTATTTTTTTGGAGGATAAATGTCCGAACAAGAACAAGCAACGGATGTTAAACGCAAAGATTTGGGCAGGATAAAGTTCCTGAATGCTGATGACTATTCCGAGGCGGAACTTCAGACCTTGGCAAGCCTTTATAATGAATCATTCCGGGATATTAAAGAAGGTGAGATAATTAAAGGCAAGATAGTTGGATATTCAGGCGATAACGCTGTTATCGATGTGGGATTCAAATCTGACGGAACAATTTCGAAACTTGAATTCAATTCAACTGATGAGATGAAAATTGGATCGGAAGTAGAAGTTGTTATCGAAAGTGTTGAGGATACCGATGGCTATCTCGTATTAAGCAAAAAGCGCGCAGACTTTCTCAGAATCTGGGAAAGAATTAATAATGCCTACAAAGATGATACAATTCTCACCGGAAAAATCCTTAAAAGGATCAAGGGTGGTATGGTTGTTGATCTCATTGGAATTGAGGCATTTTTACCAGGTTCACAGATTGATATCAGACCTGTCAGGGATTTTGATTCTTTTGTCGGTCAGACGATGGAATTTAAAATCGTTAAAATCAACAATACTACTGAAAACGTTGTTGTTTCACACAAAGTACTTATCGAAGAAACAATTGCCGATCAGAGAAAAGAAATACTTTCGAAACTGGAAAAAGGTCAGATTCTTGAAGGAACCTGCAAAGCTATCACAGATTTCGGTGTGTTCGTTGATCTTGGCGGCGTAGATGGACTTATTCATATTACCGACCTTAGCTGGGGAAGAATCAATCATCCTTCTGAAGTTGTTAAACTTGACGAAAAGATTAAAGTTGTTGTTACAGATTTCGATACTGAGAGAAAGAGAATTTCACTTAGTCTCAAACAACTGCTCCCACACCCATGGGAAAATATCGATGCCAAATATAATCCTGGCGATAAAGTTTCCGGAAGAGTTGTTTCTCTTACAGATTACGGTGCATTCATTGAAATTGAAAAGGGCATCGAAGGTCTTATTCACATCTCAGAGATGAGCTGGACTCAGCACATCAGCCATCCTTCGCAGTTCGTTTCGATGGGTCAGGTTGTTGAAGCTGTGATACTCTCTCTCGATAAAGATGAGAAAAAGATATCTCTTGGCATGAAACACCTCACACCAGATCCGTGGCAGGAACTAATGAAAAAATATCCTGTTGGATCGAAACACAAAGGAATTGCAAGAAACCTCACCAATTTCGGTGTCTTTGTTGAACTCGAACCCGGCATTGACGGATTGGTCCATATTTCTGATCTTTCATGGACTAAAAAGATCCGCCACCCCGGCGAAGTTGTTAAAAAGGGTGAAGAAATTGAAGTTGTTGTTCTTGGTGTTGATACCGATCAAAGGAAAATCTCACTTGGTCACAAACAGATCAATGATAACCCCTGGGATGCTTTCGAAACCGGTTATGCAGTTGGTGTTGAAACCACTGGCAAGGTTGTCAGGATTATTGAAAAAGGTCTTATTTGTGAGTTGCCCGATTCAGTTGATGGGTTTGTTCCAACATCTCAACTATCACCATCAAGAATTAAGAACATTTCATTCTGTTTCCCAGTTGAAACCGTTCTTGCTCTTAAAGTAGTTGAATTCGATAAAGAAAATAAAAAAATCGTGCTCAGCGCTGTTGCTGCAATGAAAGATAAAACAGATGAAGAGATAAACGATTTTATCAAAAAGCATAAGCTTGAAAAAGTGACTGTTAACGACATTCTTAGTGCCGATGCAGCCAAATTCGATTCTTCTGATTTCAATATGTATAATCCTGAAAGTCAGAAACCTTCAATTGAGATTCCTTCACAGAAGGATCAAAATAAACCAGCAAGGGAACCGAAGGCTCAGAAAGCAGCTAAAACTGAAGCAAAAGCAGAAGAATCTGCCGAACCTGCAGTTGAAGAAGAGTCAAAACCTACAGAATGATTTGATTAAAGTCGTTCTGTAAAAATTATAGGACTGTATTTTTCAAAGAGAAGTAATATTTTTGAAAATACAGTCCTTTTTTATTTAAGGAAAGGAGAATTTTCTTTTTTTGAAAGCCGCATTTTATACACTTGGTTGTAAACTGAATTACTCAGAAACCGCTACAATAAGTCAGGAATTTCTGAACAAAGGGTTCGATATTATTCCCTTTGAACAGCCCGCTGATGTTTATGTCATCAATACATGTACCGTGACTCAGAATGCGGAGAAAGATTGCCGCCAAACTGTTCGGAGGGCTTTGCGTCAGAATCCGGATGCCCTTATTGTTGTAACGGGATGCTATGCCCAATTGAGGGCTGAAGAGATCGGACAGATTGAAGGGGTGGATTTTGTACTTGGAAGTAATGAAAAATTCAGGATTTTTGATTATATAAAAGATTTTGAAAAGAATGAATTATCCTGCATTCACGTCTCCGATTCAGATGATTTGGAAAATTTTTATTCTGCTTCATCTTCCGAAGCTGATACCAGAACCAGAGCATTTTTTAAAGTGCAGGATGGCTGCGATTATAAATGTTCATTTTGTACAATACCGAAGGCAAGAGGTAAAAGCCGCAGTATGAATCCCTCGGATGCTGTTTCAAAATTCCATTCGCTTATAAGGGAGGGTTACAAGGAAGTCATTCTGACAGGTGTTAATGTCGGAGATTATGGCTTGAATTATGACCAGGATCTTTATAAATTATTAAAATCATTATTACAGACACCCGGAGACTACAGGCTGCGTATCAGTTCAATCGAACCGAACCTGCTGAATGATAATCTCATCGCTCTTGCTGCTGACGATGAAAGGGTATGCAATCACTTCCATATCCCACTACAGAGTGGTTCGGACAAAATTCTGAAACTTATGAGAAGACGTTATAATTCATCTGATTATAAAAGAGTGATTGAGAAACTGAATGCCAGGATTGCAGACGTTGGAATTGGGGTTGACATTATTGTTGGTTTCCCTGGTGAAGATGAAAATGATTTTGAGAATACATACAATTTTGTAAATGCCCTGGATGTGTCCTACTTCCACGTTTTCACTTATTCGGAGAGACCAGGAACTTCGGCACTGGAATTAGGCAATGTTGTGGATGTAGGGTTACGTAGAAAAAGAAATAATATGCTCCGAATTCTAAGCGCCAAAAAGCGTGCCGCTTTCTATAGAGGTATGAAGGGGAAAACGCTCCAAACTCTTTTTGAAGAGAATGAATCAAATGGCCGGATGACTGGCTGGAGTTCAAATTATACCAGGATTAGAGCAGATCATAATCCGGAAATGATTAACAATCTGATTCAGGTGCAGATATCAGAAACTGATGGTGAATTTTGTTATGCCGAAACATCTCAAATAAAAAATAATTTTAAATTAGTAGTCGGTCAATTATGAAAAAAATGTATGTGATTCTCTTACTAAGTTTCTCCTTGTTTGGTCAAAGTTCTAAAGCATTATTCCATGAAGACTTTATGAATAGAATTCAGCTTGAAAAAAATGATGAGATAAAACTCACTGCTGATCCTGTCAAAAAAAGTCCATTTTTAGGCGCTGTTTATTCTTTTTTACTTCCTGGTATGGGGGAACTGTACTCAGGTGATTATGGTACAGGAAAATATTTTACTATTGCAGAGGCTTTTATTTGGGGCGGTTTTGCAGGTTTTAGTATGTATGGTGATTGGCAGAAAGAAAATTATATTGCTTATGCAGCTTCCACCGGGGGAGTAACAACCGATGGTAAAGACGAAGAGTTTTTTGCCCGGATCGGTGAATATCCGAGTGTTTTCGAGTATAATAGAATAAGCAGACTTAATCGTGATTTCGATGAAACTTATGACGAGCAGGTTTACTTTTGGGATTGGAAAACAGATGCAGCGAGAAAAGAATACCGGAACACCTGGGTTTCGAGTGAACAGGCATATAATAACGTCAGGTTTGCTGTCGGTGCTATGATAATAAACAGGATAGTCAGTATAATAAATGCAGTCAGACATGTGAATTCTTTTAACCGATCGATTCAGAATTCAGATCAGATCAGTATTTCGGCTACTTATCTGCCTCAGGGGAATAGCTCAATGATCAGGCTCAATTTTTATGGAGCCTTCTGATGCCGGGTTTGACTTCTGTCGCGGATTATTGAACATATTTCAGGTATTCTCATGAATTATAAAATGGTTGTTCAGTATGAGGGGAAGAAGTATTCGGGCTGGCAGAGACAGAAAAATGCGCTCTCAATTCAGGAGGTAATCGAAGAAAAAATCAAGCTTATTACTTCGGAATCAGTGAATTTGATCGGCTCCGGCAGAACTGACGCTGGAGTGCATGCATTCGGCCAGGTATGTAATTTCCGCATTGAGAAGGAACTTGATACTGTAAAAATATTTCGATCACTAAATGCCGTCTTACCTGTTGATATCTCAGTTACCAGTATTGATGCAGTGCATGAATCATTTCACTCAAGATTTGATGCCGTTTCCAGGTCATATCTTTATTATTTCACTTTTGAAAAATCGCCCTTTTACAGAAAATATTCTTATCAATATGGTCCTGCTAAAAACCTCGATGTGGAAAAATTGAATGATTTGAGCAGGGTATTTTTAGGTAAACATAACTTCAAGTCGTTCTGCAAAAAGGGAGATGATCTTGACAAACATGACTGTAATATCCTTAATATTCACTGGCGGAAAGATACTACAAAATTAATATTCTTTATTGAAGCAAATCGCTTCCTTCATGGAATGGTTAGAGCAATTGGAGGTACCATTCTATATGCAGTTGAGAATGGACTGAATGAGGATTATATCCTTGATATATTTGCTGAGAGGGACAGGAAAGCCTCAGCAACCGCTCTTCCATCACAGGGACTGTTCTTATTCAAGGTCAAATATCGGTCTTGATTATGAAAGACCGGTTTAACATTTTCACCCGCTCGGTTGACATTAATTGTCCTGTTGATAAAATATTCAATTTTCATCTTGATACGAATAATGTAATAAAAATATCTCCACCTTTTTTGAAAGTGAGAGTCAGGCACATTTCGGATTTGCCCCTGAAGGAAAAGTCGCAAATTACAATAGAAATTGGCAGATTCGGTATGTTTATCCCCTGGGAAGTCAAAATTGAGAAAATCAGTTTTCCCACACAAATTGTTGACTTGCAGATCAGCGGTCCTTTTAATTACTGGAAGCATGAACACAATTTTTTGCTGAAAGGTGAGCTAATAACTATGACAGATAAAATAGTTTTTATTCCGCCTTTCGGGATTATTGGAAAAATATTTCTTCCCTTTATTTTGCTGAATCTAATTTTTATGTTTAGATACCGGCATAAAAAAACAAAACAATTAATGGAGAATGATGGATCTTGAGCACTTACATCCTGTGATTATTCATTTCCCAATAGTTTTTCTTTTTGTTTATCCTTTCCTCGAATTTATTTTATTAAAAAAAACGGGAAACCCTTCCATTTTTAGCGGATTATTTGTCCTTGCCTTCGGAATAGTATTCGCAATTCTGGCAGCACTTACAGGAAACGCTGCTGAAACCGTTGTGATAACCAGTTTAGACCCTGTTAAAGATAAATATATATATGACCTTATCAGAACTCATTCAAATTTTGCCACATACACTATTCTATGGTATTCACTAATTCTGATTTTTCAGTTCTATTTAATAATAAAGAAAAAAATGTCCCACAGGCTAAAGTATATTTTTATTATATTAGCATTGTGCGGTCTTTACCTGATTTATATGACTGGTGATCAGGGAGGAACGCTGGTTTTTCAATATGGTATTGGCACTCAACTGATTAAATAAACTTAATGAAGAAATTTTTTATCCTGTTTCTGGTTTTAGCCGGAAATTACTTCCCTCAGATTTATGAACTTGGAGAGGCAAGAGGCACTTTTATGGGGCTGGGAGTAGGTCCCAGGATACCAATTGCAGAATATTCTGAGAGCCACAATATTGGGGTAGGTTTTGATTTTAAGTTTTCTTATACCGACAACAAACTATTACCGATCTTTTTATATGGAACAGCAGGTTATCAGCATTTTCCCGGCAGACAGGATTTTTATAAAAATAGTCACTATTCTGCGATCTCTTCAAATCTGTTAATAGTGAAAACCGGTGTTCATTATTTTTTCCCTCCGATAATATCTGACTATATCCTGCTTATGCCGACTCTTGAAGGGGGAATTTCATTTGGTTACTTTGAGACCTCACACAGGTATAAGGAGGGGACAGGAATCAGAAATTTTGTTGAAGAAACTTTTAAGACAGGTTTTCACGGCGCTATCGGAATTTCAATGTTTCTAATGGATGCTTCATTATCATATAACTATTTTAAGAATAATGGCATTATCGCTTTCGATTTGAGAATAACTATACCGATATTTATAATCTTCTAAGAGGTGAATGATGATTTACGAAAATCTTTTAGTGGAAATAACCACGGAAAAAATTGCAATCGTTACGTTAAACCGACCCGAAAAACTCAATGCATTAAATGATGCAACATTTGATGAATTAGATCATTGTTTTTCAGGATTGCAGGTAAATGATGAGGTTAAGTGTGTGATTATTACCGGAAGCGGAGAGAAAGCGTTCGTAGCCGGCGCAGATATTTTGGAGCTGAACAGACAGAATAAGCAATCAGGTTCAGTCTTTTCCTCAAAAGGACAGGGAGTTTTTAATAAAATTGAGCAATTAGGAAAACCGGTAATCGCCGCAATAAACGGCTTTGCTTTGGGAGGCGGATGTGAACTCGCACTTAGTTGCCATATACGCTATGCTTCCGATAATGCAAAATTTGGACAGCCGGAAATAAATCTTGGCATCATTCCCGGATATGGGGGGACTCAAAGGTTAGCGAGGCTGATTAATGTTGGGAGAGCTTTAGAATTAATACTATCCGGAAGGATGATCGATGCTGAAGAGGCATTAAAGATTGGACTTGTGAATAAAGTTTTCGAGAAATCAGAACTCATGCCGAAGACTATGGAATTAGCCTCAGGCATAGCATCAAAAAGTTCAGGTATCCTTGGATATGCACTTTCAGCAACTTTAGCCACTAACTCTCTCGATCTCCAATCAGGTTTGGACCTGGAATCAGAATTATTCGGAATTGCCTGCGGGACAAATGATTTTCAGGAAGGAACCAGTGCATTCCTTGAAAAAAGAAAACCCGTTTTCAGGGAGTAATTATAAATGAAGCGAGTTTATGCTTACCTGGGTATTACGACAATTGCAGCAGTGCTTCTCACAGTTTACTTTTTTATTCATCTTGTACGAAGTGAGACTCAAACCCAGGCGGAATTCATTGACAACCAGACAAGGATTTGTGTCCAAAACATCATTAAACAGGCAGAATTTTTTGATCAGGATCTTGCCGTACTTCTTGATTCAGAACAAAGCAGCGGATTCAATCTTTCTACAAGCAATTCCAATTTCAGGATTAAAATCCAGCGATTTTATTCGAGATATCAGGAACTTATAGACTCCCTTATACTTACTGATTATGAAAAAACAATTAAAGTTACAAAGGGAAGGGAAAACAGGTACTCATTTATTCCTGTGGAATCATTAAGCTGGCAGCAAACTGTGGAGTACAGGACTGTAGGAGAACATGACGGGTCAATTGTGCTTTCCTTTCCAATATTTGATACATCCGGCAGGTTATCCGGTGTAATCAGTTCTTTCCTTGATATTAAAACATTTGTTGAGACTGAACTCAAAAATTATTACCTCGGTGAAGAAAGTTATGAAATTTTCACCCAGAAGGGTAGTGATATATTTTCGCTCAGATATATCGGCAAAGAAAAGAAAAAATTAGACCGTACAGTTTTTGAGAAAGAAACTTTCGAATCTATGCAGGATCTTCTTGCCTCAGGAGTGATCACCAAAAGTGAATTTGCCATTAACCGCGATGGTGAAGAAATTGCCCTTCTTGGAACGGCATTTCCTTTTGAAATTTTCTCAAACGAATTTTTACTTGTTTTTGCAATTGATAAAAATGTTCTGCTTGAGACCATTCAGCGTAATTCATATCTTATTTTTTTCCTGCTTTTTGCTGTGACTACATTGGTTATTTCAGTGTTTATTATAATCATCCGGGAGAGAAATTTTGCCTTCAAAGAACTCTCGGAGAGCAAGGATGAACAGAAAAGATTACTTGAAGATCAGCAATTGCTGCTCACACATTCCCGTGACTTTATTTTTCGTCTCGATAAGCACTGGAACATAAATTTTCTTTCAAATAATTTCACTTCAATAATGGGGTATGAAAAAGAGTCGATCTATGGTGATTTCAGGAAGATAATTAAAAACTATCCTCAAACCAGAGAAAAACTGCTTGCGACCCTTGAACTGGTGATCAAAGGTGAAAACCCGCCCACATTCGAAGTGGAAGCAATGCATAAGGATGGTTCGACAATTATCCTTGAGATATCGGCAAAACCCCTCAGGGATCCGGATGGGGATCTTACAGGACTGATAGGAATAGCGAATGACATAACTGATATTTATGCTACTGAGATGATGTTGCGTGAGACTCAGGAGCGAATCCGGTTTATTACTGAAAATATGAATGAACTTATTTGTCTTCACGACCCGGATGGAAGATATGAGTATGTGTCGCCATCGGTGATTGATCTTCTTGGATATAAACCGGATGAACTTTTAGGTCAGAATCCATTCTATTTTCTAAAAATAGGCTCTTCAAGACTGATTAAAGGAGCAATGTCCGGACGAAATCTGGAACTCTCAGTCGATAATATAGTCCAGTTGTATGTTCAAAGAAAGGATGGGGAGTTTACGTGGATTGAAGTTGTTACTCAGCCAATCAGGGACGCAAAGAATAGGATAATTAATATCCTTAGTGTTTCTCGTGATATCACTGAAAGGATGGAAGCAGAATTTAAGTTAATTGAGAGTGAAGAAAGATTCCGTTCACTTTTCCGTGATGCAGCAACAGGAATTGCACTGATTGATGTTGACGGACGGATTATTGATGCAAATAGTGCTTTCTGTGATTTCTTACGCCTTGATATAAATGAAATTCTGAGCAGAAATTTTGGAGCTTTCTGTTGGGATGAAGACAACGCAAAAGATTCAGTTTACAAACGTGAACTTATGGCAGGTGAGAGAGAAAGCTATCAGGTGGAAAAACGGTTCAGGCGAGGCGATGGTAACCTTATATGGGGTAGGATGACCGCTTCAGCAGTAAAAGGCGGTGAGGGTCGTGTAAAGTTTATGATAGGCATGATTGAGGATATCACCGAGAGGATGAATTATGTTGAAGAACTTAAAAAAGCTAAAGAAGATGCTGAAGCCGGATCGAGAGCAAAGTCGGAATTCCTGGCAACAATGAGTCACGAAATCCGGACACCTATGAACGGTGTGATTGGAATGACGAGTTTGTTAATTGAGACCAGACTCAATCAGGAACAACGTGAATATGTTGAAATTGTAAGAACAAGCGGAGAGGCTTTATTAAATCTTATCAATGATATTCTTGATTATTCGAAAATCGAAGCCGGTAAAATGGACCTTGAAGAGGCTCCTTTTCAACTGAATCAGTGTCTTGAAGAGGCTATTGATCTGACAGCGAATTCTGCGGAAAAAAAGGGGCTCGAATTAGCTTACCTTATTGACCCAAACGTGCCTGAAGTGATTCTGGGCGATACGTCCAGGTTAAGGCAGGTTCTTGTCAACCTTATCGGGAATGCTATCAAATTTACATATTACGGCGAGGTCTTGATAACGGTCCGGAAAACCGAAGAAATCAAGGGAAAATCAAGAATATTATTCCAGGTAAAAGATACCGGAATCGGTATTAACAAGGAAAAAGCAAATAATCTTTTCAAGGCATTCTCCCAGCTTGATTCAAGTACAACCAGGAAATTTGGCGGGACAGGATTGGGGCTGGCAATCTGCAAACAGATTGTTGAACTTATGGATGGTAAAATATGGGTGGACAGCGAAGAAGGAAAAGGCTCGACCTTTTCATTTTCTATCGATGTTCTGCCGCTGCCAGGAAGAATGATCAAAGATCACAACATCGATTCTCTTAAGAATAAAAGACTACTCATTGTTGACGATAATTTGACAAATCTGAAAATTTTCAGAACAATGACTGAAAAATGGGGATTTTTACCCGAAACGGTCGAATCGGGGTTATCTGCTCTTTCCCGTATTCAGGAGGGGAGGACGTATGATGCAATTATTCTCGATATGCAAATGCCTGAAATGAGCGGATTGGAATTGGCGAAAAAACTTCATTCTCTATTGGGAAAGAAACTTTCTCCTATTGTTTTTGTAACATCCTATTCATTTACGGAAAGTGAAAAAAATGAAGCGATGAACTATTACACCGCTCATTTGACTAAGCCAATAAAACAATCACAACTTTTCGATGTTTTACACTATATCTTTTTTTCAGAGACGGGGAATATGATTCGGCAGGAAGAGGAAATGGTACTTAAAACAGGGCAATCATTTGCACAAAAATTTCCTATGCGAATTCTGATTGCAGAAGACAATCCCGTTAATCAGAAATTTGTGCTACATGTCTTAAAAAAAATTGGATACACAGCAGACGTGGCGGGTGACGGCAAAGAAGTTCTTGATCTTTTAGCACAAAAAAAATATGATCTCATTTTTATGGATATCCAGATGCCGGTGATGGATGGATTCGAATCAACCAGGGTGATCATTAATAAATATGGTGATTTGAGGCCTAAGATTATTGCGCTCACTGCAAATGCACTTAAAGATGACAGGGAAAAATGTCTTAACGCCGGAATGGATGAGTATATGAGCAAACCGGTAACAATGGATAAGATAAAAGAAATGATTGTTAAGCAATGGAATGATATCCAGGAATTACGGGGCGATCACGAACCGGAAATTAAAAAAGAGCCGGAGATTCATACTGATTCACTTTTATCAATGGAAATAATTAATCAGTACCTTGAGAGTGAAAATCCCGAAGATGCTGTGTTTTTCAGGGAGATTATTGAAATGTCGCACGGGAATATTTCTGATCTTATTGCAACACTCACTGAAAACCTGATCTATAATGATATGAAAAGCCTTACCAGGAATGCACACAGTATAAAAGGGCTTGCGTTCAATATAGGGGCTTCCAGACTTGGGGAAATGGCCAAAGAAATAGAGGATTTTTCTAAAGAAGAAAATGCCTGGCAGGTTTCAAAACGCGTACAGGATATTGAACCGCTTTTTAAAAAATCGTTCGCTGAATTGAAAAAAATAATTGGTTGAGCAAAATATCTGTGCAACTATTCGAGAATAAAAAATCTGTTCTTTTTCTTCTGATTGCGTTGGTCAGTTTGTTGGGAGTAACTGATGTTATTTTAAGAATTTTTTATGAGCCGGGAAAAACAATTACTGAAAGACGAACAGATGTTCACTTCATTTCTGAGCAGTTCGAAAATAGTCTGAGTAATTATGCAGTCCCTGATGGCAATATTAAAAGGGTGCTCGATAAACTGAAGAATGACACTTTATATTATTATTACACAGTCGATCTTCCCAAAGCATTCCCGCAACCGCTTCTTTTACAGGAGATACGAAAATTACTTCCCGACACCAAGATCAAAATACTAAGTTATGAATTTCCAATTGATGGTGAAACAAAAGTTGAGATATTTGCTGATAGTCTTCTTCGATTACGTGCAAAACTAAATAAAAATCCCGAATGTCAGAGGAGGGAAGTAATGCTTTTTTTGGTTATCAGCGAAATTGAGCCCTCTGATCCGGAAAGATTTGAAAATTCTCTTCGTATTACCATTCCTTTCTCACTGGCACTTCGCCCGGGGGAAGCTGAGTATAAGAGTCTTACAAAAATCGGTGAATTTGGTAAATCATATTGTCTGATTCTCGACGATGATGTTAAGGATGAAAACTATCTAATTGATGAGGAATATACCAAGACAAAAATCTCGAGAATCATTACAAACATTGCACGAGATTTCTCAGGAGCCAGATTCATTTTAGTTGATCCGGAATCAGCTCTTTTTAATTCTCCTATTTATGATTTTGTTGAAAAAGAGTTTAAAAAATGGCGGATAACTCTTCTGACTTACAAAGATATTAATCATGTGATACCAAAATCTGATGATGATATTAAATCAGTTTTTACTTATCTGATGACGACAGTTGAACAGCAGAAAAGCAATGTCTTCCTTTTCAGCAGGGAGTATTTCGAAATCCTGCAGGATGATATCCATAAATTTAAAAAGAAAGGACTGGTTTTTAGTTATTAAAAAGTGATATTCCCACTGATCACATCCTCGATTTTTACGTCCTTAAGATTATAACTCATCTCAGCAGCTATTTTTTCCACAGGTTCAATTCTCTCACCGACAACCACAATCACGAATCCTTTTTTTGTAATAAATTCACTGGCATACTCATTGACCTGCTCAATACTCAACTCATGAAGTATCTTTATAAAATTTTCAAAGTAATCATGCGCCAGACCGTTACTAATAAGATTTGAATATTTATTTGTTATCTGAGTTTGTGTTTCGAATTGTAAGGGAATACTCTTTAGAGTATGATCGAGAGCGGATTGGAATTCGTTATCTGAAACACCTTTTTCTAATCTTTCAATTTCGAAAAGTATTTGTTTTAATGCATTGTAAGTATTTTCAGAGTCAACCCCGGTTGATAATTGCCAGGCTGATAGATGTTTATTAAAATTAAAGCCTGAACTGATACCGTAAGTGTAACCATGTTTTTCTCGCAGGTTTTGATTCAATCTGCTGCTGAACGGACCGCCAAGTACGGAATTCAGAATTATTTTTTCGGCAAGTCTTTTCTCTTTTCTGCCTCCAGTTGGCTGACCGAGAATTATTTCCGATTGTTTCGAGTCTTTCCTTTTGATAAAATATATTGTTGTATTATCAATTTTGAACTGATCTGTTTTTTGAAAGGAAGGAGCAGATATTCTTCGATCAGGGAGGAAATGTTGAATCAGTTTAGCTAATTCGGTCAATTTTATGTTTCCAACTGAAACAACAGATGCCGCTATATTTTTAATCCGATTTTGATAAAAGTTCCGGACATCTTCGATCGCCAGTTTGTTCAGATCATTCAGAAACCCTGTAACCGGAGATTCGTAAACAGAATTATTAAATACAATTTTTTGGAAAAGAGTTTCGGCCAGATAAGAAGCATCATCACTCATTCTGACGACTCTGTTGCGGATTCTTTCACGTTCGCGGAGAAAATCGCTCTCATTAAGATGGGGAGTCATTAAAATGTCTCGGGCTAAAGAAATTGATTTTTCGAGGTTCTCAGTCAGTGTAAGGATGCTCAAATAAAAATTATCGGCTGAAGCATGAACTGAAAGAGTTGTTCCCATTGATTCAAGTAAGTCATCAATTTCAAAAGCGTTGAGTTTTCCGGCTCCTTCGTTCAGTAGATTCGATGTAATATAAGCAGTGCCGCTTTTTTCACCGCTGATCAGCGGCAATGGTATTATAAAATTAAGGTTTACAATTGGCAGACTATTAACTTCGTGATGAATAAGTGTGAGCCCTTCGCCGAGATCTAATCTGTTCATTACCGGCAAATTGGTTGAATGAAATACTGAAGCCGGTATCTTATCTGATATTCTATTCATTCGGCAATATCCTTAGGTCAATATAGCAATCATTCAGAAATTTATCGAGAGTTTCCATAAGTGATTCGATAGAAAGGTTTTCATAACGGGAAATATCAAAATTGAACATATCCGGATTTCCAAGGAAATAATTGTACAAATTAAACTGTTGAGCAATCGAACTCAATTTCATAAGACTGTAGATATATCCTGACTTTATGTTATTAATAGCTTTTGATAGCTCATCAGGTCTGATCCCATCTTTTTTTAACAGACTAAGTTCTCCAAGAATAATATCGTGTAATGATTGCGGATCAACGCCTTGTTTTGCTGTCGATATGATAAAGAAACTCCCGTCCTGCAGTCCTGAAAACTGAGCTGAACTTACATCGAGAGATATTTGATCATCATAGATCAGTCTTTTTTTCAATCTGGAACTTTTTGTCTCCGTAAGCAGGTGAGATAAAACGTCGAGGGATGCATCATCTTCTCCAAATATCTTATCACTTCGCCAGGCAAGATGGATTCTTGGAAGATTAACGTTTTCCCTCTTTTCAATTATTTTATAGGAGATTTTTTTTCTGTCAATCAAGTTTTCACCCGGAATATTTTTTGTCCCGGTAATACCACCAAAGTACTGTTCGATCAGCTTTCTTGCCGATCCCGGATCAAATGAGCCTGCTACAACAATTGAAGCATTAGCGGGAGAATAGTAATTTTCGAAAAATAATTTAACTTCATCTAATGTAAATGTCCTGATATCTTCACTGAAACCGATAACCGGAGAATGGTAAGGATGATTTTCGTCATGTAAATTCGCGAGCAGTGTTTCAAATGCGGTACCATATGGCGCATTATCGTATCTTTCTGCTCGTTCGTTTATTACTACATCTATCTGGTTCTGTAATTTTTCTTCATCCAGCGCAGGAAGCAATTGTCCCATTCTATCAGATTCGAGCCATAAAATAAGTTCAAGTGAATCAGGAGGCACTGTCTGGTAATAATGAGTGTAATCGAATCCTGTTCCGCCATTAAGATTTCCGCCTGCATCTTCAATGTAACGGAAATGTCCGCCTTTCGGCACATTTTTCGAGCCCTGAAACATGAGGTGCTCAAAAAGATGAGCAAAACCGGTTTTACCTTTTATCTCATTTGCTGAACCAACTTTATAGCAAATATTAACACTTACTGCGGGTTTCTGAGAATCAGGGTATAAGATAACTTCCAGACCGTTGGCGAGTGTATATTTTTCATAATTGAAGTCAAACCTAAATGACATTTATTTCCTTAATATATATTCAATATTTTCAAGTGTACCATCAATTCCATCGGCAGGCTCTATATCAAAAAGTCTGCAAAGCATTGGATAAATATCTATGTTTTTTAGTGTGCCGGTCCTATAATTGATTTTAAAATCCGGTCCGGCGGCAAAAAAGATACCATGCATTTCTATGGCATTATTATCGTATCCATGATTTCCACCGGATGAATAAGGTCTTCGTTCTCCCGATGTGATCGTATAACCGGGATCAGCTACTAAAAGTATATCATCAATATCTTCATTTTCCGAATAATAAAAATATTTCGGCATTTCATTCTTTTTATATACTGAAACATGATTGATATGACTGATTTTTTCCCGGAGTACTTTGTAATCCAGTTCAGTTTTAATTCCTGATAAAGGTCCGGTATCAGTCAATCTAAATGAAACATCTGTCAGTACAGTATCCATGTTAATTATCATATCCTGGGGTGTGTTGATCATTCCATGATCAGAAACGATTATCAGATTAACAGAATCTTTCATGCCCAGCTTCATTATACCGTCACGTAAGAGACCTATCATTGAATCAAGTACCCCAATCGCAGAATCAACCTGTGTGCTGTTTGTGCCGAAAGCATGACCGTAGGTATCAGTAGCGTCAAAATAGAGCGTAATAAAGCCGGGGCGTTTATTTTCCGGCAGCGCGATCCATTCCAGCACTCCTTCTATCCTTATTTTATAATCCCGGTTGTGCTCATAGTATTCCCTGTAGTCCGGGTATCTCTGAGCATCATTTATCTCAGAACCGGGCCAAAAATATGAAGCACAGATAATGTCATTTTTCATAGCAGTTTCCCAGAAAAACTCCCTCTTATACCAGTAGCTTTTCCTAACCTCAGCTGTATCACCTATCCGATACCGTCTGCCGGTTTCCTTATCAAGAAAAGAATTTGCTATTATTCCATGTTTTTGCGGATAACATCCAGTGATAATGGCGATATGATTCGGGAAAGTTTTACTTGGAAAAACCGGTTTTAGTGAGAGTGCGGTAACCCCCTCTGCAGAGACTGCATCGAGGTTAGGAGTTAAGCCTCTGTAAGGATAATCCCATCGAAAACCATCGAACGAGATTAATATTGTAGTATTTTTATTCTTCTCCCCAGCAAAAAGAATTGCTGCAAATAGGAATATCGTAAAAAAGTTCAATTTCCTGATCATTGTATCTTTCCTGCACATGTATATAAATTATAATAAAAACTTTGTCGAAGTTTCTTAATATGCTCTTGAAAAGAAATCTCAATAACATTCTCTGCAAATCAACTGCACATTTGGGACTAATTAATAATTTGGCTATTTAGAAATTTTATAACATTTCCAAATTACAATCTACGATTTTTTGAGTTTTCCGTATGCATTCCTGATTCACTTTTTCCTGCGGCTGACTTTAAAATAAAAGAGGCTGTCCTTTGGGGACAGCCTCTCTGGTCTAAGAAAATACTCTTAGTAATTAAGCGTAAATCCAAGGTTGAAAGTTCTCGGCATTCCAAGGTAAACTTCTGCAGCAGAAGGACCATGTGGATCGAAATATTTTCCAGCAACCTTATATCCGTTAAAGGATGAGTTATCAGTAGCATCCTGAATGTACATAGTATCAAATAAGTTAAATACATGTGCAAAAACAGCCATATTCACACCAGCGATCTTCGTTGGTAGATCATAATTGAAATGAAGATCGAAAAGATGATAAGCAGGAGTTTCCCAGACTTGTTCTCTGTCAGCATTTACAAGGTTAGAGACCTGTCTTGAGAACGGATCCCAAGCAGCATAATGCTTAGCATTATATTTCCACTGAACTGAAGCAGCAAACCCGGTGATAGGATATAGTGTAAAGATTGCGCCAAGCTGAGTCTGAGGAGCATCTCCAACTTTTAAATCTTTGATTGCATAAAAGTATTTGGTGAGAATGTTGTTTGAAGTATAACTACCTTCTGAGTCATCTGTATATTGCCAGCTACCAATTGAAGCCATAGCATCAATTCTTGCAAAACTAACTGGCCGGTATCCAACTTCAACTTCAACACCAGTATGAATAGCATCGATACCATTCAGGAAAACAAGAGCATCAGGTGCATTAACATTAGCAATATAAACTGACTGAGCTCTGTCTGTCCACTGTGTAAAATATCCATTGACTAAAAAAGAGACCTTATCGTTGAATAAAGAAGCATTTACGCCAGCTTCAACAGAAATGAATTTTTCATTTGCGGGATCGCTTGCAACAACAGCGTTATTGTCGTCAATTACCTGATCAAAGATTGGTACTTTTGAAACGTAACCTGCGTTAGCATAAACGTTCATTTCTCTGTTAATACGGAAACTTGCGCCGCCTTTAACCTGGAAACCACTGATCCAGTCTGTTTCAAGCTCAAGTTTCTTTGTTGCATCATTAGCATCGGCAATGAAATGGTTCAGGTGGTTGTATTTAATCATTGAAAAACCAAACATACCATAAGCTGTCAATTTATCCAATGTATATTCGCCCTGACCGAAAGCACCTAACCAGTCAACACTATTTGTATAATCGTAAGAGATCCTATCGCCAAGTTTTTTGGCGTTTGTTGTCTGAAAAGCGTTGTTATTATCAATATACACTTTTCCGCCCAGTAAATCGCGTACTTCCTGATAGTGATCAATTTTTGCTGTTCTCCAGTCCAAACCGGCAGAAACAGTAAGATTTTTGTTTACCTTATAGTAAGCTTTGGATATTGCGCCGATTGTCCACTGAATATTTGTTGAGTTTCTTAAAATTCCTTTTGATGTATCCCCATTAGCATGGTTAGCAGCAATGGTAGCGTCCCAATCAGCAGTTCTCTGAAGGTAAGTATAATCCCATTTCAAACTTCCCGCTGTTCCTGAACCACCACCAACACCACCGGAATAATAAACTGTAGAATAAAGAGAAAGTTTGTTGCTTAACTGGGTGTACCAGTTAAGGTTTACAATTGGTTTATGATAGTAATTTTCTCTTTCGTTGATGTAGGATCTGTCATATCTTAATTGTTTTTCACCATCCCAGTATTGCATGTTATCGTAAGTAGAGGAAACACCATTTACTGTCGGGTTCCACAATCTTCCACCTTCAGCGATAGCATCTAAGGCAGCATCAGGGTAATTGAATTCTTCTTTTGCGTATTCATGGCTATATGAAGCAATATTATTCTTGTAGAGGTTTTGTCCGTGCCTTTGAGGAGCGCCAGTTGCATAAAGTTCAATACGGTTTGTTTCATTTAACTGATAGCTTGCACCGAAATAATAAGCACTTGCATCAGTCCATGTACCATCGATAACACCCTTACCGGTCTTTTTTACGCCGCCGACACTGATCGCATATTTACCATCTATTAGACCACTATTTACAAATAGTGATTGTTTTTCGAAATTGCCGCTGCCTATTTCGTTTTTATAATAAAATCCGGTGTTTGATTTGGCAGGATCGGTCATGATGTTCATTGTACCACCGATTGAAGGGGTTGCGAGGTTAACAGCACTCAAACCTCTCTGCATCTGAATAGATGAGGTTGCATCACCAACTCCATCCCAATTTGACCAGTAAACCCATCCATTTTCCATATCATTAACAGGAACACCATTGATCATAATTGCAACGTTTTTCTGATCAAAACCGCGGACGTTTATTCTTGCATCACCAGCACCGCCGCCGCCAACTGTCGAGTAAACCGATGGAGTGTTGTTAAGAACAAGTGGAATATCTCTTGAACCCAACTGAGAGGTAATTTGGGCTTTATCAAGATTTGTAAAAGCAACCGGAGTTTCTCTTTCTTTCGCGCGTTCAGCAAGAACTGTCAAAGACAGAGAAAACTGATAATCTTTCAACTGAAAATCAGCTACCATATCATTGGTCAGGTTGATATCCTCAACTTTGGTTTCGTAACCGATATAACTGCAAACTAATGCATACAAACCTTTAGAAGCGGTGATAGCATATTTTCCGGTTTCATCGGTTGCTGAGCCAAGGTTTGTACCTTTGATATAAACATTTGCTCCAATAAGTTTTTCACCGGTCATCGCGTCTGTAACTGAACCGGTGATTTTATAAGACTGAGCAAATAATGAACTACTTAAGAACAAGAACATCATAATGACGCCAAGTCTCTTGTAATAGTTGGTCATAAGTTTACCTCTATGATAGTTTAAAAAAAAAGAAATGTTAATTTGGTGAAGAATGTGTGAAAAAACTATGCGGAAGTAAGAAATTAATAATTTCTTAATATTTGAAAAAGGGCATAAAGTAACGGAATGATCAGTTAAACTTATCATTTCCTAAAAACAATATTCGTCATAGATTAAAAAATTTGTTAATGTGATTTCCATTACAAATAAAATTTTGACTTTTTAATATGTTAATAGATTTTGAAATTACCAAACTATTTTTTGGTTTTTTTCATTAGCGAATTATTTTTTAGTCAGACGATCAGAATTTGAAATTAATTATAATATCATTAAATTAGAAATCGTTTTATTTCGGGGTGTAGCGCAGCCCGGTAGCGCGCTTCGTTCGGGACGAAGAGGTCGTAGGTTCAAATCCTATCACCCCGACAATTAAGGCATTACAGACATTCAATCCCGCTGTTTTAGATTAAAACTTCAGTATTATATTTTTTTCGATTTAATCCTCAATTAGAATATCAATAACATTCATTTGTGAAACCCTTTTTATTTTTCGAATGTGGATCTATCTACTGACAGGAATTCTTCCGTAAATATTATCTGCAATTATTGTGTGACATGACGGGTATCTCCGCAGCCAAAAGCAAACCGGGAAATACCCGCAATATTTTATGTGGATATTTCCAAATGCAGGGATGCTTCAGGAACGGTTGAATTGAAGGGTAAATTCGGTCCCTAAATCTTTGGTGCTAGTGAAAGCGACTTTTATAGAATTCAGATCAAGATATTTTTTTGCAATTGCCAGTCCAAGTCCATTCCCATCATAACGCCGGGAATATCCGCTTTCCTCCTGTGAAAAGGCAGTGAACAGTTTTCTCTGATATTCCTCTGATATTCCAATTCCGGTATCACGAATCGTGACAGAAATACCATGTCCGTTTCCAGGTTCCATTATAAGAGATACTACGCCGGTATTTGTAAATTTTACGGCATTCTCGAGTATTTTTGAAATAGCTTGCCTTACCATAAATCTATCTGCAACAATTTCAACATCAGTGCCATGATAAGAATAAACAAAACCGAGGTTTTTTCTGTACGAATCTGCTCTGAACTTCTCTGCTATATCAAAAAGAACATCATAATGCAGATTTAATCTGACAGGTTCTAAAACATAATTACCGGTTTGTATTTGTGACATCTCAAGTATAGAGTCTATAGTCTGCATGAGCCGCTGCCCCGCAAGATCAAACATTTCAAGAATATCTTTATGCTTTTTGTTCGATACTTCCTCAAATTCTTCTTTTAATAAGTTGGAAAACCCCATTAAAATGTTTAGGGGTGTTCTTATTTCATGCGACATCTGAGAAAGGAACTCAGATTTCAGTTTATTTGAATTTTCCGCTTCGATTTTCGCAAGTCTCAGATTCTGATTACTTTCCCGAAGCGCTTTCATTGTTTCCTGTTGAACTTTGTAAAGCTGCGCATTTTTTATCGCGATAGCAGCCTGACCGGCAAGAATCTCAAAAGTATCAGTCATTTCTTTATTCTTAATCTTCCGCAGGGACTTACTGTCAACGTAAATAACACCTATTTTTTTGTCATCAGTTATAAGCGGGGAACAGAGTATTGTTTGAAGATCGAGATTCAGAATGCTCTTAGAAGGTGCATCATCCTCACCGCTTTGGGCAAATTCAATAAACAGTGAACGCTTTTCGTGGAAAACTTTTTCAACAACACTCTGACTGATCTGAAAGAGCTGAGAAGGTAATACATTTCCTGTGGAGTTTATTCCAAGTTTATACTCAAGAGAATTTTCAGAATTCAGAAGCACAATGAATCCACGGTCAGCTTCCGCCAATTGTATAGCATTAATTAAAACCTGCTTAAGTACATCCTCAAGGATGAGAGTTTTATTTATCCTCGAGGTGATATCAAGAATAGCCTCAAGATATTTGATTCTGGAACCGGAAGAGTTGTTCCTGTCAACTTCACGCCGTTTTTGATCGATTTTATCTTTGAAGTCGTTAAATTTCATTGTATTAACTATATTGACCCGGAGTTCTGAAAAGTGAGAATTATTATTTAATTGATCTGTTTTTCCTGATCTGTTCTTTTAATGATTTAATTTTGTCGAGTTGTTTCTGATTACCAATTCTTCGATAATAGCCTGCTGCTTTCGATAAAAGAGTAGCAGCAGAATTATAGTCATTCAGATCAAGAAATAAAAGAGCCAATTCAATTTGTGATTCAGCAAGGTTTATTTGATTTCCAAGTTCCTGGTTGAGTCTTATTGCAGTCTGCAAATTGGATTCACCTAAAGCATGATTACCGCTTTTCCTGTTAATAATCCCCTCAATTTTAAAACTTTCGGCAACGGTTAACTTATCAGAAAGTTCATAGCCAAGTTTGGCAGCAATATCATTAAAAGCTTTTGCAAGTTTAAGATCAGAGAGGATGGTGTATGTATAAGCCTTGCTGATGTATCCTAAAGCGAGTACAGGCATAAATCGCTCATTCACTGAAAGATTTATGCTCTCATCAAATTCGTGAAAAGCTGATTCAAAAAGTTCTTTTTCTAAAAAGTACATCCCAAGATTATGCCTCATTTCAGCCATATATCTCAATTCATTCAATTCAGTAAACCTGATGAGCGCCCGGTTAAAATATCCATAAGCCGCATCGAATTTTCCACGCATATTATTGAGAATTCCAATATTGGCTTCAATACCCGCAATCACTCCTGTTTCGTTTATTTTTCCGGCATAACCAAGAGCAGAATTAAAGTAATTGAAAGCTGAATCTAACTCACCTTTTTCCGCATAAACCGAACCAATAATGTTGTTCGATTTTGCGAGTCCTTTGAAATCATTAAGTTCATTGAAAAGTGAGACTGATGTTTTTAGTGAAGTTACTGACCGTTTCCATGAAGCCTGGCAGGCAAGAATATTTCCAGTCTCCATATAACAGTAAGCAAGCGTCAGGCGGAAATTAGGATTATTTTTAAACTTGTTGATAATTACTGCAAAAATATCCGCGGCAATATTATACTGACCTCGTGCAATACAGTAATTTCCAATAGCAATCAGAATGGAGATTCTTGTCTTGTCCTCATAACGCAGCATAATATAGGTAATAAACCTGTGTACTGCTGCGTTCGATTCAACAGAGATTCCATTCGCTGTGATTATATTCTTTGAAGATAAGGGGACAGATGATTTCTCAAGGCTTTTAAAATAATCCTTAAAATTACTGATCTCAGACTCAGGAAGTATTTCCTTCAGAGCATCGATCAGTCCGTTCGCAAGTTCTCCACTTACTCTTTCCATTTTGATAGACTTAAATATGTCCTATCTAATGAATCCATATCTTGAAAAGTGCCCAATTTTAGCACCAGTCACCGACAAAGTGCCTTCTTCAACATCAACTTCAATTTCATCGTATTCGGCGATCTGAACTGTTCCGGAATTATCAATATAGGCGAATTCAATTTCTGAAGGGCTGCTAACCGCGGAAAGGTCGATATTTTGGAATTCAAGATCGAGAGTCAGGTCCTTGTCGAACTCCATTGATGGGAAAAAGTCAACAACTGCATATTCAGTGCTGATTAAATAGGCTATTAGCTGCCATCCCGAAAAAGCATCTGAAGGTATATCCAATTTGGATTTTACTTTTGCAATACCGGATTCCGTGTAGTAAGTGCGGTTGAGCGTAATATTTCCACCAATTTCGCCCTTGATGAATTTTGCGGCAATAAATAATGCTTCAGTATTTAAATCGTTGCTTTGATCGAGAGTAGGAAGTTTTATGAACTCTTTTTTAAGAGTTTTAGTTGAACTACCTTCATTGATAGGATCGGTAATACCCGATTCTGAACAGCCGATGGCGACAAGCACTAAAAGAACGAGAAGAAATTTAACAGTTTTCATATAATACTCCTTGAATATATCTGACTGTAACAATCATAAATCATGCCATTATTAAGTCCATAATATATATTATTATTACGATGATTTGAAATATTTCCGGTAAAAAATACCTGTAATAAATAGAAATGGCATATTAAAAATTTTAGGATTCAATTGTTTGCTCAAAAAGTTTAAGCTGCTCAATCATTGAGGAAATATCCTTTTTTAGCCGAAATTTTTTCACCGACCTTTCATTTCCAGTTTTGCCCGCCATAATTTTAAGCAACTCTTTTACATAGTTGTAGTATTCTTCGGCTTTTCTGTACGCTCCCCGATGAAAATAATCATTTCCAATCGCGAATATTATTTTTAACGTCATTTCATTAATACTTAGATTTTCAACAATATGGAAAGCTTTCAAATATTCATCAAGGGACGAACCCTCTTTGAGAAGACTGTTACTCTGCCTTAATTCTCCGGTGAGGAAGTGTTCCCCGGCCGCAAACATCTCATTATTCTTAAAGAGATTAGAATACTCATTGAGAAGCGATTGAGCAGCAGAAAAATCAGTTAATTTAATATTATAGCTGATCAGTAAAAGAAGTGCAAAAAAACAATCGAAATGATCCCCGGATTCTGAAAGTATTTTTACAGCAGAAACGAGTTCTTCCCGATCAATATCTTTTTCTTTTTCATATGCCAGCTCATGCCGCAGATAAATATATTTTGCTTTAACGCGGACATCTTTTTCAGGAGAATCATTAAAAAAATCCTCAACAATATTTTCAGATGCAGAAATCTCCCCAATTCTGAAATAATTAGCGGCCATAAAGTATTTGATAAGCGGAATTTCTCTGTATTCACTAAGATCAAGACAAATTCTTTCAGCTCTCCGCAATTCATCCAATGAATTTTCCCACATGCAATTATAATAGTGTGTTTCAGCAAGATTTATGAGACTCAGGGCAAAACCATAAGAATCACCCATTGCGCTGAATATTTTACCAGCGGTTGCTAATTTCTCATTCGCTTCTTCGAGTGACGCCAGATTCAGATAATAAATCCCAAGATTCATCAGTATGTTGGCTTGCTGGTTGAGATCGCCTGTTCTCTCATTTGAGTTCAACGCTTCATCCCAATAATTTTTTGATTTCTCAAATTCACCCCGAAGCGAAAAAATGTTTCCGAGATTAACCTCAATTGAAGATTTTCTTTCATAGTTTCCTTCGGAACTGAATATTTCGATTGACCTGCTAAAATCATATACAACACTCTCAAAAGGAGCGCCGGAATAATATTTGATAATTCCTGCGAGATTATATGCATTGCCCTTGTCCTCTAGTGCGGAATTATCGTCCTCTATAACTTCTCTGCAAAGATTATCGGCACTTACAAGGTCTTCTTTATCCAGAGCTATTTCTGCCCTGAATAATTTAGTAGATCCAAGATGTCTGAAATTCTGATCAATACCACATAGTTCTTCAACAAGTGTTATACTTTTTTCGGGCAAACGGAGTCTTATATAAATCAGAATCAACTGTTTTTTTACAGTTATTAGTTCAGAACTGTCAGAATGGAATGTATTCAAACACCATTCTCCCATCTCCTTAGCTTTCTCAAGTTTATTTTGTGCTGAGTAAACTTTGAATAATTCAAAGCGAATAAAAGCTTCATTACTCTGATCCGGGACTTTTTTTAATATTTCTTCAAGAAATTCACTCTTATAAACAGATTCATTTATACGGCTTAATCTTTCGGTTTCTTCTTTATAATAACTGTAAGCTTTCTTTGGATTTACAGCAATCATATAAAGGTCACCAATTTCCTTATAACTCATAAACTGATGTTCTGCAGCTGCTGAAGCGATTTCTTCAATAAGTTCAAAATCCCGAGAAATTTGTTCCCGAAGCAAATCGGCAATTACCCCGGAGCTAAGCATTAACCGATTTTTCCCAGCGTCTTCAAATATAAGGTTAGCTTCAAATAGCTCCGTAAAAATTGTTTCCCGGTTTCCTTCATTTATCAGCCCGAATGAGATTAATTCAGTTGTTGAGAACTTTGACTTGAGAATGGAAATTGTTTTAAGCAGTCTGTTTGCACCAAAACTCAGCATGGAAATTTTACTGTAAAAAAAATCGGCTTTTCTATTCCGGAACATTTCAATAAGATCAGCCGAATCTGCAAGAGTGAAACTGCTATCTGATATTGAGATATAACCATGCGTCAGCAATTCGAAAAACAGATAATTGAATTCATCGGGATACTGAGCGCCGGATTTTGAAATTATTGCACCAAGCGATTCAGGATGTATAAATTCATTGAGATTTTCTTTCACGTATTGTGTGATTTCACTCTCCGCGTATGGAAGTAAATTATAGACATGGGTTTCAGATTGTAAACCGGAAACAAAGGATTCCTTTTCAGTATCTATAATTATGCGAAGTCCGTTTATTGACGAGATTAGAATCAGATTGCGCAATGTTTCTGCTAAAAATCTTGGTGCTGAATCCAGATTACTTATAATAAGATTGTTATCAAGCCTGCGGAACAAATTGGTGAGAATCAGTCCGGCTTTTACAGCATCATTCACCTGTTTGTCAAAAAGTTCGGGTAATTCTTTAAAAAGTAATTTTGAAGAATTTGTCTTAACAGAGAAAACAAGCTGATGAGCAATTACTCTATATGCATTAATAATATCGGAATCAATACTGCAATCGAGAAAGAGCGTATCAGTTCTGTTCAGGTATATCTCGGGTAATAGTTTTCTTTTCTCAAATTCTGACTTTCCCCTGATAAGAATGACATTGTATTTTTGTTCTCCGTCAAGAAAATTATTGCAGACTTCGTAGAAGGATTTTCTGTTTTTGAATTTGCCGGAAATTCTCCAATGTTGTTTCATTTCAGCGGGGATGGTTCCCAGCAAAGTAATAATAACTTCAAGCACGCTTTGAGGGCGCTCAACTGGTTCTTTGGAAACCAGTTTTTGAATTAGTTTATAAAACTTTGGCGGCAGCTTTTGATTTTCCGGAATATAATCCGAATTCAGATGCCAGTTCAAAATATCAACTCTTTCCAGCTCCCTGAACGGATAGTTGCCTGTGCTGATCTTATAGAGCAGAATGCCAAGTGAATACAGGTCAACTTTGAAATCATATAAAGTGCCGGTAATTATTTCAGGAGCAAGGTATTCAATACTTCCTCTGACTGAATAATCTAAAATGGTGGGATTAAATTCAGTCATCCCAAAATCGACGAATTTAATCTTTAACCCCGAAAGATCGACTTTTAAAAGGATGTTTTCTGCTTTGACATCGAAATAAATATAATTATTAAGATGCAGATAAAAGAGTATATCTGCTATCTGACAAGCAATATTTATTAGATTTTCTGAGGAAAGATATCCGCATGATTTGTTTAGATCATCGCCGGGGAAATATTCAAGCACAAGGAAATGATCACCGTTTTGAATATCTATTTCATTATCACTTTCATCTGAATAATCTACTATCTGCCGGGAATAACATTTAATAATTCCCGGGTGATCAAGATTTTGTAAAATCTCAAATTCCCGTTCAAACAGTTCTTTTTCCTGGTAATTTGCTGAAGAACTCAAAACTTTGATCGCCAGCGGTTGTTCCGGGAAGAACTTGTCTTCGATCCTGAAAACTTTGCTTCGTCCTTCGCCAATTTTATTTTTTACAAGGTATCTGAAATTTATCATAAGCGCTGACTTTTTGATTCCCTGACATTTTGAACGACCGAATAAATAGTAACTGTCGTCGTTATGATTGCAAGTGAAGGAAAAACAATCGGCCAGAAAGTGACACCGAGGTATTCCTGTCCATTAGTTATCATTGAACCCCAGGATGGATTATTACCCGTTATCCCTAAACCAAGATAACTCAAAGCCGATTCTGTGAGTATAAAATTTCCAAACATTAAAACCAGATTTATTGAAACCGGTATTTTTATTATGGGGATAATTTCTTTTGAAAGAAGGTTCAAACCCCTGATTCCCAGCAATTTTGAAGTCAAAAAATAATCTTTTTTAACAATATTCAAGACTTCTCCCCGCACGGTTTTGTACATCGATACCCAACCGCTGCATCCAAGTATCAGAATTAAATTATAGATACCGGCATCGAATACAACATATATCATTATAATAAGGTAAATCATTGGAAATGCAAGTATTATCTCGGAGATACGATCAATGAATAAAGAGGTGTATTTTTGATAGTATCCGGCGAAAAATCCTAATAATATGCCTATTACTGATGCAATCAGCGCTGAAAAAAAACTTACTGTAAGTGAACTCCTTGCCCCGAAAACCACTCTGGAAAAAGTATCTCTGCCATGCTCATCGGAGCCGAAAGGAAATATCCTTAGCCCATTTGAATAGCTGAGTTTTGTTCCGTTTGTATTTATTAACGAGAGGGTGTCTGATATTTGCCCGGTCGAGAGAATTGCGAAATTTTCATATACTTCAATTTTTTCTGCAAAATGAAGATTTTTATCGTATTCAAAGTTTAGTAAGAGGGATGTTTCTATTTGAGGGTCGATAATTCTTAAATACTCTATACTGCTTAAGGGGGGAAGTAACTTAGTTGCTTTCAGATTATCTCTGAAATTCGGATGCAAAGACGTGAGCAGAGGAGCAAAAAAGTAAAAAGATAGAAGCAGTATAAAGGCAAAATTCCGCAGACCCAATCTTTTCGAACTGAGTTTAACCCTGACGAAAGGAATTTGCAAGATTATCAAAGCAATCATCGCAGCAGAAACTGACAGCTGATAATGGAGAAATGTATCCCTGAAATACACTGGATCAGTTTCATACTGAATTCCCGGATTCCAGATAAACATGCCGGTGAAGACTATTATTTTATAATTCAGCACCACTATCGCTGCTGAAATAATCAGAATGAAATGATATAAATTCCAATATTTTTTCATTTCATTTCAAGCCTGATATTAAGCCGGTTACGCACAATATCGGCGGTCATATTAGCAAAAAGCACAACAAAAGATGCAACAACGGTGCAGCCAACCACAAGAGGATAATCTCTGTTAAGGATGGCAACAACTGTTATCCTTCCCATTCCAGGCAAACCAAAGAGGAATTCAACAATCAGGCTTCCTGAAAGCAGCAATCCGAGTTCAATGCCTGCATTAGATATAAATGGCGAAAGAGAATTTGGAAGGATATTTTTTAGCAGGATTGATCTCTCATCTTTTCCTGCCGCTCTGAGAGCAAGTATAAATTGTTTACGGGAGACTTCATCCATCATTTCCCTGAGGAATTTGTAATAATAGGAAACTCCGGTTATTGTCAGAGTTGCAACAGGAAGAATAAGATATTTTACTTTTTCAAAGATGTATATTAAAAAGTCCTGATCATAACTTTCATATGATCCTGTCCCTGAGGTTGGCAGAATTCCGAGAAATAAACTGAATATGGAGATCAGCGAAATACCAATGATAAAAGTGGGTACTGAGTAGAGTGATAAAAAAAGATTTGAAAAAAATGTATCAAGCTTATTACTGCGGAGCGTGAATGATAATAAGGCAAATCCTATTGTAAAAATTATCTGGAAGAAAAAAATTGTCAGCGCAAAAAACAAAGTAAAGGGAAAATATTGTTTAATTATTTTTGTTACAGGCTGATGATAATCATGCGAATAGCCAAAATCCAATCTTATGAAATTTGTAACTGATGATATATACTCAATAAAGAACGAATTTCCACGTTGTTGATTTTCTTCGATTAAGACCTTATTCTCGGCCCGGCTCTGAATAGCTTTGCTGCTTACACCAGGAACGAAGCGGGTCATTAAGAAAACGATAGTAAGAATAATTATTATGCTGAGTAACGCAGAAAATATCCTTCGAAATAAAAACAGGATAAAAGATTTATTCATCTTGGCTTCCTGATATTCTCCAGTTCCAGCAATCATGTATGGCACTCAAAGGATCAAATGAAGCATTTTCGAGTCTGGAGTTATGTACAATAATATTATCGATCCAATAAAGAAATGAAACAGGCTGATCCCGATAAATTATTCTCTGCAAATCAATAATATTCTTCTGGTTTTTTGAATAATCAGAAGAATTCTCCAATTCATTAATGATTTTATCTGCAGCAGGGTTTCTATAACAAATTAGGTTAAATGTTGCAATATCGAGATCTGAATACCAGTAGGTACGCATCTCGAGAGGTATTGGCACGTATGCGCCAGCAATAAATGCATCAAAATCACCTGTCAGCAGTTTATCGATGAAGAGTCCCATTTCAAGTTTTTTGATTTTTGTCTCTATCCCGATCGATCGCAGATTATTTCTTAAGACTTCTGACAAATAGTCTTTTCTTGGATTCCCGGAACTAATAATAAGTTCGAATGAAAAATCAACACCATCTTTATCCAAAAGACCATCACCATTGGTATCTTTCCATCCTGCAGAACTCAATACTTCAGCGGCTTTCTTTAAATCGAATCCAAGAGGTACAGGATTTCTATCAGGATTGTCAATAAAAATATCCGAAATTGGACCTTTGCAAATTTTCCCGAAACCATTTAAATATTCCGAGATAAATTCCTCTTTGTTAACTGTCATGGCGAGTGCGGTTCTGACCTCCGGAGTCCCAAACAATTGGTGGGGGTTCACGGACTTATTTTTCCGGCTATTCCTTAGAATGTTATTCCAGCCGATATAATCATATTCACGGTCTCCAACTGTTGCGATTTTCAGATGATCATACGCTTTCAGATCTCTGGTGTCTTCCGGCTTCACCTCCTCGACCAGATCAAGTTCCCCGGTTTTTAATTGTGTTATTCTTGAGACATAATCAGGCACTATCTTAAAAACAAGTTCACCTACTGTTTCATCTGAGTTCAGGAATGATGTTTTGGTTTTTTCAAGAATGATATGCTGATTTCTTTCCCATCGTTTTAATTTATATGGTCCGCTTGTCACCGGTTGAAAATTAAAATCAGTTTTTTCAAAGTCCTTTGGATTAACCTTAATGAATCGATGAGCGGGGATAATAGGAAAATCAAATTCAAAATATGCCGGATTTGAATCTTTGTGAAAATTCAGACGAAATTTATAATCCGAGAGAATTGTTATTGATTTTGAAGTATCTATCGTTCCGTCATCTAACAGGTAATATTTGTTCAAAACGCCTACAAATCTGCTGTTAACTTCAGGATTTGAGTAAGCCCAGAGAGAAAAGGAAATATCATTCGCAGTCAGTTTTGAACCATCACTCCATTGAACATCCTCCCGAAGAGCAATTTCAATAGAAGTACTGTCCTGATTCCATCTCATTTCTTCTGCCAGCATGGGTGCAACTGAAATTTTGTGATTTTCATTATCCCACTTATATCTTACTAATGACAGGAACATAAGTTCAGAGAGATAACCCTGAGCAACCGTAAAGGAATAAAGTGGGCTTAGCGATTCTACATCCGATGAAATTCCAATAATAATTCTCTCTTCATCATGTCGTGAATTTCTTACGCAGGAAAAGGCTGTCATGAGAAATAACAGCATAAGTATGATTTTTGTTATTTTCATAATGCTATTGTTTTGTTATTATAAAATAAACTGTTTTGGTTCATTACTATATGTGCGAAATCAAACTGTCTGTCAATTTCCCAAAAATACAAATTGTTTCCAATTCGGAGACAATTCTTAAAGGAATAAACTTTAAACTCACGGGTGGAAATCTATACGGGATTATTGGAGATAACGGGACAGGGAAGACAACTTTGTTAAAATGTATCACCGGGCTGCAGGATGAGAAAATAATATCGGCTGAAGGTGAAGTTCTTTTAAATGGGCAAAACATTCTAAAGTTGAATAATGGTGAGATGAGAATCCTGAGGCAAAAACAAATCCGCTATATTTTCCAGAATCCGTCAGATAGTTTCGATCCTTTCAGGAAGATAAGATTCTATTTTCCTCCTGATATTCCCGAAGAAAGAATCTCGGAATATTCTGAAATTTTGGGGCTTCCTTCGACGAATGAATTTCTTTCTGCATTCCCGCATGAATTAAGTGTTGGTCAGCTACAGCGAATTGCGCTCCTTTTTGCACTTGTTTCCAGACCGCAGATTCTTTTTCTGGATGAACCCACTTCAGCTCTTGACCTCATATCCGCTGAATCGGTCTCCAATTTACTTTGCAAAATGGCTGATGAAGGAGGGATTATTTTTCTGGTATCACACGATCTCGGATTTTTAAAAGATATCTGTACGCAAATTGCTTACGTGAACGAAAAAACCCTGTCTCCTTTCATTACCAAAACTGAATTTTTCGATTATGACAACATGAACAGCGATTATCTCCGCTCACTAATAGACAGTTATAGATTTTTTTATGGAAAATGATATTATCAGGTTAATATCTGTTGGATACAGTTCATATGAGGGTAAAACCGCTTTTATAAAAAAAAGATCGGATCTGCTCAGAGATATCAGTTTCAGTGTTATGAGATCGGAGACACTTGGGATAACAGGCAGATCAGGGAGTGGGAAAACCACCCTTGCAAAACTACTTGTCGGTTTACTTGTTCCCTCGGCTGGAAAAATTGATTATTTTGGGATGGATTTTGAACAGAAATATTCTCCGATTCAGTTATTATTCCAGAACAGTGAAGAGCTGCTCAACCCGGAGAGGAATGTTTACGATTTATTGACAGATTCATTCATTTTTAAATCAAAAACCTTTGATTATAGTAAAGAAATAGATATTTTATTAAATACATTTGAAATTGATCGAGGATCTCTGAGCAAGCAGGCATCTGAACTTAGCGGAGGATTAAGGCAGCGAATAGCTATGGCTAGGCTTTTTGCAATTAAGCCTGAAATCATGATTCTGGATGAACCGTTTTCTGCACAGGACACCGCGTCCAAGCTAAATCTGTTTAATCTGATTGTAAGGTTACGCAGTAAATTTAAGATCACATTCATTGTTATCTCACATCAAACAGAATATCTTGAAAAACTTTGTGACAGAGTACTAATTTTGAAAGATAATACCGTTTTAACTTAATAGGATTAAACAACTTATTGTGATCGTTATCAATAAGTTAGATTTAGTTATTTTTATTGCGCTGAGACACATTATTTAACGTTTGGAAATCAGATATTTGTAAAAGTTAAATTAGTTGTTAATCAAATAAAATACGGGAGGAATTATGCAAAGGAAAATCTTTGTACTATTTATTTTATTAATGTCCGGGACGTATCTGTTTGGACAGGGTACAGCTATATCAGTACCCGTGGACGTCAGCGATGGTGTGGGCGGACAATATGTTCTGACATTCGGATTGCATCCGGATGCTACAGACGGACTTGATCCTGCTCTTGGAGAGGAAGAACTTCCACCGGCACCACCGGCGGGAATTTTCGACACAAGATTTCAATTACCAAATTCAAACATCGCCACGCTGAAAGATTTACGTCAGGGCAATAATCAAACAACCGGCTCTTTCATACATAATGTAAAATGGCAGCTTGGCACGGGATCATCTGGTTACACTCTAAGCTGGAATCTTCCATCAGGAGTTGAAATAAACTTAAAAGACCCGTTCGGCGGAGTAATATTTGATGTTACATTCGGAGAAGGACCGGGAACTTATACAGTAACAAACACTGCATTCACATCACTCACTCTTACTGCAACTTACAGCGGAACTGTTATTAATCCGATAGCCGCCCCGACAAATCTTATGGCTGAAGCATTATTGCTTGGTGAGATAGCACTTTCGTGGAATGATAATGCAGATAATGAAACAAATTATGTTGTAGAAAGAAAAAATACAGGCGGATTTGAACTTTATGCAACTCTTGCTGCAAATTCAACGACATTTACAGATATGGACGTTGTTGAAGGTACGACATATACCTACAGAGTTAAAGCCGTTAATTCGGAAACAGAATCAGATTACAGTAACGAAGCAAGTGCAACAGCATTGACCGGCGGAACCGGCACTGGAATCTCTGTTCCTCTCCAGATAAATGACGGAGTGGGCGGAACCCAGACATTAACATTCGGGCTTCATCCTGATGCTACAGACGGACTTGATCCAGCCCTTGGAGAGGAAGAACTTCCACCGGCACCACCGGCGGGAATTTTCGACACAAGATTTCAATTACCAAATTCAGCGATTGGTTCTCTGAAAGATTTACGTCAGGGCGACAATCAAACAACCGGCTCTTTCATACATAATGTAAAATGGCAGCTTGGAACAGGATCATCGGGTTACACATTAAGCTGGAATCTTCCTGCAGGAGTTGAGATAAACTTAAAAGACCCGTTCGGCGGAGTAATATTTAATGTTACGTTCGGAGAAGGACCGGGAACTTATACAGTAACAAACACTGCATTCACATCACTCACTCTTACTGCAACTTATTCTACCGAAGCTCCGGGAATCAATGCTCCTTCTGATTTGAGTGCAGAAAATCTTGGTATAGGTTCAGTTGCACTAACCTGGGCAGATAATTCTTCGAATGAAACCGGATTTACAGTGGAACGCGAAGAGGGCACTGAAAAGACATTCACAGTAATTGCTACTTTAGGTGAGAATGAAACATCCTATACGGATAACTCAGTTGCACAATTTACAACTTATAATTACCGGGTCAAAGCTTTTAATACCGAACTTGAGTCGGATTACAGTAATGTCGCTACGGTGACAACACTTGGAAATACAGCTCCTTATTTTACTCAATACATCTCGGAAACCACGATTCCTGTTGGTATGTATTTCCCGTATCCGTATGATGCAGAAGATCCTGAAAATGATGATCTGATATTCTCATCCGCTGATCTGCCGGATGGCGCGACATTAAGCCCTGCCGGATTTTTTGAGTGGACTCCCCAAAACACAGGCGATTTCACCTTTACAGTCAAAGTATCAGATGGTGACCTCTTTGATGAAGTTACATCTACAATTCATGTTGTTACACCTGTTCTGGTAAAAGCAGGAACGGTTCAGGCAGCTCCCGGGCATACAGTTTATGTTCCTGTTACTGCAATGAATTTTAACAATGTTGGTGCAATCACTTTTAAGATTGCATACGATCCCGCAGTTCTTACATATCAGGCATTGACGAATTACAATCCTCAGATCACCGGCGCTCTTGCAAATGCTTCTAATGGATTTGTAAACTTTTCATGGGTTGACAATACTTTTACCGGAATAAATGTTCCGGACGGAAAGTTATTTGATATCAAATTCACATATATTGGCGGAGAATCAGGGATAGACTTCAATGTTGCGGGATGCGAAGTCAGCGATCCTGAAGGTAATCTGATAACAGTATTTTACGAAAACGGAAATGTAAGTGTAGCACCGGTTACTGTTACCACTCCAAATGGCGGTGAGAACATATTTGCTTCTTCCGATTTCCTAATCGAATGGCTCACATTTAACATTGCCCAGGTTGATCTTGCTTACTCGACTGACGGCGGAAATAATTTCGAGACCATTGCAACCGGGCTGAATGCTTCAACAGGTTCTTATCAGTGGGCAGTGCCGAATACACCCACCACGTCAGCTTTGATAAAAATATCGGATGCTTCCAATCCTATGACTTACGACGTAAGTGATGCTTATTTTTCAATCTTACCCTCGACATATTCAGTGAGCGGACTTGTTCAGTATGATAATACTGCAAATACGGCTCTTTCTAATGTATCTGTCAGTCTGATGCTCGGCGGTCAAAGCATTGGGACTGATCTTACCGGTTCAGATGGAGCATATCAGATTGATCAGGTTGAGAACGGAACCTATACTATCAGCTCGACAACGACAAAAGCATGGGGTGGTGTCAATTCAACTGACGCATTGCTTGTACGCAGGCACACAGTAGGTTTGACTCTTCTCGAAGGGTTGAGACTTGTTGTAGCAGATGTTAATGGAAGTAACTCTGTTAATTCTACCGATGCGCTGCTTATCAGAAGAAGGACTGTCGGTCTCGATCCAGGCTTCGCCGCCGGTGACTGGAAATTTACAAAACCCGATGTTACAGTTGCAGGACAAAATGCCACACAAAACTTGCTCGGATTGACTGTAGGTGATGTCAATGCATCATATTCAAATATTCCGATAGCAAAATCAACCGAGTTTCTGGCTTTAAGCGCCGGAACAAAACAGTACGTAAAACCGGGCGAAACCTTTGAATTGCCAGTATCAGTTAACTATAATGCCGACATAGCTGCAATAACTGCCGGAATTAAATATGATTCTGATAATCTGAGTTTCAAATCTATCAGATTTGCCGGCAGCGGTTTAGTTTTCAATGAAAATGAAGGTTTGATCAGCATAGCATGGGACGATTTGCAGCCTCTTCAGGTAAAAGCGGGAGAGACTTTATTCTCGCTCGTATTTAAGGTATCAGAAAATGCTGATGCTGGTACAATTTTCGATTTCCAGACTTCGGCCGAAAATGAATTTGCAGATGTCCTTGCCAAATCTATCGATCTGCAATTATCGACCAATTCCGTTGAGATATTCAGACCTACCGATTTCTCACTTAAACAGAATTATCCAAACCCGTTCAATCCTTCTACAACGATAACTTACGATCTGCCGAATAACAGCTCAGTAACTCTCGAAGTTTACAGCATTGTCGGTGAGAAAGTTGCAACAATCGTTAATCAAAGCCAGAAAGCGGGTTCATACGAAGTCACTTTTGAGGCAGGAAATCTTGCATCAGGTATATATGTTTACAGACTAAACGCAGTTTCACCGGGTTCATCATTTACAAGAACCCTTAAAATGATGCTGATGAAATAATTTCAATTAATATATGCGGGAGGTATAACCTCCCGCATAACTAAAAGAATATTGAAAAATGAAATTCTCATACTGATGTTGGCGCTTGCATTTGCAAATTTTCCCGGCTCCTACGGGCAGGAATTTATGCGGATAAATGACGCCGAAGCGGCACAGGGTGAAAACCTGACAGTAGTACTTTACTCATCTTTGAATGCTGCCGGAGCGATTACTCTAAAAATTGATTTTGATACTCTTTCGCTGCGTTTTATATCCTCACAGATTCTAAATGCGGATTTTTCATCGACGCTTATCAATAGTATTTCGGGCAGTATTTATTTGTCGTGGGAGAATATTGCCGGAGTGACAATATCAGATGAAGAAATAATTAGTTTCACCTTTGAATTTACAGGAATCAGTTCACTGATCTCTTTTGATCAGGATTTTTCGGAAATCACCGACACAGTGGGTAACCCTAAAAGTATAACTTACTTAGACGGACTAATCAGTCCCGCTATCAGTTCCGTGGAAAATTCACAGGACAATTCTCGGGTTTTCCGATCTTCCGTTTACCCGAATCCCTTCAACTCCTCAAGCGCACTTTCTATTGAATCGGATTCTGAAACGAAAATGGAAGTTAAAATATTTGATCTGACCGGACAGTTAATGAATAATTCGCCCGGCAGATTTGAAGCAATAAAAGGGAGATTTAGCAAAAATCTTGATTTCTCGGCTTATCCGAGCGGTCAATACTTTATCATGGTCCGTGCAATACCCTTTGAACAGGAGAGCGGATCATTATCGATCCATAAAGTATTATTACTGAAATAGCATTGTGTTTACTGCAAATAATATGGATATGAGTATGAAAAGTTTAATAAAAGTTTTAATGATTTTACTGTTAACCGGATTTTCCGCAGTAACTGCGCAGATTACAGTTACTGCCGGAAATGCCGCAGACGCATCACCGGGTGACAGTGTAATAATCCCGATTGATTTGGGAAGTTTCAACGGGGTTGCAAGTTTCACTTTGAAACTGAATTTTGACGCAACAGAGGTTGAAGGCGGCAGAGCATTAAATATTAATCCTGCAGTCGCTCAGGATCTGGTCGTTACCATCAACCAGGGTCAGATTATTATGGACTGGTTAGGTCTTGAAGCAATAAACCTTGGTGATGCACAACTCCTTGATCTTAAACTAAAATACACCGGAACTGCCGGCGACGGAAGGACTGAACTTGCCTTTGATGCTTCGAGCATTGTAAGTGATGAACTTGGCGATCCGCTGCAGACAGATTATACCGATGGTTTTATCGATCCTTATCCAATCCTTCTGACTTCGCCAAACGGGGGAGAAGTATGGCAGGCAGGTTCCACAAAAGATATAACTTTTGAGGTTTATCAGATATCAAACATTGATATCGGACATAGTACTGATAATGGTGCGACATGGATTCCTGTGGTACAAAATCTTTCTACAGCCTCCGGGAGTTATTCATGGCTGGTGCCTGAGACTGTATCTCAGCAGAACCTGATTGGAGTTATAAATTCTGCTAATAGTCAGTATCTTGATCTAAGTGATGCTGTGTTTACAATAACTGAATCGCCTACTATTAATCTTACTGCACCGAACGGCGGCGAAGAGTGGCTGATCGGGTCTCAGCAGAATATCACCTGGTCGAGTTCGCTTATTGATAATGTCCTCATCGAGTATTCTACTAATAATGGACAGAACTGGTCAACAATTGCGCAGGACGTAAGCGCTTCATCAGGCACATATCAGTGGACAGTTACTTCACCTGCGACTGATCAGGCTCTCGTCAGGGTAAGCGATCAGTCGAATGCAAATACCGGCGATGTGAGTGAATCTGTTTTCAGTATCATTCCGCCCTCTGTCACGGTTCTGAACCCAAATGGCGGAGAAGTTCTTGTCGTTGGTTCTGCTTATGAAATCACATGGAATTCCGTTGGAATAAGCACAGTTGATATTGATTATTCAACGGACGGAGGGCAGTCTTTTACGGCGATAGCAGCAGGGCTGAATGCGGGTTCCGGATCATACACCTGGATGGTTCCGGATGCCTTATCTGAAAATGCTTTTATTAAAATTACCGATGCAGCGGATCAGCAGTTATCCGATACGAGCGATGAGGCTTTTGTTATTGACTATATACATCTCAGCCTTACCGGTGGGGACAGTATTCTACCCGATGCCGATATTACTTCCTCACTCAATGTGGAAAATTTGCTCGGTGTTGGTGCAATCACGATAAAAATCAATTTTGATCCTCAGGTTTATAATTATATTTCTTATACAAACCTGAACCAGTCTTTGCCCGGTGCAACAATAAACGCAGTAAACGGAGTACTTACTGTATCCTGGGATGCGCTCAGCGGCACTTCGATTGCAGCCGGCAAAATTGCCGATTTTAATTTCAAATATCTCGGTACTCCAGCTACTGGAGAAGCCGCATTAGCTTTTGATCAGCAGCTTACTGATATCACAGACATATCGGGAAATCCACTTACAGCTGATTTTGCTGATGCCGCTTTCACTCCATTCCCACTCCTGGTGACAGCACCGGATGGCGGGGAAATATGGCAGGTCGGAACTTCTCAGACAATTACATGGGAAGCCTATAATCTTACATCATTTAAGATTGAATACTCAACAAATTCAGGAAGTAACTGGACAACGATAGAAGATGCATTTCAGACCACAAATTTCGGTTATTCATGGACAATACCTAATACGCTTACTGATCAGGCATTAATTAAAATCTCATCCTCATCAGATACTCAGATTTACGATGAAAGCGACGCCGATTTTACAATAGCAGCGGCTTCAGCAATAAGTCTGATTTCACCGAACGGAGGAGAAGTCTGGGCTGTTGGGTCAGTTCACCCTGTCACCTGGAACAGCGTGAGTGTGGAAAATGTTGATCTGGATTACTCGACTGATAATGGAATGAACTGGATCAGCGTTGCCCAATCATTGCCGGCAGGAACGGGCACATATCAGTGGACGGTTCCGAACACACCAACGGCATCCGCTTTAGTCAGGATCACCGATTCTTCAAACCCTGACGTAAAAGATATTAGCGCAGCTAATTTTTCCATTGCCGAACCCTACGTTAATTTTGATCCGGTCGTCAACTTCTCAACTCTGGTACCGGGTTCCACAAACGAAATAAAGTGGACTTCCTTCGGGATAAGCTCCTTCGATCTGGAACTATTTACTCAGGAAAACGGGTGGAGTTATCTCGTCCAGGCTTCCACAGATTCGAGTTATGATTTTGTAGTTGAAGAGAGTATGATCACAGATAATGCTCTGTTAAGGATCAGCAATTCTCCAGCTCATGATATTTCCGAAGAGTACGGACCTTTTACAATTGAACCCATTGGGTTGACTCTCTCTTCGCTTGAAGACGTTAAACCGGGCGATACGATAAACGTGCCGCTTCTCGCTGATAACCTGATAGGTGCCGGAGCGCTTACTCTAAATATTAATTATGATGCTGAGCTTTTCGAATTTTCAGGGTATGAAAATCTGGATGAGAATTTCAGCGGAGTGTTGATAAATGGTCAGGGTGGTACAGTTACAATAGCCTGGGACGACCTTGCAGGTGCCACAATGCCTCCCGGCACTTTTGTTGAACTGAAATTCATATTTACCGGAACACCTGCTGACGGTTCCCGGTTGATAACTTTTAATACGCAAAATTCGGAAATCACTGATATACTTGGCAACCCTCTGCTTGTCACTTTTGAAAATTCGACGATAAATCCTTACCCGTTACTTTTGCTTGCTCCCAATGGCGGGGAAGTTTTACAGTCGGGTTCTGTCTATACCTTAAGCTGGGAAAATTTTGGTGTATTCCCTGTAGAATTTGATTATTCGACAAACGGGGGCGCCGACTGGATCAATATCATTTTCCCAACTGATAAAGCCAATTCGAGAGAATGGCTTGTACCGCAGGTTCTAACGCAAAATGCCAGAATAAGAGTAAGGAATTCCGATAACGGCAATTACTTTGATATCTCGGATAATTCATTTACGATTACAGCATCAGGTGCCATATCTCTTACGACTCCAAATGGTGGTGAGGAATGGTTATCCGGTTCGATGCAGGACATTTTATGGCAAAGCGGCGGAGTAACAAATATCAAGATTGAGTACTCGACAAATTCCGGGCAAAGCTGGCAGACAGTCATCGAAAGTACTCCGGCTGCGGGCGGATCATATTCATGGTCATTACCACAGATTGTAACAAGTGCAGCAAGAGTCCGGCTGACTGATGTCGATAATCCCTCAACAACCGATGAAAGTGAATCAGATTTTACAATAACATTACCATATGTTCTTGTTCTGGCTCCGACATCGGCAGATACTTTATATCCTGATGACATTTTCCAGATTAAATGGAAACAGCTCGGGGTTGCGAATATTAATATTGATTATTCGACAGATCTCGGTAACAGCTGGATTTCAGTCGCTGCTTCTGTTCCGGCTTCTCCTGCATCCTACAACTGGACTGTGCCCAATACTCCTACTGTTCAGGGCAAGGTGCGTGTCTCAGAGACAGGGAATAGTGCTTTAAATTATCATGTGAGCGAAACTTTTGTAATTAATGAACAACTCATTCATACTGTGATTGCTGGTAATGTCAGCGGAGTTCCCGGAACTCAGGTAATAGTTCCTATTTCTGTAGAGAATTTTAATGAGGTAGGTGCGGTAACTCTGGTAATTAATTACGATACCTCAAAACTACTGTTTGTTGAAGCTCAGAACATCAATCCACTCCTGGACGGTGCACTCATTAACGATGTCAATGGTGTTCTTACACTTGCATGGGATGCCGTTGAATCAGTATCGCTTGAGAATTCTCTCATGTTTGACGGAGTGTTCGATTATTATGGCGGGACCGCTGCAGTTGATCTGAATGAGACTGCTACTGAAATTGCAAATGAGCTCGGAGAAGTTTATGAGCTTAATCTGATTGATGGGGAAGTCAGTTCATCAGTCAGTCAGTATGTAAATATAATTTATCCTGATGGCGGGGAAACACTTTTTGCAGGTTCTCTCGTGAATATTCAATGGATATCCGGACAGGTTACAACCCTCAACATTGAACTGAGTACTGATAATGGAGATTCATGGTCACCAATTGCCAATTCAGTAACTGCCTCAAATAACTCATATGAGTGGACTGTGCCATTGATCTCCGGCAGCGAAAACCTGATCAGGCTTACCGATTCCCAAAATCCCTCAATCACTTCGGTTAGTGAATCTGTTTTCACAATTACTATCCAGCCGGAAATTATGGTCACACGTCCGAACGGCGGGGAATTATTTGTTGGAAATACGATGGAACAGATTACATGGAGCAGCATTGGAGTTGATTCTGTCGATATTCAGTTAAGCACAAATAACGGCAGCGAATGGGTGAATATAGCACAGGGAGTGCCAGCAATAGATCAATCTTATAACTGGACGGTCACGGCTATGAATACAGATCAGGCGCTGGTCAGGATTGTTTCTGCAGATGATCCGCAGATAAATGACACCAGTGATGCTGTATTTTCCATTGTTGCGACTTTGGAATTAACTGTAACAGCTGCTGAAGTCATTGCGAATCCCGGCGAAAACGTTACTGTTCCTATAACAGTTGATAATTTCAACAATATTGGTGCATTCACAATCGTTATTAATTATAATGAAGACGTTTTGGATTGGGTATCAGCAGAAAACTGGAACCCGCTTTTTGATGGTGCTCTTGCCAACGGCGGGGATGGTAAAGTAACTTTAGCCTGGGACGATGTCAATGGCGCTTCCCTCTTAGCAGGACTTCTCGTCGATCTTCATTTCGACTATGCTGGCGGAACAACGGTTCTGGATTTCAATGAGGATATGTCAGAAATCGTAGATGTTAATGTAAGCGTACTCGAGCCGATGTATGTAAATGGTTCAGTTTCCACAGAACTTGAAGAATATCTTGTTGTTCTTAGACCGAACGGCGGAGAAATTTTCGGCGGAAACACTAGTGAAGAGATCAAATGGCTGAGTAACGGGATTCAATCAATTAAAATTGAGTATTCATCCGATGCCGGCGATTCATGGAACTCTATTGCAATGGGAGTCTCTCCTTTAAGCGGAACTTACTTATGGACAGTGCCTTCAATTCAGACATCGGAAGCGCTCATTAAACTTACAGCGGAGGAATCGCCAACGATTTCTGATGTGAGTGATGCCCCGTTCCAGATCACACCCGGAGCATCGGTAGCTATCACTGCACCTAATGGCGGTGAAATCTGGAATGCAAATACAATGCAGTCAGTTGAATGGAGTGCAGAAGGCATTTCTGTGTTCGATATTGACTATTCGACCGATGGCGGCGGCACATGGATTGAAGTTGTCGGGGATTATGATCCTGCAAAATCTAATTCAAGAAATGTGAATTCCGGGGTCTCTAAATCGAAGAAAACTAAAGGCGGAAACGGAATTCAATCATCCACGATGCTCTATTCATATTCATGGCTGGTTCCTGATACTCAGACCCCGGATGCATTTATAAAGGTCAGTTCAAGCACTAATCCGTCAATATCAGATCAGAGCGATGCAGCATTCACAATTGGCGAAGTTTTACCACCTTTATTTAGTCTTGAAGATAAAACGGCGGAATTTGGCGATAGTATTGTTTTCCCTCTGAATGTTTCGAATATGTTTAATGTAGGCGCAATAACACTTACAATTAATTTTGACCCCACAGTTCTTAAATGGGGAAGGGCGCTAAACTGGGATCCGGCTTTTGATGGCGCTCTTGCAAATGCCGTAAATGGAAAACTTGTTATAGCCTGGGACGATATTAATGGAGCCAGTTTAGGAATGGGGGTTCTCACAGAACTCAAATTCCAGTATGTATCAGGTTATTCAGCACTGACATTTGATCCGGACCAATCAGAAATAGCTGATATCCTGGGACAACCGCTTTCAGTTAATTATGATAACGGCTCCGTAAACAGTTTACCTCCGGGATCAACTTATCTTATATCTCCGTCAGATGGCGCAACGGGGGTATCTGTTAATCCCGAACTTGTTTGGGGAGAAGCTCTTCGCGCAATTGATTATCGCCTTATGGTAGCAACCGATAATCAATTCCAAAATATATTTACTGATGTTCTGGTTCAGGACACTCTTTATACGGTCGCCGGTTTATCAGGAAATCAAACTTACTACTGGAGAGTAAAAGTAATCAACACAGGGGGTGAGTCTGAATGGACTGATCCTCGTAATTTCACAACTCTTGAGACAATAGGCTTCGCCAATTTGCAGTCTCCCGGGAATGCTTCTATTTATACGGGGAATTCTATTGATGTAAAAGCCCGCGTTTTTGCCAATGGAATAACAACCGGGCAGGGACAGGGTGCCGGGATTGAAGTCTGGGTTGGTTACAATAGTTCGAACACAAACCCCTCGGGATGGAATAACTGGATTATTGCGGCTTATGATGCTGACTTTTCAGATCAGGATGAATATACTGCTTCACTTGGTTCAGATATTCCGAACGGCACATGGTTTTATGCCAGCAGATTCAGATTGAATAACAGTGAATATGTTTATGGTGGATACAGCACCGATGGCGGTGGATTCTGGAATGGCAACAGCAATGTTTCCGGAATATTAAACATAAGCTATGAACCTATCGCTGCCCCATCAGATCTTTTTGCAGTTGCTACTCAACCCGGTGATGTAGAATTACAATGGATTGACAATTCTTCAAATGAATCCGGTTTTATTATTGAAAGAAAGGACGGAGATTCTTTGTTTGTTGCTCCTTATATCATTATTGATTCGGTTGCTGCAAATACAATACATTATACCGACACTACAGTTGCTCCGTCGTCTTTTTACACTTATCGTCTGCAGGCTTACAATGCTGATACTGTCTCAGCATACAGTAATCAGGCAATCGTCGAAATACCAATCCCGGTTGAACTTGTGTCATTTAACGGTTCCGTTGAGGGCTTTAATATTAACATTGCATGGTCAACTGCAACGGAGACCAACAACAAAGGCTTCGATCTCGAAAGGAAGACAAACGGTAATTGGGAAAAACTCATATTTATCGAAGGAATGGGTTCAACCACCCGGCAGAGCGAATACTCATACCGTGATAATTTCTCCGACTTTTCTTATAAGGGTATTGTTTCCTACCGTCTCAGACAGATCAATTATGACGGGACTTATGAGTACCTGAATATCATTGAAGTAGATGTTGATTTTACTCCTAAGGAATTCAGCCTTGCACAGAATTATCCCAATCCTTTTAATCCCGCTACAACGGTTAAATTCTCATTACCCGAACAGTCAAGGGTGCGCCTGACAATTTATAATGCTCTTGGTCAAATTGTCGGGACACTTGTGAATGAAGTGATGGAGCAGGGTTATTATAGTATTATCTGGAATGCCAATGAAGCTGCATCGGGTATGTATATATACTCATTCAGCGCCGAAGGGTTATCGACAGGCAAAAAATACTCGAGTGTTAAAAAGATGATACTTCTAAGATAATAACATTTATTTATCGCTGATTTATAGCGCCGTCCGGAAACGGGCGGCGTTTTTTTTATTCAGATTCCTCATAATTCCTCAGAGTTTCTTTGGCGAGTGAAATTACTTTTGCCTTTAGCTCCTCCGGTTCGATGACGACAAGACCATAACCTCTTGAAACAATCCAGGCAGCAATCTCACTCAGCGAATTCACTGTGACTTTTAGAATTGTCCTGCCATCAGGCTGGATCGAAATTTCCTGGGTCTCATTAATAATAATTGAACCAACCCTATTCTTCCACGGCAGTCCAAGCTCAAGCCTAACTTCGATTCTGTCATCGCCGATCCAGCTCCTGAAACTGTTACCAAAAAAATCACCTGTTGTGTTGAATTCGCATGTAAAATGATCGTCAAGAATATGGACGTCCAAAATGCAATTCAGAAGAAATTGTTTGCGTTTATTTTCATGGACAGCAAGAAGCCGCCATTTGCCATCACTTTCAAAAATTAAAAGCGGACCAACTTTTCTTTCTGATTGTTTACCGCTATCATTTTTTATATACCTGATACGGATAAATTGCCCTTTTTCTATTGCCCGTTGAATAAAAGTAAGAAATACTATAGCTTTTTCGTTAAGTTTATCACTCAATACTGAGATCGCCTTGCTGAATGATCTGTTAAATGCAGTAATATGAGCATAATCCATTAATAATTCATCGAGTGATTTTTTATCGGGCAACTGAGCGATTTTTACACCTCCACGCTTTGTGGAATGGATATCAATACCCATACCTCTCATTTCCTGAAGATCTCTTTTAATAGTCAGTTCTTCGCAGTTGAATATAACAGATAGTTCAGGAATGTTTACCTCCGCTGAACTGCTTATTATAATCCCGATTATTTCACATTGTCTTTTAATTTTATTTGAATAACTTCGCATAATTTCTCCGGGAAATTACTGCTAATATATAAAAATTATGCGTGTCTCATTTTTTATTGACTCAATATTTTCTGAAAAATTTGCGAAAAAATTCTCATGAAGAAATTATTAATTTTAGCGGGAATTCTGTATGTTTTAAAATGATATACTTTCTATTTCATTGATTCTTCGGAAGCGACAAATACTTTCCTTTCAGTGAATTTTTCCGGCAGTTAAATTTTTCTTTAATAAAGAATTAATTTAGAAATAATTACTTGATGCTGATTGGCGAACTTTTATATAATCTATTCCTGATAACTCTATTAATCGTTATCTCCGGTTTTATAGATACGAGAATAAACAGGGAAAAAATTCCTGGGAAAATACTCCAGGGAGTACTTTTTGGGCTGACAGTAGTTATTGGAATGATATTTCCTTTTGTGATTGAAAAAGGACTTATATTCGATGGAAGATCAATTGTAATTAGTCTTGGAACATTGTTCTTTGGACCTGTTACCGGCTTCATCGCGACATTGATGGCTGCTGCATACAGGATCTATATAGGAGGACATGGAATCGTAATGGGATTATTAGTGATCCTGGCTTCTTTTTTTCTCGGATGGACTTTCCATTACTTCATAAAAATAAAAAAAAGATTCGAAATCACGATAATCCGGCTTTACATCTTCGGGCTGTTGGTCCACATAGTTATGTTCCTGCTTATTTTGACGCTCCCTACACCGTTAGTAGCCCTCACTTTCAAAACTCTTTCTCTTATGATTCTGGGTGTTTATCCAATCATTAGCTTAGTTGCTGGAAAAATTCTTTTAGACCAGGAATTTTTGCAGTCAAGTATTGAAAATCTGAAAAAAAGTGAAAACTTGTTCAGGACAACTTTGTATAGTCTTGCTGATGCGGTAATCACAACTGATTCTGGCGGAAAGATACGGAATATGAATTTGACGGCTGAAAATCTCACTGGCTGGAAAGAATCTGAAGCTATTGGAAAACCTTCCCGGAATATTTTCCAGGCTTTTGATGAATCAACGGGAGAACAGATACCTGATCCGGTGGAAAAAGTGCTGCTTGAGGGCAGACCAATCGATCTTTCAAATAATTTGATGCTTATCTCAAAAGATGCGAAGAAATTACCTATTGCTCATAATGGATCACCAATAAGGAATGACAAAGGTAAAATTGTTGGCGCCGTTCTTGTACTTAGGGATCAGTCTGGCGAACGCGCGTCAAGAAAATTACTTACTGAAAGCGAATCGAAATTCAGAAAAATTTTCGAGCAAAGTCAGTCCGGAATAGTTATTACCAAATTGAATGAGCCTGGAATAGTTGAAATTAACAATTCAATGATTGAGCTTCTTGGTTTCAGTAAGGAAGATCTTAACGGCAATATCGGTTTAGATAATTATGTTGAGAATTTCAATTTGCTCCGGCAGACTTTTATTGAAGAATTACGAAAATCCGGGAGTTTACGTAATCGTATCACAGTTGTTTGGACTAAAGATAGAAAACCAATCAAGGTATTTCTTTCTGCGGATATTCTGCTGTTAAACAATGTAGAACATATCTTATTGATATTCTCTGATATTACTGAACTTATCCGTCTTCAGGAAGAACTCAAAGCAAAAGAGGCAAATTACAGGCTCCTTGTCGAAAATCAGACAGATCTCGTCGTAAAGATTGACACAGATGGAAAGTTTCTTTTTGTGAGTCCCACCTATTGTAAGATGTTCGGAAAAGATGAAGTGGAATTACTTGGAAACACTTTTTATCCTTTGATACAGGAAGACGAAAAATCCTTAAATGAAAAGGGATTAAAAAATCTTCAGTTACCTCCGCACTCGATTTATATTGAACAACGAGCTTTGACAGTAAATGGTTGGAAATGGCTGGGTTGGCAGAATACTGCTGTTTTTGATGAAAAAGGAAATATTGAAGCTTTCGTCGGGGTCGGCAGGGATATCACCGAAAAGAAAAAAGCCGAGCAATTTAAGCAGGTACAGTTTAATATTGCAAAAGCAGTAGTAAATTCAAAAAATTTGGAAGAATTACTGATAACTGTTCATAATGAATTGAGTTCAGTCATTGACATAAAAAATTTCTATTATGCGTTTTATGATCAGGTTACCGGAATATTTACATCGCTGATTGATACAGATGAAAAGGACGATATTTCTTCCTGGAAGGCGGAAGGTTCGCTGACCGGAATGATTATTGATCAGAAAAAATCTCTCCTGCTTAAGAAAAATGAAATCGAAACGCTTGTTTCCGATAAAAAACTAAATTTAATCGGCACAATTCCTGAAGTTTGGCTCGGTGTTCCATTAATTCTTGGAAGCAGAATAATTGGTGCAATTGTGGTGCAGAATTATGAAGATCAATCCACATTCAACGAAAATTCTAAAGAGATTCTTGAGATTATTGCTCATGAATTAAGCATATATATCGAGCATAAAAAAGCTGAACTCAAAGCGCTTCAACTATCCAAAGCCACAGAACAGAGTCCCGTTAGCATTTTGATTACAGACTTGCGTGGAAATATTGAATACGTTAACCCGAAATTTCTTGATTTAACAGGCTATTCTCTGGAGGAAGTTATAGGACAGAATCCCAAAATATTAAAATCAGGAGAACAACAGCAAGATTTTTACAAAAAGATGTGGCAGATAATAACATCCGGGAAGGATTGGTCAGGGCATCTGCATAACAAGAAAAAGAATGGCGACTTGTTCTGGGAGAGTGCGATCATCTCACCAATTAAGAATGAATCCGGAGAAATAACTCATTATCTTGCTGTAAAAGAAGATATTACCGAAAAAAAAGCAATGCTCGAACAGATCTTTTCCTCAGAATCACAATTCAGAGCGATTTGGGAAAACTCTGTGGACGGCATGAGGCTTTTAGACGGCAATGGAACAATTATCGACGTCAACAAAGCCTTTTGTGAACTTGTGGATAGACCCGCTCATAAACTTGTCGGAAAACCGTACATCTCAATTTATCCGCTACAGGATAAATATTTAACTGATCTCAGTTCTTATAAGGACAGATTTGCAACCCGAACAATTAAAGAACTTTTTGATGCCAAGATTAAACTTTGGAACGGGAAAGAATTATGGGTAGAACTCTCCAATTCTTATCTCGATATTCCCGGTAAGAATAGAATGCTGTTAAGCATATTCCGGAACATAACCGATAAGAAAAAACTAATTGATGAATTGATCGAAGCACGTGATCGTGCGGAGGAGATGAACAGGATTAAATCCTATTTCTTCGCGCATATGAGCCATGAATTGAGAACACCTTTTTGGGGAATTACGGGGTACGCAGAATTATTGCTTGAATCAATTAAAGACCCTGAGGATCGTGAACTCGCTCTTGGAATACTTGATAGTTCAAAAAGATTGACCAAAACTCTTACGGATATTCTTGAGGTTACCAAACTCGAATTTGAAAAGACCGAAGTAAATTTGACCGAAGTGGATATTATTGAAGCAATTAAAGCAGTCTGCGAGGAATTTTCAGCATCAGTCCAACAGAAAAATCTCATTCTCAATAATAATTTCGCAGTTTCCAAATTCATTTTCCAAACCGACCCGCATCTTCTCGGGGGAGTGCTTAGCAATCTTATCAGCAATGCAATTAAGTTCACAAACGCAGGTAGTATTAGTGTTGATGCCAAAATAATTTCAGACGAATTCTTAAATTATCTTGAAATATCTGTCAAGGATACAGGCATCGGCATCAAGGCTGAAAAGCAGGATATTATATGGGAACAATTCCGTCAAGCTTCGGAAGGAACAACAAGATCATTCCAGGGGTCCGGACTTGGACTTGCAATCGTAAAAAAATATGTATTGCTGCTTGGCGGTCAAATCACTCTGCAAAGTGTTGAAGGAAAAGGCTCTGAATTTATTATCCGTTTTCCGGTGAATTAATACCCCCATCAATTAGTATCATTCAATGATACTGTTTTAAAAAGAATAGCATATACCTTTTGAAAGTAAATTTTGGAGGATATATGCAAATCGCACCACTTAATTTCAAATCATTTAATAAACTCGGTGTTTTCCAGTTTTTAGCCGGCATACCAGACGAATTTAATTACCTCAGCATTAATGAAGCATTTAAGCGAAATGTTATTCAGGTAAAAGAATTAAATGAGGCTGGAAGCGTAAATTCACTCCTTGTTCTCAATAGTTCTGCCGATTACATTTTTTTAAATGACGGGGATATACTGGAGGGCGCAAAACAGAACAGGGTATTAAATACAAGCGTTTTATTATTCCCAAACAGTAAAGTTGTAATTCCAGTTTCCTGTGTTGAAAGTGGAAGGTGGCGTTATTCCACAACTGATTTTTCACCATCCGAATTTTTTGCTCCTTCAGAACTCAGATTGCAAAAAATAAAAGCAACGCATGAGGCATTAAAAGAAAGGGGAGTAAGAGATGCCCAACAGGGTGAGGTTTGGAAAACAGTTAAGGAATATCACAAGAAATACAAAGTCGATTCAGAAACATCGAACCTGACAGATCTTAAAGAAAGAATCGATCTGAGCAGTTTTATTAAAGAATATGAATGTAATGCTGAGGCTAATGGTATCGCAATTTTTCTTGAAAATCATATTCTTAGTCTGGATATCTTTCATAGCCGGGATGTTTACAAAGAATATTTTCATAAAATCATCCAGAGTGCAGCGATAGAAATTCCGGTCAATAAAAAAACGGACGCACAACTCGAAAGCGCAGAAGCAATTTCGTTAACAAAAAAATTAATTGCTAAAGCTGAGAAAGTAAATAAATCAGAATTCAAAGGTGTCGGAGCCGGTATTGAAAAGAGATTCAGCGGATCAGACTTTACAGGCACTTCACTGGAATATTTAGACTATGTTATTTATTACGGTTTATTCAAAGACAAAACTAAAAGTACGAAATAATGACATTTAATCCCGCCGACATCCGTCGTCCCAAAACTGCGGAATCACAAGAGGGCAGTACAGAGAGAAATGTTATAAGAGCTCTTGCTCAGGATCTCATATTTATGAATAATGGAGAAGAGCTCTTCCTCTCTCATAAAAGATCAAAATATTCAATTAATCAATCACTTATCAGCGAAGTTGCTGTCCATTATGGAAACTTCGGCAACAAATCGTCTGAATTATCGAATGAAACGCTTACATCAATTCTTAACGATCATCTTATAGAGTTGAGTAAAAAAGGAGGCGGAGTAAGAATCGTGGACAATGTTGCCCTCGCCATCGAATCTCCGTCCAGCGCTTTGAAAGATGAACTTCTTAGTGAGTTACTAAATGGAAAGGGAATCTTCGATTACAGGCAAACTAAATCTCTGAGCTATTTTTTCCTGAATCCTCGCATCGTTTTCGAAGCAGGCGGGCAAAATCTGTTTGTCTCTGGACTGATAGTAAATCGTTCAGGAGAACGGGTATTCGTTGAATCGGGACTCAGCGTTATTGATGAGAACCGCCGAGTTATTTTTATTTTCAGACTTGATTCGGCGAAAAATAAAAAAGCGATTGAGGAGTTGGTTTCGGGTTCTGTCATCAGATGGAATATAAGTAATCACAGCCTTCTGCACGATACTGCGAGGAAAATTAGATATCTCTGTGATGTGAGTGTTTATGATTATTTCAAACTTTTCCCTGCAAATTATTCACATATTGCAAAAAATCTGCAGGAAGGAAGAAAACCCGGAAAACGTGATCTGAAATTATCGATAGCCGATTTTGCGATAAAAAATATATTACCTGAAAAACTCCCGGAGACAGTTGATGGATATAAGAATTTTTGCAGCCTGTCCGATGAAATCCTGAGGGGAGTATGATATTCTTTTTTTATCGCACTTTATATCCGAATGACGCTCCGTAAACCTTTTCAATATTGAAAGTCTGTGCACTTTCCCAGTAAGAGCCGAGTATCCCAATTCCTCCCGTGATATTCGAATAGATATTCTGGTCAAGCCGGACAGTCAGTTCATCAAGATAACCATTCGTACTCGAATAGTAATTCGAAAGATTGGGGTCGAACGAAGTAACATTAAGGATAAATTCCTGTACCGTTATCGTTGATTTATCCTCCACTCCCTCAGAAATCCTGCTCATAACCGAGTCGATGTTGGCATAATTAAATTCAACTGATCCGTCATAAGTGTGCCCGGGATTTATCCAGTTCCGCCTGTTATCCTTGTTTGCAATATGAAGTGGCACCTGAATGTATTTGTTTAGGGTGTTACCATCAATTTCCTGTAAATAGTGCAGAACCAGAGTTGGAAAATAAATTGATCCGGATTCAGTATTCCATGTTATCCGCCATTCATCTCCCCAGTTGAAACGGTTAATATTGGTAGTTATACCGCTGTTAAACGGATAAGAGAGCTCGAAATAACTCCTTCTTGGCATTCTTGTCACCGCGGAGAGGTTTTTATTCTCAGGAGTGATCACTGTAAGCTTGACCTGTTCAGTTGGTAACGGAGCAGGGAATATTGCCTGATAATAAAACTCTCTGGTCTTGTATCGTGAAATGACAGTATCACGGGGCTGTGAAACCAAAACAGCAGAATAGTCTTTTCCTCTTAGTGTGAAATATACATCTGCATCATGTACGAACGGGTCAGTTTCATTCGTATAAGGATCATAACCATCAACATCATAGACTCTGGTGACAGTAACGCTCACTGCGAGACTGTTGACTTCGCCATTTGTTCCAAGGACGGATGTAACTATATAAGTATCTTTTATTTCTGTTTTCGGACTGAAATTTTCTTCGCAGGAAAGCAATAACGCAGGTATAATAAGCAGTAGAGCTTTTTTAAAAGTAATCATATTTTAACTCTGATAAAAAAAGTATAAAGGGCTGGGAGCATATTTATTTGCTCTCCGGTATCCGGATCGAAATAAAAGATGTTTTTCCTGTTATAAACATTAATAGCATTAATACCTAAGGATAAATCAGAAGTTCCGAAGCTAATATTTTTGGTCAATCCTAAATCGAGTCTGTGATAATAAGGAAGCCTCTGTGAATTGACCCTGCCTCGTAATGTGGTTGGAAGGAATTCATTAAAATTGAAGAATGTCTCATTCTTTATGATATTCAAATGATCAAAATAACCGGCAATCGGGGTAAAAGGCATACCTGACCGTAATTGAAAGTTTGCAGAAAATTGAAAGTCGAATGGCAGTTTGGCACCTGATAAAATATTGAAAGAATGACGTATATCGTAACGGGGGGCGAACCGGACACCATTGTTTATCTTATGCACCCAACCAAGAGAATATCCAATATTTGAGTAGAAAGACGGATTTTCATACTTAAACTGAAATTCAGCTCCATATGCTTCACCGTCAAGGTTAATCAGATCCCTGAAGCGGTAATCAAATTTTTTCCGGTTAATTTCGTTCAAATTAATAAGGCTTTTATAATAATATTCTGTCTCGAAAGAAATCTCTTCATTCAGAATAAAAGTCAGACCCGCAATCAGATGGTCTGACTGCATTGACGCAATCTCCGGCGGTATTATTATCCAGGGTTCGAATACAGAGATAAGTTCATTCTCATCACTAAGCGCTATGATCTCCTGTGAATAACGCCCGTATGCAAATTTGAACATCACCTGTGGAATAACGCGGTAGGTCATTGCAAGTCTCGGCTCTATCAGGAAGGGTCTCTTCTCCGAAAGCGCCACAAGTTTTGTCCGGATACCAATATCAAAACTGTAATTTTCCCACCTCAGAAAGCGGTATTTTCCAAACAAATTGATATCTGATCCGGATTGTTCAATCTCTGAAGTATTTCCCAGGAGGTTTTCAATCTGGAGTCTTGTGGAGAGAAACTTGGACTGAAGCCCGAAATCAAACTGATCTTTATTCGAATAAACGTAAGAAAAATCGAAATTGGCTGAGACATCGCTTATATCATTGTTTCTGCGTTTAGATTCGCCAAGATTCGGGTCAAGATCGGCTGAGTATCCGCTATAGGAAAAATTAAAAATGGAATAGAGCGGGTCTGCCCAAATTTTTCGCCAGGAGACTCCATATATCTGATTTGAAATATTATAATCTTCCCGCAGAGGATCTTCAAAATCCATCAAATCGCCTGAGAAAAATCCGAATAGTGTAAATTTACTGCCTGAACTTATTGCATCATTCGAATAATTTAATTTCACCGAGGCATCATAAAAATCGAAAGGCACATCGTCATTCCTGAGGAAATTTTTCAGTGCCCCTGAATAATAACTTTTTCTTCCTGCTGCAATAAATGACCCACCTGGAATAGGACCTTCGAGAGAGAGTTTTCCAGCAAGAAGAGTTGCGCTTGCAGTGGCAGAAAGTCTGTTTTTGTTTCCATCTCTTGTATTAATATTCAAAATTGAGGAGAGTCTTCCTCCATATTCCGGACCAAAGCCCCCTTTGCTGAATTCTAACGAAGATATTATCTCAGGATCAATTGCACTCAATATGCCCACCGCATGAAAGGGATAGTAAAGAGTAGCGCCATTAATTAAAAATGCATTCTGGTCTCCTGCTCCCCCACGTACAAAGAATTTTGCAGTAACATCCCCGGTTGTTGTAACACCAGGGGATATCTGCATCATTCTGATCGGGTCGGCTTCAACTGCGGCAGGTAAGAGTTGTATTTCTCTTGATGTAATCTTGTCCATTGAAATATCCATCGGCTCGCTGATTCGTTTTCCTGAAACAGTGAGTTCATCGAGTTGAATAGTCCCCGGAGAAAGCCTGAGATTAACTTCTGTAATTTTACCTGAAGCAACAAATACTGTAAGTTTTTTAGACTGGTATCCGAGGTACGACACGATCAGAGTATGTTTGCCTTCAGGGACTCCATTCAAAACGTAGTATCCCTGATTGTTTGTAGCAGCGCCGTAGTGGATTTCCTGAAGGTAAATATTAGCGAAGATTATTGCCTCTCCGTTGCTGGAGTCGCTTACGAACCCACGAATTGTTCCATTTGCATAATAAGCGAACGAAGGAAAAGATAAAATCAGAATTAAAAGGACTGCCTTAATTGGTCTTAGCATTTATTAGTAAACAATATTAGAAAATTCAAATCTAAGCTAATGTCTAAAAAGCACAAAACAAACTTCGGCTGATGCCGCCGGCTGAAGCAGGAATTGTATGTTTGAGAAGGTGAAAAACTCTGCCGAATTATTAAAATGAGAGTTGTAATATCTTTATAATAAATATTGGAAAAGTAAGATGGATTTCTTTACTCCGGCAGGATTTGTGTAATAATTTATTGGTTAATTTGTAATAATTAAGTTAAATTTAAAGTATGTCCTACTCTTTTTTACACAGGTCGAAAAAGTTGAATATCGCGGTCGAAATAAAAAACAGATCGAATAGATATTTATTTTATCCTTTTATCATTATACTGATATTTTCAACAATTATCTATTCTCAGAATAAGTCTGCAACCGAAAACACCAAAGGCGGTCCCGAAGACACAGCATTCCGATTAGTTAGAGCCTCCTATGCGAAACCTGATTCAGTTTTGAAAGAGGTTGACCTGCTTCTAAAAAGAATCAATCCGCAGACTGATGAGGCTAAATATGCCGCATATCTTTATGTCAAGGGATATCTTACTCAAAGATACAGGAAATTTCTTCAGGCAAAAGAGATATTTCTGAGAGTGCTTGAGATCAGCAGTAAACACAATCTCATGAAACTCAATACTGATACTTTCATTAAACTTGGTTACATAGAGATCACTCTTACCAAATACGATAAAGCCGCGGAATATTTTTTTGGCGCCGAGAAGAAAGCAGTAGAAATAAATAATCCGGGATTAAGAGCTCAGGCGCTTAATGGATTGGGTATTCTGCACTATGTTCTCAAAGATTTTGATTATGCTGAAAAATATCTGAACGAAGCCTCTCAAATTGCCGGGGAATTGGAAGATGACTGGCTGAGTGCATCTGTTTATGAGCATAAGGGGCTTCTGAAGCTTGATACACCTGATTTTCCAAAAGCACAAGAATATTTCCGAAAAGCATATGATCACTGGCTGAAGACAAACGATAAATTCCGGCTTGCCGGTATTTACGATAATTTCGGGATTATTGACCGCCGGCTTGAGAAGTTTAAGGAGGCAAAAGCATATTTCTTAAAATCGATTCAAATAAAAAAAGAGATTGGCGACAGCCTCGGACTGGTCTGGAGTATGTCCTTTATTGTTGACATTAATGTGACTCAGGGCAATTTGAAGGAGGCAGTAAAATATCTTGAAAACACTTTAAGTCTTCATATCAAATACGGCGATGAAAGGGGAATAGGTCATGTCGTTTTCCTCCTCAGTGATTATCTTGAAAAAATGGGTAATTACAGGAAAGCCCTTTTCTATAACAAATGGTATTGGGCAAAAAAAGATTCAGGATACGCAATGCAGAAAGCTTCCTCTATTGCCGAGTTGCAGCGTAAACATGAATTATCGAACAAAGAACTACAGATTAAATTTCTTGAAGAAAAAGACTCCGCCAGAAAAAAATTCCAGTATCTTCTTATTACTTCGCTTATCATATTATCTGTTTCTCTCATGATCCTGGCTGTGAATTTCGGGAAATCGAAAAAATATGCCCGCCAGCTTGAGGAAACAGGAAAGCAGCTGAATCTTCAAAATGAAGAGCTTGGCAGATTAAATAACTCACTCCAAAATGTTATTTCTGATAAAGACAATTTAATTGGCATTATCGGGCATGATATCAAGAATCCATTTCTCGCTATTAAAGGATATTCGGAAATACTTCTGAAAGAATACAAGGAACTTCCTGAATCGGAAGCACAGGAGATGCTGAATCATATTATTTCAGGAATTAACGATCTTGATAATTTGCTTTCAAATCTTATTCAATGGGCAAGATTGAATGCAGGAAAATATAAATTAAACCCTGAGAACATAAATGTCAAAAATGAAATTGATACAACACTCAGGTTATACAATCCTCTCGCAAAACTTAAAAAACTAAATTTCGACCTTAAATGTGAAAACGATCTTTTTGTGAGGGCTGATCGGCAGATGTTCAATATTATTATCAGAAACCTCATTTCAAATGCAATCAAATTTTCAAAACCGGATGGGAATATTGAAATCCATTCACATATTAAGGAATCAGAGGTACTTGTTTCGGTTTCGGATTTTGGCGTTGGAATGGATGAAGACAAATTAAGCCAGATATTTACTGGAAACATAGAATCCCTGCCGGGAACATTTCATGAAAAAGGCACCGGTCTGGGTTTGCAGTTAGTTCAGAATATGACTGATCTGAATGATGGCAGAATCTGGGCTGAATCCAAAGTTGGAGAATTTACTTCTTTTAGACTTGTCCTGCCTGCAGGTTATAAATCAAATGAAATTGGATAAATTATGTTACGCTCATCTATCTGTTCAATAATAATCATAATCGTTTTATTTTCTCAAATTTATGGTCAGCAAAAGAATGAAATGGTAACTGTGGGAAAAGTGGACCTGAAAAAATATGCCGGACTCTGGTATGAAATCAAAAAGATTCCAAACAGTTTTCAGGATGACTGTGTAAGCGGCACAACCGCTGAATATAAACTTAGGGAAGACGGAAAAATTCAGGTCATAAATTCATGCACTGAAGAAGATGGAAGCAGGAATATAACCGAGGGAATTGCGAGGATAAATGATAAAGAAAGCAATTCAAAACTTGGTGTGAGTTTTTTCAGCATACTAGGATGGCGGCCGGTATGGGGGGATTACTGGATAATTGGTCTTGGTGAAAATTACGAATATGCCGTTATCGCCACTCCTTCACGGAAATATGGCTGGGTGCTTGCAAGAACAAAATCTCTTTCTGCAGATCAGATGAAAACAATTGATGGGATACTTCTAAAAAACGGATATGATCCCGGTAAGTTTGAGACAAGCCGTCAGCAGGATTAATCCTGACTTGAGCCTTCGTAAATAAACCCCGGTATTTATTAGAAGGACTAACTCACATAAGTAAGATAGAGTAAAAAACTTCCACTCTCGATTCTGAACCTGAGATTATTAATTGAACTCAGACTCAAATCTTAGTCAACATTTTTTCTCCGAAAGAAATGGGTTATTTTCAGAGAGGCTTTTATTTACTCGCTGTTACCGTTATGCTGAAAATGCCTGTATTCCCGCTGCGGAATTCCACTATTTCTTTTGAATTGAGGTATTCTTCCAAAATGCTGTCCGGCAGATCGATAATTTTTGTTTTGTTAATAACCGGATGTGAAAAACCAACCGCTTCAATAATTCTGAGATATTCATTTTTCTGAACAGCACCGGCAATACATCCGGCGTACATTTCGGCTGATCTCTGCAATTTTTCAGGCAGATCGCCCTCGATCACTATATCAGACACACAAAAATGCCCGTTATGTTTTAATATCCGATAGATTTCGGAAAAAGCCTTTATTTTATCGGGGACAAGGTTAAGCACGCAATTGCTGATAACAACATCTGCAATCTCACTTTCTACCGGCAGCTTTTCAATATCACCTAATCTGAACTCGACATTCTTAAAGCCGAGTTTATCATTGTTTCTGTTTGCCTTATCAATCATTTCTTTTGTGAAATCAATTCCTATAAGATGTCCTTTTTCTCCTGCAATTTCTCTTGCGATGAAGATATCATTCCCTGCTCCGGAACCAAGATCAACAACAATATCTCCTTCACGGATATCAGCGAATTCTGTTGGTAATCCGCAGCCGAGCCCTAAATCAGCATCGGGGACATGCCCCTTTTGTCCTGAATAATCATCCATCATAATATTAAAGCCGGCGATTTTATCATCACCGCTGCATCCACAGCAGCAACCGCCGGATTTGACCGCAATTTCACCATATTTATCTTTAACCACCTGTTTGATATCGTTCTTTGTTTTCAAGTTTTTCTCCTTCACAGATTTCATAATTAAAAATTTTACAATGCTGATTTTATTGTTGTTTCTCTTTGATTATAATCCTATCCAATCTCATCACAATCATCAACAAAACTTCTTATTTGCTTCAATTTTATTTGCGTGATGGTTATAGTTAAATTTTTTTGCACTAAAAATTTAAATAAATCAATTCGTTTATGAACGAAATATAACTAAGAATTTGATTATTGGATATCACTTTTGATACTAAAGAAAATGAATTTGCCAGTTTTGGTTAAGAACTTTTCAAAATGTTATCAGCAATTCGTATTACTCACCAAAGGGGATAAAATATCCGTAATGATACAAATTGAATTGTATCTTTTTTGAAATTATTGAAGTTCATTTTACATAGATATAAGTTCTCAATGGCAATAAGGGCATACAAAACCACACTTCTTTCAATTGTTAAATTGTAGAAGAGAGAATGCGGACTAAAAAAAAATCCATCAGAAACTGATACTGAACATCATTGCTGGCTGAAATATCCAGTTCTCATCCGCTTTGTCCAGTTCTATTTCTTTCATAAGATACGCTGAGGCAGTGATTCTGATATTTGCATCAAATAGCATAACAATTCCGGGATTCAGATAGAAAAACCCGGCATAATTTTTTATCTCGGTATCGGAAGCCGATATTTCACTTGTCCCCGAAAGATAATGCAATACTTTGCCCTCAACTGGCTGGAAATTGATAACCTCTGAACGGAAATAGCCGGTGGTCAGGAAAACGGCGGCGATATCATTAATGATAGCTTTTTGAATACTGGCATTCACAAAGGGGAACAGGCTGTAATTCCTGCCCTCGGCGGAATAATAATTAACTCTCTCGGGTGTATTATCCTTTTTGCCTTCATAATCGAATACGATGCTGTTCGCACTGTAATAATACTGCTGATACATAATTCCTGCATCAATCCTGAAAGCAAAATCCGGCTGAGATGAGAAAAACCCGGTTCCCACTGTAAAATTCCATAACTCGGTTTTATCTTTTTTCGTGAATCTCACCGAATAGAAACCAGCGAGGTGTTCGTTAAAAGCCATATCATAATCGAGTCCGATCACGAAATTTGTGGAGTTGATATTCGAGTTATATTTTTGCCGGGTAGTCAGAGTATCTGGGAAATTACTCTTGTCGAAATAATTGGGAGTGAGGGACGGATTGGAATTCCCCGTCGGACTGAACATCAAAACAGGAGTTATCGCAGCTTCACCGACCTTTTTATTAATCGAATAATGAGTTATCGGAGGATTATACGGCAGTGTTATCTCAGCATCAATAAGAAAAGCCTCCTGGACGACCTCGTTCATACAGCCCTGCAAAGATATTAATATTATCAAGCAAAACAATCGATTGTGTTTTAGTATTTTCATTTTGCATCCGACTGTATTTTTTGAGTCAATTTGGAGATTTTTTAATACAAATAACAGTTATGTCATCCATCTCGTAATCAGGATCGGCAAAAAGCAGCGCTTCATTAAGACAATTTCTTGCAATTGTTTCAGCATTATAATTATTGTTTTTTGCCAGTGATGATTTCAGCCTGTCGGTTCCATAATTGCGGCGTTTCTTATCCTTAAGCTCTGTCAATCCATCGGAATGGAATAATAATACCGAATCCGGTTCGAAATTTAAAGATAATCTTTCAAGTGAACTTTGAAAAACACCTCCTGTATTTTTTGCGATAAAAATTCCATAAGGATCAACCTCCCTTACTTTACCTTCGCGCATAAAAAGAGGAGACGGGTGACCGGCGCGCGAGATTTCAATTGTTTCATCATACGGGTTATAAATTGCGGCAACACTTGTAAGGAAACAGTATGGGGTAAGAAAATCGGCTATCTCTGATTGAAGAGTGAACAGAATATCGGATGAAGCCGTGAATCTTTCTTTGGATGACCCGATAATTTCGGATACATTCTGGATCATCATCGCTGCGGTCAAGCCCTTGCCGCAGACATCAAGAATAACAAACCCCACTTTACCTTCGTTTGTTAAAAAGACATCAAAAAAATCACCTCCGGTGTGCATTGAAGGGATATTTAGTGAAAAAATATCCAGCCCTTTTATCTCTGGAAGCTGACTGGGCAAAGTCCTTTCCCTTATCCGCTTTGCTTCCTTATTATCTTTCGGTGTGGCTTTTTCTTTTTTATTTGATTCCTTCAGAACGCTTCTTATTCTAAACATCACTTCTTTCATATAAAAAGGTTTATGAAGCCAGGCATCCGGAGGCTCCTTAAGTCCTTTCTGCGGTATAGTTTCCTCACTGCCTTCAGTTATAATAATTATCGGTGAAAGAAACTTATTTTTTTTGAGTTTTTTGCAGAGGTCAATTCCTTCAATATCCGGGAGATTATTATCAATAATAACAAGGTCGGGGTTTTCCGTCACTGCATGATTAAAACCCGATTCTCCTGTATTAACATCCTCGACAGTATAGCCGAAGTCCTGCAGACTCTTTCCCAATTCCCTTGCAGGCATTGAAACGCTTTCGATGATAAGTATCTTTTTCATTTCAAACAATCCTTCATTCATTCGTCTCGTGAATGGAAATATATATCGGTTTGAAAACGGAATAGATTGAAACAGATTCAGTTAAACGAATTCTTTTTCCCGGGGTGTATGTCTTGCTCCCGGAAAAATTATTATTAGTGAAATTATTAATATCGTGGTGAATAAAATTGTTATGTGATCGTTTTCTGCGGAATGTTTGAGCGTATCCTTTGAGAATTTGCTCAATTCTCAGCGCTGGTATAAGTGAAATACCTGAAACAATATTCTTATTCATTCCCATAGTCAATGGAAAATCCTAATGCTGTTTATAAAAACAGACACGTTAATGTTTCTGTAAAAGTATCTGTAAGTAATAAGAAAATCTTGCTTAAATATACTTACTATTTATTTAAAATGACAGAAGTTATTTCGATGACGGGGATATAATTGCACTACTCAGTTTTTATTTTCATAGAAATTTTTGAGGACATAAAAGGCAGCCTTTTTTTCTCCTGCTTCGGAAATAAGTCCTTTCCTGTTCCATCCATCCTGGATTCCGGGCAGAACTCTTCGCGGTGAACGAAAGTCTTTAAGTATCCAGGGGGACATCCCGCATAACTTATCAATTTTTTGAAGCATTTTAATATTTTCCTCATAAAGATAAGCCTGATACTCCTCAGTCCATCTTGCTTCCCTCTTGCCGTGGTATCCTGCTTTTGCGCCGCCGCCGAACTCGGAAATGATAACCGGTTTATTCTGTGTTATTTCCCAGGTGATTGTTTCTGCTTTTTCGGGAGTGCCATCGTACCATCCGATATACTGGTTAAAACTCAGTACATCAACTACCTCAGCGAAAGGATCAGAAATTGTCCTTTTTAACGGATCTCCCATATAACTGCCTTGCTCAAGTGCAGCACTGATCAATCTTGTTTTATCAAGCATTCTTGCTTTCGCGGAAAGTCTGATCAGGAAATTATTTCTGGCTTCACTTACCGGAGTTTCATTTGCCATCGACCAAAGTATAACAGACGCCCTGTTCTTATCGCGGAAGATCATTTCGGAGAGCTGATTTTCTGCATTTTGACTTGTTGATTCATTCTCCCATTGTATTGTCCAGTAAACAGGTATCTCTTCCCAGAGCATAATTCCAAGTGAATCAGCCAGCCGGGGCATAAATTCGTTATGAGGATAATGTGCAAGGCGCACAAAATTACAGCCCAATTCTTTCGACCAATTGAGCAATTGCAAAGCATCCTCTTTTGAATTAGCTCTTCCGCCTCCAAAAGGCTTCTCCTCATGTATTGAAATCCCTTTCAGAAATATTTTCCTGCCATTTAGGAGCAATTTGCTACCGTCAGCTTTTATTGTACGAAATCCGATACGGTCGTTAATAGTATCCTGCGGCGCTGCAATTGTGACAGAATATAATTTAGGCAAGTCGGGACTCCAATATTGAATACTATCTGATACAAGCGAGATTATGCATTTCCCGTTTGAATCACTCTTAAACTTTTCTTTGATATTTAATTCGGGGATAAATAATGTAATCTGCCGGTTTGAAATGTCAATCCCGCCAAGTTTTATATAGCCTGTAATTTCTTTCCCGGCGGAAGGATTGAGTTGTATCATATAATCACTGATGTATGTTCCGGGAACTTCAATAATATCAACATCCCTCGTGATACCACCGTAATTCCACCAATCGGTATTGAGTGTCGGTACGCCTTCTTTTATCCGCTTATTATCAACCTTTATTACAAGTGAATTATCTTTTTCTTTTATCCTGTCAGTGATATTAAATATGAATGGTGTAAAGCCGCCCTCATGGATTCCAAGTTTACTGCCATTCAGATATACCTCCGCTATATAGTTTACGGCCCCGAAATAAAGAAATACCTGGTTCGTCCCAGTCTTAATACTAAAATCAAATTTCTTCCGGTACCAGACTGTCCCTTCGTAATAAAATAATTTTTCATTCTGTGTATTCCAGTCGTCGGGTACAATAAGGGATTCTGATCTATCGAAATCATATTCTACCAATTCGGTTTTGCCAGCGGCTTTGGAATCCGTAAAATATGCCGCTTTCCCGGGGTTTGGTGAATTATCGAAAGCCTCATACCTGTAATTGTAATACCCATTTTCATAGGGATCAACAATAATTTTCCACTCTCCGTTGAGTGAAGTTCTTGATCTGTTCTGAACATTTATAAGACCATTTTCGGCCGGCTGAATGATACCGGCTAATGAAAGGAAGAAGGATAACAAAACATAATAAAAGAGCATTTTAAGAGAACCATATATTTTTAATCCTCTTAAAATGCTTTTTAATTTGCTAAATTTCAAGTTGTGCAGGGAAGTGGCGATTGTATCAACTGGTCACGGAGCAATGTCAAATTTTATTCTGATGCTCAGCTATAACTTCCTGAGGCTCCACTCCGCCGCTTTTTCTGAACTCCTGAATTTTTGAAGAAGATTATCCGGAATTCGCAAAGGCTTATAATCGCTTTTTTTTATAAAACAATGCTCTGTGAATGCTTTTGCCAGAAGAGTATCATCTGAGCGAAGTATTCTGTAGTCCATTCTTAATCTGCTGCCTGAGAATTTAGAGATACCGGTAAGAATTTTTACTTCATCATCAAAAAAGGCAGGGCTGACATATTTCACATCGGCTTGTAATACCGGCATAAGCAGCCCTTCCAGTTCAACTTTCCTGTACTCAATGCCAAAATCCCGCATAAGATTAATTCGTCCCAATTCCATCCACATTATATATACAGAATGATGGATAAAGCCCATCTGGTCACTTTCCCCGTATCGCGCCCGGACAATGGTTTGGTTAATATTATCTCCGTGCATAAGCAGATTAATTATTCTGACCGTGGCGGTGATGATGGTCGTGTCCATGGCCATGATGATGATCATGACCGTGCTCATGATTATGATCGCCATGCCCGCCGCCATGATGACTGCAGGCATCCTCAGCCCGCATTTCAACAAAATTCCCGGCTTTAATGTCGGTAACCATCTCATTCAGAGTTGCCCCTGAAGTGGAATAGAACACTTTTATCCCTATATTCTGAAGATTACTAATTGCTCTCATTCCCATACCTCTTGTTATTACCGCCTCTACATCATGGTCGATAAGTGAACCGACAGGGGTACATTTCCCGTGCTCGTGATGATTGTTTTCATTTGGAATAAAGGTAAGACTCTCATTCCCGGAATCGAACAATGCGAAATAAGGTGAACTGCCAAAATGTCCGTTAACTTTCGAATCAAAACCATCAGGATTCAGGACAGGTATTGCGATTTTCATTTTATTGCTCCGATTTTATAATTTTGTTTTCTGCTAATTATTCTTTGTCTATTTCTCCGCTTCCGCATTCAGGACAAGTTGACTTAGCATTCAATTGCGGAGGTTTATCCCACTTATGGCGGCATTTCCCACATACAAGCGTTTCAGAACCGGGTTCAATATTGCCACCTTCAATCCGTAATATTTTCCCATTCAGAAGTGTATCTGCAATTTTATGTCGTGCTGAGGAGAGAATATTCCCGAAGGTCTGCCTTGAAACTCCCATATGCTTTGCCGCAATTTCATGGTATAATCCCTTGTAATCCGAGAGTCGTAACGCTTCGAATTCGTCGAGAGTAAGTACCGTTTCGATTAATTCTCTCATCGGAATACCGGCAGGTTTAAAATAAACTGCGGCTGGCGCTCCGGTGATCCTGCGGCATTTTATTGGACGCGGCATAAACAATTAGTAATTAGCATATGCCAAAATAAATATTTTCGAAGTTATTGTCAAATGCCAATAACTCTTAAGATATGAACAATGTTAAGGATCATGAAATCAGCGGTAGCTGATGCTTGTTATTTCAACGTTCATCCATTCAAAGTCACCATTTTCCAATTTCCAGATAACTTTTAATTTGTTCGGGATTGTTATGCCGCCGAATTCCTTATAAGCATCATCAAACGCCTGAACATACCAGTCTGAAAGTACATGTTTGCCGTTTCGTTCACGGTATCTTTCTGCATGGATCGAAAGAAACCTGCCCTGATCATCGAATCTGAAATCTGCCGTTGCAGTCAGCCCGTTAATTGTAAAATGAGCCTTTGCAGAATTTTCATCTAAAGGTTCCCATCTGATACTTTTATGAAGCACTCCGGCAGGAAACCAGACAATTTCACCAAGATATCTTTGCATAGTGGAGATATCAGTTTTTTCTCCTGCTGCATCTGCCACTGAAAACAAAGAGAGCAATTTGATTTTCATCGAACCTTTTCCTCCGAAGAACAAATCACGTCCCGAGAGAAAAAATCCGGGGAACATCTGCACATTCGTTTTCCACAAAAAGCCTGGGGATTGTGGAGTAAACCATTGCTCAGCGCTGAATTTCATCCATTTGCCATCGGGGGCTGTTTTTAGTTTACCGGACTGAGTGAGGTAAACCTCCGAGGGGATATTTTTGCCAACTGCGCCCGAATACATGAGCCACCTTCGGACAGGCGGCGGAAGGGTATTAGTCATTTCTTCGGTTAGAATTATTGATGAATGTTTATTATCGGCAATAAGTTTCTTAAGCTCGTTTCCGGTTTGAGTTTGAAATGCGGAGTCGGCATAAGAAACGATTGCTGCGATCATAATTATTATGTTTGCAATCGTACCGAATTTTGCATCTCCCCAGTAACTGAATATAAGATACTGCGAAATCAGGAGAGCTGGCAGCGCTGATTCCCACCAGACTGAAATATCATAAACAATCAGCAGAAATACTACAATAAACAGAATTGCAACACCCAGCCAGACCAATCCGTTCTTTTGGGATATATCCCGGGTGAGTTTTTCAACAGGAGCAATACCGAATGCTTTAATGAATCCAAGTGAATGAATCAATCCATGAAAAAGAACAATAAATGCAAGCAGCCATTTCATAATCGTAAACGAATTATTATTAATTTCATTACGAAATATATATATGTCGAGGAAAAAACGGGCGGATCAGGAGAGAAAGGCTGTGATAAATTGCAGTTTAAAATAAAAAAGCCCTGAAAATTGATTCCAGAGCTTTTCAGAGCTGGTGATGGGACTCGAACCCGCGACCTGCGCATTACAAGTGCGCTGCTCTACCAACTGAGCTACACCAGCATATTGTTTTGATTTGAGCAAACAAAAATAATAAAGATTTTAATCTTTAGCAAGAGGAAAAAATATCTGAATCATGAATTACAGGATTTTAAGATTATCAGGATTTTGCTGGCTTCGGCGGGCGGACCTGACACATAATTATTAATGGTTAAATGACTCCTGCCGTAACGGACGGGTTAATCGTGCGTGAGCTGCAAAGAGAAAAGATGTCTGAACCAGGATTTATTTGATTAAATGATTAGCATGATGTTTTTCATCCCAGAGAAAAACCCCAGACGGAAGATCAATGACCCCAAAGGTTATGAAATAACACGAACACTCTCATAAGCACCGAAGGTGCGGGATTATTCCCACAGATACCGCTCATCTTTATAATCGATTTCGTTAGTTCAGTTTATTCCGCACCTTCGGCGCTTATTTGAACCCCTTCCACTTTTTAAACTTTCGTCATGCCCAAGTCCAACTTTATCGCGTTTATGGAACCTGGCTTTACATTCATTATTCTTCTGAATCAGCACTGAAGGTGCGATAATGATTAGATTAATCCGCTTAAACTAATTATGCACTGTTTTACGGCAAACCACCAACGGGTGTGGGTCGGTGACATATTAGATTATTTCGCATTCATGTCATTGCCAATCTCAAGTTAGGGTCTAAACCATGATCTATGAGTCATCCGGGAGATCGCTTCGCCTTCCCGCAAAGCGGGACGATGACAAGTAACCCCGGTACATAGGAATCGTGTAATTGCCCCGACCCACTCAGCCCCGCCGGCCGGGGCACAACTGGACGTTGTCATGCCAACTCGGTGAGTTTGGAATACCTATTACCCCGCTGGTTTTTTTATCCCGGGGCTTCGGGAGCCTTTAACTCCTGACATGTCGCAGCTATGCAGCTATAAACCATGCCAATGTGAATAATCTACAAACATACCGCTGCTCTGCAGCTCTTTTATACATACAGAAGATGGTAAAAATTCCCCTCCTGAGAGCATAGACCCTGAGCACCGAAGGTGCGGTGATCAGTAACACAGCCCAAAGGGCTGTGAAATCAAACGAACACTCTCACAAGCGCCAACGGTGCGGGATTATTCCCACAGATACCGCTCATCTTTATAATCGATTTCGTTAGTTCAGTTTATTCCGCACCTTCGGCGCTTATATGAACCCCTTCCACTTTTTAAACTTTCCTCATGCCCAAGTCCAACTTTATCGCGTTTATGAAACTTGGCTTTACATTCATTATTCTTCTGAATCGGCACTGAAGGTGCAATAATGATTAGATTAATCCGATTAAACTAATTACGCACTGTTTTACGGCAAAAGCACCAACAGGTGTGGTCGGTGACATATTAGATTATTTCGCATTCATGACATTGCCAATCTCAAGTTAGGGTCTAAACCATGATCTCAGAGTCATCCGGGAGATCGCTTCGACTTCCCGCAAAGCGGGACGATGACAAGTAACCCCGGTACATAGGAATCGTGTAATTGCCCCGTCCCACTCAGCCCCGCCGGCCGGGGCACAACGGGACGATGATATATTCAAAGTATCAGCTAATAGCGAATACATGTCATTGACCCGCTCTATCCCGCAAAGCGGGAAACCCCATTTTTTCGGGGTGAAGCAATCTCCACCTGGGCATAATATCAGATCACTGCGTTTGCGGAAAGATTCACCTCTGGGAGCAGGGTGGCACGAAGCGCCGGGGTGTGGGGGAGGATTGGATGCTTTCGAGTTTTGCGGGCAATCGCGGGTACCCATGGTAAAACAACTCCGCCCATCGAGCGATTAAAAAATTTGTTTAGGGACACCCAAAAGGTCACTGAGGTTCACGAAGCGACCTGACTTAGGGCAGGTAGAGTTTGTTTAGGCGCCCGCCTCATTCACCGCAAAATGGAATAGAAAGCCGGCAAATAAAAAGAGTTTCATTTGAGAAACTTTTTTCATATTTTTGCGTATAAGAATAAAAGCAAGGATTATATTATGGCTAAACAGCAATCATTCGGCGATAAAGCGAAAGGAAAGCAGAAATCAACTTTTGTTAATGTTAAGATGGTAAAGACCGTTAAAACTGATAAAGGTACATTCAAATTCCAGGAAAAATTTGTGAGACTCGATGATATCAGCAAAGTCACCGAACTCAAATAATTGTTTTTAAATACAATACCTTAGGTCGCGCATAATCTGCTGCGGTCTAAGGTTTTTTTATACCCAAATTGTAAAGGGTGTTTTATTAATTAAAGAAAGGAGTTCAAAATGATTGAACCCCGGAGGTTAAAACTCTATAATCTAAAAGATCTTGATCTCATTCCACAAATGGCGAATCTCAGCGCGGAAGAAAGATTTGCCACAAAAGTAGTTGCCCACGTGTTACCATTCCGTTCCAATAATTATGTAATAGAAGATTTAATTAACTGGAACAACGTTCCCGATGATCCGATGTTTCAGCTTACATTCATGCAAAGGGAGATGCTCACATCAAACCAGTTTTCCAGAATGGCAACATTGCTTCATGAGAAGGCTCCGCCGGAAAAGATCAGCCAGGTCGCAAATCAGATCAGATATGAATTAAATCCACACCCCAACGGCCAGTTAGCCGCAAATGTACCGGTAATGGATGATGAACCAATACCGGGAGTCCAGCACAAATACAAAGAAACATGCCTCGTTTTTCCCTCAAGCGGTCAGACCTGCCACGCATACTGCACATTCTGTTTCAGATGGGCGCAGTTTGTCGGGCTCGATGATCTCAAGTTCGCCACCGATGAATCCCGCCGGTTCCAGCAGTATATTGCTTCGCACAAGGAACTTACGGACATTCTTTTCACCGGCGGCGATCCTATGGTTATGACATATAAGAAGCTGAAAACTTACATCGAACCACTTTTAGGCCCGGACTTTGATCATATTCAGAATATCCGGATTGGCACAAAATCTGTTTCCTACTGGCCATATCGTTTTGTAACCGATAAAGATGCCGATGATGTACTCAGACTTTTCGAAAAGGTAGTGAAGTCGGGTAAACATCTTGCAATAATGGGACACTATAATCACTGGGTGGAACTAAGTACAGATATCGCAAAAGAAGCTGTAAGGAGAATCAGGGATACAGGCGCTGAGATACGAAGCCAGTCGCCGCTGATCAGAAACATTAACGACAGCGCAAAGGTATGGACGCGTATGTGGAAAGAGCAGGTGAAAATCGGCGTAATTCCATATTATTTTTTTGTGGAAAGACATACAGGTTCGTCACAGTACTTTAAAGTGCCGCTCGCAGAAGCGTTCGATATTTTCAGGAATGCAGTGACAAAAGTATCGGGATTATCACGGACGGTGAGGGGACCATCGATGTCGGCAAAGCCCGGCAAAGTTGTGATCGAAGGCGTTGCAGATATCCATGGCGAAAAATATTTTGTGCTCAATTTTATTCAGGGCAGGAATCCGGATTGGGTTAAGCGTCCCTTTTTTGCCGAGTACAACAAAGCAGCTTCATGGCTCGATGAACTTCAGCCGGCATGGGGCAAGTCGAAATTCTTCTATGAAGATGAATTGAAGAAACTGACTGCCGTCCCGATAGGAAGCAGTTCGCACGAAATGGACGGATTTGCTGCATCGGTCTGGAATTGAGAAGTTCCTGAAAGAGGATACTATCTGATGTCTTATAATTTTCAGGGGTGATACTCTTCTTACCGGGTATCGCCTTTGAAACATCACCACCCAATTTTGCCTGTCTAAGGAATACCAGTTTTTCTTTATCGCTCAGTTACAACCTATCCATAGTTTTAAAATATCTCAAAAATGAAAAAATTATTTGAAAAGATGTGATGACTTATTTCCGCAAGAAATTTTAAGTATAACAAAGTTTCGTTTTATTAAATACAGAAAAAATATCAAAAGCACAGCTTTTTCCGGAGATATCTAATTGTGAAATAATGCTTTTATTTTTTCCTATATTTCCTCTGATAGTAGAAGGAATTATTCTTTGAAGGATTTTTCTTCATTTGTCCGAAAATATTCCAGTCTCAATCTTGCCAATTGGCAAGGTCAATTCTTACGGGAAAATGTATTCTGTTTTTCTGCGGTATTTTCTGTGGAATTTCTTTTGGCAGATTCGGTATTCATGGTTTTGCAAGGATCAGGATATTTTTATTCACAATCTTTTTGAGAATATATATGAACGGACATTTTTATTGCAGTTCATGTGGTGCAGCTCTTGAGGGCAGTGAAAACAGATGCCCAAAGTGTGGAGTAGAATTAGGAGGAATCGGTGAAGGCAGTAAGCGTGATCGTCGTAATGTAAAAAGAAAACATAAAAAATATGTAAATGAAATCAATCGTGCTGTTTCTGGTCCCAATCCGATTATAAAGTTTTTTAGGTTGTTATACGGGATTTGCACCCGAATAATTTATTGGAAAACATTCAGAGAGGAAAATAAAAACAGGGAAATTGAAGAAATTTTCCGTCGAATGGAGAATTTGGAGGATCAACATCGGAATGATTTTTGGGAAGAGAATCGCTTTCCAAAAACGAAAACTGTAGGCGGCAAAAAATATATTAAGCTTATATCGCTTCAACAAAAAGATATGGGTTCAATACAATGGAGTTTGGAGAGACATCCGAATGTCGATTACTTTTTCGATAGTGAGCTGACTCCCGAATCTACCGAAGTAAATTCATTTCGCACTACATTGTTTTATGTTAATGAAAAAGACGTGGAATTTGTGCGTGAACTACTTAAAGGTTTACAACTAAATTTTTTGTGCTAAATTACTTACTTCAGAAGGAAAATACGCTAATTGCGTTAGAAATTGCATTCTTCCATAAGCAAGGCGACTCTCAAAGCTTCTTCCTTATATGTGGGTTTTTTCACTTTTCTATTCCTCAAAAGTATCTTTCCAACTTAAGTGTTATAAAAATTGATTCTGATTATTTTGAAGACTAAGTGAAATTGCAGGCCAAGAGCGGCGCCTTAGCATCAACAAGGTTCATCGCGCTATTTAAGAGATAGAGAAATTTTTAACGCTTTATCTATTTCATTCATTTTAGATTTGCTGATTGAACCAAATTTAGTTATAAGTCCTTCATTTTTATCAATGGTTCTGATTTGTCCACAGTCGGCATAACTTTCTTCCTGTAATCCACCTTCACCTTTTTCAAGAAATATCATAATTGGTAGGGGGTTGGTGATTTCTTTCTTGCTGGAAATTGGTGCAATAATCGTAACCGGACTAAATTTATTTCCAACATCATTTTGGATAATAACAGCAGGTCTTGCTTTACCAATTTCTTTTCCTATAATCGGATCTAAATTAACAAGGTAAACATCTCCTCGAAGCAATGGAAAAACAATTCCTTGCTTAATCATTGTCTGCATATTTCCATTCGTCCTGAGCCTTCAGATAATAGTTATAATTGGTTTTGTAACCTTCCTCGAGCTCATTTTCAAGATCTTTTTTTTCCACCTCATCAATATAGTTTTGTAAAGCCTTTCGCGCGATTTCGCTTACAGGTACTTTCGTCTGCCTGGAAATTCTGGTTACCTTATCGGATAATTCAGAATTCACGAAAAAACTAAGTCGATCTTTTTTATTTTTCTGCTGAACTGAGGGCATACTATCTCCGAATACTAAAATTGTGTGTACAATATGCACAAAAAATGTGTCAATTACAAGCACAGTTTTCTATGTCATAATTTGAGCAAAAATTGATTAAAACTGACGATCTGTTTGCAAGCCCTTCAGCAGTCAGGAAGCGGGCGCAGCTTCACCTTAACCCACTCGGGTTTATCAAATTGTCTTTGATTAACTTGCACAAGCACATTATGTAGCTTTTACATTTGGTTGGAAGTGTTTTATGCAGACATCTACACGTGAGTTACTGGCATCTTTTATTATTTTACTTGGTATTGCCTACTGATTGCCGGAATTGTGACTGGCAGGCAGAGCGCCACCGTAGTCGGGATTTTTGTTGCAGGTGTTGCCTCACAGCAATATATTTCGCGGCGATCACGGTAAGCAGATCATGTAACCCCGCTGCACTACTGGCCATATCTGCTTTTGTCCTGATATTAGCTTTGCATGTGGAGCGGCTCGTGTCCGGGCAGCCCCTCCTAAAAAATTGTTTGCAGGGACAGGATAATAGGTAGGGGAGGCAGGCGATCTTTCTTTGATAACCTTGATCTGCGGTTTAGCCGAAAACCGTTATCTTTGTAAGAAGATTGCAGAGATATTTCACTTATGGATAATTATATACCGTTCATACTGATCCCATTTATCTTCATGGGTGTCCGGCACTATCTGAAGAAAAAGGGCGATTACACTCCGCTTAAGAAGGCAGCACTTTTTATCGCATCATTTTCTTATACTGTTACCGAATTGGGCAGAAGTTTTTACAGACCTTTTATATATTCCAATAAGCTGAATGACTGGTTAATTGCCGACACCATTGGGAATTCGTTTGGAACAATGACAGCCGTATTTATGATAATTACTCTTTCCGGCTCCGGAACAAAGCGTGATTTAAGAATAATATCCATAATAACTGCCGGTTTACTGATTTACGAACTTATTAATCTTACCGGGAAGACTTCTATTGATATCAATGATATGTTTGCCACTATTATATTCGGGATAATATCTGCACTGATTTACTCAGTCATTTTAATTAAATATGGCAACCAGCCGGGGGACAATGAGAAAAATTGATTTCCGGCATAAAAGTCAAAGTCTGATTACCCTGGCTCGTGACGGAATTTGCATTATCGTCGTTTCAGGCAAACGGAGATGTCGTTATTTTCTAATATTATAAGGGAGATATGAAAATTTGCAATAGAAATATGGCATTACTTCTCCTCCTGCTACAAATGATCTCAGTATCATGTTCTGAGGAAGCACCTGATTTTATTCATTCCGAAGAATTCCTTCACAGATATGCAACATTCAGTAAATATACTGATCCCGGCGGGTTTGGTTATCTTTATAAGGATTTACCTGAGTCTGTGGAGGATATTTGCAGTCTGATAAAAAGCCAACTGATTCATCCATTTGATATTGAAAAATTCGGGGATAAGATCCCCGTAAATCGGATGAATGAAGACGAATCGCTTCAGACAGTAGAAGAAATGCTTAATGCGCTTCTTAACCGCAATAATAGTGGTCTTAACGTATCACGAAAACCGGAAGAAAGATTAGTTGTTGCCTGTGTCCATCATAGTATGCTGCTCGCATCAATTCTCCGGTATAAAGGCATACCTGTAAGGCTCCGCGCAGGAAATGCAAAATATATAGGCGGAGATAAGAGGATCCGGGTTACACATGTGATCTGTGAAGTCTGGGATAAAAATCGCAATAAGTGGTATCTGGTTGATCCGGACCGGAACAGAATTGATTTCAGCCGGAATGAATTCGAATTTGCAGGCGAAACCTGGCAAAAATTAAGAGATGGAGACATTAACAAGAGATATTACATCTCGCGATATAAGACTGTGGATCAGGCTACGGCGCACCTTGTCTGGCTCGATTTGTCTTATATTCTCAGAGCCGAAGAGCCATATTGGAAAGATCCTGAAATAGTGACCGGAATTGAGAACAGCCTTAATGATCTGACAAATTCCGAAATTCGGCTTTTAGATAATATTGCGGCATTGCTGAATAGTCCGGATAGTAATCTGTCTGACCTCGAAAGATTGAAAGCAGATAACAAATCTTTGAATTTTGAATAAGAAATAACAATTTAAGATGGGTTTTGTATAATTTGGCAAGCATTCCACGCGGGTTTTTTGGCCATCAACATTATTCTATCCGTTTTGATCAGAATGAACTCAAAAGGATGCTAAAAACGAGTGTGTGAAATAGGTTTAGTAAATGAGAATTCGCATAGTTACAAAGAGCGAGCGTAATTAATGGTGTAATATAGGAGGCTAAATAAATTGGTGTTGAAATTGTTATTGTCCTGTAGTATCGCCTCCTTAAGTAAAATATCCGGTTGCCGTCATCTCCATATCCGTTATACTTTGGGGGATAATAGATAGCGACAAGCATATTATATTTTTTAGAATAAAAATGGTGAATACAGGTAGAAATTGAAAAAGTTTTATTTTGTTTTTCAGGCATTAATTGTGATTACTGGTATAGGTGGCTCTTGCTTTTTTACTCCGGGATCCGCACCTCGAAGGCAGGAACGCTCAGGGAACGCTTTTTCAATTCAAAATTGAGTTTTTATGCATCGAACAAACTTTCGGAGCATTCCGGCGTAAATTAGGGAATACATCGGGATTAAAATAAATCTCTTTTGAAAATGCCGTACAAATGTCGTTGACAACATCATTCTAAAGGGATATCTTTGAGCAATTATGTTTAATAATTGGAGTGTCTGCTTATGGAACGCATTTCGATTGGTAAAAAAGTGCTTGAAGCCAGGAAAAAGCTGGGTTTCACACAAGCCGAACTCGCAGAAAAATGTCATTTTGATATCAGAACAATTCAAAGGATTGAACAGGAGGAAGTTAAACCAAGAATGTATTCACTTCGGATAATGAGTGGTGTTCTTGGCGTTGATCTTACCCAGGACACTGATAATAAAATTATTGATAAGGAGGTTGAGAATTACAGGAAAATTTTTCACAAAAGGAGAAAGTTCCGTATTGTAACATTTGCGGTAACAATCACATTCATGGTTCTTGCGTTTTTACTAGCATTTCCTTCATGGCGCCTATTTGGAATGCCTAAATCAGTTTGGGCACCTTATTTTTATTTATTAATATTTGCTGATGTTTTAGGAATCATAATTTCCTGGCGATGCCCAGGCTGCAACAGTTTATTGGGCGAGGTTTTCAGCACAAGGTATTGCTCAAAGTGCGGATTGAAATTTTACGATTGACGTTTGAAGAACCCGCTACCATTATAAATAAACTTCGCTGATAGTTACCCGGATTGAACGGATCGAGGGCGTTATGGCGAAATGAAAAGGTGACCGGGTTAACTGATAAAGAGACTTTTTTACAACCGTAAATAATACTTATAAAAAGCATCTTGAAAAAAAATCTGCACTGAAGGGGGAATTATCATTTTGTAAAATAAAAATGCCGGAAACTAATTATTATTTCCGGCATTGTATTTTTAAAAGTAATTAGCAAAAAGCAAAATTCAATAACCTGCTAAGATTATCCTCAGGAAGATACAACCTCAATTGATTCATTCACTTCCCGGCGCAGGAGATTTTCAATAGCAACAAGAGTACCCCGTATGGAACTCGGGCAACTTCCGCATGCGCCCTGATATTTTATTTTCAGCGTAAGCCCTTCAAGCCCCATGATCTCAAGTCCGCCACCGTCACCCGCCAATGCGGGACGTACTCGTTTATCGAGAATATCATTTATCTTTTGCAGCAGTTCGGTTTCTGCATCTGTGGTTCCGCTTAGCTCTTTTTCTGCAGGGATCTTTTTCTCGTCAAATGCCTTAATAAAAGGAACAAAAGCCCTTTGGATTTCACCCCAGTTCCTTTTCGGGTCCTTTTCGACAGTGATAAATTTATCCATATAGAAGACAGAAACTACTCCCGGCAGTCCAAATATACCCGTAGCCAGGGGATCATTGGCAGCTTCTTCTTTGTTCGCGTAATTTCTTGCTTCGCGTTTCAGCAGTTTTTTATTCAGTATAAATTTAAGCGCTTGCGGATTCGGCGTTAAGTCAACATCTTCAACAATTAGCATTTCAACTCCGTTTCTTTTTTCAATTTGATAAACAGGAAAAAATTCCCGTTTCCAAATTTACTACATTACTCAATAATATCTCAACCTTTGGTAATTCCAACGGGTTAAGCTGCCTGCATTTATCCCAGGATAACCTTCATGATTTTACTTTTGATTCCGAAAAGACGGTATGCGCCGTTCTGGAGTGAGTGTTTTCCGGGACCCGTAATAAACAGTGTAATAAAAATCAGCAGGTATAAAAAAGCCAGTTCATATTCTCCAAAGGATTTGCCGGATTTATGCATAAAAATCACAACAGACATAGTAATAATTAATAATGTCGAATGAAACCGGGTGAAAATCCCGAGGATAATCATCGCTGCGCCGAAGAATTCCGCCCAGGCTGCAAGTCCAAGACTGAGACCGTGACCAATTCCAAGCGGATCGGGGAAAGCAAAATTGCCAGCGATCAGTTTCGCGAGTTTCGGAAATCCGTGAGCGTAGATCATTGCCGAAGAGGCAGCGATCCTGAAGAATAACAGTCCTCTGTCATAAGCATTTGAAGCCATGAAAAATACCCGGTAATTAATAATTGCAAATTACAAATTACTAATTGCAAAGATGAAAAACAGATTAAATTTGGCGTGAGAGGATCGCCGCGAATGGAAAGATAGGATTTAAGGCTCGTGCAATGCAGTTAAAATTTAAGTTTCTTGTCAGCGAATCAATGCCCTGCCCCGCAATGACAGATTTTACCTGAAGAAGCTTTACTTGGTGGCGCTAATCATCCTACATACACTCATTGCAAGCGGAAAATTCCCCTCTTCGGGAGGTGTGGCGCGAAGCGCCGGGGTGTGGGGGAGGCTTGGATGTTTATGAACATTTCAGGCAATCGCCGGTACTCATGGTAAAACTACTCCGTTAATTGAGCGATGACGGATTTATTCAGAGAAACCAAAAAGGTCACTGAGTGATCCGCCCTTCGGCTCCGCTCAGGGCACCGCCCCTCGACCGTGCTCAGGACACCGCCCTTCGACCGTGTGCAGGACACCGCCCTTCGACCGTGTGCAGGACACCGCCCTTCGACCGTGTGCAGGACACAACCTTATAGACTGGGCGCAGGGCATCGCTCTTCATTCCTTATCAGGATTCGAATATGTGTTAGAGAGTCGGATTGTATCGAAGTGACCGAAGTGCTGATTTGTGTGGGGTACACACCCCTGCGAATGGAAGAAAAATTAACCTTGCAATTTGAGACAGCCTCAGTTTTCTTTTTGTAAGGAGTGTATTTCAGATGAATTCCCAAGGCAGATCCGTGACCAGGATTTACTCTGCAGGTTGTTTCGATACGTCTCCTTTAGCCTCACAGGGCAATGCTGGGCAGAACCGGGGGGACGACTCAACAATGGGGGCACGTCGGTGCCAGAAGGCTGAGTGATTCGCACTTTGTTTGCCGAGTTGACGAAACCTCATAGGGGAATGTATCGAAGTATCCGCGAGAACAGGCAAAAAAAAGGCTGCCCAATATGAACAGCCTTTCTAAAATCACAAGTTAGAGCTAAAGAGTATTTTACCTCAGAAGCATCATCTTCTTAACATCTTTTCTGAAGCTGCCGTCACTGCCTCTTGCTTCAATTGTATAGAAATAAATTCCGCTTGCAAGGGGTTCTGCACTAAATGAAACTGTATGATTTCCGGCTGATTTCTCACCGTCAATCAGAACTGCTACTTCTTTTCCAAGAAAATCATATACTTTCAGTGTGACATAGCTTACTGAATTGAGTTCATAGCTTATGATAGTCGAAGGATTAAACGGGTTAGGATAATTTTGTCCGAGTCGGAAGGAATAGTCCTTTTCTCCGCCATCACCGATGCCGGTAAGGCTGCTGTTTATTCTGAATGAATAAACAGCATTGGCCGCCGCATTGAACGAGTGTGAGCTCTGGCTCAGCATATTTATGCTGCCTTGTAATCCTTCTCCTTCGAGCATAAAATAATAATTATCGCGGATGGCCTGCGGTATCTGTTCAAGTATATTCTCCCAACGGAGTGTTACTGTTCCCTGAGCGCGGCTTCTGAAATTGAAATCCCAGGATTTTCCCGGTTCGGGAAGATTGTATGGCGCCCTGATATCCGCTGCGAATTTTGTGATATATTCCGACCAGTCCGTTTTCAGGAAATATGTTTCGAATGCACCTGCAGCCGGAGCAATTGGCGGCTTCGCATAATCGTACAAAGCATCAAATCCGTCAGAAGCTTCAGTTCGTACTCCGAAACCAAGCAATTTGTCTGTTTTGCCGTTCATTTCTGCGGTAATTGATGCAATCCAATTGTTCAGATCGAGTTTGAAAGGACTTCCGTTTTTGAGCGGAGTTCCGACTGAACTGCTATGGTAAAACACTATATCCACACCGGAAGTGAGGGTTGTCAGCCAATAGCTGTTCCATTGCTCGAGTGTGTCTTTCTGAGCATAACTTCCTGGTGAAGTCTGATAGTAATGGTAAATATTCTGTATCCATCCTGCGGAAGCTGCGGCTGCGGCAGTCTTAAGCTCTCCATCCTTACTGAAAAATGCCTCTGAGGCAAGATATTTCCTGAGGAATGGAGAAGAGACCATATTCCATCCTGCATTGAGCGAATAAGCGAGCGAATCGGTAATAGGAGTACCGGTAACGTCGAGAGTATCCGACGATTCGATACCGAGCCAATATCCTCTTCCAGGTTTTACCGTATCTGCAGAAAAATATCCGCCTGTTCCGGAATAATTATAAAGAAACCACGAAGAGAAATCATCACCGAATACCACCGAAGCCAGTCCATTATCAGGTATCACAGGAACGGATACCATACTCCAGCCGGCCGGATATACTTTTGCCACAGTTGATGTGACACCTTCACCGCTAAGCTGAACCGTGAGAGTATCCGTATCGGGGTCATTACTTACGATACCGACAGTTCCCTGGTACAGAGTAACTGCGAGTGGTTCAAAGATCAATGAAATTGTTGCAGAATCATTTACGTTGACGTTAAATGATGTGTTTCCGGTATAGGTGAAAGCAGAGCCGGCTACATAGATACTGCTGACGGCAAGTGTAGTGTCGCCGTTGTTATAAATTTTGAAACTCAGAGTCGAGGAATAATCCACCCGGACACCACCGAATGCGAGCGTTCTTGTAGAAGAACTGATATCAGGGGAAAGCGTTTGTCCCGTTCCCGTGAGTGAAACGTTCAGGAGCGGGGTATCAGGGTCATCGCTTGTAACCGAGAGCGTACCGCTATAAACTGCTGCGGCAAGCGGGGTGAATGTTACCGGGACAACAAGCTGCTGATTCTGCTCAAGCACGGCAGGCAGATTCACGGTATATGTAAAAGCCTGGTTTGACGAAGATAATCCGCTGATAGTGAGCGGAAGCTGTCCGGTATTTCTTAAGGTCAAATTTATAGTTGAATCTGAATCAGTTTTTACTGTGCCGAAATTCAGATTATTTGCCGAAACACTTATGTTCTGATCGGAGAAAGTTGTGCCGATAATAAGAGTGAACTGCCTCTCGAATTCAGCAGCGCCGCTTGTGTACTGATATGTCCCTGAATTACGGACATCGTGCGTGGAGTCCGCCGTAATGTCGTAAATCCTGATTCCATAGTTAGCCGGGATAAAACTGAAATTATCTGCCGTAATAGTTACCGAACCATTTTCAACGCTCGTAACAACGGAAAAATCCCAGGAGGAAGTTGTTGAATCGAGCAGCACCTTTCTTTTAAAATCTCTTGAAAATTTTGGGCCTAACACAGTTTCATTCCAGTCGGAATGCGGGAAAAACACTTCGACATAATTCGAAGGCGGAGTTGGCGGCTTTGCCAGATCGATCCCGCTATCGAAACCATCAGTTGCATTAACTGCCATACCGGCGTATGTCGCAGTATCCGAAAGTGAATTAACTGAAGCTTTTAATCTCAGGCTCCATTGGATATTATCCTTGTTAAATGCATTGTTCGGATATATCTGGTCGATAAGCAGCAGATTTACCCAATGATTGTTAAAATTGATTAAACCCTGATTTGTGTTGTCAGTAAAAAGATTAAAAGGTACTCCTCCGGTTATTGAAGCGGTGCTGTTCCAATCCTCTTCAATATAAGCAAGCACATTGATCTGATAAGGATTACCTAATCCGCTCCGGTTGATCCTGAGCTCCCAGTAGTTTGTTGCTTTGTAATTTTGCGTGCCGAAATCAGAATTCACCCAAGCATTATTCGAATAAACTTTCCGGATTTCTTCATTGTTCACAGTTTTAAAAGCATAATGATAGTTGGCGGTAAATGGAAGGACAGGATCCCATCTCCATTGCTCGCCATCAGTTGTGCCTTCGCCTTCCATTGGATCCTGATTCGGATCACTGTCAATATAGATATGGAATACCCTGTCGTTATCGGTTATAGAACCGCCGGGGGTTGAGCCGGAATAACCAAAATAGATGTAATCTTTATCCCAGGTAATGTAGGAATATATCTGCTGCCTGGTTGTGTTAAATCTTTCATTCTGTGTGTTAAAGTCGTTTACACCATCATTGGTCGTTATCGTATGGTATGACTGTGAATATATCACAGATGTCAGAGCCAGAAGAAAAAATAATTTTTTCAATTCGCCTCCTCAGCATTGAAAATAATAATTATTCCACCCTATAACAAATCTCATTTACAGCGGCGGGTTTCAGGTTATTTCTAAAAATTTCCGAAATGGATCAGAATACAATTCGTCATTAAGAAACAGACTTGCAATAATAGAAAAAAAATCGAATTAATGGAAACTTTCTTTTGTGCAGTTGATAATCGTCAAAACTACCGGCGGCAGGAGAGTATCTTTATAAGCAAATCCTGCCGCATATCGGGAGTTAAGAAATCTTAAGGCTGGCACAATTCATTAAATTTGTGCAGATTCACTTCTTCACCAATAACAATCAGCTTATCTGATTCTCTGATCACTGCCGATGATTTCGGGTTATAAACAAAGTGCCCGTCTTTGCTTTTGATCGCAACAACAATCACGTTTAGTTCGCTTCGTATTGGTGACTCTGCAAGACTTTTTCCGATGAGTGACGACTTTGGACTTACAGTAATTTCCTCGAGTCCGATATCAAAACTTGAAGCTTTTCCGAAACCATCTATAAAATCAATTACTCCCGGGCGCAGAAGCAATTGTACCATTCTGTTGCCGCCAAGTTCATAAGGCATTACAACCCTGTCGGCTCCTGCTTTTTTAAGTTTCGATTGCGTTGCATCTTCAAGTGCACGCGCAACAACAAATATATCAGGGTTTAATCCCTTTGCCGAAAGAGTTGCGAAAACATTTTCGGCATCGCTGCCGATTGCCGCGACTAATCCGCGGGCTCTCATAATCCCGGCTTTTATCAGATCCTCGTCTCTTGTTGCATCGCCATTAATAAAAAGATATCCGGAAGTTTCGAGCCGCTCGATCTCTGGTGGATTGTTTTCAATTACAACAAAATTCATCCGGTTTTCTTTCAACTCTCCGCAGATTCTTTTCGCCATCCTTCCATAACCGCAGACAATATAATGTTCTGCCATATTTTCAATTCTTCTGGTCATTCTTCTTTTCCTGATGATATTGTATTCCATCAATGTTTGTATTGCTCTGCCGCCTGTATAACCAATTGCAGAGACGCCCATAACTATAAGTATGATTGTGAAAAATCTGCCCGCATCTGAAAGTTCAGTCACTTCCTTGAAACCGGTTGTTGAAATAGTTATGATAGTCATGTAAAATGCATCAAAAAGACTCATCCCCGGCTCAATTACAAAATATCCGGCGGTACCGAAAAACACAGTAAGAAAGATAGTCAGGATTCCGTTCCAGAATTTTTTAAGATGCGGCATTTTGCTTTCCGGAAGCAGCAGCCATTGCAATTCCATGATTCAGTTCATTTTCTGTTGCAGCAACAGATACAGTAACGGCAGCATCGCCAGTAACATTCGTAACAGTGCGGCACATATCGAGTATTCTGTCAACTCCGAGGATCATCGCAATTCCCTCCTGAGGTATTCCTACTGAGCGCAGAACTACGGCAAGCATTACGATTCCCACTCCTGGAATAGGCGCTGTTCCAATTGATGCAAGTGTTGCAGTAAGTATAATTGTTAATTGCTGCATTATATTGAGCTCCATACTATAGACCTGCGATATAAAAATTGCAGCTACCCCCTGATATAAAGCAGTGCCATCCATATTAATTGTAGCGCCGAGCGGGAGCACAAAACTTGTAATACTTTTTGAAGTTCCAAAGTTTTTCTGGCACATCTCCATATTCAGCGGCAGGGTCGCGGCACTGGAACTCGTGCTGAAAGCAACGGCATGAACTTCGCGCATTCCTCTGAAAAAAACAGACAACTTCATTTTTGTAAAAAGTTTAATAAGTAATGAATATGCCCCAAGTGTATGCAGCAGCAACCCAAGCACAACAGTAAGAGAATACCAGAACAGTGTCTGAAGAATATTAAAGCCGAATTCACTTACGGTAGCGGCGATCAGTGCAAAAACTCCATACGGAGCGATGATCATAACATAATCCACGAGTTTAATCATCGTCTCACTAACGCCGTCGAAGAAGTTTATAACCGGCTCACTTTTCTCCCGCGAGACCGAACTTAGGGATATTCCAAAAAACACTATGAAAAATATAATCTGAAGCATATTTGCCGAAGACATTGCTTCGAAGGGGTTCTTTGGAAAAAGATTCACAACCTCCTGGCTGAAATCCATTTCCACATTCGTTTCAAATTTATCGGCAGCCTCACTCTCGTATGCTGCAAGCAGGCGCGATTTTGTATCCTCGCTGAGAATCGATCCGGGTTTGATCAGATTTGTTATGGATACTCCGATTGTCAGCGCGATAAATGTCGTAATAAGGTAAAGCCCGATTGTCTTGCCCCCGATACGAGTTACTTTCCTGATATCTCCCAGACTTGCAGCCCCCACAATAAGTGAGGCAATTACAAGCGGAATAGCTATCATATTAAGCAGGCGGATAAACAGATCGCCTATCCACTTTATCTGCATTGGCGCTGTTTTCTGTTTATATACCTTTTTAACTTCCCTGAACTCTTTTTCAGATACAATTTCGCCATTTGAATTTTTGAAGCTTTTTACAGTAATGGAAAAATCGCTGTTCTTTTTTATAAGTTTTCTTACGTATGCAATTATTTCAACCTGTTCTTTTGAGGAGAAATCATTTGCAATAATCTTCTCCCCGGCGCTGTAAACTGTAAGGCTTTCCCATTTCTCAACAGCGCTCTCCTTTATGATGCCGTTTTCAGAATGGCTTATAAATAATTTTGTCTGATTGATGCTGAATATTGCGCCGAATATGGAGCCGAGAAGTAATGCCAGAAGTATCTGAGTATGAATTTTTAATTTGGGTATTTTCACAAAGCTACCGAGATTATTTATTATTTTGCCATAGTAAAAAAATAGGTAAATTTTTGCAAACTTCGCAGTATATATAGAGAATCCCGATGGGAAAGAAAATAATTCATTCAAATGCCGTTTCGTTTGAGACCGGGAGATTATTACTCCGTCCTTTAAGTTTATCCGATTCAGAAGTTGTGATGCACCTTGCAGGTGATAAGAAAGTGTCCGATACTGTGCTTTTTATTCCGCATCCTTATCCCGATGGACTTGCAGCCAGGTGGATACGCTCAACCCGGCGCAAAAGAATTTCGGGAAGTGAACAGACTTTTGCCGTGACAATCAAAGCAGGGGGTGAGTTATTGGGTGCCATGGGTCTGCGGATAGATAAATCAGGTTTAATTGGCGATGCCGGTTACTGGATCGGTGTGCCCTACTGGAATAAGGGCTATGCGACTGAAGCCCTGAGAGCGCTGATCAGTTTTGGATTTGAGACACTCGGATTGCATAAAATAACAGCTCATTATCTCGAAGGGAATATTGCATCCGGCAGAGTGATGGAAAAATCCGGCATGATAAAGGAAGGTGTTCAAAGGAAAGAACTGCATAAAAATAATAATTGGTTCGATACAGTGCATTATGGGATTCTATCGGATGAATACTTCGCAGGAAAAGAAGGTGGACACAAAGATTAGCAGTTAGCTTCCGCGAATTTCAGCCTGAACTCTTGAAGCGCATTTCAGTAAAAGCAAAAAGTGAATCACAGTTTTCTGTTAAATTTTGGGACTACTATAATATTAAGATCTTTACCACTTTGCCTCAAGTTAATTATCAATATTTTTCTGTTGCAAGAAGTCAGGTGACAGGCATAGATCACATTATCACTTAGCTAGTGCTGTTTACTTCAGTGAACGGGAATGATAGCAAAAATAGTCCTACTCCATTCGGGCTTTTGCCCAAATACAGCCAGAAATGGAACTAAAGTTTTCTTATTGTCATATTCACCACCTCCCGGTTGACTGAAGTCAACCGCAATAAAAACATTCACTTGTGTGCAGATAGGTCTGCTTCACCCGATGACGAAGGTATCAAATGTTTATAGAAATGACGATATTGAGATAGTAAACGATTTCGAAGGTACCGCACGATCTTTTTCTCCTTCACCCAGCTTCACGTCACGAACTCTACCGTTCAGGCAGAGGCTATCCCAAAAGTACAGTTCAGATTATTGCTGTGAGATCACACAATATTTGAAAAAAAGAGAGCGGGCAAAATATTTTTGAGTTTACACTCAAATTGTGTTCCATAGCGGCATCAGGCGCGGGGAGAGATCGCAGCATCTCACACTGTTCCGCTAGGTCTGGCATGTCTCTACTGAAGTTCACGAAGCTGCCGATGTGCCCATATAGGCAAATATTTCAGCTAAAAGAGATATCCAGTCATAAAAAAGATATGAGATCTTAATATATACAAAGCAGAACATCATTTAATCTGAAAACCTCAAAAAATTAGTTAACATACTATAAACTAATAGGATAATGTAAATATTATGAAAGTATTTAACTTCAAGCTAACCAGGAAATGTAAAAAAAAGTCGTGAGTATTATTAAAAGACTACAAAATATATTATTTTATAAACCAAGTGAAATAAATGTGTAACAAACATTTAAAAAGAAATATTTTGAATTATCAGAAAAATAACGAACGAAAAGAAATGCTGAAAAGATTACTTTTTATATTACTAGTTATTATGGTCATAACAAGTTGTGAGGAGGAAATAATTGAACCGGGCAGGATGATACTGGTTGAAGGGGGCACATTTATTATGGGAAGAAATGATGGGGAAAGTGATGAAAAGCCCATACACAGTGTCACAGTTAGCAGTTTTTATATCGGGGAATATGAAGTAACTGTGAATGAATTCAGAAAATTTATCGAAGCAACTGGATACAAGACGGATGCAGAAAAGTATGGTTTTAGTTTGATCTGGAATGGTGAAAGTTTAGAAAAAAGAGATGGAGTAAGCTGGAGATGTAATGAGAAAGGAGATAAACGATCTCAGGAAGAAGACTCTCATCCAGTTATCCATGTCAGTTGGAATGATGCCAACGCTTATGCAAAATGGGCGGTCGGACGACTTCCGACAGAAGCGGAATGGGAATATGCTGCGAAAGAGGGGGCTTCGATAGTCTCAGCCACCACGTATAAATATTCTGGAAGTGACAATATTGATGAAGTCGCCTGGTATGGGGGTAATTCAGGCAATAAAACCCATCCGGTAGGACAGAAGAAGCCGAATAAACTTGAGATATATGATATGAGCGGAAACGTTTGGGAATGGTGTAGCGACTGGTACGGTGTGAATTACTATGGCAGTAGCCCGGCAAATGACCCGAAAGGTCCTGTTGGCGGTACCGCCCGTGTCCTTCGCGGCGGTTCGTGGGGCAGTTTCGACCACTACTGCCATTCTGAGAGCCGCAACTGGAGCGACCCTGACATTTGGTTTGGTTTCATCGGGTTTCGTCTTGCCCGGGACTTATGATTTTTTTTGACTTGCTGCCCACCCCGCAGACGGGGATGGCATGTCTCTACTGAAGTTCACGAAATAACCAGTGTTTTGTGAGATTTAGTCTGCATGCTGAGATCGCTTCGTTTTACGATGAAACTGTAAAACTCTTGATGACATATTAAGTGGCAAAGGAACCTCAGCTTCTTTTCCCTTTGCCTCTGTTATTTATCACGAGAACAAATTCGCCTTTCAGTTGATTTTTCAGAGTGGTTTTCCTTATTGAATCAAGAGTTCCGCGAATAATATTCTCATCTTCAAATGTCAGCCGGTATGCAAGGGAAGCAGGGATTTCACCGCCAAAAACGGATGCCGTTTCTTCAAGTAATTTATTAAGCCGGTAAGGGGTTTCCATAATAACGAGCAGGTCTTTTGTCAAAGATATCTTCCTGAGGTGTTTTGCGCGTTCTTCATTTTTGCGGGGAAGCCAGCCGCAGAAATAAAATGAACTGAGTTCGAATCCCGAAACGATCAGCGCCGGAATAATAGAATTTGCTCCCGGCACAGGTACAACACGGATACCAGCCGAAATGCAGGCGGCGACAATATCGTAACCGGGATCGCTGAAAACGGGAGTTCCGTTATCGGAAATCAGGGCGATGCTCTGCCCATTACTGAGTATTTTAAGCAGCGATGGGGTTTCTTCGGTATCGTTGTGTTCGTTATAAGGAAAAAGCTCTTTGGAAATGCCGTGATATGCAAGAAGCCTGCGGGCGGGCTTTAATTCTTCGCATACGATAATATCGCAGGAGTTAAGTGTTTCGATTGCCCGGAAGGAAATATCCTTCGGGTTTCCAATCGGCACAGCTACGAGATATAATACCCCGGACATAAAAAAATGCCGGCTTATGCCGGCATCGAGTCAAAAGTAGTTTTTAAAAAATCAATAAGTCCGGCTAATGGAATAAGCGATCTTTCACCGGTACGGCGCACTTTCACTTCGAGGTTTCCATTCTGCAGATTCTTTTCGCCAACGATTATCTGAAGCGGCGCTCCGAGAAGATCAGCATCGTTGAATTTGAACCCAGCCTGAGCATCGAGCCTGTCATCGAAGAGAACATCATATCCGGCGTTCTTCAGTTCCGCATATATTTTTTCCGAGGCTTCTGCAACGGCTTCTTTTTTCATATTCAGTCCAAGCAGATGAACATCGAACGGCGAAAGTGCCTTACTCCAGACAATTCCGCGTTCATCGTTATTCTGCTCAATAAAACAGGCAAGCACACGTTCAACTCCGATTCCATAAGAGCCCATCACAATCGGGTGATCTTTGCCTTCCTCATCTAAGAAATTTGCTCCCATCGCATCCGAGTATTTTGTACCGAGCTTGAAGATATGTCCTAGTTCGATTGCTTTGAATACTTCAAGATTTTTTCCGCAACGGGTGCAGGTTTCGCCTGAGCAGACAGTCCTGAGATCGAAATACTCTGCCTGCGGAACGTCGCGGTTCATATCGATGCCTCCGATATGGTAATCGTTTTTATTCGCACCGCTATAAAGTTTGTTTGCGTCTTTCAGACGAACATCGGCAATAATTCTGCCTTTGAATCCGACAGGTCCGATTGAACCGGCATCGGCTCCGGTTAACTCTTTTAATTCATCAGGGTGACCAGGACGTAAATCGCCGAGTACAGCCTCAAGTTTCGTCTCGTTAACTTCATCGTTGCCCGACATCAGAACAAGAACGGGTTTTTCCGAGCTGATATAGACCCTTGATTTTGCAGTTTCAATTTCATTAATTTTAAGGAATGCACAGAGTTCATCAATCGACTTTACGCCAGGAGTCGGGATTTCGAATATTGCCGGGCTATCATTATGAGCGGGTGCTCCATGTGTAATTGAAGCGGCAACTTCGACATTTGCTGCATATCCGCAGCTTTCGCAATATGCAACCGTATCCTCACCGGCTTCGGATTTCACCATAAATTCTTCCGATTTTGATCCACCCATTGCACCGCTCGAAGCGCCAACAACAAAATATTTCAGTCCACAGCGGTCGAAGATCTTTCTGTATGCCTTATCGTGCAGGTCGTAGGATTTATCGAGATTTTCGAACGAAGAATCGAAAGAGTAAGCATCTTTCATAAGGAACTGACGACCCCGGATAACGCCTGAGCGGGGGCGCGGTTCATTCCTGAACTTCGTCTGGATCTGATACCAGATCTGCGGAAGGTCTTTGTATGATTTTACGACACCTTTAGCGTGGAATGTCATAATTTCTTCGTGTGTCGGGGCGAGCACATAATCCCGGTTTTTTATGTGGAACATCGTATCGCCGAAAGCTTCAACACGTCCGGTTTCTTCCCATATCTCTTTTGGATTCAATGCGGGCAGATGGAATTCCTGTGCACCGATAGCATCCATTTCTTCGCGGATGATCTCTGATACTTTTTTTATCATTTTATAGCCGACCGGCAGGAATGAATAAATTCCGGCGCCTACCATTCTTACCATTCCTGTTCTCAGCATCAGTATGTGACTTGGAATTGTTGCGTCTGAAGGCACTTCTTTGAGTGTCGGGATAAATGTTTTACTCTGTCTCATATTTACTTATTTTAATTTTAATCAAACCACAAAGATAGAATTACCGATCAAAAATTAAAAATTAAAAATCATGGGCTGGCTAACGTAATCCAAAAATTGAGGTATTTATGCCGGTAAATAGTGCATTTACCTGATGCGGCAATCAAGATTCATTTATCATTACTGCATAATATTTTATATTTATAATACGGTTATTTCTTTATGTGCCGACGGCATTTTTGCAGCTTCACATAATCCTGTTTTAATTGGATAATTCTGGGGGGATATCATGGACGACAATCCGGAAAAAAAGTTTTCAATAATCAATATTATTTTCCTGATCATCACGATTGTTCTTGTGGTTATGTTTATTGTTCAGCAGAGGTATATTAATCAGATGGATGACAGGATAGCGCTCATCGAAAAATCGTTGATTAAAGAGATCACGGAGCAGAAAGATCATGAGGGAGCGGAATCCGGCTTACTGCAGCATTCGAAAAAAATGAGCGAAGCAAACTGGCGCAATATCCGGCAGGGGATGTCCCCGGCGGATGTAAGAGATCTGCTCGGCGAACCCGATAATATTTATAAAGGTGAAAACTCCTCAAGTTTTTTTTATGAAACAGGAAGAATTGACGGAGTGATATATTTCGACAGAAGCAATAAAGTGGAAAGATGGGATGAACCGGCTTTCCCAAATCAGAACGGAGGACTCTGATGGCTGATGAACACTATGATATTTATTCAATTTTACTTCGGCTTAGATCGTATCTGATCAGTCTGATTGATAACAAGGACGAATGCGATGATTCATTCTCATTCAGCGAGGAATACCTCTACCGCAAATTTCCTGAAATGGCTGATGAAATAATTGAGCTGCTCAGGAGATTCGGACTGGAGTCGGACTGTGATGTTGTTTTCAGAAAAAACGCCGTTGAAGTTTTCAGGAAGATCGCCGAATCGAAAAAGGAAACTACAGATCTTCACCATATGCTGAGTTCCCTTTCAATTGATGCACTCCTGAAAGATCCGAAAGAAAAACTTCTCGAACATTATTCCCAGGTGCGTGATACGCGGCTAAGAGAGATAATTAACCAATTGCTGATAATGGCCAAATTCTGGAGTCTGCATTCCGATCTGCAGGGTGATGTGGATAATTTTCTGAAACTGAGTGAAAGTGAATTACTGCGTCCCGAAGAAGAAGAAAGGCTTAATCTGCTTGACGGTTCGTCGGATGTGTCTTTCGATAATATTATTCTTATGACCGGAAAATATCTTGCGATGCTGGCGGATTATTATTTCGAATACGGTGGAAATCTCGGACTTAATCAGTTTATTAAAGAACTGGACAAGGTGAAAGACGGAGTGCGGACAAAGTACGAAAAATTCTTTGCGCAGCATGGCCTCGACCCGAATCTGCTGAAGGATAAATAAAGTTATAAAGTTATAAAGTTGGAAAGTTGGAAAGTTGGAAAGTTGATAAACTAATAAATTAATAATTGGCGGCTTACCTTTGGCGCGGGAGAATGTAAAAACAGTAGTATAAAAGTCAATTCTGAAATTCAAGGTAGTGTTTTTCGTTCTGCAGCTTTAAATAAAATTAATAATCTCCGGATTTCCTCTTAGTGCTTATCGACGGCTTTAACAATAGGTGAGCTTAATTGCGGAGCCGGTTAAATCAGTTATCTGTCCCTTCGAAAATGTCTCCCGACTTGTACCTTTTGAATACAACCAAAAATTAACTATTGTAAAACCAACTACTTACGAATATAAATATTTAATTTTACCGCACTAAAAGGTATATGTCAGAAGTTTGATCAAATTATTTCTTCATTTTTGCCGTCTGCTTCAGCGGACGGCAAAAAAAGCTGCCCGAATAATCTCCGGGCTTTAGCCCAATTACCAGCCTGCAATGTGGCTAAAGCCGTTTGTTTGTTTTATCTTTCTTTGTCAGTTCGCCCCGCGATGCGGGGCAAATGATTAATGGGATTCTCTCCCGGCTTGTACCATTTGAAAATAACCATAAAGCAACTGTTGTAAAATCATGTACTTACGAATATAAATATTTAATTTTACCGCACTAAAGGGTACAAGTCAGGAGTTATCTGTCCCTTCGAAAATGTCTCTTAAATTTGCTTCTTTCTTATGAATTTTCTTATTTGTAATTGAGAAAGTTTTTTAAATAACCCTTAGGTAGTAAAACCAGAATGAAAAAGACTAAAACTTATAAGTTGTGGGGCGCTGTTAAAGGGACTGCTGTAGCGATAGCTTTGGGATATTTCTTAGTTATGCCTAAAGACCTTAAGGGACAAGTTGTCCCTTTTACTCTTGACCCGTTTTCTCAACCAGATATTCAGATTACAGAAGGAAGGTTGCCGACAGATTATTATGGCTCGGGTGACGCGGATTCCAGTGGTTTTGTTGATTTTGAAGATTATAACGCGATGGTTGGGGGGATTCAAAATGACAGATCAGATGTTGATGGAGACGGAGTTCCTTCAACACAAAATGACCGGAATATTCTTTTGGATTATATTGGGGGGAACAGAGATATTTTGCCAGGTCATTGGAATCATTCGAATGGAATTGAAAAAAGAGATTGGGTAAATAAAATGATTAAAAGAGACCCAACAGATAGTAATTTAGGTATTCCCGGAGTTTATGATTGTGGTTGGTTCACAAGAGAGACTTATGTTAATTTTCATGGTGCAGAAGACATTGAAAATTATCTTCATTATAATAAATTTGTGAACCCTAGAAATGCTAGATTTAATATTCCTGTTATGGAAGTTGTAACAAGAACCACTCCTTTGCCTCCAAACCTTCCAGGAGCACATGCAATAAATGGAGTTTTGGTTGGACCAAATGATACAACAAAATATCAGGCGAACCCTACAAACTTTGACCATTGGTTTTTCTTTGAACCTCAAACAGATGGAGAGGTTCATCCGGGAGACTGGAGTATGAATGCTAATGAAAAGGTTAAAATTCAATGGTGGGGAATTCCGTCAGGAGTTTCTACAAATTTAAACCTTGTAGAATTTTTGCTTGAAGATGGAAATCCAAATAATTATTGGGTTCATCCTTGGATGCTCACACACGACCCTAATTCCCCGACGAGTATTGTTGAAGAAAATAGTTTAGAAAAATCTGTCAAGAGTTTTAAAATAGGAAATCCGTATCCAAATCCCGGAAATGGTTTCGTAAATATTCCTTATAAAAACAATAGATTTGGAAAAGTGACCTTTGAAATTTATGATATGCAAGGGCAACTTGTAGATAGAATCAGCAAAAACGATATTGTGGCGGGAGAGAATTATTTCAAATATGACTTTGGTAAATTTGCTTCGGGAATATACAATGTTGTCGGAACGACAATAGATGGAAGTATTGGCGCAGTAAGAGTTATCCATCTAAAATAAATTGAAACGCCTGCTTTTGGCACGGGAGTATCTAAAAACAGTAGTATAAAAGTCAATTCTGAAATTCAAGGTAGTGTTTTTCGTTCTGCAGCTTTAAATAAAATTAATAATTCCCGGATTTCCTCTTAGTGCTTATCGACGGCTTTAACAATAGGCGAGCTTTGTTGCAGAGCCGGTAAAATCAGTTATCTGTCCCTTCGAAAATGTCTCTTAAATTTGCTTCTTTCTTATGAATTTTCTTATTTGTAATTAAGAAAGTTTTTTAAATAACCCTTAGGTAGTAAAACCAGAATGAAAAAGACTAAAACTTATAAGTTGTGGGGCGCTGTTAAAGGGACTGCTGTAGCGGTAGCTTTGGGATATTTCTTAGTTATGCCTAAAGACCTTAAGGGACAAGTTGCCCCTTTTACTCTTGACCCGTTTTCTCAACCGGATATTCAAATTACAGAAGGAAGGTTGCCGACAGATTATTATGGCTCGGGTGACGCGGATTCCAGTGGTTTTGTTGATTTTGAAGATTATAATGCGATGGTTGGGGGAATTCAAAATGATAGAGCAGATGTTGATGGAGATGGAGTTCCTTCAACACAAAATGACCAGAACATTCTTTGGGAATATGTTTTTGGAAATAGAGATGGATTGCCAAGTCATTGGAATCATTTGAATGGAATTGAAAAAAGAGATTGGGCTAAAAAAATGATTGAAATAGATCAAACAGATACTAACCCCTATATTTCAGGAGAATATGACTGCGGTTGGTTTGCAAAAGAATTCTTCGTTAATTCTCATGGTGCAGAAAATGTTGAAAATTATCTTCATTATGGAAAGTTTGTAAATCCTCGGAATGCAAGATTTAATATCCCTGTTCAGAGAGGCTTTACTAAAATTACTTCTGGAGTTCCGGGAAGTGACCCCCCCGGCCATAGAATAAATGCTGTATTGGTTGGGCCAAACGATACGACAAAATATCAAGCAGACCCTACAAATTTTGACCATTGGTATTTTTTTGAACCTCAAACAGATGAAGAAGTTCACCCAGGAGACTTTTCTATGAATGCTAATGAAGATGTTAAGATTAAATGGTGGGGATATGCAAATGGGTTTTTTACAGATATAATTCTAATTGATTTTTCTTTGGAGGATGGACAAGTTTCAGGAATTAATGCTGTCGAACCTTATATGTTGACAGAGGATCCTAATTCCCCGACAAGTGTTGTTGAAGAAAATAGTTTAGAAAAATCTGTTAAGAATTTTGAAGTAGGAAATCCATATCCAAATCCCGGAAATGGTTTCGTAAATATTCCTTATAAAAACAATAGATTTGGAAAAGTGACCTTTGAAATTTATGATATGCAAGGGCAACTTGTAGATAGAATCAATAAAAACGATATTGGTCCAGGAGAAAATAATTTTAAATATGACTTTGGTAAATTTGCTTCGGGAATATACACTGTTGTCGGAACGGCAATAGATGGGAGTATTGGCGCAGTAAGAGTTATCCATCTAAAATAAATTGAAATGTCTGCTTTTGGCAGGGGAGGATGTAATACAATTGCTCCGGTTTCGAATTTGTTAACCATTTTCCCGGAAAAATCTCCAGCAGCTGAAAATAACATTTTATCAGGGCATCATCATTTGCAAACAGGCTGCTATTTTCAGTCCCCTTCCTGATCCGCCATGCCTGAGACGATGCTCAGCTTTCAGCGGCTCAATCATCCTTTCCACCGGATCTGTTTCTGTAATCCATTCATTGATTTAGAAAATGCTAAAATTATCAGATCTTTTCAAAATCGATTTTTGATGTGGTCTGATATTCGTTTCACCTCAAATCCTTCATTAACAATTAACCATTAACCATTAAAATTTATTTATTTATTAATTTTACACATTAGATTTTATTCAATTACGAGAACATTTAAACACCATGAAAATGATCAAACCAGCAATCAGAACTGAAAATGTAACTTACGCAGTAAGGGATATCGTTGTATTGGCAAATGAGACGGCGAAAACGGGAAAAGAGATGCTTTATCTTAATATCGGGGATCCGAATCTGTTCGATTTCGCTCCACCCAAAGCTATGGTTGAATCCACTTACAAAGCTATGCTCAGTAATTTCAACGGATATTCGCCGAGTTCGGGCATCAAATCGGCAGTAGATGCAATCGCAAAGGAAGCCGACAGAAAAGGCATTACTAACATTCACGATATTTTTGTGACTACAGGAGCCAGCGAGGCTATTGATGTATGCTTAACTGCGCTTGTGAACGAAGGCGAAAACGTGCTCACTCCCACTCCGGGCTATCCGCTTTATACGGCAATCCAGAGTAAACTTCAGATGTACGAAAATCCATATTATCTTGATGAATCTAACGGATGGCAGCCTGATATCGAAGATATCAAAAGCAAGATCAACGATAAGACGCGCGCTATCATCATTATCAATCCGAATAACCCCACAGGCTCTAATGCAAGCATAGATACACTGCTGCAGTTGATTGACCTTGCAAAAAAACATAATCTCGTGATTTTTGCCGATGAGATTTACGATAAACTGCTATTTGACGGTGAGAAGCATATTGCATTAGCCTCGCTCGATAAAGATGTTCCTGTTGTAACTTTCGGCGGACTCTCGAAAAATTACATGGTTCCCGGTTTCAGAATTGGCTGGGGAGTTGTGAGCGGGGATAAGTCTGTTCTCACAGATTATATCGAAGCTATCAATAAACTTCTCCGCGCAAGGCTTTCGGCAAATCATCCCGAGCAGTATGCCATTCCAACCGCTCTGCTCAGCGGTGACGGACATCTTGTAGAGGTCATGGAAAAACTGACCCGCCGCAGAGATATGACTGTCGAGATGCTCAATGCAATAGACGGCATTTCCTGCGTTGCACCCAAAGGAGCGTTTTATGCTTTCCCTTCAGTGAAGCTGAAGGATGGTGACGACAATAAATTTGTTGCCGGGCTGATAAAAGCGACAGGTGTTGTTGTTGTTCCCGGAACGGGATTCGGGCAGGTGCCGGGTACAAATCATTTCAGGGTTGTTTTCCTTCCGAATGAGGAAAAACTTGAGAAAGCCTATAAAAATATAGGCGATTTTTACCGCGCATATATTAACAAATAGATTAATGTATTTCTTCTGCAAGGGGGCATGCCCCCTTGTCAGAGGATTAATGGGAATAAATCGTCTGAACCAGGATTTATATGATTAAATGATTAGCATGATTCTTTTTTAATCCCGGAGGGATGAAATTATTATAGAAATTAAACCCCCTGGCAAACCATGAACCCCGAAGGGCCTGCCTGCCGCAGGCAGGGTGATATTATTGTAGCCAAAAACGCCAATGAAAAGATCAATGACTCCGAATGCCCTGCCTGCCTTGCCTGCGGCATAATTATTAATGGTTAATTGTCAATTATTAATGGAAAAATGACTCCTGCGGTAACAGACAGGTTTATTGGGCTGTGAGTTGCAAAGAGAAAAGATGTCTGAACCAGGATTAATGTGATTAAATGATTGACATGATTCTTTTTTAATCCCGGAGGGATGAAATTATTATAGAAATTAAACCCCCTGGCAAACCATGAACCCCGAAGGTTATGAAATAACACGAACACTCTCACAAGCGCCAACGGTGCGGGATTATTCCCACAGATACCGCTCATCTTTATAATCGATTTCGTTAGTTCAGTTTATTCCGCACCTTCGGCGCTTATTTGAACCCCTTCCACTTTTTAGACTTTCGTCATGCCCAAGTCCAACTTTATCTCGTTTATGGAACCTGGCTTCACGTCATTATTCTTCTGAATCAGCACTGATGGTTAGATAATGATTAGATTAATCCGATTAAACTAATTATGCACTGTTTTACGGCAAAACCACCAACAGGTGTGGTGGGTCGGTGACATATTAGATTATTTCGCATTCATGTCATTGCCAATCTCAGGTTAGGGTCTAAACCATGATCTCAGAGTCATCCGGGAGATCGCTTCGCCTTCCCGCTAACGGGGTAGACTGAACCCCATTTTTTCGGGGTGAAGCAATCTCTAAGATAGGAGACTCAGGAAGTGAGATCGCGGCGTCTCGGTAAAAAGATCCGAGGCTCGCTGTGTCCCCTTTGCCCCTCTCTGCGGGGCTTGGCGAGGATGGCATGTCTTTACAGAAGTCCACGAAGCACCCCATACAAGCAAAAAATCGATCAATAGGAAGTATCGGATCATAAAAAGGACATGAAGTCTTAATATATATACCACAGCATGATATTTAATCCGAAATCGTCAAAAAAATAATTAATATATTGTAAACAAAAGAGATAGAATAAATATTAAAAAAAGAAGAACCTGAAAACAAACACACAAAAGAAAAGATCAATAAAAAAAATAATGAACGAATAAAAAAAATATATTATTTTTCGTTTAGAGAAAATACTATGTAATATTACAAATAAAAGGCAGAGATTGGCTTTAATAAAAAAATATAAACATAGGAGAACAGAGATGAAAAAAGCGGTAAAAATAATGCTTATGCTAATGATAACAATAAGCTGTACTCCAACGGAGCCGCCGGAAAATGAAGCACCGGTGATACGCGGGGTATATGCATTTCCTGAAGAAATAACAATAAACGATGAGACCACACTATCTTGCATAGCAGAAGACCCCGATGAAGATAATATTATGGTAAGCTGGTCATCACAGACAGGAAGTTTTCCGAATGGGAATACAGGAAGCACAGTATTATGGAAAGCGCCTGGAACAGCAGGAGAATACTACATAAGAGTATATGTAGAGGATCTTTCGCATCACCACGATATCGACTCAGTAAAAGTGAAAGTTACCACAATAACGCCGGTAGAAATGATTCTCGTCCCCGGCGGCACATACCAGATGGGGGATACCCGCAATGAAGGTGAATCAAATGAAAAGCCTGTGCATAGTGTATCGCTGAGTTCATTTTATATCGGTAAATATGAAGTAACTCAGAAACTTTGGTATAGAGTAATGGGCACAAGTCCTTCGGGGTTCAGGGTCGACGGTGTCAATCTGCCTGTTGAGCAGGTAAGCTGGTATGGTGCAATAAATTTCTGCAATGCACTGAGCGATGAGGAAGGACTTGAACGATATTACACAGTAAGCTTAACAACAGTAACAACTAATCCAGGAAAAAAAGGCTACCGGCTGCCGACAGAGGCAGAATGGGAATATGCGGCAAAAGAGGGTTTGACAGGTTCAGATTCCCCAAGTAAATACTCAGGGAGTGATAATATAGAAGAAGTAGCGTGGTATTCCGGTAATTCCGGAGGCAGGACACATAACGTAGGAACAAAAGCTGCAAATGAATTAGGAATCTATGATATGAGCGGAAACGTATTTGAATGGTGCTGGGACAGGTATGGCGAATACAGTTCCTCACCGCAGACGAATCCGCAGGGACCTGCGAGCGGCAGCGACCGTGTTCTCCGCGGCGGCTCGTGGTACAACATCGACAACTTCGACGGCTGCCGTTCGACTCTCCGCCCCTGGATCTATCCAGCTTTCACGCACAACGCCGTCGGTTTCCGTCTTGCCCGGGACTTATAGTTTTTTCTCCTGCCTGCGCCTGCCTGCCGCAGGCAGGGCAGGCAGGTTTGCTCTTTTTAATTTTAACCCTTTGCCCGCGTAGCTTCGCAAGGCGGGACAAGCGGGGCTCTGCGGGGCAAGCAGGGGCGGCACACTGAGTGAAGCGAAGTGTGCCGGTGGATTTTTTGTGGGGTGTGGTGTGCAAGTCGTGAAGCTGTCTGAACCAGGATTAATGTGATTAAATGATTGACATGATTCTTTTTTAATCCTGAAGGGATGAAATTATTATAGAAATGAAACCCCCTGGCAAACCATGAACCCCGAAGGGCCTGCCTGCCGCAGGCAGGGTGATATTATTGTAGCCAAAAACG
>JAIOYW010000022.1 GCA_021740915.1 Ignavibacteriales bacterium | reverse complement strand
ATTCTATTAAATCAGGTCGGTTTATCTTTTGCGGGTACGGCTCTTTTAGGTACTAATCTTATTCTAATATATAATATACATTATACTACTTAGTTAGTATATCAGAATACACATTTACTTAATAATAAAACTTCTTTATTCCTGGAACTCTTTCATATTGCATCACTGACTAAGGTTTGCGGTTTTGATTTTTTCATTTTGTGAATAGCTAAAAGCAATTTTGGTATATTGTCGGATATGTAAACTAAGTTAATTTTCCACCAATAATAAGGGTCTTCAAGTGCAAGCGCATCATCAAAAAATCTTCTAATAGCTGTGAAAAGTTCATCGTTATTCTGTATAGGGTCATTATTGTCCTGAAAATGTTGAATCACATATTCAATGATTATATTAACGGCTTTATTATTTCTCTCATGATTAATTGGGAATTGCATTGCCCTTGTTTTATAATACTCATCTGCAAAATATTGAACAAGCGAAGCTGTAAGCTGCTGATGATCCTTTGGCTTCTTAGCGTCTTTTTCCTGTTCCAAATATTTTTCACCGTGCAGGCTGATATTCTTTTCATCAGCCTGCTTTGTAAAAAAATCTTTTTTCTTTTTTTCTTTTAAAAGATTATTAGTTGTGTCCGTTTTTGCGCCTTTAGATGTTCCATCCTCGTTAAAGAAATTTCTAATTAAACGATCTGTCTCAATAGTATCAGGGGTATCCGGTGTGTTTTTTGATGTCCGTTTGATGTCCGTTTTTTCGCTGTCTGATGTCCGTTTGATGTCCGTTTTATCAGCTATTACCCTATTTCCGCTAATAGTATCAGGGGTATCCGGTGTGTTTTTTGATGTCCGATCATTTTGATATTTATCATAATCAACAACTTTGAACATGGTGTTTTTATTTGACGGCGATAAGGTTATTTTACCTGCCAATCTAAGATTTTTCAAAATTCTTTTAAGTGTTGAGCGTGGTATCTTGCCCTGAAATTGTTCTACAATTTTCATTTCTGATCCGATAAAATAACCTCTTGGTATATCGATTTTCGTTCCGTCCAATACAATAGATTTTGTGTCATAGTTTGCGTTTGATAATAAGTACGCATATACGGCAAGATAACGGGGGTCTCTGCCAATCATTGGATCATCGAAAATCGATCTGTAAAATTTTACGAAGCCCTTGTTCATGTCCGTCCTTTGGTAATCATTTTCAATATCCGGCTTGCTGTTTGATCTGATCTTTGCTTTTAACCTTACTTTGCTGAATCAGTCCTTGAATATATTCCCGGTCAAATTTAACTGTATCGAAAACTTTGTAATATTCAATCTCTTTATTAAAAACCTTATTGTAAATCGTTTGTCTTGCAACATTCAAAACTTTGGCGACTTCGGCGACTGTTAGAAGTTCCGGCAAAGGTTTATTCTGGTTTTTCTCGGTGGTGTTAAGCTCTTGGGCTTTCATTTTGTATTCCTTAAGATTATTAAAAAAAAATAGCCTTGACTACTTGCCTATCGTTCGGACGGGGTGAACTAAAGGTTTTCATCAAGGCTAAACTTTACCCCGTCAGAACTATTAAAAATTAATTAAGTCCAATATACTTGAATTTTCATTAATCATCAAAGAATATTTTTGCTTAAGTCTGTATATTATTATATAGTTAGGATTTACCCCGATATTTTATATTATTTGCAAAAATATTTGTAATTATCTTATAAGTGATTATTTTATATTTGGTTATATTCATTATTATATGGTACTCTTAAAAATTCCGTTAAATTTGTTCATTCCTTCGGTCATCTTTTTATCAATGATCTTTGCATAAATTTGCGTGGTGGATAAATTCCGGTGTCCTAAAATCTTTGATACTATCATCAGGTCAACCCCTAAAGTTAAAGCGACTGTGGCGAAGGTATGCCGGGAAAGGTGGAAAGATACTTTTTCCTTTTCAATGCCGATAGCGTCTAAAATTCTTTTTAATGCTTTATTCACGTTGCTATTATTAGGCAAGTTGAAAATCCTCCCGTCAATATTCTTAACTTTTCCGGCTGATAGTTCGCTGATAATTTGCCTTGCCTCTTCGTTCAATGGAACATAAATAAATCTGTCTGTCTTGGTCATCTTAACTTTGATCTTTCCGTCTGTGATGTCCTGGAGCGTTAATTTCCGAATATCTGAGAATCTTATGCCGGTTAAACAGCCAAATAGGAAAGCCTTGTGAATCTGGTTAAGGTTTGGGCTGTTCGTAATATCGCTGATAAAATCGCATTTTTGAAGTCTCTGAAACTCATCAATCGTAAGATAACCCCTTTCAGTATCAACTTTTTTAATCGGCTCAATTCTCATCATAGGATTTTCCCGGATATATCCTTTCCGTATTGCATAGTTAAAGACGGCTTTGAAAGTGGTTATGTAGTTATTTGCTGTGTTCCGGCTGATATTTCCCGTCCCGGTTAATTTTGGTGCATTTAATAAATATTCCCTGAATCGTTCTAAATAATCCAGTCCGGTTTTCGCTATTTGTTTAACTGTAAAATTCTGGTCGAAGTTGTTAAGGTGTGCTGTTAGTGTCTGGTAATTGTCTTTTGTTTTTCGCTTGGTTTTATTTTTTGCAAGCTCGCTGATAACTTTCTCAATGGTGATCTTTGATAAGACTTCAAGTCCGTTTGTTAGTCTTTGCACTTCAACAAGTCTTTCAATCCTTATTTGTTCGGCTGTTAACTCGGTGGCTTTGTCTTGCGCTTCGTTCCCGGTAAGATATAGCCCCAAGAATTCATACTTACGTTTTCCATTAAGATAAATATCAAGATAAAGTGAAGTGCCTTTTTTGGTTTGCTTATCTCGAAGTGTTACAGTCCCGATCATTTTTCCCGTCCTAAAATGTAAAATATCTTACTTAAAGATACTAAAAAAGTAACAAAACAAGTAACAAAAAATGAACGAGTAACAAAATTTTTTCTTTGTTCCGGTAACGACTGAGTAACATTTCAAGTATTATGCTGGGCTATCTGAGTTGACTGTTTAATCAATATTATCAAGGGTGTAAGCGGTTTTTATTGGTGTAATAAGTAACGATAAAAGAACAAGTGATAAATCCCGCTAAAATGCCGATATATTTCTGGAGTTAATATCTTTGCTCAATTATATCGGTGCGGATACCGATGATTTGATTCGTTTTTTGAAATCACACCCAAAGTGCTTCGAGATACTGTTCCGATGTTCAGGGCGGGTTATGGGATTCTAATCTGCTTCAGCTGCAGGCCTTTTATTTCGGCATTTAAGCAGGCAGAAGACAATCGTTAAAATGATCACTTCATGAGTCCCGATTTCAAATATTATAGGACGCACAAAAATGTTTTTGGCCACAATTCCGCAGTTTTGTTCGGGATCGTGATATAGAACAAGTTCAGCTCACGTTTTATTTATTCTCCAAATTGTAATTTTACTTACTCAAAAAAATTTCTTTACGCTATGAATGATATAAACATCCAGATAGAGACTGTTACAAAATATGCACTTGCTGAATTAAGAAAAAAATTTCCGGGAAAAGAATTTGATCTGATTGTCCGGGATTTTGCTCCTGCTATACATATCCGGATGCGTAAAACACAACTAGCTGAAATGCTTAAATATAGCGGAGAAGGTTTTGTTTTTGAAGGATTCGGACTTGATACTCCAAGCGCGCAGGGTACAATGCATTACCTTAATGGTGCAAGGATGAACTATGAAAAAACAATTTCATTCCTCAGGGAGTTAACAGGAATTCCTGTGCTGGAAGAACTGAAGCAGCTTGCAGGATACGATAACCTTATACCTTGGATAAGAAACAGCTCAATTAACGATTCCTTTTTTGAAATTCTACGGAGCAAATATCCCCGCCTTTTTTCCTATTTCGATTTCGAAACAACAGTCAAAGAGCTTACGATTGTTCTTATGGCGGCAATCGAACGCAAATACCGTTCCGATGCCATCAATTATCATATCAGGGAAAAAACAACTATCGAGGATAAACTGGAAGGAGTTGTTGACTGGCAGATAAATCATAATCGGGAATGGTTTGAGAAGATCAGGAATTATATGCCCGAATTGTCAACGCACGGTTTTCAATGTGTTACGGTTACTGAAATTGTGCCGAGAGGAATAGTTTATCCCGTCGGTGAAATAGGCGGAAAAACAATTAAACTGGGGACATTTAACGAATTAAACGTTGAGTTTATACTTTCCCAGCGCGATGCACTTAACGAAGATAACCTGAGAACGGATCCGGATCATCTCACAGAAATGCGGGATCTCTTTCTTCATATGCTGATTGCACGAAGATATGTTTTTCCTGAAGCAATTGATAAAATTCTTGATTATCAGAACAGAGCTACGAAGCAAAATCTTGATAATTTGCGGAATATCGAAGATTTCAGAAAATATGTTTATCATTCCTTTTTCATTCACAGTAGAGTATTTCTTGAGAAGCTATATCGGACGTATCAGTTACTTTAATACACATTTGACATAGTTGCTCTTACGGATACAGATTACCTTATTTTTAGTTCGGGATGGTACTTTATGTGACCATTTTGAACTTCCTGAATCATTTCGGAAGAGACAAATAAAGCAACGCACTGATTTAAGATTTTTATTTTAGCGCTCGAAAGCATATCGATTTTTTTACTGATAATATATTTTGATAACTTATTTTTTTATTAGTAATAGGTTAGATTTAGTAAAAATCACTCAACAACTTTAAATAAAAACCTTGATTCACATACTCAGCAAAAATTTAATATATTCAACCGAGAACTTTTTATCCGGAGAATTCGTTAAAAAAGCATTCCTGCTTTTGATATTTTACTTGATAGTATTGAATGATTTACCAACTTTTATAATAAAGGGAGAAAAAATGAGCGAAGAAGCTAAATGTCCGGTGACGGGACACTCAGGCAAAACCGCAGCAAGCGGCGGAAGATCAAACAGGGACTGGTGGCCTAACCAGTTAAATCTCGGAATACTTCATCAGCACACCCCGGCTTCCAATCCGATGGATTCCGGTTTTAATTATGCTGATGAGTTTAATAAACTTGATTTTACAGCTTTAAAAAAAGATCTTTATGCACTTATGACTGAATCTCAGGACTGGTGGCCTGCCGATTGGGGGCATTACGGAGGTTTGTTTATCCGTATGGCATGGCATAGCGCGGGAACCTACCGGACTGCTGACGGGCGCGGGGGCGGAGGAACCGGAAATCAGCGTTTTGCGCCTGTGAATAGCTGGCCTGATAATGGCAATCTTGATAAAGCCCGCCGTCTTCTCTGGCCTATAAAACAGAAATATGGCAATAAAATTTCATGGGCAGATCTGATGATTTTAGCCGGAAACTGTGCACTCGAATCAATGGGTTTTAAAACCTTTGGATTTGGCGGAGGACGTGCGGATATATGGCAGCCTGAAGAAGACATTTACTGGGGTAATGAAGATACTTGGCTCGGCGATAAACGTTACAGCGGAGAAAGAGAACTTGAAAATCCGCTTGCAGCCGTACAGATGGGGCTGATTTATGTTAACCCTGAAGGCCCTAACGGTCAGCCCGATCCCGTTGCATCAGGACTGGACGTGAGAGAAACTTTTGCGCGTATGGCAATGAATGATGAAGAAACAGTTGCTCTTGTTGCCGGGGGACATACTTTCGGCAAAGCTCATGGCGCGGGTGATCCCGCACTTGTGGGACCGGAACCTGAAGCTGCTCCTCTCGAAGCGCAGGGACTGGGCTGGATCAATAAATTCGGAACCGGAAAAGGAGTGCACACAACAACAAGCGGAATTGAAGGCGCCTGGAAACCTAATCCTACAAAATGGGATAACGGATATTTTGATATGCTTTTCGGATATGAATGGGAACTTGTTAAAAGTCCTGCCGGCGCATGGCAGTGGCTTGCAAAGGATGTTAAAGAAGAGCACATGATTCCTGATGCCCACGATCCTTCGAAAAAACACAGACCAATGATGACGACCGCTGATCTTTCTCTGCGGTTTGATCCGGTTTATGAACCGATCTCCCGTCGCTTCCACAAGGATCCACAGGCATTTCATGATGCTTTTGCAAGAGCATGGTTCAAACTTACGCACCGCGATATGGGACCGAAAGCCCGTTATCTTGGACCTGAAGTACCAGCTGAAGAACTGATCTGGCAGGATCCTGTTCCTGCAGTTAACTATCCTCAAATAGATAAAACTGATATTTCCAATCTCAAAACCAAAATCCTGTCCGCAGGACTTACCATTTCCGAGCTTGTTTCAACTGCCTGGGCTTCAGCCTCAACTTTCAGAGGTTCAGATAAGAGGGGCGGCGCTAATGGCGCACGTATCAGACTCCAACCTCAAATTAGCTGGGAAGTTAATCAACCGGAACAGCTCGCAAAAGTCCTAAAAGTACTTGAGAACATCCGGGATTCTTTTAACTCTTCCCAGAATGGTGGAAAGAAAGTTTCTATCGCAGATCTTATTGTGCTTGCAGGTTGTGCCGCCGTTGAAACTGCCGCAAAAGAAGCAGGATATACCGTTGATGTACCCTTTAATCCGGGCAGGACAGACGCAGCGGCAGAGCAGACTGATGCTGAATCCTTTGCGGTTCTTGAGCCGCAGGGGGATGGTTTCCGTAACTATCTGAAGAAAAACTATTCCATCCGTGCAGAGGAAATGCTGATAGATAAAGCCCAGCTTCTTAATCTCAGCGCTCCGGAAATGACGGCTCTGATCGGCGGTTTGCGTGTTCTCGGCGCTAATTATAACGGGTTCCGGCATGGGGTTTTTACTTCAAGGGAAGGCTCGCTGACAAATGACTTCTTTGTTAATCTCCTCGATATTAATACCGAATGGAAACCTCTTTCGGATGCAGCCGATATTTTCGAAGGACGCAGCCGTAAAACAGGCGAACTGAAATGGACTGCAACCCGTGTGGATCTTGTTTTCGGTTCGGATTCCCGCTTGCGCGCAATTGCCGAGGTTTATGCCCAGTACGATTCCAAGGAAAAGTTCGTGCGTGATTTTGTTGCAGCATGGAGTAAAGTGATGAATCTGGATCGTTTCGATTTGAAATAGATAAAAACTAGCTAACTAAACTGTTAGATAATTTCAGAGGCTGTCCATAATGGGCAGCCTCATTTGTTATATGTCGGTTAATTATTCAAAAGCAGATATGCAGCATACTACATATCTGCTTTTAATCTTATAGAAAAATATTTTATTTCAGCAATTGCATCTTTTTAACCATGTTCACTCCATCACCTTTCAAGGCATAGAGATAAACTCCCGAACTTAATCCGCCTGCGTCAAAATTGAAACTGTATTCACCGGGGTTTAAATTTCCGTTAAATATTTGTTTGACTTCCTGTCCTAACAGATTATAGACAGTGAGTGTGTAAACTCCCTGGCGGAGTATGCTCAAACGGATTGTGGTCGCCGGATTAAATGGATTGGGGAAATTTTGTGATAGATAATGATTCTCAGGTTTTTCTCCGGATTTACTTTCAGGCTTTAGCGAAGTTACAAATCCACTGCTTGAGTAAAGTTTGGAATCAACAGTGCCGAGAAGTAAATTTCCATTTGGAAGCGAGATTACCGCAGTAACCTCACCGCTGCGGATACCGGAGTTAAATGAGAGCCATTTTTCAACATTTTTAACCCCATCGGACTGATAATTTTCGGTAGCATAAATTCCATTTTCCCACGTCATAACAAAAGTTTGTGAGTCAATAAATTTCACGCCGAAAATATTCAAGCCATTGAATATCTCTTCTTTTTCCCAGCTTGCGCCGCCATCGGTGGAGATATAAAGCCCAAGTCCGTCATCTTCAGGTCCGCCATAAGTTCCAACATAAATTTCGTCAAGTTCGTTTATATCAATCGACCAGATAAAGCCATAAGGAATAGGAATCGAATCCCAGGAAACACCATCATCCGAAGACTTAAAAACACCGAGACCATCGTAAGCGCCAGCCCAGAGATTGCCCTGTGAATCGAATGTAATTGAATGAATCACATTGCTGCTCAGTGTCGAACTGATGTTTGTCCACGAATCGCCATTATCGGTTGATTTAAAAATTCCCCCTCCCCAGCTTGAGGCATAGATATTATTATCATGAATCGCCAGATCACGGTAATCACTTGAAGCAGGGCTGACTGTCAAAGATTCCCATGTGTTCCCGTTATCAGTTGATCGAATTATTCCCTGAGAACTTGTTCCGACAAAAATATCGTCATTATCATCAATTTCAACCGTCCAAACCCAGTAACCAGAGGTCAGATTCTCCCAGGAAATCCCGTTATCAGTTGATCTGAAAACGCCTGCTCCACCCCAGTTGCCGGAGAAGATATGTCCCTGAGAATTAATATCGAATGAATATGGAAAAGATTCGAACCCAGTTACTTCCATTTCAGTCCAGACTTTTTCAACGTTAAAGAATGAATTGTAATATCCTTCGATATCCTCAGATGGCAGGGCAGAATTTGCAACCAGCATTTCATCAATCATCCCTTTGAAAAACTTCTGTGCTCCGTTATCACTTGCAACTGAAAGCGGGCGACCGTTTATTCTCAAAGAGCCGGTGATTTCTTTTGAAGCAACCAATTCGGCATTAACATAGAAATTAATTACACTTCCATTGTACGTAACAACAAGATGATACCATTCGCCCAGGATTGGTCTTCCATGCCCCCATTCAAGGTCATGAGCTTCACTTCCAATTGAGACTGTTGTTTTCCATCCTTTCCAGACATCCATACCTAACGAGTGTCCATCCCAGTCTCCCTTTTGCAGAATTTTCGAAGTCTTATTTTCTGACGCATTAACCCAGGCTGATAAAGTCAGATTTTCGGTTAAAGGTAAATTTTCTGTTCCGGGGAAAGCGATATACTGAGTCTGTCCATTAAATTGAAGCGCATAATCTTTTTTACCCTGCACCCATTCCGGAGAATTTGTAAGATTTCCGGTGATAAGTTCTTTCTCATCTTTAATATTGGAACTGCCTTTTTCATCCAATTGAAAATATGCAAAAACCTCAGGTGCATCTTCTTCAGGGCGGGTGGTTAGGTATCTTTCCTTAATTTCTTCATCTGGAAGTGCCTTGTTATAGATTATTACTTCATCAATAACACCTGTGAAATATCTGCCGGGGCTGAGGTGCCTCCCGAACATAAGTTTTGCATTGCTTGTTAAAATGTCGCCACTCTGGCTGCGTGTGTTCTCTTTTGCCCCGTTCACATAAATTGCCATTGCACCTGTGCTGCTGTTGTAAGTGCCGGCAACGTGGTACCATATATCTTTTAGCGGACCATTGACCGACTGGATCCATCTACGTCCCTCGGTTGTTTTTACAGCAAACTCGAACTTGGAATTATCGCTGCTGTGCTGCAATTGATATTGGTCCTCACCGTTTTTATTGATGATATTTGACCATGGACTGCCTGTAGCTGGATCAATTGTCCATTTAATCCAGGCTTCAAGAGTTATCTCGGTTTCCGGATTCAGAAAATCATTATTGTCAACAGTAACATGACCATTTGAGGTTGGGTCGAAGAGCAGGGCAGAGCCGGTTACACCGCTTGCCCAGGAAACAGAGCCGGTAAGGGCCCCGGTGACGGAATGCAATAAATCCTGCGTTGTTGTCCCGCTGCCCTCATTAAAATTGAAATGTACCTGGGGCCCAAGTTCATTAACCGGCAATAAACCATAAGCCTGAGCTAGCTGGGTAACTTCTGTTTCGTCAAGAAATTCGTTAAAAATTGAAACATCGTCCACTGTCCCGTCAAGTCCAAAATACAGCAATGAATTATTGTATTTTTGTTCAAGTTGCGAAGCTATCTGAAGACCGCCATCCGTTACTCTTACTGCGCCAATGGTGTTCGCCTTTTCGGCAACCATTTCGCCGTCAAGATAAATCCTCAGCACGCTTTCGTTCCAGGAAAAAATCCCGAAGTACCATTTATCAGTCTCAAGGTCGATATCGGCATCAAGAATCTCTTCCTTTCCTTCACTGAAAATTGCCCCGCGAAGTCTTTTCCCGGTATCCCAAAACTGAAATGAATATGCTTCATCTTTCCAGTTTTTCTTTTCACCTTTGTGTATCAATCCGGCATAGGGCAGAAATTCATTGATTTTAAAAAATATTGCCACTGTGCCTTCGGTGGTTAGATCCAAAATGTCATTATCCGGAACATTTATCCTGTCAAAGTATCCATTGGAGACAGCACCGCTATTAAACAGCCCTTCTCCCCAGTTCGGACCTTTGAATTCGGCTTTTAAGCCCTTGTAAATATCAGTAGCAAAATCTCCCTCGGCTTCATCAAACTTCCATCTAAGAACCGGTTCATTTTGTGCGGATAAGATTGTCGTTAATATTAATAAAAACGATATAAGTAATTTTGATTTCATAGCTTTATTCCTCCATAGGAAATTTACAAAATTCTTTCACTTGTAACATATAATTATTAATGATTAATATCACAAATATTCGATGAACACGGGCAAATACCCCGTGAAGTCTGTTTTCTGAACGATAAATAAGAAAAACCAGCACATCCTTAACGTAAAATTTGATGACATACGAGAATTCACAGTTTGTACTTATTGATGTATCGTGAAGGATTAAAAAAAATTATCAACAATTGCAGCCTTTCTGTTTTTTTCAAAATATGGGAAATAGTTAGTATTAAGGAAATCTCTCGAAAGTCTTTATTATTTTTACACATACAATATTGAGATCATGCGATGACAATGAATTTATTTCCCTTCCGGGAAAAAACTTTCGAGACGGCAAGTTATGAAACTGATTTTACCGGTAAGCTTTCACTCTTTTCATTATTCAATCATTTCCAGGATATCGCCGGAAAACATGCTGAGCAGATTGGGGTTGGTTTTGATTATCTGAGGAGCAAAAATCTTGCCTGGATGCTTTCTCGAATTATATTAAAAATAAGTTATTTGCCGGAATGGGGAGAACGGGTAGTTCTTAAAACCTGGCCAAAAGGTATCGAAGGACTTTTTGCCATGCGTGATTTCTCACTTATATCCTTATCAGGTGAAATAATGATCTCAGCTACTTCCGCCTGGCTGCTTGTCGATCTGACTAAAAACCGTCCATCCCGGCTCGAAAACTTGCCGGTCAATCTGAAATTTACCGGCGCTCCATCGGCTATTGAAGAAATTCCCGGAAAAATAAAATTGCCCGAAAAACTTGTCGGATTATTTGAACATAATGTACTTAACAGCGATATAGATATTAATCAGCATGTAAATAATGCAAATTACGCAAAATGGATTTTTGACTCATTCCCCGCAGAAAAATATAAACAAAGCAGAATCCGCTCACTCCAGATTAATTATCTGGAAGCAGCACTGCCGAATGATGCCGCGTCCTTGCTCCTTGATGAAAGTGAACCGGGGATTTACACACTTGCGGGCAGAAGCAGAAATACCGGAAGACTGATTTTTAGCGCTGAGGTCATCTGGGATGTATGAAGACAATTAAGCAGGCAGATAATGGGGAATTCCACATTAAGGCTCTTATCTCCATTGTCCCTTATTAGTCCATACGCCGAAACGACTGGAATAAATGATTTTCTTTGCAAAGTTTGCCTGGACTCCTTAATATCCCCCGGCGAAAGCGCTGAGGTAAAAAAAAGGCTGCCCTTAATTTAGGCAGCCTCAATAAAAAATAGTTAATGAGCAATTTTAACGCGGGTAGCCGGATGCTTATTTCTTTCTAAAAAATGCATTAACCTTTTCACCTGCCTGCTCAAAATATATATAAATAATGGGTATGACAATTAGTGTCAGGGGAGTTGTCGCTGCAAGTCCGCCAATCACAGCGCGGGCAAGAGGTGACCAGGTTTCCGCACCCGAACCCAGTTCAATTGCAAGAGGAACCATCCCAAGTGCGGTTGTCATCGCAGTCATAAGGACCGGGCGCATTCTTGCAACGCTGCCTTTTTCAACAGCTTCATAGAGCTCCATTCCGCTCCGGCGCTGCTGATTTATGTAATCGACCATCACGATACCATTATTAACAGCTATACCAACCAGCATCACTAAACCGACAAGAGCCATAACACTCAGCGAAGTGCCGGTGATAAAGAGGAATGGAAAAACGCCTATGACAGAGAGGGGAACGGTGATCATGATAATCAAAGGATCGACCAGAGACTCAAACTGAGCCGCCATGATCATATAGACCAAGAGGATTGCCGCCATAAAGGCAAGTCCGAGATAGAAGAAAGCTTCCTGCTGATCTTCTGCTGTACCGCCAATAATTACCTGAAATTCCGAAGGTATCGGCGTTGAATTTATTATCTTATTAATTTCTTCAACTGCGAGTGAAAGTTCTAATCCTGAAAGTCCGGCTCCGACAGATACGAAGCGGTTCTGGTTTTCCCTGAAGATCGTTGGCGCTGCCTGTTTTTCACTGATATCGGCTATCTCATTAAGAGAAATCATTTTACCGGTTGGCAGAGCAATTTGGATCCTTCCAAGAGATTCTTTCTGATCACGGAATTGTTTTGCGAACTGCACTCTTATATCATATTCATCACCTTCATCGCGTAGTCTGGATACAACGCTTCCCTGAATTGCTGTGGAGATATTCGAGGCAACCATCAAAGTCGAGAGATGAAGATCATTTAAGAGGTTCGAATTAAGGTTGACCTGAAGCTCAGGAGTAGTTTCTTTTATATTTAAGCCAGTATCAACAAATCCCTCAATTTTTTGCATTTTTTGTTTGATTTCATCGGCGATTTTCAGACTTCCGTCGAGGTCAAACCCTATTATTTTTACTTCAATTGCCTTTTCTGTTGTGAGTCCTCCTCCCTCCTGGAATGTGTAAGTTATTCCCGGGATTTTATCGAGTCTTTCTCTCAGCAGGTCATTAATTTCGAACTGACTTCTTTTTCTTTGCTTAACAGGTTTTAATTTTATAAAGGATTCGATAGTGCTTTCGGTCGTACCAAATGCCCCGATGCCTTCTCTGGTTCCAAACATAAAGGATACGTTCTCTATCTCCTCGGGTTTGATCACATCCTTAACTATATCTTCCAGTTCATATGTGATTATCCTTGTTTTTTCAATCGGGCTTCCTGATGGCGTTTCCACAAGCAGATTAATAAACCCGTTATCAGTTTTTGGTAAAAATTCACCGCCGGCTATTGAAGCAAGGAAAATCGAAAAGACGAGCATACCGGCAACAATAGCAAGTACGGTTTTCTTTCTTCTCAGGGATATCATAAGAATCTTATGGTAATAGATTGTTAAGCCATCAATCCATTTGCCAAATCTTCGTTTTAGCCTGTTAAAAAAGGTATTCTTCGAATGATCTTCAACATTAATAAAGGTTGAAGCCATAGAAGGTACAAGAGTCAGCGCCACAATGAGTGAAACCATAAGACTGAACGTGATAGTCAGTACCATATCTTTGAATAACTGACCTGTTATGTTCGGCACAAAAAGAACGGGCAGAAAAACTGCAACAGTTGTCAATGTTGACGAAGTGATTGCCATCCCGACCTGGGATGCTCCAGCTTCTGCCGCATCAGCTTTACTCAAACCCATTTCTTTGTGTCTGAAAATATTTTCAAGCACAACTATCGAGTTATCAACCAACATTCCGATAGCGAGTGCAAGCCCGGCCATAGAAATAATATTCAGAGTGATATCGCTCGCAAAAAGAACTGCAAAAGTAGCAATAACAGAAATAGGCATTGAGATGCCCATTATTATACTTCCGCGCAGATTTCTCAGGAAAACGTATATTATGAGAAATGCAAGAACAAATGCTATAAGCGCTGAATTCCTAAGATTATTTACAGATAGTGTGATAAAATCTGCCTGAGCAAAAATTATGTTAATATTTGTACCTTGCGGAAGTCGTTTGAGGATATCGGGAATAGCTTCTCTTACATATCCGGTTGTTTGAACAGTATTTGCATCAGATTGCTTATTCAATACTATCATAATGCCTTCGCGGTAATCGGCACGCACTTCAGTTGACGATTCCTTAAAACCATCCTCAACTTTTGCAATATCGCCTATATAGATAGTTCTGCCGCCCCTCATGATAACGGGAGTTTTCCTGATCTGTTCAAGCGTGGTATATTCACTTTTAAGAGTCAGTTGATATGTCTTCTGCTTTGTTTTCAGCGAACCTCCCGGCTGAATTCCTCTTCCAGCTCTAAGGGCATTGCTGATATCATTAGGTGACAGGTTGTAAGCAGCAAGCATAGTCGGATCCATATATACATTTATCTGCCGTTCAAGTCCGCCCATTGTCATAACCGAAGCAACGCCAGGAATTCTTTCGAGCATTGGTTCGATTCTGTCAACTGAAAGATTACGTAATTCCGACTGTCCAAGATAAGGTGAACTAAGGCTCAGGAACATTATCGGGCTCATCGAAGGGTCGAACACGAATACAAGCGGGTCAGAAGCCTCATTAGGTAAGATGTCCTTCACGAAGTCAATATTTTTTCGAATATCTACTTCAGCCTGGTTCATATCTGTACCATACTTGAATTCCAGAGTGATAATAGATGATCCTGTAAAGGACTGCGAATTGACTTTTTTAATATTTTTAACTGAGGAAATTGCTTCCTCAAGGGGTCTTGTTATTGTTGTTTCAATATCCTGCGGACCTACTCCCGGGTAATTGATTATTACTCCTGCGATGGGGAACTGAATATCAGGGAAGAAATCGATTTTCAACTGAGTGAATGCAAAAATACTGAAACCCATTACAATCGCATAAAACATCAATAGTGTTATGCGTCTTTTAATTGAAAACTTAGATAAAATCATAATGCCGCATTTCCTTAATCTATGATGTTTACTTTTTGACCTTCGCGTACAATGTTATTTCCAACTACAATAACACTTTCATTCAGATTGATCCCGTCTGTAATCTGAGCGCGTCCGTCTGCTATCAGCCCGACTTTGACTTCCTTCAGATCAGCTTTTTCATTATCGACTACGAAAAGGAAGTACTTTTTTAATGTTTCCTGTAAACCTGTGCTTTTGTTAATACTTGCTTCGGTCTGACTGATCAGCGCTGTTTCAGGAATTATCATGGAATTCGAAACAGATATTGTCGGAATCATAAATTCAGCATACATTCCGGACTTAATGTATTGATCAGCATCTGTTATCAGCGCTTCGAGCTCCAGAGTTTTTGAAACCGGATCAATAGCCTGATCGATTGATGTAATTTTTCCTGCATACTTTTTAGCAGGTACCGACGGGATAGAGACATCGATTTTCTGTCCAAGCTTAATGTTGTATATATCCCTGCTGGCAGCCCTCATTTTGGATTTCATTATTGAAGGATCAATTATCTGCGCAACCGGCTGACCTGCCGGGAGCATCTGGTTGTTTTCAACATATACAACTGCCGCTACTCCGGCAAATGGAGCTTTTATTTCGCAATTATCCAGTTGTTCTTCAGCTTGCTGAAGCTGCGCTTTAGCGGCATCAAGTCCGGCAGACGCAGCTTTAAATTGAGTCTGTGACTGATCAAATTGCTGAGAGCTGATAGCTTTCTGAGCGTAGAGCCGCTCCATCCTTCTGAAATTCTGTTCGGCGAGCGCTAATTGAGCTTCAGCATTTGCAGCATTCGCTTTTGCAGCATCAACTCCTTTAGCAAATAATGTGTTATACTGCCTTGCAATGACCTGGTTTTTTACAACTCTGTCGCCCGGTTTAACATTCAGAGCATCAATCCTTTCAGAAATTTTACTGTAAATTACCTGATCTTTGCCTGCGCTTATATTGCCCGTGAGTTTAAGATACTGTGTCAGCGACTCAGGCTGTACTTTGTAAATTTTTACGGGGACAATTATTTCTTCCTTCTCTTCAGTTTCTCCGCTGCATCCGGCGAAGACGAAAAGGGAGAATATTGATACGATTACAAGATATTTGATTCTGTTCTTCATATTAATTCCAGATAGTATTTAATTTTCCAATAGATTTAAGTAATTGTAACTGAACTAAATTGTAGTTATATATTCCCTGAAGATACTGAACCCGGCTGCTGTTATACAGCAATTGAGTGTTCAGTACATCGAGCTGCGCACTCATGCCTTCGCTATATAGAAGATTTGAAAGCCGCAGACTCTCTTTGGATTGCTTCATAGCTTCTTCCAGACTGCGAAGATTCTTTGATGATTCATAAAACTTGTAATAATTTTGCTCTGCCTCAAGGGATATCTGATTCTCCAACTGTTTTTTCAGGATACTTACCTGATCGGTTCTTATCTTTGCCTGCTGATAATCAAGATATCTTTTCCCGCCTTCAAAAAGAGACCACTGCATTCCAAGAGTTATTGCTTTTGCACGGGTGTAATCTTTCCACTGAACATCATTATTATCTGAAAACGCCTGAAATTGCAGATTTGCTGTAAGAGCAATGGAAGGCAGCGCCGAGGAAATAACTAACTTTTCAGCTTCATTTGATGCCTCCAGCTGATAACCGAGAGCTTTTAGCTCACTTCTGTTTCTTACTGAAAGAACTTTGTATTCATCGAGACTAACTTCTTTTAATCCTGCAAGAAAGTCCTTTGCTATGAGCGAATCAGATACAACTATGGAATCAGCAGCAGGAATATCGAGAAGAAATTTCAGGTTTTGATAGGAGAGGAGCCTGTTTGATTCAGCGCTTTCGAACTGAGGAAGAGTAGAATAATACTGTGCCCGGGCTCTCTGTAAATCGAGTTCGGTTGCTGTTCCTTCATTATAAAAAGACTGAACTTGTTTGAGGTTTGATTCCGCTACTTCAACAGCCTCTTTAGCGGTTGCACAAAGTTCATCTGCCAGAATTATTCCATAATAAGCTTGAAGCGACATCAGGACTGTTTCCGCTTCTTTCCCAATTAATTCCTCGGCAAGCGATTTTTTGATATATTTCTGGGTACTCAGGTTAAAATACCGCGATCCGCCGGTAAAAATGGGCAGCGTGGCATCAATGGAATGCTGAAATGTGTATTTTGTGCCCATTGTGAATTTCTGACCCATAAAAACAATTGTCGGGAGTTCAACATTATACACACCGGCAGCCTGATATTTAATAGTTGGTGAAAAAAGTGACCATGATTTCCAAACTTCAAGATTTTGCGATTCAAATTCGAGTTGTTTGGATTTCAGAGACAGATTATCTTTTAATGATTTTCCGACAACATCATTCCAGGAAAGATAGATTACATTCCTCGATTGTGCTGAGAGTAAGGTTGTAAATAAAAATAAGATCAAGAATTTTCTGAACATAAGTGTAACTCCGGTTAAAGTCCTTTTTTTAGAAATTGGGTTTTCCAGAAATCGAAATATTTTTTGAGATTATCTTTTAATGGTTTTGTGTTTTGTTTTAGTAGAATGCTTTCGGCAATCAATATACCAAAAGGGGCGGTTAGGCTATAGACAAGCATTCCAAGTTCGATATCTATTGGAAAATATTTTTCCTTAATGCCTTTGGCAAAAATCGAAGTGATCATTGAAATCAATTCTTCGCTCCTGCGTTTGCTGAGCAGTTTGATTTTTTCGGGAAGCGGCGCTATCTGAACATGCACCGATATTCTGATCAGATAAGGATAAGAATCTGCATAATTCTGGTAAACTTTAAGAAGTCCGTTAAGATTCGCTTCGAATGACGCACCCGGATCAATATACTGAGCGTAAAGTTCTTTCATCTGAATAAAGCCTTCATTAATAAGCTCAGCCAGAACATCCTCTTTATCCTTAAAATAATAATAAAGCACGGGTTTTGTAACGCCGGCAGCCTCGCAGATTTCCCTGACGGATACATTATAAAAACCTTTTGCAGAGATTAATTCCGCTGCAATTTTTAACACTTTTAGCTTGGTTTCGGGTATTTCCATTAATTTACCAATAAACTTACTTACCGGTAGGTAAGCTAACAAATATATTACAGCCTTCCAAAATTGATCGGCAAATATTAAGACGCAGGTATTTTGGAAAAGTTTTATGTATGTAAAGATTATTTGAAAATATTTTTAAGAGCGGTTATGCAGGTATTCAGGATTGGATGAAGGCATTATCTCTGCCGGAGATCGCCACGTCCCGCTCTGCGGGACTCGCGATGACAAATGAAATTGTTATACAAGTATATATTCGACAATTCCTGTCCTGCGGGAAGATGACATAATTTTGGGAGGAATAAGGATATTATTGCCGTTGGCTGAAGCCCACGGCAATAAGGGTAAGATTTTTATTTCAGGAACACCATTTTTTTTCTTGCAGTAAAATCCCCGGACTTCAGTTCATAGAAATACACTCCGCTCTCCAGATTGGCGGCATTAAAGCTCACCGAATGCTGACCTGCCTCCTGGGGTGAATTAACGAGTATGGCAATTTCTTTGCCTAATATATCAAAAACAGTAAGTCTCACATTCTGTTTGAGCCCTGTCCCTGAATTTTCGCCAATTTCATAATTAATTGTAGTCGATGGATTAAAGGGGTTCGGGAAATTTTGCGATAATGAAAAGCCCTTGATTTCAATAGATTTCGAAAAAGTAAGTTCAAGAACTTTTGAATATACCGATACCCCGTCATTGTCGATTTGTTTCAATCTGTAAAATATTCTTCCTGCACCGGGCGAAAAATCAGTGTATTCATAATTTTTTGGTGAGTTTGAGTTTCCATAACCAGGAAGAAATGCAATCGTTTCCCATTTTTGTTCCTCCTGCGAACCTGTAAGGTTTCCTTTATAATTGGAGGCGACCAGCATTCTTTCTATTTCAAAACCGTAATTATTGACTTCTGTTGCAGTCTTCCACCGCAGGCAAACTGCATCTCCGCGTACCTCGTAATCGAAAGACGTCAGTTCCACGGGCAGGACCTGATTTTCATCAAAAGAACCCGGTGTGGCGGTTGTCCACGAGGTCAGCGCCCAATCCGAAAGTGTATTTCCAGTGCTAAGCCTGTAAACGCGGTTATTTGCAGTGACTTGTTTTGCAGAAAATTCATCATCGGTTGAAGGATCGATGCTGATGCCGGATGCATCTTCAATAAGATACTGTTCATCTCCGTTTAACTGCGGTATAGAACCGCCTGAATTCACATAAACCGCATTGCCCTCAAGAGTTTTATTCCAGAATGTCTCGAAAGCCTCCTGCGTGGAGTTCCTTGCGATAACAAGAAATCCTGTTGCCGGGATGTAGGTGTTTGAAGGAATAGTATATGTTATTGATGAATTTGCCTGTCTGAGTTTATAGCCTCCGGCATTAAAAGTCACAGCAAGAGGATTGTATATTTCTACAAATTCATATATAAAATTACCGGTTCCGGCGGCATCACTGTATTCAGAAATGTAAAGGCTTTGCCCCGCTTCTGTTACCCGCAGCGTAAAACCTGATACCGCGCCTGCCGCGGCATTTTCACCGCCGCTTACATTTTGGATACCGAATACAAATTCTTTATCTGAACCTGAGATAATTCCATTGTTAATTGTAACCGGAACATTTATGTCAGCGGACGAACCAGCAGGAAATGAGATGCTCTGAGTGGTATAATTGCCGATATCCGAAGCGGAGCCGCTCGTCAGAACGATATCTGCCGTGGCGGCTGCAGTCGCAGAGGGATTCGTTATGCTGAGTGTGAGATTATAACTGCCTGAATTTTCGAGTACAGTTGCTGTGACAGATCTAAAATTAATTTCGGTGGCAGCAGAGGAACCGCTTATATAACTCATATCGTTAAAATCAATATAATCGGTGTATTCCGGATGATCAACAAACGGGTTGCGGTTTTTTTGTATTGACTGAATATAATCGTTCCTCGTTACTTCCCATACATCAGGCGGATCGCTGTTATGCCATTCAAGTAAAAGATCGAGACTTTGCGGTGCTTCGTTATAAGTAGGTGAGGTGATCCTTAGATTAAGGCTGTTGAAATCCCAGTTAAATCCATCGATATCGTCATAGCGCAGCATCATGTAAAGAATTGCACGGGCAGCATCGCCTTTATGAGAGTTGCGGGGTTCATAAACAGTTTCACCTGATGTATTTGTCCCAAGCTTTCCCTCAAGATATTGATAGGAAACATTAGCAACTATTCCAAGAGGATGATTACTTCTTCTGACGTTAGCATTATTCTGGTGTGTCGGGAAAAGGTGATGCTGATCGGCATATTCATTTCTGCTTTCAGCAGGGTTTGTCGGCATCCAGCTATGGCAATAAGTATGCTCGCGGCTGAAAATTACCCATGTAAACGGGGGAGTGTATGTGTAAACATATCCTGAATAAACACATGTAACTGAGGAGGTTCCGTTGCCATTATCCGAAGCGGCAAAATTTGCAACATTTGTTTCGTCAAAATTATCGTAGGAAATTTTTGTATATGGCGAACGCACCAGCGACTTAAGGTCATCGACAAATGACGAATTTGCAACAGATATCCCGTCATAATATGTGCCTGCCTGCGCAAAAAGCACTCCTGCCCACAGAACAAGCAGTAAAAATACTTGCTTCCTGAAGAATAATTTAGTCATATTTATCCTATAAACTGCCATCGGGTATTAATTCCGGGGCATCAATAATTCTGATTTAAAAACATTAGTATTAAAAAGCAGGGAAAAGGGTATGGAGCAATTTACTTATGACAGGTAAAAATGCTTTAACTTCCTGAATTTAACAATTCCTGCAATGATTTTTCGAATTTTCATTTTAAATTTAATATAAAAATTCTTAAGTTGTTATACCAAGTCTTATTATCCCTTTTATTTCTCAAAAAATTGAACCAGCGATAAATAACAGACTTAAGCGGCACACTAAAGGGTGTGATTATTGTGGCTTTTTCCGGCAAATCTTAACTTTTTGTTAACATCCTTTTAATTTGTAAAATTATAATTTGCATCAAACAATTTGGAGATTTTTTACATGAAAAAAACGCTACAGGTGATTTTATTAACACTTTTTTTCTGGGGATTGGGGCAGGAATTCCATGGTCAAACGACTACGACAATCAATTTTGATACTCCTGGAAATTGGACTCAAGGTTCCGCTGCATTAACAAGTTATGCAAATAACCATGTGTATGCGGAGAGCAATATGACTTTTACCGGTGGCCCGGCTTTGAGAAATGGAACGTCGGCACAGGATGGTTTTGCGGGAGCTTTAGGTACGTATTCATGGAGGTTAAGTAACTCTACTCCCATTAGCTGGACAGGCACTTATACGGCCTCATTGGAAGCGGGGAAAAAGTTTTCCCGATTTGGATTCAAGGCGAGACGTTGGGATGGAAGCCCAAGTCCGGCTTTTACCGTCTCATATAGCTTTGACGGTGGTTCGAACTGGACAACTGCTACATCAATCGGAACATCCGGAGTTATTGACAATGCAGCTCTTGGCAATACATCTGACTGGACAACTTTCACCCAAAATATATCAAGTTCTGCAGGTTTATCAGCCAATCAGTTTATTGTAAAAGTTAGTGCCTCCAGTACAACTGAAAGACTTATGATCGACGATTTTTCATTTGATATTTCAGATTCATTTGCTTCTGAACCAACCACACAATCTTCTTCCATTAACTTTACTGATGTCGCCACTACTTCCTTCACGATCAACTGGACCTCGGGCGACGGCGCTTCAAGGGTAGTACTGATGAAAGAAGGCGGAGCAGTTGATGCATCGCCGGTTGACGGCAGCGCATATACTGCAAATGCAGCATTCGGAAGCGGCGATCAGATTGGTACGGGGAATTATGTTGTTTATTCCGGCAGCGGTGCAACAGTTGGTATTACCGGACTACTTCATTCGACAACATATCATATCTCGATTTTTGAATTTAACGGCTCAGGAGCCACAACAAATTATCTTACGACTTCCCCTGCAACAGGCAGCCAGTTAACCGAAACCCCGGTAGATCCGACTTTGACTATCAGCCATGCAGGTCTTACAGAAGCAAATCTTGACGGAGCAGAGATAAGTCTTGTTTTAACTAATGATACTTTCAAAGATGGGACATTGCTAAATGGGTCGTTTACTCTTAATAATGAGCCATCGGGAGTTACAGTATTTTCGGTTGCTTATGTGGATGAAACGAATGCTACACTGACCTTAGACTATGACGGAACTGATTTCGATTCGGATATAAGCAATTTCAGCATAACAATTGCAGGTCTTGAATTAGACGGCGGCGGTGATTTGACGAGTAATACACTTTCGATAACTGCCACTGTTGAAACTGCACCAACTGTTACTACTAATGAAAGTATTACGACAAAGAGTTCCACAACTGCGACCTGGGGTGGAAACGTAAGCGCAGACGGGGGAGAAAGTGTAACTCAAAAAGGACTTTGCTGGAATACTTCGACAGAACCTACCATAGCGAACAGCAAAACTGAAGAAGGTGCAGGAACAGGTGCTATTACCGGAAGTATGTCATCATTGACTGCAAATACACAATACTTTGTCAGGGCTTATGCTACAAACTCTGTTGGGACAACTTATGGCTCAGAGTATTCATTCTATACACTCGCTGATGAGCCGACTACCTCCGCCACAGATGCCGTTTTTTCAGATGTTGCTTCAACAACTGTAACTCTCAGCTGGACCAGCGGTAATGGAAGTGACAGAATTGTGCTGATGAAAAGCGGCGGAGCTGTTGACAGCGACCCCGTTGACGGAACAACATATACTGCGAATGCAGCATTTGGCTCAGGAACTCAGATCGGCACAGGAAATTATGTTGTTTATAAAGGTTCAGGAAGTACGGTTGACATTACGAATCTGACCCAGGGTGTTACATATCATGTAGCTATCTACGAATTTAACGGATCCGGAACTTCTGAGAATTATAAGGCTTCAACTCCGGCGACTGGAAATGAAACGACAACAATTCCACCTTCAGTACTTTTATTAGAAGAAAATTTTAATTTTACAGGAAATCTGACGGACAATGGCTGGACAGCCCACAGCGGAGCAGGAACGCAGCCAATAAATACAACAACCGGTTTATCCTATGCAGGTTACCCGAATAGCAGTATCGGAAACGCCGCCTTAGTTGATAATACCGGTGAGGATATTAATAAAGCGCTAAGTTCTCAGCAGACTTCGGGGATATTATACACTTCATTTTTAATTAATGTAACTACAATTTCTAATGGCTATTTTTTCCATTTAATAACCGGAACTTCAACATTTGCTGCAAGAGTCTTTATCCAGGATGTTTCTGGAAATCTGCGGTTTGGATTGGATAATTCAAGTACTGGGACATTCAGCACAACAGATTTTGCAGTTGGTACCACTTATCTTTGTGTGTTAAAGTATGAAATCAACACAAATGGTGCGTGTAGTTTATGGGTATTCAGCAGTGGTGTACCAGCCAATGAATCCGCTGCCGGGGCACCATTGGTGACTGATTCCGGTGGTGGTATGGCGACTGTAGATGGTGTAGCTCTCAGGCAGTATAGCGCTACGCAAAATATCATTGTTGACGGAATCCGTGTTTCCACAGGCTGGTCAGAAGCTCCGCTTCCTGTTGAATTAACGTCATTTAACGGAGCGGTTTCAGGAAATACAGTCACCCTAAACTGGCAGACTGCCACAGAGGTGAATAATTACGGGTTTGAAGTCGAAAGAGTTGTTTCACCTTCGGCAAGCTCCGGAAATAACAATGCTGCAAATTGGAAATCAATTGCATTTATACCTGGATACGGGAATTCGAATTCACCAAAATACTATTCATTCACAGATGAAAATCCGGGCGCGGGAAATATTCAGTATCGTCTGAAACAGATTGATACCGATGGCGCTTTTGAATACTCGGATGTGGTTACAGTCTCATTAGAAGAATCAATCCCAACGGAATTTGCCCTGCTTCAGAATTATCCGAACCCGTTCAATCCTTCTACAAGGATTACCGTTAACATTCCACAGGAAGCTGATGTCAGGCTGAATGTATTTAATATTATCGGTGAAAAGGTGGCAGAATTGGTTAATCAACGGATGCAGGCTGGTTCACATGAATTTGTTTTTGATGCATCGAATTTGCAGAGCGGTATTTATATATATGAATTGAAAGCTGGCAATTACAGCGCAATTAAAAAAATGATGCTCATTAAATAGAGTTTGATTTATTGTAAAGGGTTTCATTATATTGAAACCCTTTACTTTTTCTTATTTCATTCAGCATTTTCTCGTTTGGAAAAATATGATTCACGAAATATCACCGGTTAAGAAAGAACCGGAAATTATTGATGTTGAAAACAACATAAAAAAAGAATTAATAAGCATTACCTTACCTGAAAATTGGTGGTACAGCAAAACAACTTACGATTCAAGGCTTCCAAAACCTGCTTTCAAGCCGCTCCCGCTTTCCGGAAATTTGCAGGAAAACCAATCCGCAGCAGAGTCATTCGATACGGCGCAAAAATTTGGTGATTATGTCCCATTGCATAGAAGCAATCTTGAACCTTATGACGGTAAAGAACTAAAACAAAAATTCGAAAGGCTTCTTTTTATAGGCGGTATTGTCGTTGGAGGGCTTATTATCTGGCTTTTTTCTTCAATTGCTGCCTCTGTCTTTTCCCGATTCTAATAAATTATTAAGCAAGTATTGCTGAGTGAGGCTGTCTCGAAAGACAGCCTTTTTATTTTCATAACGCACAGATAATGCCAGCCTAAAAAACTCTCAATCTGACAGAATGCGCTATATTGTCCGGTTATTCAGAATCAGCTTTTAAAGTCTGGCATTAAATATTATTCCTATAGACATCTTTCCTATTAAAAATATTTGTAGTTTTCTAAAAAACAATTGGAGATTATATTATGTATAAAATTGTCATTATGGCTTTTTTGTTATGCGGTATAATTTTTCCTCAGAGTATCGAACAGAAAACTATGAGCGGATTCTCCACAGAATTGAATATTACAATTCTTTCGATAGATTTTTCCGGGAGCGTCGAAAAATTGGAGAAATATTTTATCGAAAAAAATGCTGTTATTATTGGCAGAAACGACAATCGCAGGAGTATGGAGGTTACGCTCCTATTCACAGGTAATTCTACCAGAGAGATCGAGGAATTTTGTGAAACCCTTGGAATGGTGGCGGCAAGAAGATTATCGACTATTAATAATGAGGAAAAAATTACTGCATTAAGGGATGAAATATCCTATCTCAAAAACACAAAAGCTGAATATGAAGCAATGATTGCAAGATTAGATGTTCAGTCTGAAAAATATGCGGCTATCTGGTCAGAAACCCGGACAATTGATGAGAAAATATTTGAAAAGGAAAAAGAATTTAATCTTCTGCTTCAAAGGGAGAATTTATCTATGGCGAACATCCGGATTGAGGACGAAGTCACATCACCAGAAACAACCGATATCGACTTTGTCAATATGCCAGGGCTGGAATTTTCCTATCTTAAAATCGAAAATCCGAAATCAGGAATATCCTCCACAGATTACAACGGTATTTTCCTTAAATATCTTTTTACGAGGGGGAAATCCTTTGCTTTACTGGGAGCTTATAAAAGTATTCCACAGGTTACTGATACTGCACAATGGAGTGAATTATTTATAGTGGGATTCGGGCAGGATTTTTATTCAAGATATCTCGGAGGTGGAGAACAGGGATTATTTAATTTGTATTCCGGATATGTAATTGGTTATGCATACATAACCAACAGCGGGTCATACGATGATTTGTTTTTTATCTCTCCAACAATAGGACTTGAATTGTACAAGAATAAATATATTCTTCTTGATTCAAAAGTCAGCTATTTTGTCCCGTTCACCTATAATAAAAATCTGAGGGGGATAAGCTACAGTTTGTCGTTTAATTTTGTTTTCTAAACCTTAACGGTTTAATAAAAACTATGGAAACCAAGAAAGTATCCGCAGTGGAAATTTAACCATCATCAAACTCATAAAGAGGAATTTTCAATTTTTCATAAAAATTTCTGCTGCCGGAAATAATTCACGCAGCGCTGCTTTTCCTGAAAAGAGAAAGCAGTTCACCACGGAGTTTTTCAACCTCTGTTCCGAAATCATCCTTGAAATGGGAGTATTTATCCTTATAATCAGCAAATAGTTTGTGATAATAATCCATACCTTCAATAAGGTTCTGCCTGAAAATTTCAAAATATTTTTTCTGCTTATCACTCACTTCATTTCCTGCATCAACAATCTGTGATCTCAGATAATTAATATAAAGACTCATTTCTTTAATGAATAAATTCGGGCGAAGATTTATGTCAACAACATTAATTCTGCCATAAATATGTGAAATCATTTCTTTGAGAGTCAGAATCTTATCGAAATAAGCAATATTAGGACCCGGGCAAACCGAAACGCCTTTACTTTTCCCTTTAATTTCAAGATCGTTTGCCAGCAGTGATGCATTACTGAGTCCAACACAAATACAGGCTTTTTCAGTTATTTTATCGAAATTATCTTTGAAGGTGCTCTCTGAATTCCCCGACTCTTCAAGTTCATTTATCTTAAGATGCTGATATTGCCGCGAAGCTGTACATATTGGTCTGTCAGTAAATTCAGTATTAAACTGTAAGTATTTCTTAGGGCAGGAACTTCCGGGCCTTCCTTTGTTAATCAATTCGAGTTTATCAATATCCTGGGTGTTATTACGCAGGCTGTTAAAAGGAACTCCTAAGGGCGATATTCCGCTGAGGTAAAGATCGTCTTCTTTTGCTTTTCTGACGGCTTCCATTGTTCCGTCATCAATGCTGACAGCTTCTGGAACGAGAAGAAAAGGCGAACCCCATCCAACAGAATCGAGGTTATAATGATCAAGGAGAAAGTTATGTTCATCGGATGTTCCAACTCCGCCTTGTGCAGTCAGTTTAATAGGCAGCGGCTTTTCAGGAGAAAATCGTGCTTTCAGCTTTAGTGCATGTGAGTAAATTTCAAAAAGGGTTTGTGTTAGTTCACTGCGCTTTTGTCTGAATTCCTCAAGAATAGGACCGAGAAGGTAACCGTCCGATGCGAAAGCATGACCACCGCAATTTAAGCCGGATTCAACTCTGTATTCCGAGACCCATAGTCCTTTTTTCGCAAGAAATTTTCCCTGGATTAAGGCTGATCTGTAATCACTGACTTTGAGAATTATTTTTTTTATCAGATTGGAATTTTTATCAGGATAAAAATCTTCAAAATTTTCCATATACGAATAGAGCCGCGGATTCATTCCGGCAGAGAACACTATTGAAGATTTAAGTTTGCTGGTGGCAAATCCTCTAAGGGCTGCGTGTGCATCGTTGAACTCTACGGGAAGTTTTTCGTCCTTATCGTAATTGTCTTTATCCAGCTTTGTCATGATATTAACATCAATACTGCCGGGGTTCAGGTTAGTAAGTATCCAGTCATTGATCTCATCTCCCAAAGCATTGCCTGAATCCAGCAGTGACTGGAATTTTGCTTTAAGTTCTGATCTTTCAGGAAGCATCTCAATGTATTTGTGAATTTCCTCACCTTTATCGTGAATGGAATTCTTTAGGGATTCAAATTTTTCGGTTACAATATGTTCAACGAGATCGAGATAATTGCGAATCCTTTCTGCTCGGAAATCTTTCATTTTCTCTGTGATGGCATTATAAGTCAGGCCAAATTTCTGGCTGTAATGCTCACGCATTTTTTCGATAAGACTATCATCCACAATCGAAATTACAGAAGATATTCCATAAGGCGCTACTTTTATTGGGGTATCAATAGTGTAGCTTAGTCCCATAACCGGGATGTGAAAAGTGTGCATCGTTAATTCCCTTAAAAGCTGAGGAAAGTTAAAATAATACAGATGTAATACTGCAATAATAAGACATAATATCCTAAAATCATAATCCGGAAAAATGAGATAGAGGGGAATTGGGGTGAATTATTAAATTGAAAGATATATTTAAAAATAAGTTAAGTTCGGCTATGATCAAAATGTTTCATTTAAGGGCAGTACTTTTTGAACTGTTCTTAAAATCGGGCAATTTAGCTGACCCTTCCCGGAATACCCGGCGCCATCTGATTTCCGAATTAGCCTGCATCCTATCAATTATTTATTGCAGCGGATAATGAAATTGATAAACATCCAAAATATTAAACATAATTATTCTATATAAGATTCCCTGAGCGCTTCCAACTCTTCCCATCGGGAATATAATCTTTCAAGTAATTCCTTTGCGGAATTGAGTTGAGCAAGAAATTCAGGAGTTTTCTCGGCATTTTTAGAAAAGAATTCCGGATCAGAAAAAATCTGTTCGATTCTTTTAACTTCTTTTTCAGCGGCAGCGATGTTCATCTCAATCTCCTTTAATTCTTTGACCTCGTTAAAACTAAGTTTCTTAGCCTTACCCTTAATTTTGGGCTTTTCCTCCCTCGGCTTCGTTGTCTGTTCCGGAATCAGTAGTCTTTTCCGTTTCTCCTTCTTTTCAATATAATAATCATAACCGCCTTCGCTAAAATAGATCTCTCCGCCTTCTTCAAATGCCAGGATTCCGTTGCAGACACGATTCAGAAAATAACGGTCATGGCTGATAACTGCAAGGCAACCATCGAAACCGATCAGGGCTTCTTCCAGAATTCTAAGCGTCGGCAGATCGAGGTCATTTGTCGGTTCATCAAGCAAAAGAAAATTTCCGCCATTGCACAAAATTTTTGCAAGTGTCAGCCTGCTTTTTTCTCCTCCGGAAAGTCTTCCGACAATCGTATTTATTCTGTCATCTGTGAAAAGGAAGCGCCTGAGATAACTCCAGATAGTGAGCTGCTGCCTGCCGAACCTGACAAAATCATTTCCTCCGCCGATCGCCTGGATAACTGTTTCATTATCTTTCAACAGCAATCTCGACTGATCCACATAGTTAAACTGAGTTGTTTCTCCTATATCAGTCATCCCATCGGTCGGAAAAACTTCTCCCAGAATGATCCGTAATAATGTAGTCTTCCCAACACCGTTGCTCCCGACAATACCAACTTTCCTGCCGCTTTCAAACCGGAAATTGAAATTCTGGAAAAGAGTCCGTCCCGAAATTGAATATCCGAGGTTTTTTAATTCAAGCACCTTATTTCCAAGGCGATCCGGTGCCGGAATTATCAAGTCCACATCAAGATCATTTTCCTTGTATTCCTGTGAGACAAGCTCATAATAATTATCAAGTCTGCTTTTGGATTTAGTTCTTCGGGCGCGGGGACCTGTTCTTACCCATTCGAGTTCCCGGCGCAGAAACATCTGGCGTTTCCGTTCCTCAGTTTCCATGACCACCTGGCGTTCAGCCTTATTGATAAGATAATCGGTATAATTCCCTGAATGTGAGTAAAATGTTCCATCGGAAAGCTCAACTATCCTGTTGGCAATTCGATCAAGAAAATATCTGTCGTGAGTAACAAAAATGCAGGTGCCGGAATACTGGCTGAGGAAATTTTCCAGCCATTCAATTGAGTCTGTATCGAGATGATTTGTGGGCTCATCTAATATGAGCAATTCCGGATTTGAAATAAGCGCTCGACAGAGTGCTGTCCGGCGTTTTTCTCCGCCGGAAAGCGTCCCAACGATCCTGTCTTTATCCGGGGCATTGAGTGAGTGCATAATCACGCCGATTCTTTTATCAAGCGCCCACGAATCGTTTTTGTTTAATTTTTCTTCAATTTTGTGCCTTTCGATGGAGTCAAAGGGTAATTTCTCGTACTGAATAAGCAGATCAATTTCTGAAGCAGTGCCAGAGGCAATATTTTCATAAACTGTGCCAGCTTCGTCCAGGGTGAAATTCTGTGGAAGGTACCCTGTCACAAGCTCCCTGCGGCGTGTGACCTCACCGCTATCGGGCGGCATCAATCCGGAAATGATTTTAAGGAATGTTGATTTTCCTGCACCATTACGCCCGACCAAGCCAATCCTGTCCCCCTCGTGCACACTCAGGGAAGCCTTATCAAGAATTACCTGCTCACCGAAATGGACTTCAAGTTCCATGGCGGTGAGGATAACCATTTGCGGATTCAAGTCGTTATTTCGATGAATTAAAGGAAAAAAATGTCAATTCTTTTTCTCTATTTCTTCAACTTTATTCTTACTATAATCCATCACACCGACCATTAGTCCCGCAGTCACAACAACAGCGCCGCCAACCTGCCAGCCGGTCACATCTTTGCCGAATAAAAGCATAATAAATGGGAGCAGAGCAAGATATACATTTGTGTAGGGAACCCACAAATGTGCTGAAAAACGTGAAAGATTGAAAAATCCGAAGCTGTATATATAACCCGTTAAACCTGCAGCAATTACAAATAAAATTGGAATCCAGTTATCCGGAATAATACTGCCATCGAAAAGCGAGAAAAATCTGTGATAACTCGAACTTGATATCACGGCTTCAACCTTAGCCAGTTGTTCTTCGTTTAAGCCCGGTTTTAATTTATATCCATCATCGGTTTGGAAATAGGATGAATTAAAGGTAATTAATTCATCAGCTTCCATAGTTTTTTCTATGCGTGTTTGATATTCAATCGTGGTTATTGTTTCGGGCAGATTGACTTGTGACCAGTGAGCAATAAGCGGAAAAATGAAAAGTGCTGAAGAAATAAAGAGCATTTTCCATATTTCGCGCCAGAACACCAGTGCATTGGGTCCGACGCCTTTTAAAGCAGTCTGCACAGTCTTATTGTTCAATATCTGCTGTGAGCATAGGCAGCAGTTAATAATAATTATCCAGATAATACCATTAAGGTCGAGTGAATTACTGGCATCAACCGCAGCTCCGATCATCCATGGAATATGCGGTACTGCAAGGCCAAGAATAACTAAAGATATTCCGATCCAATGTTCACGCCGGATAGGAGCATTGAATAAGAACTTTCCGAAAAAAGGAAGGAACGCGAGATAAACTGAAACGTAAGGAGCAAAAATATGAGGAGAATAATATCGCGGGAGATAGAAGAATCCAATATTCTCTATTACACCTGTAAAAGCACAGATCACAATCGTGACCATTGAGATTGTTCCGGGCCAGAAGTATTTGAGTTTACGTCCACGGGCAATCTCAATAATTACTGCAATTGTAGCCCAGGCAAGTTTTGAAACTTCTCTCCACCAGGTCATCACTCCAGGAGAAACTCCAACAGTCTTTTCACCAATAAAACGTGGCTGGTTTCCCATCCAGTTGAGTATATATTGCCCGCCAAGTCCGCCATTAATTATTAAAAGCCAGAGAATCAGGAAAATCCATTCCATCAACGTTCCTCCCAAATGAATGAACAACAGTAAATTCTGAAAATGTCTGTTAAATTAAGGATATTTCTAAAATTGAGGATGATTTATTTAATCTGAATACATTAAATTATTGAAGTTCTGTGTGGAGGAGCAATTATTTTCAGGAAAATATAACGAATTAATGAATGAAAATCAGACAAGTACTTTGGTTGCTACCGGCAGGATAATAATGAATCTTGTCCCGACGCCTTCTTTGCTCTCAACCTCTATTTTTCCGCCAAGGCTATTGATAAAGTCTTTGCAAATAGTAAGTCCGAGCCCGGTGCCTCTTTCATTCTTGGTGCCAGGAGAGGAGATAATATTTTTGTTTGTAAACAGGAACTGTAATTTTTCAGATGGAATACCTATTCCTGAATCCTCAACAATAATCTGTGCGGTTTCGTTGGATTCTTTAGCAGTAAGGACTATTTTGCTGCCCGGGTAACTGTATTTTATAGCATTTGATGTCAGATTTCTCAAGACGGTCTCAAGCATTTCGGGATCGGTATTCAACGAAAATGAATCTGTTAATTCGATCTCAAACTCAATTTCTTTCTGTTTCGCAATCTCTTTTTGAAATAAGATAGTATTATTGAACAAATCCAAAATCTGGATATCCTGTCTGCTGATATTAAACTGATTAAATTGTATTCTTGACCAGTTCAGCAGATTCTGAGTTATGGAAAGAAGATTTTTTGCTGAGTTATAAATCGCTCTCGAATATTCAACAACCTCCTGCTTTGTAAGAGAATCATACTCATCCATAAGAACCTCAGAATAACCGAGAAGCGCCTGAAAGGGATTTTTAAGATCATGTGCAACGATTGATAATAGTCTGTCTTTGTAAAGATTGCTCTCAGCAAGTTCCACATTCCTGCTTTCCAAAATTCTGTTTAACCTCTCAAGTTCATTTTTCTGATCCATTAATTGTTTGGAGGTTTTATTTCTGAATCGATAGAATCTGAAAACAAGAACGAAAGCTGCCAGAAGGATTATTGAAATTCCAACCATTCCATATAGAAAAAATCTGTTCTGTTTCATCTGCAGATCTTGCAGTTCATTAGCTTTCCTGAGTGCGATATTCTCCTTTTCTTTTTCACGCGAATTATATTCAACTACCCAGTCAGCAACATCGCCGCTGAGTTTTTTAATTTGATTACTGTTGTTAAGTTCTGTAAATCTTTCGAAATTTTTGAGAGCTTGCTCAAAGTTTCCGCGTTTTTTTTCGAGAGTTGTTTTAAGTTGATAATACTCTGCCTGAAGTTCGACAAATTTTTCTTTAGTAGAAATAGCCCACGCCATTTCAAGATACCTGTCAGCTTCATCGTAGTCCTGCTTTACGATATTCAGGTTTGCAAAATTTTGATAGGTATCGGTAATAGAATAAAGATCGTTGACCTTTTTTGCAGAATCGAGGGCTTCGCTATAAATTTGCTCAGCCATTTCATAATCCTTCTTACCTGCATATGCTCTGCCGACATAATTGAGTGCAGTTGCAACCGAATTTAATTCGCCCTGATTTGAATAATACTCTGCCGATTTTTTCCCGGTTTCAATAGCTTTGTCATATTTACCTATTTCATTATAATACATGCTAAGGCAAAGGTTAGAGTAGGCTTTGCCAAAGTTATATTTAAGCCTGAAAGACTGTTCGAGCGAGGTGTTGAAAGTAGAATCTGCCCTGTCATAAAATTTCAATTTAAGGTAAATAAGACCGATATTATTAGAAGCGACAATAACACCTACAGAATCTTTGATTTCCTCTCTAAGACTATGAGATTTGCTATAAAACTTAAGAGCTTTTTCATAATCTCCGATGCGCCAGTATATAACTCCGATGTTATTTGCAGACATTGCAATGCTGTAGGGGATATTAAGCTTTTCGCGAATTGTTAATGCTCTGTAATGATACTGCAGAGCTTCAAGGTATTGTCCTTTACGCCAGTATAACAGCCCGATGGAAGAATACTGGAGCGCTTCCATTTTTTCATTGCCGTTTCTTGCGAAAATACCAAGAGCTATTTTTGAAGCGGAGATTGATTCATCAAGTCTTCCGCTGAAAGTATAAAGATCACCAATATTATCGTATAATGTGGCAATTTTGACCGAATCATCAATCTTTGAAAATTCGCGCAATGCTCTTAATAACGATTGTTCCGATGATTTCACGCGTCGTAAACGGTACTCAGCCCAGCCTTTGGCACGATAAGCATCGCCGATGTGATAAACCGAGTTGAATTTTTGAGCAATTTTCAGAGCCTGCAATGAATAGCCGAGAGCGGAATCGGGGGTTGTATCAACAACTAAATCAGAAAGCTGAATCAGAATCCTGGATTTTTCTATTCCTTCAGAACGATTGAATTCGGCTTTCAAACTGTCAATAGTCTGACCTGATGCCGAAAACGCAATTAATAAAATAATTATCGAAAATAAATTTATCTGGTTCCTGATCACTTTTATTAAACGATCTGTTAATAATAGCAACATACAAAATTAATTAAAATAAAAAAACATAATTTCTAATCACATGGTCCTTTGATTTTGTTTCAAACACTTCAAATACAATACTATTAAGCTACCCGGAGAAAAGACTCCATTAAGCAAATTTCACTTATCTTCTGTCTGAATCTCACGTTTTTCGTGCAAACTTCCCCTTCTAACTGATAAGTATATCCCTGGTAAACAGAGCACAGCAAACAGGCTGAAAGCAATGCGTGAACTTAGCAGAAAACTATCGGCAGCAGATGGATCGACTTTGCTCTCGCCGATAAAAATTGTAAAGATTATCATAACTAATCCCATACTGAAAGCCTGACCGATCAGTCGCATTTCAGCCATGACTGCCGATGCGAGTCCATAATCACGTTTTTCAACAGAACTCATAATGGCGTTCGCATTGGGCGATGAGAACATAGCAAATCCAAATCCCAATATTGAAAGAATTAGCATTAAAATTATATTTGGAGTTTCCGGACCAATAAAAATCAACCCTGTCAAGCCGGCTGCAATAACAGCCATGCCTATTGAAGCAACCACCCCTGGTTCAATTCTGTCACTTAATCTTCCTGCAAGAGGCGAAAATAATGCCTGGAGTACAGGCTGAATTATGAGTATTATACCAGCACTCTCAGGAGTCAGGCCCTTAACTGTCTGAAAGTAAAAACTCAGTAGAAAACCAACCGCAAAAGTCGCACTATAATTAATTAATGCTGCAAGATTTGAATTTCTGAATGTTTTATTGCGGGATATCAGATTGAAATTAATTAACTGAACATTGCTGTTTTTTTGATCAAAATAGAAAAGGGCCCAGCCGAGTATTCCAGCAGCGAGAAAAACAAATCCGATTAATCTTGGCGCTGCTGAAAATCCGAAAAGTACAAAGAGAATTGAAATGCTCAGAAGGAAAAAACTGCGAAACCTGAAGTGAGCAAATTTTTTATCAACATTTTCCCGGGTTAAATAAAAGGCGAGCGGCAGGAGGACAACAAAGCCAATAAGCGCTGTTATTAAGAAAATACTTTCCCATTCGGCCCGGTGCGTTATTATTCCGCCGAGAAAAGGACCTGAGGATAGGCCGGTATAAACAGATGCGGTAATTATTCCCAGCGCTTTTCCCCTCTTTTCAGGCGGATATATTGAGACAACTATAGCAGCCGCAGTGCTGAAAAGAAAAGCAGATCCGATTCCCTGAAATATGCGGAAAATTAATAAGGACAGAAGAGAACTCGAAAATACAGAGAGAAGTGAGGCTGCTGAAAAAAGAATAATGCCAATGCGGAAAAAAACAACTCTTCCGTACCGGTCTGAAAGTCTTCCAACAGGGATCAGGAAAACCGCGGTAGCAAGTAAATAAATACTTGAGATCCAGCTTGCAGCATAAGCCGTTATGCCGAAATCCAGTGAAATCACCGGGATCGCAATGTTCAGTGATGATCCCATAAAAGCAGTCATAAATGAAGAAGCAGAAGTAACAAATAGAGCCAGAGACGGACTTCCGGCGCCAGTATGTTTTGAAATATTCAAATTCGATAATCCTGTAAAAGATAAATATTAATTACATGAAACTATAAAACATTAATGATGCAGCAAAGGTAAATTGAAAAAATGGATGATAAATGGCTGCTCTGCAAATGAGCGAATTTTTTCCCAAAATTTTTTCCATTAACAAATGATTTTCTAATGCAGGAAATAGCCTGACATCGTGCGATTTACATCACTTGCACAATATTAACTAATTCCATTATTTTTATTTTTCCTTGATTCTCACCTAAATCAGGTTAGATTCATATTTTTCATACTCCGGTTAATTATTGCCGGGTCATTTTTTGAGGGTTATATGAGACAAAAAAACTATGCTTTAATACTATTTGCGATAATAATATCCTGTAATCCGCTGCAAATATTTGCACAGTATGGGTGGGTTAATGTAAAGGGTAAACCTTTGGATATTCAATTCGATAGTCCGTCAAGAGGCGTTGCCTGCGGGGAGAATTATCTGGCTTATACAACCGATGCCGGTGACTCCTGGTTTTCGGCGGCACTGCCTGTGGAGGGTGATCTCAATGCAATAACCCTTACTTATGGAGCCGGACATGCATATGCAGTAGGTTCAAGCTATCTTGGCAAATGCGTAATTTTTTCATCGGCAGATGGGGGCAAAAAGTGGAAACATGAAAATTTTGTGCAGAACGGAGAACTTGAGGCAATTACAACTAATTATTCTTCCTCAACCGGATATCATATCTGGGTCAGCGGGACTGTTGTAGCATATAATCACAGTTTCGAGGATGTTTGGGAAATCAGAATGAATGGACTTCCCCAGTACGAATATTTCAGCGACATCAAATTTATGGATGACCAGATTGGCTTTGTAGCAACCTCTTATGGGGCAGTTTACCTTACTGAGGATGGCGGACTCAATTGGACAGTGAAAAAAGGTAAACCGCTTGTATATGAAAATATCAGGGCGCTTTGGGTTAGTCAGAGTTCAACGCTTATTTATGCAGCCGGGGACAGAAATGGCAAACCAGTGGTTTACAGATCACAAAATCGCGGAGATACATGGGACGAACTTACAATTGCCAGTAACATAAACGGATACTGTTCAACTATTGCAGTGGGTTCAGAACTATTTATCGGGGGCTATTTTTATGATGGTGCCGGTTCAGGTTATATCTTAAAAGCTCCGCTAAGTTTTCTTGGCAACTGGGAACTCTTATCAGTTCCTGTTTCAACCGAATCAATCAAGTCGATATCTCATATAAGCGGTGAAACATTTTTTGCCATAAAGAATGGAATAATAAAAACAACTGATAATGGTGTTACATGGGATGGAAAAGACTTGCCATGGGATGATTTTAACATTAACGATATTGATTTTCTTGATGATAACCTCGGTTTTATGACTGGGAACCATAAATCGCTGCTATTATCTTCCGATGGTGGAGAAAACTGGTCAATAATCGATTCATCACTTGCAAATAAAAATATGCACAAAATCTTTTTTGTCGATGATTCCACCGGATGGGCCTGCGGATCGGAAGGATATGTATTAAAGACAACCGACAGAGGAAATACCTGGGCTGATGCGAGCGCAAATACTCCCGTTGACCTGAGGGCAATACATTTTATCGATCGCGATCACGGATGGGCTGTGGGTGGGAGCTGGGTTTATATCACTCCGACAAATTATTATTTTTCGAATGTTTACTGCAGGACAACTGACGGAGGAGATAGTTGGGCTGTTTCGGCATCTTCCGCGGGTACTCAGCAGAACGCAGTCTTTTTTATTAATTCACAGAAAGGCTGGTCTGCAGGGAACAGCGGTCTGATTTTCGCTACATCGGACGGTGGAGTTGTCTGGGATACAATTTCAACCATAGATGCTTCAGATTACATTTACGACATTATTTTCAGGGATGAGCAGATCGGGTACGCTGTGGGTGGTACCGGACCTGAAGTGATATACCGTACTTCGGACGGAGGGAATAACTGGACGAAAGTTCAATCACTCAATGGCGCCGGGATAGCTGATATTGATTTTGACAGTAATGGGAAAGGTCATGCAGTCGGTTCATATTACTGGCAGTCTGTAACAGGATATACCTGGTTTAGGAATTCTTATGTTTTTAACAATTTCTATGGATCGTGTATTGATACCAGAAGTGATTATCTTTCATGGATTGGAGGCGGAAGGAAACTCTATAAATACGATAGAGTCTATGTTACTGATCTTCCCGGAGGGGAAGAAACAGTCCGCAAGCCGTATTCTCTTAATCTTGAGCAGAATTATCCCAATCCTTTTAATCCGGAGACTATTATTAATTATCAATTGGATCATAATTCTCTCGTTGACCTGAGAATCTACGATTTACTTGGGAATGAAATAACTGTTCTTGAAAAATCATGGAAACCTGCCGGAAATTACAGTATTAGGTTTAATGCTGATGGTCTTCCAAGCGGAGTTTATTTTTACAGGCTGCAGAACAGTAAAGGTTCACTGACAAAAAAAATGATATTGATCAGATAACCATGTGATTAGTTTGCTAAGTCAAATACCTTTGAATTTCAGATCGTTTGAAGTTAATTTATTAAAGGATTCCATTCCTGATCTTTCATCCTGTGAAAAATCAAAAGAGAAGAATGGAATCCTTTTTAATCTCGCTGCATCTAACCTTCAAAAATCCGGAGAATATAATGCCAGTTTTTGAATATAAATGTTCAGACTGTGATACAAAGTTCGACTATTTACATAAATCCTCAGTGAAAATTGATGATGTAAACTGCCCGAAGTGTAACTCAACAAATAATAAAAAGTTGCTTTCCTCTTTTAGTGCATCGGTTAGCAGTGGTTACTCCTATTCGGGGGGATGTTCCGATGGTTCCTGCTCTGTTCCTGCACCCACCGGCGGCTGTGCATCAGGTTTGTGCGGTTTGAACTAATATTTTTTGATGATGCGCCTTTTGGCGCATCATTGGTTTTACATACATTTGACCTGTACTATTTTTATTTATAGTTCAAAAGCCACAATTTAATATCTATCCTCCCCCTCATGCATTCAATCTGACGAAAATTCCACATTTATGATTCTTATAACCTGACATTTAAATGATTGATTAATCAAAGGTTATCATTAAATTAATATTCTGGTAAAAATTAAACTTTTTGTATAAAACTTTGTTCTAATAGATTAGAGTGAATGAGAAAGGAAATCGAACCGAATGCATCAAAGATTATTAAAGTTTTTAACGGTTGCACTTTTTTTTAGCGGTAGTTTTTATCCGCAAGGTAAATCCGAAAATTTTTATTTAAAAGGAAGAGTACTGGATCTTTCAACCGGAATTGCACTTGAATTTGCGAACATTATCCTGCTTCGTGAAAAAGATAATATGCAGGAACTCGGCACTGTATCCGATAGAGAAGGTAATTTTTTACTTCAGGATATTAATGAAGGGCGCTACTCTCTCAAAATCAGTTTTATCGGTTATGAAGATAATTTAATTAAAGGGATAATTGCCGGTAAGAATAAGAGCATGGACGTTGGCAATATCTTTCTGGTGCCGGTTGCATATGGTGTTGAGGATGTTATTGTTTCAACCGAAAGGGCTCCTGTTTCTTACGAAATAGACAAAAAAGTAATAAACGTTGATGGACAGCTTGCAGCAGCTTCAGGGACAGCTATTGACATCCTTCAGAACGTACCATCTGTTACAGTTGACATTGAGGGGAACGTTAGTCTTAGAGGCAGCGGTAATTTCAGGGTTCTGATTGACGGCCGCCCGACGATTCTCGATGCGAGCGAAGCACTTCAGCAAATTCCTGCGAGTTCAATTGAAAATATTGAAATAATTACCAATCCATCTGCCAAATTCAACCCGGAAGGGACTGCGGGCATAATAAACATAGTGTTAAAAAAAGCCAAACGAAAAGGTATGAGCGGTGTTGTTGCACTAAATGGGGGACTTGGCGAGAAGTATGGAGCTGAGCTGCTTGGCGATTATAAAACTGAGGATTTTCATGCAACTCTCGGCCTTGATTATAATGATCGCATTTTCCGGATGACCAACACAGAAAAAAATTGGACTGAAAGTAATGGTATCCGGACATATAGAAACTCTGATGGAAACTCAAACTGGGGAAGGAACTCATATAGCGGGAGAGCGTCTTTTGCATTTGAGCCATATAATACAGGAAGTATGACATTTGGCGGCAGGTATCGTGATCGTGAACACAACGGATCAACTAATCAGATATTCACACAATGGAATAATCTCGCCATCCCTTCGGAAACAAGTAATAGCATATCTGAAAGATCGCGCGGAGGATACGGATACGAAATTTTCACAAATTTCACGCATAAATTTGAGATTCCGGGTCATGAAATCTCAGCAGAGATTGATTTTGAATCAGATGACGGAGATGAATTAACAACGAATGAGCTGATTAAGAATGGCAGTATTGTCAGCGGGCAGAGATCCCATGAATTTGGTCCGGGGACTGAATTCGGAGCCAAGTTGGATTATGTGCTGCCATTGGGTGAGAAATCCAAATTTGAAGCCGGCTATAACGGTGAATCGGAATTCAGCGATGAGGGGACAGGGTTATTTAATTACAATTCAGCGACCGGAAATTATGTCGAGGACATACTTTTCAGTAATCAGGCTCAATATAAGAAAACAACTCATGCAATATATTCCCTATACGCAGGTAGTATTAGCGACTTTGGTTATCAGTTTGGTTTCCGGACAGAATACACTGGAAGACAAATTGATCTTGTCAGGACAAATCAGTCATTTTCTATAAGCAGATGGGATTACTTCCCGAGCGCCCATTTTTCGATGAAATTTGAAGGCGGGAATCAGATAATGACGAGCTATACAAGGCGGATCAATCGTCCCCGGGGATGGGAACTTGAGCCGTTTATTACTCCGGTTGATGCTTACAATGTTCGTTCCGGAAATCCTGATCTTCTTCCGGAGTACATCGATTCTTATGAACTTGGATACCAAATGTTGTTTGGAAAGAGCATTTTCTCAGTCGAAGGATATCACCGTTTTACAATAAACAAAATTGAGCATGTGAGATCGGTATATTCGGATAATATTACACTAATGACCTCGGAAAACGTAGGAGAGGATTATTCTACAGGGATTGAATTGTTTTATAATTTTGACCCGGTAAATTCCTGGAACGTTAACCTGATGGCGAACATATATGATTACCGTGTGAGCGGAAGTATGCTCGGTAATAGTTTCGACAGAAAAAGTTTTAACTGGAATTTGAGATTCAACAACGATCTTAAGATCGGTGAGACAACACAATTGCAGCTTAATTCTATATATAACAGCGCTTCGGTTTCATCTCAGGGAACAGTTGAAGCTTCGGCTTTTGTAAATTTTGCTGTTAAGCATGAACTCATGAAAGATTTTCTGACTGCAACTCTTCAGGTGAATGATATTTTTGGTACTGCCAAAAGAGAATCTACATATCAGACTCCCGAACTCTATAATTATGGGCTTTCACAGAGGGAATCACCTGTTGTAATGTTAAATCTCAGATTCAATTTCAACAATTATAAAAATGACCGCCGGGAACAGGGTGGTGATGGAATGGATATGGGTGGACAAGAATTCTGACAGTGTTCATACTTATTGGGGTATCATGGAGAATGTGCAATTTGTATTATTCCTTTTGAAGTAACTTAATTGGAAATTCATATATTTACTTATCCTCGTATTAAAAGTAAACCACTCAAGGTAAAAAGATATGCAGAATAAAACGATCATAAAAGGCAGCGGAAATACCGCGATTGTTTATAAAGATGAAAGAATATCCTACAATGAATTACTCGAAAGAATATCTTTCTATTCCTCATTGTATGAAAAACAAGATAAAGTGGCAGTTTTTGCAGCCAATTCACCCGGATGGGTATATGCTTTTTTTAGTGCCTGGAAACATGAAGCTATATCGGTTCCTATCGATTTTATGGCGACTTCTGATGAAGTGGCTTATATTTTGAATGATTGCAAACCGGGAGTCATTTTTTATTCTGATGAAACCGAATCAACGCTGCAAAAGGCGCTTGAAAAAACTGAGCACAAAATAAAGTCAATTAAAATTTCACCGGAACTGGTTCCCGAAACTTCTAATGAGATACGTGAAATTGATGTTCCTGATCCGGAAAAAACTGCTGTCATCATTTATACTTCCGGAACCACAGGTTCGCCGAAAGGTGTGATGCTTTCATTTGACAACCTTCTTGCAAATATCGAAGCGGTTGCAGATGTTATCCCGATATTCACAGCGGAGCGAAATGTATTGGTTCTACTCCCGCTGCATCATATTTTCCCGCTGCTCGGTACTCTTATTGCTCCACTATCCGTAGGGGCTTTGCTGGCTTTTTCTCCTTCGATGGTGTCGCAGGACATTATAAGTACTCTTCAGAATAATAAGGTTGCTATTATTATCGGGGTTCCCAGGTTGTATGAAGCTATCCGAAAAGGGGTGATGGACAAAATAAACAAAAACAGTGTTGCAAAGGCTCTTTTCAAAGTGGCAAAGCTTGTTAATTCAAGATCTTTTTCGAAGAAGATATTCGGGAAGGTTCATGCAGGTTTTGGTGGTAATGTTCAGTATATGGTTTGCGGCGGCGCAAAATTAAATGAAGCTGTTGCCAAAGATTATAAAACTCTCGGATTCGAAATGCTGGAAGGCTTTGGAATGACAGAAGCCGCACCGATGATCACTTTTACACGTCCCGGAAGGTGGAAAATAGGATCGGCGGGAGAGAAAATGCATACGCTCGAAGTCACTTCCAGAGATGGTGAAATAATTGCCCGCGGAAGAAATATTATGCAGGGTTATTACAATAAACCAGAAGATACTGCAAAAGTGATTAAGGATGGCTGGCTGCATACAGGGGATCTCGGATATTTTGATAAACAGGGTTTTATTCATATTACGGGACGCTCAAAGGAAATTATTGTTCTTTCTAACGGAAAGAATATTAATCCCGAAGAAATTGAAATTAAATTAAAAAATACAAGTGACATCATTTCGGAGGTGGCTGTATTCGCCAATGAAGATATGCTAAATGCTGTGATCTGTCCCGATTTCAAAGTGCTGCATGAAAAAGGAATTGGAAATTATGAGGAGATATTCCGGTGGGATGTTATTGATAAATACAATAAGGAAACTTCGCCCTATAAAAAGATAACGAAATTTTATCTGAGCAAGGAAGAATTGCCAAAAACAAGACTTGGAAAGATTCAGCGGTTTAAGCTGCAGGATATGGTTTCAGGAAAAATCAGTACAAGAAAGAATCAAAAGGAACCTGAATATGAGGAATATACAGTAATCAGGGACTTCCTTAAAGATCAGAAAAAAGGCGATATCCTGCCTGATTCCCATCTTGAGATCGATCTTGGTCTGGATTCGCTCGATAAGGTAAACCTGTTAGTTTTTCTTGAATCGACATTTGGACTAAATTTAAAAGAAGAAGTTTTCATTCATAACCCGACCGTTGAAAAACTTTCGGCTTATATGAAAGAAAAGAAAAATAAATTCACAGTTGAAGCTGTTCGCTGGAGTGAAATATTAAAAGAAAAGACCGATTTGCGCCTTCCCAAAAGTTGGTTTACCCAAAATCTTTTTAAGAATTCCTCAAGAATTGCTTTTAAAATGTATTTCCGGCTTAAAGGAGAGGGTACAGAAAATATTCCAAAATCTCCATTTATACTTACTCCGAACCATCAGAGTTTTTTTGACGGATTATTCGTGTCCGTATTTCTGAAGGATAAAATATTCAAGAACACCTATTTTTATGCGAAGGAAAAACACGTAAGGAATCCTATTGTAAGGGCATTTGCGAACAGGAACAATGTGATAGTTATGGATTTGAATAAAGATCTTAAACTTTCACTTCAGAAATTGGCGGAAGTACTCAAAAAAGGCAAAAATATTATTATTTTCCCTGAGGGTACACGGTCCACGACTGGTGCTGTTGGTGAGTTTAAGAAATTTTTCGCAATACTCAGCAAAGAATTAAATGTTCCGATCGTACCAGTTTCAATAAAAGGAGCGATTGACGCATTGCCCAAGGGAAGTCTTTTTCCAAGACCATGGAAAAAGATCCAGGTGAAATTTCATAAACCTGTCTATCCGGAAGATAAAACCTATGACTTGCTTTCAGATCAGGTTTTTAAAGAACTTTCCTCTGAGGTTAACTGAGTTATCTGACTATCTCAAGCAAAAGATGATTCTTGAGTACTTTCTGTCCTTCGGATACATGAATTGCTGAAATCTTTCCGCTGAGGGGAGAATTTACAGTATTTTGCATTTTCATAGCTTCCAGGATCAGAAGAGGTTGACCTTCAGTCACTATCTGATCTTTTTTTACAAGAAGTTTCAAAATAAGCCCTGGAATAATTGCAGTAATTTTTCCAGGGTCTTTCACTTTATATCTTTCTCGTTTTAAAAATTTGGTCGTTGCTCTGGTTTCATATCGAGTATCGTCAACTTCGAGTTTAATATTTCTGTCTTCGTTCTGCATAATTAAAAAGGCGGGATACCGTGTTTTTTCTTTACTCTTGTTTCCGATTTGTTTTCTGAGATTTTAATTGCATGAATCAGATAATTTCTCGTCTCTTCGGGGTTAATTACCGCATCAACATGACCATTTGCGGCTGCGATGTATGGATTAGCGAATTTTTCAGTGTATTCCTGGACTTTAAGTTTTCGCATTTCGTCGGGATTTTCTGCTGATTGAATTTCAGCTTTAAATATTATATTAGCGGCTCCTTCAGGTCCCATCACGGCAATTTCGGCGGTTGGCCATGCAAAAACAAAATCGGCGCCAAGGTGGCGAGAGCACATTGCAATATAGCCACCACCGTATGCTTTACGGAGAATAACTGTGATTTTTGGTACTGTGGCTTCACTGTATGCATAGAGAAGTTTTGCTCCGTGACGAATAACGCCCGCATGTTCCTGATCAACTCCCGGAAGGTAGCCGGGAAGATCGACCAGAGTTATCAGCGGAATATGGAATGCATCACAGAAACGGATAAACCTTGCGGCTTTATCAGATGAATCAACATCCAGAACTCCGGCAAGCACCAACGGCTGATTGGCAACCAGCCCGACTGTTTCACCATTAATCCGGGCAAATCCTATTACGATATTCGAAGCCCATCTATCCTGAATCTCAAAAAAATCTGAATCATCGCACACTGCTTTGATCACATCCCTTACATCATACGGTTTATAAGGCTCAACCGGAATGATATTTTCGATCCTGATTACCGGTCTCGGCAATTTTGGAGGGAATGGTTTCGCCTTTTTTGTGTTGTTCCATGGAATAAAAGTTATCAGTTTTTTTATCTGATCAAAACATTCAAGTTCACTTTTGGCATAAAAATGAGCATTACCCGAAATTTCAGTCTGAACTCTGGCACCGCCAAGATCTTCCATACTGATTTCTTCGCCAAGCACTGTTTTGATAACTTCCGGTCCGGTAATGAACATTTTAGAGATATTTTCAACCACGAAGACAAAATCTGTTAACGCGGGCGAATAAACAGCTCCCCCTGCACAGGGTCCCAGAATAACGGAAATCTGAGGGATAACTCCGGAAGCAAGAGTGTTTCTGTAGAATATTTCGCCGTAACCAGCGAGTGAATTCACACCTTCCTGAATCCTTGCCCCTCCTGAATCGTTGATTCCAATTAGCGGAATTCCAAGTTTGACGGAGTGATCCATAATTTTAGTGATTTTTCTTGCATGTGCAAGACCGAGTGATCCACCGGCAACAGTAAAATCCTGAGCGAAGATACCTACGGGGTAACCATAGACAGTGCCTGTGCCAGTAATAACGCCGTCTGCCGGGAGCTTCTTTTTGTCCATGTTGAAATCCTGGCATTTATGCTCCACAAACAGATCATATTCATGGAAAGAATCTCTGTCAAGCAGTGTGGTAATTCTTTCTCTGGCGGTAAGTTTTCCCATCGCAGCCTGCTTTTCGATGGCTTTAACACCGCCTCCCACCTGAGCGCTTTCTTTCCGTGTAAAAAAATCAATTAATTTCTTCGCGAATGACATGCTGATATATTATTACCTAATAAAAAATATTCTGAGCCAAAATATAGCCGTTTTACTTTTATAAATGAAATTATATCAATCAGATTGCCTGGTTGGATAAAGCTGAGGTGCTCATATTATCAACTCAGCAGAGACATGTACTTTTTTTATTGAAAGTGATTATGTTTACATCTTGTTTATTAAAATTTGATCGAATTATTATTCAGGTGAAAAAATGAAAAAAGTTTTATCATTATTAATATTTGTGCTTTTTATTGGTAGTCTGCAATTCCTCGCACAGGATAAAAAGGTTAAAAATCAGAAAGATTTTCCGGCTCCTCCGGTTGCAGCAATAAAAACAGTTACTTTTGAAGAATTTGGTCATACAAGGACTGATAATTATTTCTGGCTTAGAGAAAAAGAAAACCCCGAAGTTATTGCTTACCTCAATGCCGAAAATGAATATGCTGAAACAGTGATGAAGGAAACAAAAGATCTTCAGGATAAATTGTATTCGGAATTGAAATCCCGCATTAAGGAAGAAGATACGTCGGTACCATACCTGATGAACGGATATTACTACTACTCGAGAACGATAAAAGATCAGCAGTACAGGGTTTATTGCAGGAAACAGAGTAATCTTGATGCAGCGGAAGAAATTGTTTTTGATGTTAATAAGATGGCTGAAGGATTTCCGGCATTTATTTTTGCTGATTTCGAAATGAGTCCTGATAATAAGATCGCTGCTTATATGAGCAATACAACTGGCTCTTATGCGGATTTCACTTTGAAATTTCGCATACTTGCAACCGGAGAAGATATCAATGGTGAAATAACAGGAGTGCAGAGTTTTGCCTGGGCGAATGACAGTAAAACCATTTTCTATGTTATTGGTAATGAAGCGCTGAGACCTCATAAATTATTCAGATACGAAATTGGTTCTTCTGAGCCCGCTATAGAAATTTTCGAAGAGAAAGATGATCTTTTTAATCTCGCAGTGGGCAGAAGTAAAACCGGAGATTATCTGTTCTCAATTTCTGAGAGTTTCACATCCTCAGAAATCCGTTTCATAAAAGCTGATAATCCTGGAGAGCAATTCACAGTTTTTATGCCGAGAGCCAAAGATATTGAGTATTCTATTGATCCTCATAAAGACTTTTTCTTAGTCACATATAAAGACAAGGAAAATTACAATTCAAAAATTTATTTAGCTGGATTGGATAATCCTGGTAATATGGCAGGATGGAAGGAAATTGTCCCACACAACGCTGATATTAAAATAGAAAGAGTCGAAATTTTTGATAAGTTTTTTGTAATGCAGACCAGATCAAATGGTTTGCGGGAATTAAAACTGATTGAATTTGCGGGTATGAAAGAAACACCTGTCAAATTTCCTGAACCTGTTTATACAATGGGATTATCTTTCACTCCCGAATTCAATTCAGCTAAAGTCAGATATACCTATATGTCTCTCAACCGCCCTGCAAGCACATATGATTATGATACTGAAACTGGTTTAAGTATTCTGCTTAAGGAACAGGAAGTTCCGGGCGGATTTAATTCATCGGATTATGCAGTTGAAAGACTCTGGGCAGATGCCCCCGATGGAAAAAAGGTTCCGATGGCTATCGTTTATAAAAAGGATTTGAAGAAAAATGGAGAGAACCCTGCTTTTCTCTATGCCTATGGTTCATACGGAGCTACTACTGAGGCGTACTTTAATTCTTCAGTCATTAGTCTGCTCGACAGGGGATTTGTTTATGGAATTGCGCAAGTACGCGGCGGAAGTGAACTTGGGGAAAAATGGTATGATGATGGTAAACTTTTTAATAAAATGAATTCATTTACCGATTTTATTGCCTGTTCCGAGAAGCTTATAAAGGAAAAATACACAAGCAGCGAAAAACTTGCTGTTTATGGCGCCAGCGCAGGCGGTCTTCTTATGGGCGCGATTGCAAATTTCAGACCTGATCTCTATAAGGTAATTATTGCCGGTGTTCCATTTGTTGATGTAATTAATACTATGCTTGATGAATCTCTGCCTCTTACCACTCAGGAATACGAACAGTGGGGCAATCCGAATGAAGAAGATGCTTACAGGTATATTTTATCCTATTCTCCATATGATAATATTCAGGCGAAAAACTATCCGGATATTCTTGCAACCGGCGGATTGAATGATTCACAGGTCGGTTATCATGAACCATCGAAATGGGTTGCAAAGTTAAGAGCTATGAAAACGGATGACAACATAACATTATTAAAGATTAATATGGACTCCGGGCATGGAGGTGCCACCGGCAGATTCGGACAATTGAAAGAAATAGCATTCGAATATGCGTTTATCCTCAGCCGTATGGGGATATTTGAATAATTTTCAAATATTATATGCCTATTAGCTGTAAGCATAAATAGTTATTTTTTAATGATTTATAGTTCCGTGAACTTTTTCGGCTAAAAATTCCTTATTTTTGCAGTACCAAACCGGACACTCTTTTGAGGGTGCCCGGTTTGTTTTTTGTTATAAGTGATAAATGCTGCTCTGAGAGCGGCAATCAGGAGAAAGTGTGACGGATATCAGAAACATAGCAATAATTGCTCACGTTGACCATGGAAAGACCACCCTTGTTGACCAGATTTTGAATCAATGTGAAGTATTTAGAAAAAACCAGGTTGTTAGAGAGAGATTTCTGGACTCGAATGACCTTGAAAGGGAACGGGGAATTACGATCCTGGCAAAAAATATAAGCGTACCTTATAAACATCTTAAAATAAACCTGATTGATACTCCCGGACATGCTGACTTCGGAGGCGAAGTTGAACGTGTACTGAAGATGGCTGATGGTGTTCTTCTACTAGTTGACTCCTTCGAAGGCCCGATGCCGCAAACCAGATTTGTTCTGCAGAAAGCCCTTAATCTCCACCTTAAGCCGATTGTTGTAGTGAATAAAATTGACAGACCTGATAACAGACCCCAGGAAGTTCTTAACGAAATCTATGATCTGTTTATTGAACTCGATGCCAATGAAGAACAGCTTGAATTTCCGGTACTTTATGCAAGCGGAAGGGAAGGATGGGCTGTTAATGAAATTGGGGATGAAAAAACAAATTTAACACCTCTTCTCGATGCGATAGTCGGATATATTCCCGCACCGCCGCTGATTGAAGGGGGAGTGCAGCTTCAGATTACAAGTCTGGATTACAGCGATTATCTTGGCAGGATTGGAATCGGGCGTGTTTTCAGGGGCAATCTTCTTAAAACGACAAAACTTTCAGTCATTAAACGTAACGGAACAGTACATGAAGTAACTCCAAGACAGATATTCTGTTTTGAAGGGGTGAGCAGAGTGGAGACCGATTATGTCGCATGCGGCGATATTTGTGCGCTCGTAGGCATTGAAGATATTGATATTGGAGATACAATTGCCGATTCTGAATTTCCAGATCCACTGCCTATTATTGCAATTGATGAACCCACAATATCAATGACCTTTACTGTTAACAATTCTCCCTTTTATGGTAAGGAAGGGAAGTATGTTACATCACGTCATATCCGCGACAGGCTTATGAAAGAGCTGGAACATAACGTAGCTCTGAGAATTCAGGAAACGGGCTCTCCGGATTCACTAAAGGTTTCCGGGAGAGGTATTCTTCATCTTTCGATTCTTATTGAAAATATGCGTCGGGAGGGTTATGAATTACAGATCCGTGAACCAAAGGTAATTTACAAGGAGATAGACAGCAAAAAAGCCGAACCGATTGAAATTCTTACAGTTGATGTTCCGGGTGAACTTGCCGGTAAAGTGATTGAACTTGTTGGACAGCGCCGCGGTGAAATGCAGAAAATGGAAAGTAAAGGATCAATTACTGCAATTGAGTTTCATATTCCTTCAAGGGGAATTATGGGGCTCAGGACAAAACTGCTGACAGCCACCTCCGGTGAAGCTGTGATGCATCACAGATTTTATCAGTATGAATTCTTTAAAGGTGCGATTGGCAAAACAAAAAATGGCGCTCTTATTTCAATGGAAGATGGACCGGTTACCGGCTATGCCCTGGATGGACTTCAAGACAGGGGCAGATTTTTTGTCGATCCCGGCGAAGTGGTTTATAAAGGTCAGATCGTTGGAGAAAGTAATAAGGATATTGAGATGGAAGTAAATATCCAGAGGGGTAAAAAACTCACAAATATGCGCGCTTCAGGTTCTGATAAGGCAATTAAAATAGCGCCAGCAGTGAAATTCAGCCTTGAAGAAGCCCTTGAATACATTGGGGATGACGAAATGGTTGAGGTGACCCCGAAATCAATCCGTCTCCGCAAACTTTACCTCGATCCTCACGAGAGAAAGCGATTCAATCTGGGAAAAATAGCTTCCAAAGAAAATTAAAATATTTGAATTTGCGGCTGACTTCATTCTCAGAAAATGAATCGGCAGATTATTCTTTATTATACATCTGGTGAAGATTCCGGGATATGCGAATACCTTATTTAGTTTAAATGAGGCAGCATCTTCCCGGAAAATCTCTTAATTCATCAGATGTTTTTTTATGCCTGCCTGCTCAATCTGATTATAATATAAGACGTCAGGATTTCCTGCCGAAATCGTTTTTATTAACTATTCTTCATAATAATTATCAATTGAATCAGTTTCCTGCTTATATTTGAGGGTTACCTTATTGAGCCGGGAAAATATTTTTCATGCAAAACCTTCTTTTTATTCTAAACCTTACTCTGCCTGTTTTTTCAATTATTTTTCTGGGTATTTTTCTGAGGAAAATCAAACTAATCGATGAGCATTTCAATGCTGTGGCATCACGATTAGTTTTTAACGTATCACTCCCGGCTTTTCTTTTTATGAAAGTCATAATTATTGATTTCAGCGAATTTTTTGATCTGGCTTTTATGGCTTTTGCGGTAATTGGCTCGGTACTTTCATTTGCAGGTACATGGTTATTTGTCCATTTTTCAGATATGCCATCCAAAAGCAAAGGAACCTTTGTGCAGGGAGCCTTCCGGGGAAATTTTGCGATAGTCGGTCTGGCAGTAATAGCGAGTGTTCTCGATAAAAACGCTCTTACGAAGGGCGCTTTTCTTCTGACATTTATCCTTCCTATCTACAACATTTTATCCGTAATAGTACTTCTTGCCTATAATAAAGAGAGCAGCGGCAGAAGTGTTACCGGGTTTTTAAAAGAACTTGCGGCAAATCCACTTATCCTGGCGGTGCTTGCAGCAGTTATTTTAAATATTACAAATGTTCCTGTACCAAAAGTTATCACGAAATCCGGAGAATACCTTGCTGCACTCACTTTGCCGCTTGCCTTGATAGGAATCGGGGGCTCGCTCGATTTTACGGCTGCCCGCAGAGCATCGTCGATGGCGTTCAATTCAACTGTAATAAAGATTATTGTTATTCCGGCTGTTTTTACGGGAGCAGGATATCTTGCCGGTTTCCGGGGGAGCGATCTTTCTTTGCTGCTTATATTTTTCGGTTGCCCCACAGCAATTGCCAGTTATGTTATGGCGGAAGCTTTAGGCGGCGATATTAAACTTGCCGGAAATGTTATCGTGCTTACTACAATTGGGGCTGCTGCTACGATTTCTCTCGGGCTTTTTATTCTCACTTTTCTGAATTGATTTTACAGTGTCCGAGAGGTCAATAAAACAGCAGATTGGCGCGGTGAAGCAATTCAGACTGAAATCAAGCTACCTGAAAAAAACGCAGAATTTTTTCGTGAAGCTCGCTGAACTGGAATGGTTTTGCAAGAAAATCATCACAGCCTGCACTGGCAGCATTCTGCCTGTCTTTTGGATATGCATGGGCTGTCACTGCAATCACAGGAATATGCGAATACTTTTCCGATGCTTTTAATTCACTCGTCAACTGAAGCCCGTTTTTATGACCCAAAATTGAAATATCCATCAATATCAGATCGATATCAACACTTTCCAGGGCGGCATAGACGGTATCTTCAGAATCCGCAAAAGCAGTTTTATATTTTTTTCGAAGTGACCTGTTAATAAGATCCAGGTTGAATTTGTCATCCTCAACAATCAGGACCGTTTTCAAGTCATTCATGCCCTCTAAATTTTCCACTTTATCCATAAAGTCAATTACTTCTTTTGGTTAAATTAAATTCAATAGTAAATGTTGTTCCCAGTCCTTTTTGGCTTTGGACGCTAAGTGAAGCATCATTCATTTCGGAAAATTCTTTGGCAAGTGATAAACCCAGTCCCACACCTTCATATTTCCTTCCGTAGCCCATTTCTTCCTGATTGTAAGGTGCAAAAACATGAGGCAGCAGGTCGGCTCTGATCCCAACACCCGAATCAACTACTTTTATCTGCATGGAATGATTTTCACCCTCTGTCATAATCAATTCTACTTTTCCTTTATTTGTGTATTTTATTGCATTATCAAGAAGATGAATAAGTGTCTGTCTTAATAAATAGTTATCGGCAGATAGAATAACCGGACCAAAATCATTTCTGAAAGATAATCCAATCTTCTTCAATTTTGCAAGCATCGTAAATCTGGATAAACATTCCCTGCATAAATTCTCGAGATCAATATTTTCTTTTTCAAGGATGAAATCACCACTACGGATTCGCGAATAATCGAGAATGAGGTCAAAAGTACGGACAATTCTTTCAGAGGATTCTTCAATTCCACTGAACATCCCTCTGTCTTCTTCATCAATCCTGTCGAAGTAAGTTTCCTTTATAAGGTTTGTGTACCCAAGTATTCCATTTAATGGCGTTCGTATTTCATGGGAGATATTATTAATGAACGAATCTTTCAGAATACTGGCAGATTCCGCCTTTTCTTTTGCTTCGGTCAGTTCCTCAATCATTCTCTGTCTTTCATGATCAGTTTTAATTCGTAGCTTTATCTCCTTTCTTTTATTAACCAGGTAGATTCCAAGTACGACAACAATTATTAACAAAATGAAAATTATTATAAGCAGGTTTATTTGGTTTTGTTTTTCTCTTATCTGAACATTTTTTATCTCTATCTGTTTATCCCTTAATTCAACTTCAAGTTTTTTTTCGACTTCGGAAATTTTAAGCGCTTTATCCAATGAGATTATTGAATCTTGAATTTCATCGTATTTTTTAAGATACAAAATGGCGCTTTTATAATCACCAAGATTTTCATATACTCTGGAGAGACTTAACATATTTTGGGATATCATTGGAAGGTCATTAATAGGTTTTAATTTCTCATTGGAACGGAGAAAGTAGTTTTCAGCCATTAAGAGGGCAGTCCGCTTATCTGAAGGATATAATTCACATTTATTTCCTTCAAAAAACTGATCTTCTGAAGCAGAAAGAAAAATCTTTCCAATATCGGCGAGAAGACTTGAAAGAAGATATATGTTATCGAGTTTTCCGGCTATTTCGAGCGCTTGAAATGCAAATTTTAGCCCGGAGCAATAATCTTTATTATTAATTTTAATATCTGAGAGGTTCAGAAGTGTATTCGCAATAATTTCTTTAAGATTTAATTCTTTTGCTAATGCCATTGTTTTATTGAGATTCTCAACCGCTTTGTCATTGTTTTGAAGCAATGTGTATGTGATCCCCAAATTACTGTAACTTTTCATTTGATCAAGTTTATTTCCTAACTCAATATTTAAGTCAACTGCCCGGTCTAAATATTCGATTGACTTTTCATAATTCTTCATTATTCTATAAAGATTTCCGATATTATTACAGGCGTATGCTTCCCCCTGTTTATCTCCAACCATGATATATGAGTTAAGGGACTTTCGGAAATAATCAAGCGATTTTGGGAAGTCGCCCTTAACTCCATAATTAATACCAATATAATTATTCGAGAGGGCAATGCCTTTATCCCAGCCTGATTTTTCGGAAAGATCTAACGCCTTTCTTCCATAAAAGATACCGGAATCTGTATCAAAATTGTAGTAGTTGAAGGATATTTTACCAAGTATTTTAACGCGGTCTGTGTCGCCGGGAGCCTCTGCACAGGCTGATTTGAGAGAATCTATAAGTTCCAGCCCTGTTTTCTGTCCATACGCAGAGATAATGGGGATCAAAAACAATATTAACACCCGCAAAGGCTGGATATAGCTGAACATATACGGGATTTTAAAGACTGCATTTTTTTTCAAATTCACAGTTTCCAAGAAATTGTTCCCTTTAGCAGAATACAAAATAACCAATTATTCTTTCGGGTGAAAAGAATAATTGGTTAAATATTAAAATAAATCGAATGAAAAATATTGTTCTGAGGGGAAATTGTGAATTTCTGACAGTGAGCCTATTTGCTGAGACACAGTAAATATGTGGTATTTTTTACAACAGATAAGTTTATTGAAAAAATACTCATTTATTCAGCCCGAATTGTTTCATCTTTTTGAACAGGTTCGATCTGTCGAGCCCTAGTTCATTCGCAGTGTTTTGCAAGTTCCACTCATTTTTCTTAAGAGCACGTTCAATAAAAATCTTTTCAAACTCAGCTTTGGCGTTTTTCAGATTATGTTCATCCGGAGCAATATCCAGGATGGCTTTGAAATTATTCTTTCCGTAAGCTCGTTCAACATCAATCTGCGTAATTAATCGACAATCGGCAAAAATCACGACCCTTTCTATAAGGTTTTTTAATTCCCGAACATTTCCCGGGTAGTCATAATCGCAAAGAAGTAATTCTGCGCCGATATCAAACTCAAGATTATCTTTTTTATATTCAACTGAAAATTTTTCGAGGAAGTATTTAGCAAGTGTTATGATATCCTCTTTTCTTTCCCTGAGCGCAGGAAGTCTTAACTGTATTGTATTCAGTCTGTGGAAAAGATCTTCTCTGAAAGTACCTTCCTGCACCATTTCAGCAAGGTTTTTATTTGTTGCTGAGATTATCCTGACATCAACTTTAACAGATTTATTTTCGCCGATAACCTCAATTTCGTTTTCTTCAAGCACACGCAGCATCTTAGCCTGAAGGCGCGGATCCATATCACCAATTTCATCGAGAAATATGCTTCCTCCATCGGCTGCAAGGAATTTGCCCTTTTTATCGCTTGTAGCTCCGGTGAACGAGCCCTTTTTATGCCCGAAAAGTTCAGATTCGAGCAACTCGCCCGGAATAGCGGAGCAATTGATCGTGATATATGGTTTATGAGTTCTTTTGCTGTGATAGTGGATAGCCGCAGCCACAAGTTCTTTACCGGTTCCACTTTCGCCTGTTATCAGCACTTTCGCGTTTGTAGGGGCAAGCTGTTTGATATCGGTATGCAGCTTTTTAATTACTCCGCTTTCGCCGATTATTTTTTGTATTGTCGAAGGTTTGCCCCTGAGATTCTGCATTTCTTCAAAAATCCGGCTTTTTTCAAGAGCTTTTTCAATTGTGATATAAAGTCTTTCGGGTTCAACAGGTTTTTCAATAAAATCGTAAGCGCCTTTTTTTATCATCTCGACTGCAGTGCCGATCGTACTTTCACCTGAGATCATTATCACAGGAGAGTCCGGAAACTTGTTCTTAATTATCTCAAAAAGAGCTGTTCCATTAAGGCGGGGCATATTCACATCGAGAAGAAAAATATCATAATTCTTTTTCTCGGTAAGATTCAGGACGTTTACAGGGTCAGATTCAATATCAACGCAGTATTTTTTGAGTTTGAGCACCTTTAAGAGGGCATGAAGATATTCAGGCTCGTCATCAACAGCAAGTATTTTCGCCGGGCTATTCATTCTTCTCCATTCTTGGTAAGGAAATCTTAAACGAAGTGCCATTGCCTCCGGAAGATTCGACGGAAATTGTTCCGTTGTGTTCCACAATAATATTCTTAGCAATTATTAAGCCAAGTCCTGTGCCTTCGGATTTTGTGGAAAAATATGGTTCGAATATCTTTTCCAGATTCTCATGTTTTATACCTGGTCCAGTATCGGCAACTCTGATCCAATATTTACCATCAGCCTTGCCCGATTCAATTTTTATTTCGCCGCCTTTACTGCCCAGAGCTTCAATTGCATTTTCTATCAGCGCTTCAAGTACCTGCTCCATCTGTGTCGGATCGCAGAAAAGCACTTCTTCCGGGGATTCAAGCTGCAAATTCAGTGAAATGCCGCTTTTGAAATAACTCTGGAAACGCTGCAGAGAGAATTGTATCAGCTCTTCAACAGCGATAAGTTTTTTTACAGGTTTGTTCAGATTCGAAAGCTGGAGGAAATTCCTTGTAAGATTCGATATTCTGCGGGTTTCCTTTGAGATATAATAAAGATCGTCCAGGTATTCAAATTTATTTTCCAGATCTGAATTTTCAATCCTTTGCTGGAGTGCGCTCACATTCAACTGTATTGTGGAAAGCGGCGTTTTAATATCATGTGCTATTTTCTGCGAGGTTTTCGACCAGGCTTTAATCCTCTCGGCGGAGACCGGTTCTGTAAAGTTTATCAGTTCAATCAGATAGCCGATAATATAATCGGAGTAAAATCTGAAGGGAGTTATTATTATCCTTCCGCTGAATTCCTTTTCGTTTTTGATCCAGGAAATATTATCCGAAATGACGCTTTCTGACCCAATGCTATTTTTAATTATCATACAAACCGGAGAGAACCGATCCAGTAATTCGTCATATTTTTTTCTGTGGTAAGAATTCTTTTCAAAGCGGAGAGTATCAATAAAATTATCGTTGAGATACTTGACGCGAAGTTTTTCATCGAGGAGCAGTATTCCGTTGGCGTTTGAATTTATTAGGCGTTGTTTGGTTCTGTAATCGAGGAAAAAACGGATAAATAAATAAAAGCTGCCGCGAATCCCCAAATTTAGAACAAGAAAAAATGCAGGAGCAATCAAAAATATATATGAGTAAAAATAGTTTGTGGAAAGTGAAAGAGTAATCAGGTTTCGATTATTATAGAAGTGAAAGTAAGGGAATTCATCGGATGACGATTTGCTAGTATTATACCGGTTTTCGGGTGTATGCAATTTATCAATACGCTTATCCGAAATTTTCGCAATAACTTCGGCATTCCCATCAATAAATATTATTTCGGGGTCATTTAATAAAAATCCAATATTATCGGTTAATGACCAAAGTGAAGCAAATTGCAGTGAAGAATCTTTCGTAACGGTTCGATAAGCACTGTCTAATACTATGATCTTATTTTCACCTGCAAATAAATAATGCGGTCTGCCTTCGGTTTGCAGTTTAATAAAACCAGAGTCAAAAAAGATACTATCCGAAAACATTACCCGAAGCGAATTATCTGGCATCAAAGAAAATATTTTTGTTTCGGTAGAAAACGAATCATTACGATGTGTTCCAATAATAAAAGAATCGTTTTCATTAAAAACAGCAGTTATTCCTCCGGTGTATCTCGCAAGATTATAAGGTTCCCGGATCAGTTCTAATTTATTATTGAGTATAAACACCCATGCATAATAATCACTGTATGGGTATTTTTCACCGTCATTTCCATGGGGTGTTGCGATAGAAATAATTTTCTTAAATCTGCCATCATTATCATTAATTACGAATAATTTATAAAAACCGGCTGTATTGCTGAATTCGTATTGTGTTTCAAGAGTATTTATGTCAAGAACAAGCAGAGAACGGCACCGGAAATTAAAACCTCCGTTGATCTGAACGAGACATTTTCTTTTTCCGTCATCGGGATCAGTAAAAAACTGAAGATCAAAAAATTCTCCTGGCACCCAGGGTTTGCGATTAGCGCAGTCTGCAATATCATAGAAAAACTTTTCATTAAAGACAAGATGCTCCCGGGCGATATCATAAACAGTGAGGTGGGTACCTTCTTCAGAATGGCTGAAAACAATAAGGTCATCTATTCCATCTTCTGTCCAGTCTCTGAAAATAACATCTTCCGGGTGGATCAGGTAGTTAAAAATGAGCTGCTCGCGGATTATTGTAGTGAGTCCTTCGAAAATAACTATTGTATGGCCCCCAAGCCTGTCGCAGTTATATAACCTGAACTGAGAGTAATTGCCGTCATGCTTCAGATCGTGATAAAGCATAACCTCAGAATCGTTTCTTATCTCCGATTTTATTATTACATCATATTTGTAAGTATAAGTTCTGACAAGAAAAACAATAATAACAGTTATTAACAAAGAAGTTATACCGATAAAAAGATGTCTTCTTTTCATTTTCAATCAATAATAGTTTTCCTGAAAATATGTTTAAAAATGATAAGAGTCAATAATTCGAGCCTGTTGTATTTTTTACAACAAAAATGAGTGGGGCATGTTGCAGAAATGTAACGTTGAGGGGGGAGGGTATGATATATAAACGCATTATTAATAAACATCGCCATTTGGCATTATTATTGGTGATAGTATGAATATCACAAAAATGGGGAAAAAATGAAAAAAATATTACTTGCTATAATTATTACTTCATGCATTTATTCTCAAGAGTTACAATTCTATGAAGATTTCTCCGGTTCTGAAATTGGTTCAGCTTTCACCACAATTTCAGGTGCATGGAACATTATTGAAGGGGAATTAAAAGGATATTGGTCTCAAAGTGCAGCTCAGACTGATCAGGGAGTAATAATGTTAGATACATCTCTCTATAACCGGAATTATTTTACTGCTTCTGTTCGAGTAAAAGTAAGAGATGGATATTGGGAAGGGGGTGAACGATTTGTGCTTCGAAATTCGGCAAATAATCAGATACTGATTAGTTTTCACACGGATTTCACGAATGGAATTAATAATATGGTTATTCCTCACTATCGAAAAAATGGTGAAACCTATAAGAATATTGCCGTAGCGGACAGTGTGTCATTTTTTAATACTAACATTGGAGACTATAATAAGTTTACAATCCAAAAGAGTGGGAGTACAGTAAGGGTATTTGTCAATGATATTGAAGCAACTACATTTATAGATTCAGTTTTTGGAGGCGACACTTATCTCGGATTAGCTACTTATGGGTACGCATATTATGATGAGTTTAAGGTTGAGAAATTTATTGCAGAGTCGATTTTTTTTGATGAATTTGGGGGATCTCAGATAAATTCAGCATGGACGATTGTTTCAGGTACTTGGGGCATAATCGAGGGAGAACTTAAAGGATATTGGTCTCAAAGTTCAGCACAGACTGATCAGGGTGTCATCATGCTTGATACTTCACTGTATGACAGAAATCATTATTCTGCCACAGTAAGGGTAAAAGTAAGAAATGGTTATTGGGAAGGCGGCGAGAGATTTGTTCTTCGAAATTCCGCAAATAATCAGATACTCATAAGTTTTCATACTGATTATACGACCGGAATAAATAATATGGTAATTCCGCACTATCGAAAAAATGGTGAAACCTATAAGAATATTGCATTTGTGGACAGTGTGTCATTTTTTAATACAAACATTGGTGACTATAATAAATTCACAATCCAGAAAAATGGGAGTTCAATAAGAGTACTTGTAAATGATATTGAAGCTACGACATTTATTGATTCGGTTTTTAACGGAGATACATATTTAGGCTTGGCAGCTTATGGCTATGCATATTATGATGATTTTGAAGTTAAGCAAAGTGAAAGTTATCCCGTGAATTATTTTATTGAAAATTTCGATGGTTCTTTGCTTGACAATTATTTGTGGAAAATATTTGACAACACTTCTTTTCATGAACCGGGTATTGATCTGGTAGTGAATGACACATTAATCATTCATAGGGGTGCAAGTAATGATAATAATGGATTCTACGGGGTTATTTCACAGAGGACATATCCAATTGTTAAAGATTTTTCCATAGATGTATTTATGAGCGAATTGCACAATTGGCAAGATTGGAAAACAGATATTAAAACGCCAATTGCAGGTATTGGATATTTTAATGCGGGTTCATACTGGGAATTGAGTTATGCAACTACAAATGGGGATATTTTTAATTTGATTTTTGCATATCAATATGTTCCTGATAATAAGTATTCCTTCAGGATCAGCAACTTAAATGGCTTGTTATCTTTTGAGTGGGATAAAGGTAATGGTTATGAATTAATACATAGCACTCAGGATTATTCGGAAGTAATGCTGGATTTTACTTCTGAATATTATCAAAAAATATTACTAATTACTTCAGATCGTGGATATACCAAATATGACAATGTTGTTTTAAATCAAAGTCTAATTTCCGGTATTCCAAAGCCATATAAAACACTCAACTCTTTCTCATTGGCTCAAAACTATCCTAACCCATTTAACCCGGCGACAAAAATCCAATATTCTCTGCCTGAGAACACCTGGGTAAAATTGTCCGTCTTCAATATGCTTGGAGAAAAAGTAGCGGAACTTGTGAACATCGAACAATCTTTGGGCTATCATGAGGCTGTTTTTGATGCTTCAGGTTTTGCAAGCGGAGTTTACTTTTATGCATTGGAAGCGCAGTCATCAACAGGTAAAGCGAATTTCAGAGAAGTAAGGAAGATGCTGCTTTTGAAGTAATTCGCCATAAATTTACAAGCGGGGCGGCAGAGCGCAGCCCCGCATTTTTCCAGATTGATCTTGAATTTTTAGAAATGACCCTTACAAAGATTTTTTTTTAACTTTTATCCTTTATTATTCATTAAAACCTTTGGCAAGTATGAGATATTTTCTACTGTTATTTTTTCTTTTCAATTTCACTCTTAATCTCGCTTGCGGGCAGGAGAAAGAGAGATGCGAATACTGGTATGAATTACATCGTTTCCACATCAATGATCTGAAGCCGTTCCAGATAATCCAGGCAAATGACAAATACGGTTTTCGTCTGGTTTACCGGGAGGTGGGAGATAGTTTATGCGGCTCCGGTTATTTTCTCTTGGATATGAGGAAAGATTCTGCCTACTATCTTTTATATACTTTCGCTGATAATGAATTTTATTCCTACGGGTCTCAATATGCAGATTCTTTAGTAAAAAGAAATATTTTCACACCTGACAGAAAATATACCGCATTAAAACTATTCCATTTTAATGGTATTCCTTTGATCAGAACAAGCGAATTACGCGCTTATTTGTCACACAAGGCATCTGCTGAAATTTGTATTGACCAGTATAAACCGGGGCAGGGACCGTCTCC
>JAIOYW010000021.1 GCA_021740915.1 Ignavibacteriales bacterium | reverse complement strand
TGAAAATTCTATATGAATTTTGAAAGGCGATTATTCCGTCAATTACTTTCTCTTTAAAGCTCGAAAATGTACTTTTCGCATCATAAGTGTTAATCCCGCTGAAGTCAAATTTCAGCATATGGTAGCTATTTGCTTTTGGCGTAGGTTTTTTCCCGATATAGTATTCAGAAAAGAGTTTATCGAACTTATCTTTATGCTCTATTCCATAATAATATTGAAGCAGGGAGATAAATAATGACTTACCAAACTTACGGGGCCGAAGGAAAAAGAGATATTTTTCGTTTATAGATTCTAAAAATTCAAGATATTTTGTTTTGTCAACATAATAGTAATTATCGTTCTTAATAGCTTCAAAATTGGATATACCGTAAGGTATTTTCTTCTTAGTCATTGTATTATTTCGTAATGAAATTGTAAAATAATATAGGAATAATCCGGTTATTTTCAAAGGACACTGAAAGAACTGATTCATCGGACGATTAAGTGAATACACAAACAACATTTTCGGCATACAACTAAAAAAGTTGTAGAACTAATACTTCGTTAAAAATTACAGACGTGACATACTGATTTTATTATGACGAACATCACCGCGACAGAACCGACAGGGGGGATTTAGTAATTAAAAACATACCCTGATTGATGCTCATCCGCAAGTTTAACATTAAAAAATATATGCGTTTTTAGCTCGAATAACTTCCAAACAATAGTGTTTGAATATATTCCTAGCTTTTTTCTCCCTATTTTTAAAGTTTTGTTTCGGAAAAATTATGTTAAAGCCAAAAATAATAACAACTCTGCGGAATTATTCCCTGCCGCAGTTTTATGCTGATCTTTCAGCGGGTCTTATCGTTGGGATAATTGCGCTACCGCTTGCCATAGCTTTCGGTATTGCCAGCGGAGTATCCCCTGAGCAGGGTATAATTACCGGAATAATAGGCGGATTTTTTGTCTCAGCTCTTGGTGGCAGCCGCGTTCAGATCGGCGGACCGACAGGTGCATTCATCGTAATTGTTTACGGGGTAGTTCAGCAGTATGGCATTAATGGACTGATGACCGCAACACTTATGGCGGGGATTATTCTTGTAATAATGGGCTTTGCAAAACTCGGCAAAGTGATAAAGTTTATCCCTCAGCCTGTTATTATTGGTTTTACCTCGGGAATTGCAGTAATTATATTTTCATCTCAGATGAAAGATTTTCTCGGACTCGGAATCGAATCTCTTCCATCGGATTTTATTCCCAAATGGCAGATGATTTTCACCTCGCTCCATTCTGTGAGTTATCCCGCATTTGCAGTGGGCTCCTTGTCGCTTTTAAGTCTTATAATATTACCCCGCTATACTGGTAAAATACCTGCATCAATAGTTGTTGTTATAGTTATGACCTTCATCGTACGCTATTTCTCTGTTCCTGTGGAGACGATCGGAAGCCGTTTCGGTGAAATCAATGCATCTATCCCGATGCCCTCAATGCCCACACTCGATTTTCAAATGATAAAAGCTATGATTGGTCCTGCAACAACAATAGCAATTCTTGCGGCAATTGAGGCGCTACTGAGTGCAGTGGTTGCCGATGGTATGATCGGAGGAAAACATCGCTCTAATATGGAACTTATTGCTCAGGGTACGGCTAATATTTTTTCGCCCCTCTTCGGAGGAATTCCGGTCACCGGAGCGATTGCACGCACTGCCACAAATATAAAGAATGGCGGAAGAACGCCCGTTGCCGGATTGATCCATGCACTGGTGCTTCTGCTCGTAATGTTGTTCCTGGGCAAACTTGCCGGATATATTCCGCTTGCTGTGTTAGCCTCTATTCTTATAGTGGTTGCATACAATATGAGCGAGTGGAGGAGGTTTATCCGTGTGCTGAAAGCTCCCAAAAGCGACGTGTCCGTGCTCCTAACAACATTCGGACTGACTATCATTTTCGATCTTACAATAGCAATCGAGATCGGGATGATCCTTGCGGTATTCCTCTTTATGCACCGAATGTCATCTGTTGCTTCAGTTCAGACTATCACAAGCGGTTCTGAGGATGAAGACGAATCTCCCGATCCTTTCTCAATCGCTACAAGAAAAATTCCTGCGGGTGTCGAAGTATTTGAAGTTAGCGGTCCATTTTTCTTTGGCGCCGCCGAAAAATTCAGGGAAGAACTTAATCAGGCAAGGCTTGTCCCCAAAGCAGTAATTCTCAGAATGCGAAATGTGCCTGTACTTGATTCAACAGGGCTCCAGGTGCTCGAAGAACTTGCTCATTCGCTTAAGAAGAAAGGCAGCAGACTAATTCTATCCGGAGTGCAGGATCAGCCCCGCCGCGTCATGATGGAAGCTGGTTTTGTTGATTTTTTGGGGCAGGAATATGTGGTCTCTAATATTGACGCCGCCCTCGAAGTGGTGAAGTAGGGAAGGGATCCGATACACATCTCCATTGAACTATCAATATTTAGGCAATGTATTTAAACCATTGAGGACGTATATCGCAATAAAATCCAGAGGATATTTCTGTTTTAGCCTCAAAATTAATCGGTTTACAACTATTGAATGCCGGACTAAACTCTGATAGAGAATGAACTTACAATATAGTCTGGGATTCTATTCAGATTCAAGCCGAATAATTTCTTGTTTAATTTCGTTAATAACTTCACGATTTTGAATTTTTTTTTTATCACCAACCTTTGTCGAAAATAAATAAAAGACTTTTCCACCAAATACTTCAGTGAATTTTTTATGAGTCTCTCCCTGTAAAGCATATTCTTTAAAGATTTCAGGTAATTGAATCCCTGAATTAACAGGTTTGATTTGGAGTCCAATATAATTCCTGCCAACCTGAATGAAAAAATCGACATTAAACAATCTATCCCACTCATCAGGAGCCGGCTGAATTGGAACATCTAAAATGTTTTGTAACTGTCCATAAATAGTTTGTATTTCTGTCATGTAGCCATCGTAAGTTCGGTCAATAACGAGCTGAGTCATATATTCTATACAGTCGTTCTCAGTTACATCCTCAACTTCTGACTGAATCACCTCAGAAATTTTTACATAAAGTTTTTTGCCTAAGTTTTCAATATGTTCCCTCGTCTTGACGTTATTAAAATAATATTCACGCCATTCATCAAGAGTTTTAGGTGAACATTTTCTAATTGATTCAGAAGTCGGTCCGACATTTCTTTTAAAATTCAATTGGAAACGGTTCATCGCACTATTCAAAATCCACTCTTTAGCCATTGTGTTGCCTGGAGAAAATTAGGAATTTTTCTTTGTATTTAAAATCTAAACTACTATCCACCTTAACTAAACCATTTTTCAATAAATGCGCATTAATAAAAGTTTTATTTTCCAGGTAGAGATAGCAAAGTAAATTATTCTCAAGATCGTGCTTAATATTGTCGTATTTTAAAAACACTCTCTTCCCTTTAATTTTTTCGACTAGAAATGACATCGCTTTACCATTAGCTCCTGGATCCTCTTTAATGCCGATAAGTTTTATTGTTAAATCATTGCTTAACTTTAATATCTCAGGGCTAAGAACCTCCTTAACAGTAAAAAGCTCCTCCCGTTGTGGTTTACTATCTTTATCTATTATTGAGCCGAATTGTAATTTTTTAATATCAATTTTTTTATCAAGCGTATGCGGGTCTTTGAAAACATATGGAAGTTCACGGATAGCTTTTTCAATATCAAAACTCTTTTTCTTCTGAATTGAAAAATCATATACTGTACCATTAATATCATGCTGATCGACCTTCAGTTTTTCCTTTATTAATGGTATAAATTCGGGATTGATTTCATACCCGACAGAATTTCTGTCCAATTTTTTTGCTGATAATGTTGTTGTACCACTACCCAGGAAGGGATCAAGGATGGTTTCACCAACAAAAGAAAACATTTTAATTAAACGATTTGGCAATTCTTCCGGAAACATTGCAATATGTCCGTTTTGTCTCGCTCCTGCAAAATTCCAATGGCCTGCAAAATTGGTGTTCCATTCGTTAGCCGTCATTTTTGAAAGTTCTTTTTGTTCTTTTGTCGGTTTTGGCGCTTCCCCAAGTTTTTTAAAAACTATAATAAATTCATAATCAAGTTTTAGAATCCCGTTTCTTGGATAAGGATATGAGCCCATCTGGACACCACCACCTGTGGTATTTGAAGTGGTTACTTTTTGCCAAATAATTGCACCCATATAGTCGAATCCAATGTTCTCACAGAATTTTATTATCTCTTCGCGGATTGGTATAACCTTATAGCGGCCATAATATACTGCTCTTGCAAATTGATCGCCGATATTGACACATAATCTGCAGCCATGGTGTAATGTGCGGTAACACTCTGACCAAACTAAATTTAAATTATTAATGTAATTTTCGTAACTGTCGTGGAACCCAATTTGATCATGAGTCCCATAGTCCTTGAGCTGCCAGTAGGGTGGAGAAGTGATTGCCAAATGCACCGAATTATCAGGTAATTCAGTCATTTGTCTGCTATCACCGTTTATTATTTTATGATGAGTTTTCATAGAAATTTCAATTTACGTAAAGTTACTTAATTAATGTGACTTTTTCTTTAATTCTCCACTTTGTAAATTCCATAAATCGTTTTCATTCATCCTTAAATTGGGTGAATGCAACCAATTTTAGCTTGAATATAAAAACTAAGCCAAATTTTACTAATTTGATCATATTCGTTTCGCCCCGGCAATTTTATAATTCAGCACCCATTCCCACTCCCCATCCTTCTCCATCTATCCCATGTGCTTACATTTGGTTATATTTAGGGTTTAATTTTGGGAGGTTTTTTGAAAATATTAATAAGCAACGACGACGGTATTGATTCAATCGGAATACATAAATTAAAAGATGCCCTCGAAAAAATAGCCGAGGTTGTTGTGGTTGCCCCAAGAACAGAACAAAGCGCAGTTGGACATGCAATAACAATGAAGAATCCTTTAAGGGTCACGGAGTATTTTAAGGACGGAAAGTTTTTTGGGTATGCAGTTGACGGGACACCTGCTGACTGTGTAAAGATGGGTATCCGGAATATCCTTAAAGAATCACCCGATCTTGTTGTCTCAGGCATTAATCATGGCTCGAACACTGCTATAAATATAATCTATTCCGGCACGGTTTCGGCAGCTCGTGAAGCAGCTATTATGGATGTACCCGCAATCGCCATATCTATAACAAGTCACACTCCCGGGCATTTCGAAGAAGCAGGCAGAATAGCCTGTGAACTTGCACTTGAAATTGAAAAGCACGGACTCCCGAATGGCACACTTCTTAATGTTAATGTTCCTGATTTAGCCTCCGAAGAAATAGAAGGGGTTTATATTACCAAACAGGGTAAATCCAAATGGGACGATATTTACGAAGAGAGGATTGATCCTTACGGTAAAAAATATTTCTGGCTCACCGGTAACCTTATGGAAAGTGACATCAATCCCGATATCGACCAGTATGCTATTAAGAACAATTGCATTTCGATTACTCCGATACACTTCGATCTGACTGACTACGCTCTCCTTCCCTCACTGAAAAAATGGGGTGTTGAAAGAGTAAAAGAAAAGATCTGATAATCGGATATGATTCACAATTCAGTAATTCTGAAAGAAAAAAATATAAATGAGTGATTTTTCCCTCTCGGTAAGTACCGGGTATATATGGCTTTTTATTGCCTTGTTGTTCTCAGCAGGGTTTACGTATTTGCATTACCGGCGAACCCAGCCGCCTTTGAGCTTTCTTTTCAGGTCAATATTATTTCTGCTTCGGGCTACAGCCATATTTCTTATTATTTTTATCCTGCTCGAGCCGGTTTTCAGATTAAACAGCCGCGAGGAAAATACTCCGGTGAACGTGGTTTTCGTTGATAATTCCAGTTCGATTGCAGCTGCCGGCAAAGGAGATCAATCAGCCGCTATAACTGCTTTTCTTAGATCGCTCAATGAGGCCCTGCCGGATAATACTGTTTTTGCATCCTTTGGAATTGATATTAAAGAAATTGATAACCCGGAGGATTTCACTCCGGATTTCAGTTCACCACTGACAAATCTTTACAATATTATCACAAAGTTAAAAGATGATAAGCGGAATGTCGTTTCAGCAGTGATCATTTCCGATGGAATTATCACCGATGGATCAAATCCGGTTTACCAGGCAGCAAAAGAAGGAATTCCGGTATTTACAGTTGCTGTTGGCGACAGCGCCGATCAGAAGGACCTGCGTATCACGGCAGTGAGCCATAACGATCTGATTTACGCAGGACGAGCAAGTGTGATCTCGGTTGATATTGCAAATGACGGAATTGAAAATGCAAACCCGGTCATTAGCTTCTACGAAGATGGAAAGTTTCTTGAATCCCGTCCGGTAATTTTTCCAAAGGACTCAAGACAAAATCTTGAATTCGTATATACTCCAACAGGTTCCGGCGAAAAACGGCTTGATTTCAAAATGGAATCAGTAAACGGAGAAATTTCAGCGGAAAACAACAAAAAACAGGTTTTTATCCGGGTGCGTGAAAGCCGCATCAGAATTGCCCTGTATGCCGGGGCGCCTTCTGCCGATCTGCGATTCCTTTATCAGGCGCTGAACAGTGATGCTGATTTCGAAGTGAAACGATTTATCGAGATTTCAGGAAGTAAATCGCTCGATGAGGGACTCTCCGCAGTTAAACCAGATAGTTCAGATGTGTTTGTACTCTGCGGCTTTCCCGGCTATACCACTTCCGATGATCGCATCCGGAGACTTGTTACAGCATTGAGCGAAAGAAAAAAGCCTGTCCTGTTTTTTGTTAACAGGGATACCGATTTAAAAAAACTTGTAAGATTTAATGAGGTTCTGCCGTTTTCATTCAGTGTATCGAATGAAGTTACCGAATTTCAGCCCTGGCTTGCCGATAGCCGCTCCTCCGTTGTGAATTATCAGGCATTGAATTCATTCAGGTTTGATGAATTGCCTCCGGTGGTTTATCCCGGAATTAAAGCGCTTCCCAAACCAGGTTCTGTGACCCTTCTGAAGGCTGGTATCAGGAATGTCCCGACTGATAAGCCGGTGTATATTTCGCGCGATATTTACAATTCCCGGAGTCTGGCTCTTCTCGCTTCCGATACATGGAAGTGGAAACTTCAGAATAATTCTAAAATTGAAGGATTTTATGATAATTTCGTTTCTGCGGCGATAAGATGGCTTCATGCTGCCGGAAACAGAGATAATATTTACGTAAAACCGGTTAAAAAATCTTTTATATCGGGAGAGGAAACTCAATTTATCGCTCAGGTTTTTGATGATGGATTAAATCCGGTCGAAAACGCAGATGTATCAGTTACTATAAATCCGGATAATAATCCGACAAGTCTCCCTCTGATACCCGAAGGAAGCGGATTTTATAAAATTTCATTTGGGCAGCTTCCCCCGGGTAATTATTCTTACACCGGATTAGTCGATTTTAAAGGAAGCGGATTGAACTACTCTGCAAAGGGTTCCTTTGTAGTCGGAGCAATTGACCCCGAAAAAATAGATTTGAAATTAAACAGGACTTTGTTATATTCGTTATCAGGCGAAACTGGCGGCGATTATTTTTCGCTCGCTAACTCACAGGAACTGATTGACCGGCTGGTAAAAATCACCCGTTCTTCATCAACCGAGAAAATTATTGCCTCTGAGTTCGATCTGAGGACGAATTTTTTGTTATTGCTTATCCCGCTGATTTTGCTTGCAATTGAATGGATGCTCAGGAAAACGTTTGGATTGCTTTAAGTACTGTCACTAATTGCTGATTTCCTCTTTCAGCTAAATTTGGAGAATAATATGACTACTAATATGCAAGACGCTTTTAATACTCCGAAGTCCTCTAAAATGGAATTGATAGCTTTTCGCGATGAAGATATGGTTGAAAATCAGCAGATTGATGAACAACACCTTAAAATGGCGAGAATTGTAAATGAACTCTATTCAATAATGGGCAGTGATAAATACAACCTTGAACGGCATCTTTTAAGGGAATTGCTTGATGATTTGAGGGTCCATTTTTCGACCGAAGAGAAATATATGAAAGAAATGAAATTTACTTATTTCTTTTCCCATAAAGGCGAACACGATAGATTCTATAAAAAAATCGCCGAATTTGTTCATAATTATAACGAAGGAAAAGCTCACGTAAATCTTGAGTTCCTTGTTTCTATTAAAAACTGGTTCTTTAACCATATCGACCTGAACGACAGAAAACTTGGAAAATTTCTGCATGAAAAGGGGATTGTCTGATCTGAGTTTTGTCGTTGAAAAAATATCCGGTTTCGGTTATTCTTTTTTCGATTTCTTTTTCCCTGGCAAATGTCTTTGCTGCGGAAATTATTATTCTTATAAAGAATTACCTGTCTGCACATCCTGCCTGAATGGATTGATCAGAACAGATGAGAGCTGCCTTGCCGATATTAAAAGCAGAACTTTTTATCGCAAATCCAGCCCTGACGGACTTTTCTCAGCATACCTTTTCGAAAAGGATACTCACATTCAGACGCTTCTTCACAAAATCAAATATTCAGGTTATTTCAGGGCGGGAACTACAATCGGCAGACATATTGGCTCTGAATTCGGCAGATTAATTGCACAATTTAATGCCGATGAAATTATTCCTGTCCCACTGCACAGACTGAAATACTCTGAGAGGGGCTATAATCAGTCATATCATATCGCTGTGGGACTCAGCAGAATAATCGGTGTTCCGGTTAACAAAAGGGGAATAAAAAGGATAATACACACCAAAAGCCAGACCGGGATGACAGCCAAAGAACGTGTTCAGAATGTTAAAGGCGCTTTCACATTATCTAAAAATTATAATCCCGAAGGCAAAACGATCATTCTTCTCGATGATGTGATCACCACTGGTTCTACAATTAATGAATGTTCACGTATTCTCAAAGAGAACGGAGCTGCAAAGGTTTTTGCTGTCTCCGTTGCCATCGTTCCCTGATTTCTGCACTGTGTTTTTTTTGATATACTCTTTCCTCCTGTAACTGAAGTCCTTATCGGGTAACTCCGAAAGGGCACAAATTCCTGGTGTATTGTCCCGCAAATTCAGAATCTGTTCGTTCTTTATTCGTTTTTGCTCGACCCGCTAAAAAAACGTAATTTTAAAGTTTATATTAAAAACTATTATCACAGCGAAAATGCGATATCCATTTAACGACGTTGAGCCAAAATGGCAAAAATTCTGGGAAGATAAAGAAGTATTTAAAACCGACCTTTCCGATTCTGAAAAGAAACTCTATACCCTTGTAATGTTTATCTATCCCTCCGGAGCCAAACTGCATGTGGGGCACTGGTATAATTATGGGCCAACCGATTCCTGGGCTCGTTTCAAAAAGCTTCAGGGTTTTAATGTTTTCGAGCCGATGGGTTACGATGCATTCGGTTTACCTGCTGAGAATTATGCGATCAAAACCGGAGTTCACCCTTATGACAGCACGATGAACAACATCAGGGACATCCGGGTGATGCTTAAAAAAATGGGCACGATGTACGACTGGAATGCAGAACTTATGACGTGCGTACCCGAATACTACAAATGGAATCAGTGGCTTTTCCTTCAGCTTTATAAAAAGGGACTCGCATTCAAAAAGAACGCCCCCGTTAACTGGGACCCCGTTGATCAGACTGTGCTTGCAAATGAGCAGGTTCTGCCGGATGGAACAGCAGAACGCTCCGGCGCTAAAGTTGAAAAACGCGACATGCTGCAATGGTTTTTTAAGATAACTGATTATGCTGAGGAATTGCTCGCCGGACTCGAAACAATTGACTGGCCCGAAGCAACCAAAGTAAAACAGCGGAATTGGATAGGGAAGAGTACCGGGACAGAAATATTTTTCGATATCGATGGGCTTGATGATAAAATTAAAGTATTTACAACAAGACCGGATACGCTTTTCGGCGTTACCTATGTGGTTCTCGCACCTGAGAATCCTCTTGTTGAAAAAGTGATTAATCCTGAATACAGAGCAAGACTGGATGAATATCTCAATCAGGTGAAATTCCTGACTGATATTGAGCGGACTGCACTCGGAAGAGAGAAAACGGGCGTTCCAACCGGGGCATTTGCCATTAATCCGGTTAACGGCGAAAAAGTGCCGATATGGGTTGCCGATTATGTTCTTGCGGGTTATGGGACGGGATCGGTGATGGCTGTTCCGGGACACGATGAACGAGATTTCGAATTTGCGGCAAAATTTAATCTGCCGATCCGCAAAGTGATCCTTGAAAAAGGCAAGGAGCCGGCAAGTCCCCTGGCAGAGGCTTTCACCGAAGAAGGGACAATGATTAATTCCGGGCAGTTTACCGGACTCGATTCCGAAGAAGGCATTGAAAAGATAAATGACTTTCTCGAAGCCGAAGGCATTGGACACAGAGCCATAAATTATAAACTGAAGGACTGGCTGATCTCGAGACAGCGTTACTGGGGCACACCTATTCCGGTAATTTACTGCGAAAAGTGCGGAGAGCTGCCTGTACCTGAAGAAAGTCTGCCTGTTGTGCTTCCTTACGATGTCGATTTTAAACCGGGCGGCGGTTCTCCGCTTGCACGCAAACAGGATTTTATCGAAACAGTCTGCCATAAATGCGGCGGAAAGGCTGAACGCGATCCCGATACAATGGATACGTTTGTTGATTCTTCATGGTATTATCTCCGTTATCCCGATCCGAAGTTTACCGACGGTATGTTCAATAAATCTCTGGCAGAAAAATGGGTGCCGGTTGATACTTATGTCGGCGGCGCTGAACATGCAACAATGCATCTTCTTTATGCAAGATTTATTCACAAATTCCTGCGCGATCTTGGAATTGCTGCCGGCGATGAGCCATTCAAAAGACTTATCCATCAGGGCACAATAACCAAAGACGGCGCCAAAATGTCCAAAAGCAAAGGCAATATCGTTAACCCTGATGAATTTATAGAAAAATATGGAACTGATGTTTTCAGAATGTATCTGATGTTCATGGGCCCTTATGAACTCGGCGGCGACTGGAGCGATAAAGGAATTGTCGGAGTTGAACGTTTTGCCCAGCGGGCTTACACTTTTGCAATGGAACATGAAGGATATTCTCTCAAATTCCCGGCTTATAAGTACTACGAACTTGAAAGCCTGAACGAAAGCGAAAAAACTCTTTACAGAAAAGTGAATTTCACACTTAATAAATGTGCGCAGGAAATAGATAATTTCAGATTTAATACTGCTGTTGCTGCTCTGATGGAACTGATTAATGAAATGCAGTCAACTTTCAGCAGCGTAAGAGACGATCTGAAAACATTTGTACTAGAAAAACTTGTTTACACACTCGCCCCGCTTGCTCCGCATCTCGCCGAGGAATGCTGGAATTCTTTGGGTAACAGGTATTCGATCTATGAAAAGCCATTCACATTTTCTGTTGACGAAAAAGCTCTTGTTATTGACGAAGTTACACTCGTCATTCAGGTTAATGGAAAAGTAAGGCATAAACTCCAGGTGGCAGTCGATCTGGATGAAAAATCGCTGAAAGAGATCGTCTATGCTGATTCGAAGATCAAAGGATACGTGGACGGCAAACAGATCGTTAAAGAGATTCACGTGCCGAACAAAATATTCAACATAATTGTACGCTAAAATTAATAACGGAAAATAAATGCTTGACATTAAATTTATTCGCGAATTCCCGGAGCAGGTCCGCGCAGGACTCATCAATAAAAACGAAAAGGACAGAGTTGATGAAGTTCTCGAATTGGATAAACAGCGCAGGGAAAACCTGACCAAAACCGAAGAATTGAAAGCCAGACGGAATACTGTTTCGCAGGAAGTGGGAAAACTTAAAGCAAAAGGCGAAAATGCCGATCACATAATTGCGGAAATGAAGTCCGTCGCCGATCAGATCAAAGAGATGGATGAGAGGCTTCGCGAGATTGAGGAAAAACTTACGAATCTTCTTATGTATATCCCGAATCTCCCGCATAGTTCTGTGCCTGTTGGTAAAACAGCAGAGGAAAACATCGAGGTCCGTCGCTGGCTGCCGGAGGGATTTTCTTTCGATAAACAGGAAGGACTGCTCGACCACAAAGAACTTGGTAAAAAGCTTAGTATGCTCGATTTTGACCGCGGCGCCAAGATCAGCGGAAGCGGTTTTGCTGTTTATACCGGGAGGGGCGCTACTCTCGAAAGGGCGCTGATCAATTTTATGCTCGATTTCCATCTTAAAAATCATGGTTATACCGAGATACTTCCCCCGATGCTCGTTAATAAAAATTCAATGATCGGGACGGGACAACTTCCAAAGATGGAAGATGATATGTATAAAATGGAACGCGATGAGCTTTATGCCATTCCGACCGCAGAAGTGCCGATTACAAACCTTCACAATGGCGAGATACTGAACGAAAGCGATCTCCCGGTTAATTATGTCGGATATACGGCATGCTTCCGCAGGGAAGCCGGTTCGCACGGAAAAGAATCTAAAGGATTCCTGCGCGTTCATCAGTTCAACAAAGTTGAGATGGTAAAACTTGTTAAGCCTGAAACATCTTATGATGAGCTCGAAAAGCTTGTCGGCAATGCAGAAGCTATTCTACAGGCGCTGAAAATACCTTACAGGATATTGATGCTCTGTTCGGGCGATCTCAGTTTTTCAGCGGCAAAATGTTATGATATCGAAACGTGGTCACCTGCTGAGAACCGCTGGCTCGAAGCTTCGTCATGCAGCAATTTTGAAAACTTCCAGGCTCGCAGGGCTAATATCCGTTTCCGCAAAACCGATGATAAAAAAGTGGAATTTGTTCACACTCTGAACGGTTCAGGACTTGCAACAAGCCGCCTGATGGTTTCGCTTATGGAAACTTATCAGACACCGGAAGGTAAACTTATTGTGCCGGAAGTTCTGCAGAAATACACGGGATTTAATGTTATAGGTTAAAATATATCTCGCCAAGACGCTAAGAGGAGTGAAAGTAGAAGGTAACCGAATATTAAATGCATTTGATGACCTCGAAGAGGTCAAACGTTTATAGAAAATTGAATCTCACAAAAGATATTCGACCCCGCAGGGCCGTACGTTTCTTTGGTGCGATCTGCTATAAACGTGCAATCCCTTCGGGATTGGGAGCGGCAATCAAGATTGGCATCGCAGAAGTGTAGTCTGAAATACTAAAAATCTCTCTGCGTCTTGGCGTCTTTGCGAGCAATATTTTCTTAGCGAGATATTATTCAATTGCGCCGAGGGCTTTTAGTCCCGCACGTGCCGCATTTATGCGAGCCGGCAGAAATTTATCGGTTTCAATGCCTTTATCCGGGAATACATTCACCGCAAAGAAAAACACATTTTCCCGGGTTTCCAGAAATCCCACATACCATCCGTTATCCTTTCCGGCGCGTCCGCTCCAGCCCGTCTTTGCGCTTAAAGTGTAATCGGGATTCTTTTCTGCCACCATAATGCTTTTCACAAGTTTAATCGTATTCTCTGAAACGGGCAACTCCGAGAAATATAATTTCTGCAGGAACTCAATTTGTCCGAACTGTGATATCTTCGAATCACCTTCCAGCCAGAACATATCGAGATTGCCGCCTTCAAACACCATCTTACCATAATTGAATTTCCGGAGGTACTCTTTCATTTTTTGTAAACCGATCCGCCGGGCGATCTCCTGATAACAGGGAACACACGATACCTTAAACGCCTCACGAAGCGTAAGATCCTTTTCCCAGCTTTTAAAAGCCCGCGCATTTCCATCCCAAATGAATACAGTTGAATCGTTCTCAACAGCGCCCGTTTCAATTCCGATAACTGTATTCGGGATTTTGAAAGTTGACGCAGGCAGATATCCTGTGTTTGCCCACTCAAAATCATTTGAGTAGCATTTATTATTCTCACTGTCATATACTAAAATCGAACCCTTGATACTCAGGCTATCAAGAATTCTGCCAAATTCATTTGAGGTGATCCGGGGGGCTTTTGAAATATCATTCTGCCCTAAGGCAATTTCAAAGAGGAATATAACGGCTGCTATAACGGAGATTGTATTTTTCATGGTCGGCTTGGAAATAATGATTATTGAGCAAATAAAAATATCTTATAGCGGATAAAAATCAAAGTTAAAATGAAATATTCATGCCCGGATTACTTTTTTTCATCGGTTGAAGGCAGGTGAGTTAATTCCTGAACAGAAGCAGTATTTGTAATGATTTTCTATGATTCGGGGGTGAAAAATATTTCTGAATATCAGTGTGGGATAAAAAAAGAGACTGCCCTTTTGGGACAGCCTCTTAAACAACAAAGGAGGGGAAAATCAGAATGTTGATTCGGAAGTCTGCTGCAGATAATAATTAAATGCATTAAGATGGAAGTTTGAGCCGCGTTTCAGATTCGTATAAACAAAACGGAGACTCGGTTCAACAACAACATTATTAAGCTGATAATCAAGGTCGGCGATATCAGCAATTTCAATGTTCTTGCCAACTGTGAGAGCTTCGGTTACTGACTGGCTTCCCAAAGCAAGGAGTTCATCATACAATGCCTGCAATTCAGGATTTGTGAAGACGCCAATACCATTATCACCAACCGGATCAGCAATGTTATATCTGGTAAGTAAATAACCCAGGGCGTTCATATGTATCTGCTCGCTTTTCTGAATGTTTGCGAAGATTCGCAGGTTCCAGATTTCACCAAGTTTTATGTAAATATCGCGTGCAACTTTTTCTTCTTCTCTCATAAAAACGAGCCCTTCAGCTTCTTCTTCAGTAAGAACGCCGGTTTCAATTGCCGAGGTTTTAAGTATTGCAGATTCAAGTAACTGATCCTCTGCTAAAAATGCTGCATCAGAGTAAGGAGTTTCAGTTGAGGAAATGTTCTCAACCGGGGTTGTTTCGCTGCAGCCAAATGCGAACAGGGAGACTGTTACAAATAAAGCGATTAATCTTTTCATTTTAGCACCTATATATAATTTATTGAAGTTGTATGTTTTTGACACAGCGATTTTGAAAATGGTTTAGTCTCTAAACTAAAAAAATGTTAAATCGTTATTTTACAACGGGTTGTATTTTTTTTACAATGACAAATCAGCTCCTCCGGCAGAAAGAATTTCATTTCCAATACAATTTCCAACATTGATTTGTCGTAAGGGTAATAATATATACGCGAAAAGTATAGCCTTATATTTCAATACTTTATTTATTTTTCGTATAGAATTCAATCATCGAAAATCCAGAATTTTAAGGTCTGAAATGAAAACGAAAAATTTCCTTATAATCGGGGCTGCAGGAATAGTTGTCATTGCGGCAGTTATTATATTTATAAACTTTAGTGCCGGTAGTTCAGAAAAACCAATGGGTTCAGCAAAACAGGCAATTAAAAGTGTCGGGGTAAAAGCAGAGATTATTCGCCCGAAACCACTGAAGAACATTATTTATTCGAACGGCACGCTCATTAGCAATGAGTCGGTTGACCTTAGGAGCGAAACTTCCGGGAAGATAACCTCAATTCTTTTTGAAGAAGGTAAATGGGTGAAGAGGGGTGACCTGCTGATTAAGATAAATGACGCCGATCTTCAGGCAACCCTTAAAAAGAATAAAGCCCGCTCAGGTCTCGCACGCGATATTGAATACAGATATAAACAACTGCTTGAAAAGGGACTTACAAGCCAGCAGGAATATGACGCAAAGCTCAGCGAACTTAATTCAGTGCTTGCCGATGTCGAATTTACTGAAGCCCAGATCGCAAAAACTGAGATAAAAGCGCCTTTTGACGGTATTATTGGTTTGAGATCAGTAAGTGTTGGAAGCGCTATCTCTCCTGATATTAAAATCGCAACATTGCAGAGTATCAATCCGATCAAAGTTGATTTTTCAGTGCCGCAGAAGTATTTCGGGCTTATTCGCGAGGGGAAGACAATTTACGTGCGTCTGACCTCCGTAAACAGATCATTCACCGGTACTATCTATGCGATTGAGCCGAAAATTGACCAGAATACCAGGACTGTGCAGGCAAGAGCGAAAGTGGCGAACGACCGCGGAGAACTTACTCCGGGAGCCTATGTCGAAATTGAAATTGTTCTTGAGGAGCTTAGCAATGCGGTTATGGTTCCGACCGGGGTGATCGTTCCGGATATTTCCGGCGAAAAGATTTACCTTTATAAAAGCGGTATTGCTGTCCCTGTGCCTATTGAAACGGGAATTAGAACAGCCGAAGAAATTCAGATTAAAAGCGGAGTGGAAACCGGCGATACTTTGATAGTTTCCGGCATCATTCAACTTCGTCCCGGTATTCGTGTAAAATTAAATTCCATCAATTGATCCGAAATAATTTTAAGCTAAAACTATGAGTTTATCATCCGTAAGCATAAGAAGACCCGTATTGTCAATAGTTATGTCCGTGGCAATAGTTCTATTTGGTATAATCGGCTACACGTATCTTGGCGTTCGGGAATATCCGAGCATTGATCCTCCGATAATAGATGTTTCAACTACATATACAGGCGCCAGCGCTGATGTTGTGGAAGCACAGATAACAGAGCCGCTTGAAGAGCAGATAAATGGGATTGCGGGCATCAGGTCGCTGACTTCGCAGAGCCGCGACGGCAGAAGTTCAATAACTGCCGAGTTCGATGTTTCTATTGATCTCGAGGCGGCTGCTAACGATGTACGCGACCGCGTAAGCCGTGCGCAGAGAAATCTGCCTCCCGACTGCGATCCTCCCACTGTAACAAAAGCCGATGCAGATGCTATCCCGATTGTATTTCTGAATGTTCAGAGCAATAAAAGAAGTCTCCTCGAACTTTCGAGCATTGCACAAAACATATTTAAGGAGAGGCTTCAGACAATTCCGGGAGTAAGCCAGGTTAGGATATGGGGTGAAAGGCGTTATTCAATGCGTCTTTGGATGGATCCCGCAAAACTTGCCGCTTATGGCATTACCCCGATGGATATCAGAACCGCGCTCAACAAGGAGAATATAGAACTTCCTTCAGGCTCAATTGAGGGAAGGAATACTGAGCTTACTGTGCGTACTATCGGCAGAATGACTACCGTGGATGAATTCAACGGACTGATCATCAAGGAAGCAAAAGGAGCTATTGTTCGTTTCAGGGACGTTGGGTATGCCGAACTTTATCCGGAAAACGATAAATCCCTTCTAAGGCGCGATGGTATTCCGATGGTAGGAGTTGTGCTTGAGCCTCAGCCCGGCGCCAATCATGTTAATATTGCTGATGAATTTTACCGCAGGATTGAACAGATTAAAAAAGACCTCCCCGGGGATATCGGTCTTGGTATTGGTTTCGACATAACTAAATATATACGCCGCTCAATAGCTGAAGTGCAGGAAACGATTTTTATCGCCTTCGGACTGGTTATTCTTATAATTTTCCTTTTCCTTAGGGATTGGCGTACAACCCTTATTCCGATACTTGCAATTCCGGTTTCGCTTGTCGGTTCATTCTTTATCATGTATCTGGCCGGGTTTTCAGTAAATGTACTTACTCTGCTTGGACTTGTGCTTGCAATTGGAATTGTTGTTGATGATGCTATTGTGGTTCTTGAGAATATTTATAAAAAAATTGAAAACGGGATGAATCCTATTGAAGCAGGAGTAAAAGGAACTTCAGAGATATTTTTTGCTGTGGTTTCAACTACAATTACCCTTGCTGCGGTTTTTCTTCCGATAATGTTTCTGAAAGGAATTACCGGCAGACTATTTGTCGAATTCGGTGTGGTTATCGCTGGATCGGTAATTATATCATCTTTTGTTGCTCTTACCCTTACCCCGATGCTTAGCACAAGATTGCTCAGGACACGTGAGAAGCACAGCCGCTTCTATTACTGGACTGAGCCGTTTTTTAAATGGCTTGAGAGCGCTTACAGGACTTCGCTCGATTCCTTTATGTCCCGTCGATGGCTTGCTCTCATAATAATGGGAATCACTTTGATAATGATCTGGTTTATCGGGCGAAGCCTGCCATCTGAACTTGCTCCAGTGGAAGATCGCGGTGAAATCCAGGTGCGCTCAACGATGGCAGAAGGAACAACTTTCGACGTAATGGATAAGTACCTCAATGACATGTCTGTCGTTCTGAAAGATTCGATCCCGGAAATTGAAGCATTAATCTCCGTGACAGCCGGAAGAGGCTCTGTAAACAGCGGCTTTGTAAGACTGACGCTGAGCGATGCCAGTACACGGAAACGTTCGCAGCAGGAAATCGCAGAACAATTGACTATGATTGCCCGGCAGCTTAATGACGCCCAAACCTTTGTTGTACAGAGCCAGTCAATATCAACACGAAGGGGCGGTTTGCCGGTATCTTATGTGATTCAGGCGCCTGATATCGATCGGCTGAGAAAGGTTATTCCTGCTTTTCTTACTGCCGCCCAGGATAATCCGACCTTTGCGAATGTGGATGTTAATCTAAAATTTAATAAGCCTGAAATTGAAGTCAGGATAAACCGCACAAAAGCCCGTGAACTCGGTGTATCCGCTATTGATATTGCACAGACCCTCCAGCTTGCATATTCAGGTCAGAGATTCGGCTTTTTTGTTATGGATGGAAAGCAGTATCAGGTTATCGGGCAGGTTTTGCGTGAGAATAGAAACAAGCCTCTCAATCTTGCTTCGCTTTATGTGCGGAATCTCCGGGGCGAACTTATCCAGCTCGATAACGTTGTTACTCTCACCGAAAAGAGCAGCCCGCCTCAATTGTATCGTTTTAACCGATATGTCAGCGCAACTTTCAGCGCCAGTCTTGCGCCCGGGAAAACAATTGGCGATGGCATTGCCGCAATGGATGATATCGCTGACAAAGTCCTGGATGAATCTTTTTCAACAGCGCTCGAAGGTGCATCAAAAGATTTCGTGGAAAGCTCATCATCCCTTTTATTCATTTTTCTGCTCGCTCTGGTTCTTATCTATCTTGTTCTGGCTGCCCAGTTCGAAAGTTTCCGCGATCCTTTCATAATTATGTTCACCGTTCCGCTCGCACTTGCAGGTGCAGTTTTTTCTTTATGGATCACCGGACAGACAATGAATATTTTCAGTGAGATAGGACAGATTATGCTTATCGGGCTCGTAACAAAAAACGGAATTTTAATCGTTGAATTTGCGAACCAGAAAAAAGCGCAGGGCTTATCAGTTGTCATGGCAGTGAAAGAAGCAGCAAGGCTGAGACTCCGCCCGATACTTATGACAAGCCTTTCAACGATTCTCGGAACGCTCCCGATCGCTCTTGCACTCGGAGCAGGCTCCGAAAGCCGTATGTCTATGGGTATTGCTGTTATCGGCGGACTGATTTTCTCTACATTTCTTACCTTGTTTGTCGTCCCGGCGATCTATTCATTTTTCTCTGAAAGCACTAAGGATGTATCGAACATTGTTGCAGAAGGGGAAGCAGAAAAGGCGATTACCGGCTGAGATTTTACGACCCCGAAATACCTGCCGCATAATTGTTAATTGTTAATTATTAATTATTAATGGTTAAACATGTAATGGTGACGGGAACAGAACGTATCGAAGTGATAGAGGGTATATTTATGCGGGAAAACTCACCCCTGTGAGGAGTAAGTAGATTCACTTTGCATTTTCCCCTCTCTTGAAAAGAGAGGGGTTTGGGGTGAGTTGAGATGCACAAGTCGAAAAGATGTCTGAACAGGATTTATAATATTAAATGATTAACAGGATTCTTTACGACCCCGAAATACCTGCCGCATAGTTGTTAATTATTAATGATTAAACATGTAATGGTGACGGGTACGGAACGTATCGAAGTGATAGAGGGTTTTTTTTATGCGGGAAAACTCACCCCTGTGAGGAGAAAGTAGATTCACTCTGCATTTTCCCCTTCCTGGCCCGTCTGCGGGGCTGAGCGGGGCGAACGGGTTAGTAGAGACATGCCATGGCATGTCTCTACAGTGTTTCTCGAAGGGCCTGCCTGACACATAATTGTTAATTATTAATGATTAAATGATTACCATGATTCTTTTTAATCCCGAATGCCCTGCCTGCCCTGCCTGCGGCAGGCAGGCGATGAAATTATTATAGAAATGAACCCCCCTGGCAAACCATGAACCCCGAAAGGGGTGATATTATTGAAGCCAAAACCGCCAATGAAAGATCAATGACTCCGAAGGAGTCAAACGTTTGTAGCAAAAAACACCCGACAAAAGATTATTGACCCCACAGGGGTCACACATTTATAGCAAAAAACCGCCAGATGAAAGATTCATGACCCCATAGCGTCACACATTTGCAGAATAAATTGCAAAATCGTATAATTATTAACCTGTATTATGACCCCGAAGGGCCTGCCTGCTGCATAATTGTTAATTGCTCACAAATATGTGTGAGAATCATTTTTCCTGGCTATATTTCCGGATGATGTGGTGTGTATCTTATGTCCGTCCGCTAAACATGTCTGAGCCATTGAGAGTGAATTGTATTGTAATAATCACCAGTACTTCCATTTCTTTCGTTCAGTTAAGTAAACTGCCATCGGCGGATTATCATTTGACTTATTTTTGCAAATTCATAAAAATTCTAATTTGGAACTATATAAGATTCTATGTCTTATTATTTACAGCGGGAAAATTATTTAGAATTCAAATGAATCCTTCAACTTGCATAATGCCGGTATAGTTGTTATTAAATATGCCTTGTGGGATGAATTATCCCTTACACTTATTGTAATATGATGATATTTAATGGTCATTAAAATAGTCGCCGAAATTGATATTCTGTAAACTCAAACAATATTGATCCGGATCACTTTTCAACAGACTATTTTGTATTTATTAAAGAAATTAATAATATTATGGTATAAATTATCACGGATAATCTGTTTTTATTATTGTTAAGGAAGCAGGGCTGGAAATGAAACTTAAATCATTTTTTCTGGCAATACTATTATTATCGGGATTGATTTTCCCTCAGGGCAAAGTCTTTTTCGATGTAAAAACGGAAATGAAGGAAAAAGCTTCTCTCGCCCATATCAAAGCGGCGTTGGAGGTACTGATCGTAAACTCCGGTTGGGCAAGCATTTCTGAATGGGCAGAGAATTATTCGCTCTGGCTGGTAAATTATGAGGAAGATACTTCCGATCCGATTCAGCGGAGTATTTCATTCGATATTGAATTACGTAATCCCTCTCTGATTAATAAGGGCAAACTACTTGCCACCGATAGTATAGTAGTTGCTTTTATCCCGACTAAAAATAACAGTCTCGTTGAAAACCAACTCCAGTTATTCAAACAAAAATTTGGTAACTACACAAATCTTATATTGACCGAAGCCTTTCTTGCAGGAAAGGAAATTATGTTCAAACTTCCCGGAATTATCCGTTCTATTGATTCACCCCGCCGTTGATTGGTTTTCCGTTTAACCTGAATACCAAAAAGTTCTCGATATCTTTCCCGGTCATCATAATTGTGCACTCACACCTGCTGCCCGGGAATCTTTACGGTGGCACTGATATTTTCTTCTGATTAAAGCAAATATTCGAAAACTCACTGCCAGATATACTAATCTTAAAAATTCGGTCAAGTTTTGCTTTAGTTATAAGACCTTCTTTATTTTCCAGTTTTCTCTCATAGTCTTATATTTAAATTTTAAGATTTTATAATTAACGGATAAGTATGCGAATAGGATTAGTAGGGCTGCAATACAGCGGGAAAACAACTTTATTTCAGACACTTTCGGGCAATCTTTCAACAAATATAAGCGGCTCCGAAGAAGCGGTTATAGAAACGATGAAAGTGCCTGATGAAAGACTCGATAAACTCACATCAATTTTTAATCCGAAAAAACAAGTAAATGCAACAATAGAGATATTTGATTTTCCGGGCTTGCGTATGGGCGATGACGGAAAAGTTAAAATAACGAATACATTCCTTTCGAGCGTAAGGAATAATGAAGCGCTGTTTTTTGTTGTCCGTCATTTTAATGAAGACTCTGTTCCCCATCCTATGGGCAATATTGATGCGATAAGGGACATTCAGTTTCTTGAGACTGAATTCTTACTCAGCGATATGGCTTTTTTCGAATCCCGTCTTGAAAAACTCCGCAAGGATTTTAAGAAATTGCAGACTGATGCAATTAAAAGAGAATTGCCGCTGGCTGAAAAATGTCTGGCGCATCTTGAGCAGGAACAACCGCTCCGGAATCTTGAATTAGATGAAAATGAGAGGAAACTGCTTGCAGGTTATCAGCTCCTTACTCTTAAGCCGATTGCCATTGCGGTTAATTTCGATGATCAGAGCGTTGGCGGAGCAGATGCTGAGATCGAAAAGATCAGAGCCAAACTCGGAGTCTCGTCCCCTGAAATCGTGCCTTTTTTTGCAAAGATCGAATTGGAACTTGCCGGGCTTGCTGAAGAAGAGCGTAACATATTTATGGAAGAATACGGCGTTAACGAATCTGCTCTGAGTAAAATTCTCAGGCTTTCTTATCAGATACTCGGACTCCAGTCCTTTTTTACAGTCGGAGAAGATGAATGCCGCGCATGGACTGTGAAGAAAAACGCTACTGCACAGGAAGCGGCAGGGGCTATTCACAGCGATTTTTACGACCGGTTTATCAGGGCTGAAGTAGTACATTATAACGATTTTATAAACCACGGCAGTTTCCCGAAATGCAAAGAAGCCGGAGTCTGGAGACTCGAAGGCAAAGAATACAGGGTTTCTGACGGGGATATTTTGAACATCAGACATAATTAAGAAAAGGGAAATACTAATGTCAGCAAAAATTATCGATGGATTAAAGCCGGAACTCGTCTGGCAGAGATTTTATGATATCACTCAGGTGCCGCGTCCTTCCAAAAAGGAAGAAAAGGTGCTTGCATTTTTAAAAGAATATTGTGACAGGCATTCATTCATTTACAGACAGGATAAAACAGGCAATATCGTTATTGATGTGCCAGCAAGCCCGGGTTTTGAAAATTCGCCGATAGTGGTGGTACAGGGGCATGTGGATATGGTCTGTGAAAAAAATAAAGGCACCATGCACGATTTCGATAATGATCCGATAAAACTTAAAATTGAGGATGGATGGATTACTGCCGAGGGTACCACTCTCGGAGCCGATAACGGTATCGGTGTTGCCGCAGGACTCGCGCTTGCCGAGGATAAATCTTTTGAGCATGGCCCGCTCGAAATCCTTCTGACAGTTGATGAGGAAACCGGACTTACCGGAGCAAATAATCTCGAAGGTTCTTTTGTGCAGGGCAGAACATTACTTAATCTTGATTCTGAAGAAGATGGCGCTTTTTATGTCGGTTGCTCAGGCGGGCAGGATACTCTTGCCGACTTTATTCCGGAATTTGAAGCAGCAAAGCAAGGATATGATTTTTACGAACTTCTTGTTTCCGGATTAAAAGGCGGTCATTCGGGGCTCGATATCCAGACAGAGCGCGGCAATGCGATAAAAATTCTTGCACGCACTCTGCGCGAACTGCTTCCGCACGAAATTCAGATTTCGGAGATCACAGGCGGTTCAAAAAGAAATGCTATCCCGCGCGAAGCTGAAGCGGTTATAGCTGTGGCTGCTGAAAAAATTCAAGCTGTTGAATCTGCACTTTCAAAACTTAATGCCTCAATCACTGCTGAACTCGGTAAACGTGATCCGGGCCTTACGCTCACACTCAATAAAAAAACAAATGCCGGCAATAAGGTTTATACCGGAAAGTTTGCTGTGAAAATTATTGATGTCCTGCTTGCATTGCCGCATGGTGTCCTTTCGATGAGCGCTGATATTCCGGGACTCGTTGAAACTTCAACCAACCTTGCCACCGTCACAATCGAAGACTCGATTATGAGGATCGGAACGAGCCAGAGAAGTTCGGTAGATTCAGCAATTAAAAGCGCCACAGAAAGCGTTCGTTCAGTTTTCAGACTTGCCGGGGCTTCCAGAGTTTTTGGCGGTGATGGATATCCGGGATGGAAGCCGGATATGGATTCTCTGCTGCTGAAGAATTCCCTTGCTTCCTTTAATAAGCTGCATGGTAAAGACCCTGAGATCAAAGCTATTCATGCGGGACTTGAATGTGGAATTCTCGGCTCAAAATATCCGGGAATGGAAATGATTTCTTTCGGACCGACAATTATGGGCGCCCATTCACCTGATGAAAAACTTAAAATTGACGATGTGCCTGGCTTCTATGCGCTCGTCAAAGAAATAATTAAGAGTTACGCAGTTAAATAACAGTATCCCGGAAGATTTTTTCCTTCCGGGATGGCTTTAATCCGACAATAAAGTATTATTAAACAGGTGGAATTATGAAAAAACTTGACCTTTTCGATGTGCCACAAATCTCCTCAGTTCAGGAGATGATACTGAACAGCGCCTCAACTTACGAAAAACGCAGTGCACTTAACGACCTGAACGACACACCGTTAAAGAATCTCACATACGGACAGCTCCTCGACAAAATTCTGCGTTTTGGCGCTGCACTTCAGGATATTGGGATCAATGAACGCACCCACATCGCTATTGTCGGGGAGAACAGAGTACAATGGGCTTTGTCCTTTCTTACCTGCATGAGTTTTAATTTTGTGGCTGTTCCAATCGACAGGAATCTGAAACCGAATGAAATCCTGAATATCCTTCATGAATCGGATGCAGAAGCAATAATTTTCAGCAATTCTTTTGCCGGATTGATGGCGGAGGATCATCAGATTCTGAAAAAGATGAAACATTTTATCTGTATGGATGAAATACCGCCGCTTAACGGATTTATGAGCATGAACAGCCTGCTTATAAATTCACGGCCTATACCTGTTGATAAACTACCGAGGATCAACCCGGAAGATATTGCTGAGATCATCTTTACATCCGGATCGCTCGGGCGGGCAAAAGGCGTAATGCTCACACAGAAAAATCTCGCATCAAATCTGGTTGATATGGTGAGTATGCTTTTTATGTATCCCGAAGATCGTTTCCTTTCGGTTCTACCGATGCATCACACGTATGAATGTACCTGCGGACTTCTCTGCCCTCTCTATTGCGGCTCATCTATCCATTATGCCCGTTCGCTCAAGACTGTGGCTGAAGATATAGGCAATGTAAAAGCTACAATGCTGCTTGGGGTTCCTCTGCTCTTCGACAAGATGTTCAAAAAGATCAGGAAGAACATTAGCGCCGATAAAAAGAAAGCCTTCCTCGTGCCAAAACTTGTGAAAGCTACAAATGTTCTTAGCGGCCTCGGATTGAAAGATATTAAGAAAAAAATATTTGCTGAAATGCATGAAAAATTCGGGGGACACGTCAGAATATTTATAGCCGGCGGAGCGGCGCCCGATCCTGAAGTTGCAAAAGGACTTCGTGAGTTCGGGTTTAATTTCCTCCAGGGTTACGGATTGACAGAGACTTCACCAATACTTGCCCTGAACCGGCTCGATAATTTTAAGGATAATGCAGCCGGCATTCCGCTGCCTTCAGTTACGATTAAAATTAATAACCCGGATGAAACCGGCAGCGGTGAAATCTACGCTAAGGGTCCGAACATAATGAAGGGTTATTATAAGAACCAGAAGATGACAGATGAAACATTCGATGGCGGATGGTTCAAAACCGGAGATATGGGATTTATCGATGCAGATGGTTTCCTGCACATCAATGGCAGAAAGAAAAATGTGATTATTTCAAAATCCGGGAAGAATGTATTCCCCGAAGAGATCGAAGATCAACTAAACCGCAGCGAGTTTATTCTTGAATCGCTTGTTTATGGTGAGAAGGATGAGAAACACGATGAGATAATAGCCGCTCAGATTGTTGTGGATACTGAAGCATTTATCACATATACCGAGTCGAAGGGCGTGCACATATCAGAGTCTCTGGTCAATGATATAATAAAAACTGAAATTGAGAAAGTGAACGGTCAGCTTGCTGCTTTCAAACAAATCAAAAAGTGGTTTATCCGTCAGGACGAATTCGAAAAAACAACAACTCAGAAAATCAAAAGATATATGGTTAACAAAGAAAGAATTGAAGCTGATTCCTGAGTAAAAATCGTATATGCCCGGTGCGCTGTGGCTTAGTTTACGGGATTATCCTTTACGACCTCGATTATCTGACAGTTTTGTGATCGCCCTGGTCTTCGGCCAGGGTGAAATCTCCAAGCAGAGCAAGGGTTTGAATGTAAAATATTTATTCTTTTAGACCAAGTATTTTCATATAGAGCCCGAAACTTTAAGAATAAGCCCAGCGGATATTATATAGAACAGCAGAGTATTTTTTCCGGTATGATAGGGCTTTCAGCCACGTTATTTTTCTTGGTTTCCCGGAAATATTGTGTTAATTTGGCTGATAAATAGTAATAAAAAAACACTGATATTCAAACAAAAAAATTTTTACATTTTGAACTTCATTAATTAACAGCGGGGGCAACGCTATAAATTCTGCACAAAGAAAAATGAGACCAAATAAAATAGGACAAGTGGCCAAGTTTCACACTCCTTTGCCTGACGAGAGACCTGACGAACTTTACTTAATACTAGAAATCATTGAAGATACTGAAAGGCCAAGGGCAGACATTAGAGCCCTGAATACAGGCTTATGTTTCCCTCCGGTAAATACGGTTTTGCTTGATGACCTCGCAGTTGTTGAAGTTGATACGGATGACTTAGTTGGATTTAATGTGACAATAAACAAATCCGACTACTCGCAGGTAACAGGCAAAGTTATTAAAGTCAGCATGCAAAAAATAATGCTCGACCTCACAAAAGATGTAAAAGGTATTGAAACAAATGTTTGGCTGACAGTACAAGATGAAAACGGACAGGAGCATACCGGAACTTTATTTGTGAATTAAGCCGTAATAGTATGAAAGCAGAGTATAAGGAAAAAGAAATTGAGATTAAAGATTACCGGCGAAAGTTAGGCAATACGATCAGGGTCGTCAGAGAAATGAGAGGTTATAGCCAGGAACAGCTGGCCGAAATGATAAATGTAAACTGTTCTACCCTGGAAAAAATTGAAAAAGGGAGATTTAGCATTTCTGTAGATTACCTTGTGAAATTTTCCATCTCATTGGACTATGAATTTAAAGTAATTGAAAAATAGCTTATGGCAGATTCACATAACAAAGAAACCAGAAGCTATAACATGAGCAGAATTCATAGCAAGGACACCAAACCAGAGGTCATCCTGGCTAGAACGCTCTTTGCGCGTGGATTTAGATACAAAAAAAATGACACAACTGTTTATGGCACACCTGATTTAACATTTAAAAGATTAAAACTCGCCATTTTTGTAGATGGAGAATTTTGGCACGGGAAGGATTGGGAAATTCAAAAAAACAGACTCCAAAGCAATATAGAGTATTGGATTCCAAAAATAGAAAGGAATATCAAGCGAGATAATGAGGTTAATAAGAAATTAACAGATGAAGGCTGGACCATCCTACGTTTTTGGAGTAAAGATATTGAGAACAATTTGCTCTCTTGCGTTTTATTAATTGAAAATAAGGTAAGAAACTTAAAGATGAATATTTCAGAACGAATATCAATAGAAACATTTGGAGACAAGCGTTTTAGAATTAAAATAGTAGAACCTGAAAGCCCAAGGGAAGCTGTCATTACACATTATATGCACAACAAAAAAAATAGGGCTTCGCGAATCTATAAAAAGGATGCTGTTGAATTTGCTAGGGAAATTTTAGCTTATAAATATCCGGAAGAAGAAATTACGCTAAAATCTGCCGAAAATGCATTACAATATGGAATATTCAATTTAGAAAACATACCTTTCCCTTCCGTTGAAAATCCGCATTTTGAATTTATAGATCTTTTTGCAGGAATCGGAGGATTTAGATTAGCATTTCAAAATCTTGGTGGAAAGTGCATTTATTCTAGTGAATGGGAAAAAGCCGCTCAAAAAACGTATAGATCGAACTTCGGTGAAGTTCCTTTTGGTGACATTACCAGACAGATAATTAAAGATTATATCCCTGAGAATTTCGATATACTGTGTGGCGGATTTCCTTGTCAAGCATTTTCTATCGCGGGCTATCGCAAGGGATTCACTGATACAAGAGGAACATTATTTTTCGACATTGAGCAAATTATTGAAAAACATCGACCTCGTGTCGTTTTCTTAGAAAATGTTAAGAATTTAGTTTCTCACGATAAAGGTAAGACATTCAAAATAATACGCGAAATTTTGGAGGATAAATTAGGATATAAAGTATTCTATGATGTATTGAATTCAATGACGCATGCGAATGTCCCGCAAAACCGAGAGCGTATTTTTATCGTTGCATTTGACCCCAAAAGAGTAAAGAATTATACCAATTTTAGATTTCCTTCAAAAATAGAACTAACAAAAACAATTCGTGACGTTTTGGAACATGACAAACAAGAGGATAAATATTACTATTCTAAAAACCACCCTTATTACCCTGAATTAGAAGCGTCAATCACGAAAAATGATACTGTTTATCAATGGCGAAGAATTTACGTTCGTGAGAACAAAAGTAATGTATGTCCGACTTTAACTGCAAATATGGGGGCAGGCGGGCATAATGTTCCTTTAATTAAAGATGATTTCGGTATAAGAAAACTTACACCAAAAGAATGTTTTGCGTTTCAAGGTTTTCCGGTCGATAAATTTATTCTTCCTCCAATTGCTGATAGCAAACTCTATATGCAGGCTGGTAATTCTGTTACTATGCCATTAATAGAAAAAATCGGTGGCGAAATATTGAGGGTATTATGAAGACATTTGTTGAAATTGACTTAGAAAATAATGGTAACTATTTGAAAATGCTTTCTGCAATTTCAAAGCTTTCGGGGTTGTTCAGCGAGAGTTCTATTCCTTTTATCAATTATCGAGTGGCTGAAAATATCTTCTGCCGCAGTTTTAATGCCGATAATCTTTCACGATCGGATACTGCTTTTGATGCCAATTTTAATTCACTGGGTGTTGGGCTAAAAACATTTACCTGTCCCAGTAGTAGCAGTTTAGAAAAAGTTGCTGAGTTCAATTCACTATCCCGAATTTTGTCCAGGTTAAATGGAAAGGAACTTGCTTCTAAACTTTCTGAATTTAGAAATGAAAGAATAGATTTAGCATCCCGTACATATAATTTAAAAAGCTCACTTTATCACATAGTTGCTCGTCGTCAGAACGAGTTGATCCTTTTTGAAACGGATTACGAAAAGATTGATCTGGTAAACATTTATGGTGTGAAAAGCAAAACGGCAAGCCTACAATTTGAAGATGGAAAGAATTCCTATCTTTTTAACCATTCAAAAAATACACTCTATAGAAGATTCATAATACCTCGGAACGCCTATCGATTTCCAGTTGAAATTATTGAAAATCCATACGATTTACTTTTAGAATTATTTAAAGACAGGTCCTTAAGAGTTTCGAAAGACAAATTAGTTAGCGGTGTAAATTATATCATTCTACCTCTTTATGGCTTCAGAAAAAAACAGAAATTTGTATTTGAAAAGAGTGGTCTTAATCAATGGAATGCAAGTGGGCGGAAACGTGATTATGGCGAAGTCTATATTCCTATCCCAATCCAAATTCACAGATTTTTCCCGGATTTTTTTCCGCCTCGAGATGTCGCTTTCAATCTTAAAGTTCCCTCCGGTGAGGTTCTTTCTGCGAAAATCTGTCAAGACAATTCCAAAGCATTAATGACTAATCCAAATAATGCACTTTCTGATTGGCTTCTTAGAAAAGTTTTGAAACTACAAGAAGGGGAACTTGCAACATTTGAGAAGCTGAACAGTCTTGGTTTTGATAGTGTAATAATCAGAAAAACTGATAATGAAAATTACAGTATTGACAAAGCCATAATTGATAGCTATGAATATTTTATAAGTAGTGAGTGATCCGCAAGTAAAAAGCAGATTTATTGCCACAATATTGGTGTGGTATTTTGAGCCTACATCACAATCTCTTTTTTCATTTTATTGAAAAGGAAAGCATACCCTTATTAATCTCTAATCTTCTTTCAGCGCCCTCTGAAATGGATTTCTTCCTGTAAAGATTCCAGGCGGTTTTCGGCATATTTAATAAGCTGTTCATCAGATTCACCAGCTTCCCTCAGGAATTTCCGGAAATATAATGCAGGCGTTTCGCGGTCGGCATAGAATTTATCATAGAGGGCAGCCATCTGCAATATGAGCGTTTTCCGGCTGTTATCGAATTCGAGGGCTTTTTTATAGTTTACAATCGCCTTTCCGGTTTCGCCGGCAAATTCATAACTTGCACCGAGATGCGTATAAAGATCGCCTGTGTATGCAGGATAAATCAGCCCGATCGTCCGGAGGAAGTACTCAATGGCTGGCTGGTATCTGCCCAGATCTTTTTCGCATATCCCGGCGTAAAGGGTATTGAGCGGATCTTTCTCATCAAGGTGGTTAGCATTAAGGAAGGCATCCAGAGCGCCGGAGATAAGCGGCATTTTTTCGGTGCTGTCCGCAGTGACCATCGCAAGGAAATATCTCGAAAAGCCGAGTTTTTGATAGACTGAGGCAGTTGTATCATTAAGCGAAAGCAGCCGCTCAAATTGTGAGACTGCTGACCTGTAACGTTTCTGTTTCAGCAGAATTTCACCTCCGAGCCGGTTGAGAGGCAGATTTCCCGGACTGATCTCAAGTCCTGCGTTAGCATAATAATATGACGAATCATAATTTTCGTGAAGGAAAAATATTTTCGCAAGCTGAAGTTTTGTGTCAGCATCCCATGGATTCAGTTTCTCCGCTCTGATAAAAAGCGTGACCGCGCTGTCGTTGTCATTAAGTCTAATTCGGCAAAATGCAAGCTGCTTGCAGTACCAGAAATTTCCCGGCGCCGACTCCGATAATTCCGAAAACAACTTTCCGGCTCCGGTGAAATCCTGATCGTTAAACCTGATTTTTGCAAGTTCGGTTTTCGCCTGGAGGTGCGAGGGGTCTTTATCCAGAATATCTTTGAATGCCATCGCAGCAAGTCCCGGATTGCCGAGGAGATTAAAATTATTCCCGAGAGCGGTCATTATTCGCAGATCGTTTGAATTCAGCCGGGAAGCATCGGAGAGGTAAGTATGTGCTGACGTATAATCATTCAAAAGCTGGAAGGCAAGTCCGGTCTTATACTTAAGTATATAATCAGAGGGATCGGCATCTGCCGCCGGCCTCAGCAGCTCAACCGCTTCGCGGTAATCTCCCTGTGCTATAAGATTATCAGCTTTTTGCAGCAGATTTTCCTGGCCGTAAAGAATACCGCTTATGATCAGCAATAAAATGCAAATAATGCAAGTTCGCATAATTTCCCGTGTTTTTGTTAAAAGACGAAAAAACGATGCAAAAGTTGCTTCAGGGATTGGTTTGAGTGTCATGAAATTTTAATACCCCGGAGGGGGTCAAATGTTTATAGAATAATCGTGAACGAAATATGCCGCGACCCCGAAGGGCGGGGTAGGCGATACATTGTCGGGTGAAGGGGAAAAATATCGTGCTACCCCCTACGGGGTCGATTCCTATTTTCAATATTGTCATTTCTATAAACGTTCGATGCCTCCGGCATCGTGGGGAGAAGACCAACCTATACACAAGTGAATGTTTTTATTGTAGTTGACCTTTGTCAAGTTACAGTTCGCCTCGCCATGTCCCGCAAAGCGGGGCAAACAGGACGATTGACATATAGTCCTTTTAATGGAGTCAGCATGTCATTGTCTGAACCGTGATTCGTATGATTTAATGATTGATATGATTTTTTTTGACCCCGGAGGGGGTCAAATGTTTATAGAATAATCGTGAACGAAATATGCCGCGACCCCGAAGGGGTCGTACAAAATACAGCAAACCGGCAGAATACTTCAACAGAAAAAAAAAGCCGGCTTGATTAAAAGCCGGCTTAATAATTAGACAAGAAAACGATTATTTCGATCTGTCGGGATACTTTGGTTTTTTGATCTCTTTTGAGGGATTTTTCTTTAATGCTTCAAGCATAAGCTCAATACCTTTCTCAAGCTGAGAATCTTTTCCCTGTGCCAAAAGATGAGGAGCATTTTCAACCTCATAATCAGGATCGATTCCATGATTTTCGATATCCCATTCACCCTTTGTATTAAAGATACCGAATGTTGGCGCAGTAACATATCCGCCGTCAATCAGGGATGGATTTCCGCTTATGCCGACAAGTCCGCCCCAGGTGCGTTTTCCAACGAGCGGTCCCAATTCTCTCATTCTGAAATAATGCGGGAAAGCATCGCCGCCGGAGCCTGCCCATTCGTTAATAAGCATAGTTTTAGGTCCTGTATGGCTGAGGAATGGAGTCTGCCAGTTTTTGAAATCGTTGCGCGCCCAGTAATTATAAACGGGACGGTCAAGCAATTCGATAAATCTGTCGGGTATTTGCCCGCCGCCGTTAAAACGCTCATCAATTATCAGTGCATCCTTTTTTGCCTGTGGTATAAACTGGCGGACAAGTTCATTCTGTCCTTCGATTCCTGTATTAGGCACGTAAACATAACCGATTTTTCCGCCGGAAGCCTTCTCAACAGCCATCCTGTTGTCATTTATCCACGCGAGATTTCGCAGCCTGAACTCATTCGATAGGGGTTTAACAAAATAATCTTTCGCGCCCTCGGCGGATGGTTTGGAATTCACTGTGATTTTTACGGTTTTACCTGCAAGATTCTGGAAAGCAGCCCAGGGATCGTTGGATATGTCCGGCTTTATGCCATTCACGGCTATCAGATAGTCTCCCTCGTTAACGCTTACGCCCGGCTCTTTGAGCGGTGAACTGGCTTCAGTATAATCCCAGGAGGCGCCCTCGTAAATTTTACTAAACTGGAAGTAGCCGTCTTTTACAGCATAATCGCAGCCAAGCAGTCCCACGTTCACTGATTTTCCCTGTGGAATATCGCCGCCGCCGACATATGAATGAGAAACATTCAGTTCGCCGATCAATTCGCCAATAACATAATTCAGATCGTTTCTGTCATATACAAAAGGCATAAGTTTGCCATAACGTTCCCGCATTTTATCCCAGTTCAGTCCATGCATACCCGGATCATAAAAATAATCTCTTTCAATCCTCCAGGCTTCGGTGAACATCTGTTTCCACTCTTCCTGATAATTAACATATGCCTGCATATCGTTTGCCGAGAATTTTCCGTCTCCGACTTTTTTACCCGCAGCTATATCGATAATACCATAAGCTTGACCGGCTTTGTAAATAATTTTATCGCCATCGGGAGAAACGCCATAATAATCGACGCCTGAAATTATCTCTTTCGATTCACGTTCTTCGAGATCGTAAAAATAAACTGTTCCGGCAGGGCCTTTGCTTCCTGATCCGGCGACAGGATTTTTCTGGTATAGAATCTTGCCTTTTACTGCTGCAAGGGGACCAACATTGCCGATTTTTTCAATCAGCACAATTCTTTTGCCAATATCCTTGAGGTCAATTGTAATATCCTTACTCTTTTCCTCATCTTTTTTCTCGTCTTTCTTTTCGTCTTTTTTCTCATCATCCTTCTTCTCTTCTTTTATCTTAACCTCGTCAACTTTTGGTGCGAGAGGTGAAGGTGAATCAGCTTTCAGAGTAACGGCGTAAAGATTTGTCGCATTAGGATATATCCATGTGTTATCCATGTCGCTGTAAACCGGTTCAAATGTCTGATCGGAATAGAAATAAAGATATTTTCCTTCGGGATCGAAAACAGGTGAACTATAGCTATAGAATTCAGGTGAAATTCTTACAGCTTCTTTTTTCCCGAGATCATAAAGATAAACTGCGCGGAGCAGTCCTTCTTCAGTCATATTATCGAAAGCAAGCCATTTGCTGTCAGAAGACCATGAAACAGAGAAACCAGCGAACCATTCGTTTTTTGCAACTTTCGTAACATCGCCGCTTTCTGTTTCAACAATAGAAAGCTGACCGGCTTTATCAAAAAACGTGAGTTTTTTTGAATCAGGTGACCAAACCGGATTAAAGAGGAATCCTTTACTCTTCTTTGTTATCTGTTTATCCTCAGATTTCCCATCAGTTGCTTTCAGATATATTTCATATTCTCCGGATTTATCCGAAAAATAAGCGAGATATTTACCATCGGGTGAATAGACCGGGCTTCTTTCGGCAATGCCCGGGGTATTCGTAAGATTTATTGTGCTGCCGTTTTTTGCCGGGACAGAGAAGATATCTCCTCTGGCTTCAAATGCAACAACTTTAGAACCGGGACTCAATGAAAAAGATGAAATAAGATCCGATACATTTTTAAGTTCCGGTCTTGCGCTGATAAGATCAGATGGCACCTGTATCTGAACTTCTTTCAGGCTGTTATCCTTTAAACTCATAAGCCAGAGTTTGCCGCCATTTTCAAATACAATTTCCGAAGGTCCTATTGAAGGCCATTTAACATCATATTCATCAAAAAACGTGACCTGTTTCACTTCTTTTGTGTTTATATCCATCGAATAAATGTTGAGTTTTTTGATGGCATCTCTATCTGAGAGGAAAAATAATTTATCGCCGTGCCACATCGGAAGAGCGTCCGTCCCATCAAAATTCGTTATATTCTCCGAGAAATTCTTCTCGAAATCATATAGCCAGAGTTCGCTTGCCAATCCGCCGCGGTATCTTTTCCATGTCCTCCATTCACGGGAAATAAGCTGGAAAACCATTTTAGAAGCATCGCTGTTGAAAGCGGCAAATTCGCCATAAGGCATCGGAAGCTGCTCGGGTAATCCTCCCATAACAGATTGTTTGAATAATCCGCTGTATCTGCCTGTTGGTGAATTCATACCGGAGCGGAAGAGAAGATTTTTACCATCAGGGTACCAGTCAACCAGATTGTTGGATGCGGGATGATGAGTTACTCTGAATGGGCTGCCTCCTTTTGAGGGCATAACATAAATGTCATTATTGCCGTCATAATTTCCGGTAAAAGCAATTTGTCTGCCGTCAGGAGAAAATTTGGCATAGAGTTCCATACCTTCAGGTGAACTGAGTTTACGTGCCATACCGCCGGCTTTTTCAACAACCCAAAGATCGCCTGCATATGAGAATACTATATTATCTGCACTGACATCGGGAAAGCGCAGCATCAGAGCATCAGGAACCGTCTGGGCGCTTAATGAGATGCCGAATACCACGCAGAATAAGAGAATTATTTTTTTCATGAATACTCCGGTTTATTATAAAATTTTTTAGACGTTTCCTATCTGTAAATGTTAGACAGAAGCTTAGGAAAGAATTTGTTATTTTACCCGAATAAAATATCCGGGGATAAATATGAATTACTCTAGAAGGTTTTCAGCCGGGCTGGCTCTCGCATTACTTTTTACCGTAATGATCTATGCTCAGGAAGAATCGGGGCAAAAACTTCAGAAATTTAATGATTTTATGCGCCTTAATGAAATCTGGCTTGATGAAATTATGGACTATTACAACATACCGGGAGCAGCTATCGGGATTGTGCAGGATCAGGAACTTGTTTATGCAAAGGGATTCGGAGCCGAAGATATTGAAACTAAAGAGCCCGTAACTGCAAATTCAGTATTCAGGATCGCATCTATCTCAAAAACATTCACAGGCACCGCAATAATGCAGCTTCGGGATAAGGGTCTGCTCGATCTCGATGACCCCGTCAGGAAATATCTGCCCTGGTTCGAACTCAAAAACCCATATCCCGGGACACCCGAAGTGATTATACGAGCAATTATGACACATACATCGGGACTGCCCCGGGAGGCCGGATTTCCCTACTGGGAAGAGGATGTTTTCCCTACAATGGATGAAATTAAAACAAAGCTGCCCGAACAATCGATGATCTATCCACCAGGGACAATGTGGAAATATTCGAATCTTGGAATTGCACTCTTAGGCGAAATTATCGCAAAGATTTCCGGTGTGACTTATGAAAAATATATCGAAGATAATCTTCTGAAGCCTCTCGGAATGAATTCCACTCAGGTTCAGATCAAAGAAAATGATCCTTCGCTTGCAACCGGCTACCTCTACGATAAAACACAGAAGAAACTGGAAAAAGCGCCTTTCACTGATTCTAAAGGAATTACGGCGGCTGCTAACCTGGCAACGAATATCAGCGATATGGCAAAGTATATCAGTCTCCAGTTCAGAGAGGATGATAACTCCGCAGATGCAGTTCTGAAAGGATCAACTCTTATGGAAATGCATCGTGTTCATTGGCTTCAGCCCTCCTGGAAAAGCGGCTGGGGACTTTCATTCGGAGTTTCCGCCGATGACGGAATTACCTTCATCGGGCATGGAGGCTGGGTTGGAGGATACCGTACTCAGATATATTTCGTCCCTGAGCACAAGGTAGGCATAATAGTATTTCTGAACTCAGAGAATTATGCGCCATCCATAATTGCCAAAACAATCTACAAAAATGCGGCTATCCTGCTTAAGAAGCAGAAGGATTCTGACTCTTACGACTATTCTGCAGACTGGGAAAAACTATGCGGCAGGTATTGGGATTCCTCTTTCTGGATTACAAATGTGATGATAATTGATAAAAAACTCTGGCTCTATGACGAAAGCGTTCCGCCGGCTGATGATCCTTCTGATTCAATAACTGAACTTATTCCGGTTGAAAAAGACATTTTTAATATGACAGGAAAAAACGGCAACGGTGAAACAGCTCGTTTTATCAGGGATGAAGAAGGAAACATTTCGAGGCTGTATGTCGGGGAAAATTATCTTACACCTATGAAATAACACCTGTGCTTTGAAACTAATAGTATCGGATGCAGGTTTAAATGTTAAAACGGGACATCATGTATAAATATATTATGTTGTTTTTCCTGCTGAGCGCATGTAATTTAAGCGGAGAAGCGGACAAAGAAAAATACAGGGACAATGAAATAATGGATAAATCGAATCTGGAGACTGCCACATTCGGGGCGGGCTGCTTTTGGTGCGTTGAGGCGGTTTTTCAGCGCGTAAAGGGAGTTGAAAAAGTTGTATCAGGGTATTCGGGAGGAAGCGTAAAAAATCCGACATACGATCAGGTTTGCACCGGCAGGACTGGTCATGCAGAGGTTATTCAGATCGAATTCGATCCTGCAATCGTCAGTTTTTCGGAACTGCTCGAAATATTCTGGAGCACACACGATCCCACAACGTTGAACAGGCAGGGAGCTGATATCGGGACACAGTACAGGTCGGCGGTCTTTTATCATAGCGAGGCTCAGAAAGAAAGCGCAGAGTTTTATAAAAATAAGCTCGGTGCATCAGGGGTTTATAGCAGCCCGGTCGTAACTGAAATCACTAAATTTGATTTGTTTTACGCGGCAGAAAAATATCATCAGGATTATTATGACAATAATTCTTCGCAGCCTTATTGCAGTTTTGTTATAACACCAAAATTGGAGAAATTCAAAAAGGTTTTTAAAGAGAAACTGAAGTAACATTTAATTTGGGTACAGGCTCTCCGGGGTCGTATATTTTTAACGGCTTTGCCATGCTGTAAACGTTCGATGCCTCCGGCATCGGGTGAAGGCGATGAAAGCCTTGCAGACGGCAATGGTCAGCCGGTTATTTCTGAACCAAAGAGACCTGATAATAAAACAGCCCCGGAGAATATCAACTCTCAGGGGCTGTATTTATTCTAATTATAAATCAGCAGACTATTTTGCAAGCACCATCTTTTTAGTCGATATGAATCCTGCTGTTTCAATCCGGTAGAAATAAACACCTGATGAGTATCCTGCGGCATTGAATTTTACATCGTGCTTTCCGGCTTTGAAAAGCCCGCTCACAGGAACCGCTACTTCTTCACCGAGCATATTGTAAACCGAAAGTTTAATATCCGAATCTGCAGGCAGATCGAAACTAATTATTGTTTCGGGATTGAATGGATTCGGATAATTCTGAGATAATGAAAAATCAAGCGGGACTGTGATTTTCTCCAGACTGAGATTATCACCGTAATTTTTCTGCAGGCTTATCGCACTGCCATCCTTAATACTATTTACATATTCACCCTGCCGGATTTTCAAATCTGTTCCGGAAACTTCAATCGTTACAGGATAAACTGCATTCTTCATTTCCAGTTCAGCGTTTTCGGAGAGAGACCCGACAAAACGCCCATCAGTAAATCTTACCTCAAAAGTATTGCCCGGCGCAGCAGGAGGAAGCTCAAAGTATTCAAGATCGCAGGAATTATCTGCAAGATAGAGTGTTGCTGAGTGACCGGAACCATCACGCAAAGTGATTCTTACTGTGTTTTCATCATCAATTACAGCGAGGGGATCAAAGGATTCTTTCTGAAGTCCTGAGCCTGAAATAAGCAGATTTCCCGAACCCGAACTTTTGACCCAATAACCTTTGCCCGGCTCCAGCATCGAAGCAATAAAGTAATTATCGCTGTATCCATAGAATACAGATGAAATCAATCCGGGAGGATCAGTAGTCAGACTGTTGACCGAAACAGCATCATGGAATGGTCCGACAAGATTCCATCCTGTTTGAAGCGGAATTTCATCTGCTATCCGGTAACCCTGAACAGGCACCGAAGCTGCAGAAGCAAATTTAAGCCAGTATCCCTTGCCATTTTCGAGCGGATCAGAAGCAACATATCCGTTATTGAAACTGAATGCCTGAGAAACAGCCTGCGGAAATAATGCCGATAAATTCATTGACTGTGCCTGCCGTGGGACCGATACAATATTCCATCCCTGATTAACACTCACAAATGAAGTTCCGCCGGCAGCCGGTTCAACTGTCAGCATGGCTGTTCTTTTATGGATCGGTATTCCTGAAGGACCCGTGCCGGTTACGGTCACAGTATAATCACCTTCGGTAACATTGTTTACCGGAATGATTTTTATCCCCATCAGATCGGGTACTACGTTAAGTGTGTTCGATCCTCCCGGATATTCAACGAGAAAAGTTCCTGTCTGAGGCTCCGGTGAAATTGCAATATCGAAAGACACCGATTGAGCGTATAATTTTGTTGAAGGCACCGATACAGTGAAATTTGCCGTATCGTTTTCGCTGAGGACAAATTGTGTGCCGGGATAAAAATCTAAAGCATAATCGGGGAAGTAACCTGTAAAGCTTCCGAAATGACCGTCGCGGAAGTCTGCCCAGACTGCGAGTGAGATATCCCCATCAGAGGAAATTGCATTGTAATCGCCCTGATACCGGGGAGTGCCGCCGCCGCCGCATGTTGCGCAGTCAATCTTCATCTTTTTATTTGAAATTTTCTGGTTCGGTTTGAAAGTGACGCCTCCATTATCCGAGTAAGTTGCATAAATATAGCAGCTGTCGTGAGTCGGCACATCCCGTGTATCCATCCATTGCGCAAAGAGTTTGCCGGAATTTATATCACACCATATTGCAGGCATAAACTGGTGATTGTTCGTTGAATTGGGATCGTCATTTATCCTGATCTCCTCAGACCATGAGGCTCCCTGATCAATTGAAAAACGGCAAAAAATATCTGGTTTATTTCCGTTTCCCGGAGGATTATTGGATGCATAAACAAGGTACAATCTTCCGCGGAAAGGTCCGTTGCTGTTATCGGCGGCAATAAAAGGATATGGTCTTGTTCTCATATTCTCAACTGAGTTTCTGCCGCTTACCTGTGTTCCAACGGTATTTGCGAAATTAACCGATGATTTCTGACTGAATGAAGTCCCTCCGTTTGTCGAACAGTAAATTGTATATGTTGAATTAAATGCGTCACCGCCGTTTGTTACAACATAAACACACCCTCCTGAGATATTATTCTCATTCATAACATTTGCACCGACAGCAACCATCATTCCCGGAAGACTCTGAGTCGAAAAATTGTTCGTCTGCGTGAAAGAGGCTCCGCTATTGGTGCTCCTGCTGAAATTACCGCCGCTTCCCGAAGCAGTCATAACAGCATAAATATAGCCCGAATAGGGTCCGTCTGTCTGGTCGGCTGCTATCCAGCATTTATCAGCTCCGCTCACTGCAACAACAGGCGATCCCCATGTAGCGCCGTTATTGGTCGATTTCATAACGAGCGAACCGGCAATACTCGATGATCCGTACATGTTCATATAATAAAGATTGCCCTGGCTGTCGTATGCTGTAACCGGATCGCCCCTCATTGTATTCCCGAATGACGGAGTGGCTGCTGCCCATTCAAAACCATCGTAAGTATAATGTGTTCCATTAGTGTTGAATGCGTTAAAATACTCAAGCGAATTGAGAGGATTTACTGACATATGGGGCTCTGCAAAATCCACACCAAGGAAAAAATTGTCATAATTATTTATAGTAATAACAGATGATGCGGATTTATCAGGGGTGAAGTTCTTAAACACTTCAAGCGGGACCTGATCCCGGGTTGGATCGTCCCATGTATATAATTTTTCCTTTTGTGCGTTTATCAGCAGTGGAAGACAAAAGAGAAGAAGCAGAAAACGGGTAAATAATTTCATCAGTTTGGACTCCGATTTTTTGAGGGAAATATTAGGAAAAGAAAATAGTGAAAAGTTTATCAAGATATCAATTTTTTCATGGATTTTTAATACCGGAAGCACGGATCAGGAGCGGAATCGCATTTTAAGCCGGACGTTGAATGCATAACAAAGAATCATTAGCGGTTAGCAAAGAATTTAATGAATCTTTCGACTTTTGCGATCTGCAAGACTTTTCACATTGAAGCTGATTCCTGAATGACTTTTTATCATCTGATTCCAAAGCAACATTCCGGTAATTTTTACTTGTTATCGCGCATTGCTTTAACTGGCTTACAAGGGTTTTCATCGGGGAAAACTGTAATTTCATCGAAAATTCCCACATTGAGCATAATATTAATATATTTTGTCACATGAAGATTAACTCAATAAAATCTTATGTTTTTTGACAATATTTTTCTTTGCTCCGGTATTCTGGTTTATTTAGTATTCGGGAAAAACCGGGCTGCTCTCCTGGACAATATTAATTACTTAAAAAATACAAGGAGGCTGGTTATGAATGGATCTGGGTATCAGATACAAAATATTTGAATTATTCTGCAAATGTTTTTGTTAGTCAGTAAAAGCTGGCAAAAGTTATCATATTTAAGGAGTTTTTGTAATGTATAATTTGAAGAATTTTTATGAAAGAAAATTTTATTGGAAAGCAATAGCTTAATAATTAATATCTATTATAAAGCATTTGCTTTTTAATTCCCGATTTCAAAAAAAATCAAGTAAAATTTACACGTAAAAAAAACTTAATTATGATTAAAATCACGATTTTATTGTAATATATAATTTATATTTGTAACATAAGACAAAAAGGAGGTAGGTACAATGAGAAAAATTGCTTTTACAATTTTGATCATTATCAGCATATTTGCTTCGGTAACCACAGCTAAAGATTCGAATAAAAATCTTTATCAGAAAATACAGGATGGAACCGTAGTAGCTATAGTCACCGGTTTAAGTAACACTACAAATGTTACGATTTTTAATCCGGTACTGGGACAAAACGGAACTTATGCAACCGGTACTTTTAGTGGTACAGTTGATGGAAGTCCCGCAAAATTCTATTGCATCGATTTAGGTCATAATCTGGTTTATAATCAGACTTATGTTGATTCCGGTTCGACAGGTGCAGAAATCACATATATTCTTAATAATTATTTCCCGCATGTTGCACTTCCATATCCGGGCGGGCTTCCGACAAATACAGAAGCCGCAGCCGTGCAGTGCGCCATCTGGCATTACAGCGACGGACTTGATATAAACACAATTTCTAACGGAACCGTAAGGGATCGTGCACAGGCAATTGCTGATGATGCAGCATTAAATGCCGGGCAGACTTCTCCGGTTAAGACACTCGAAATTGTTCCTGTAAGCTCTACACTTGCTCAGGGTGTTGCAGGCGAATTTGTTATTGAAGCCTATGACTGGGACAATAGTCCGGTGCCAAACATCACTGTCACTTTATCAGCCACAGGCGATGCCACTCTCAGCACTTTATCAGTGGTCACAAATGCCAACGGCGTTACCGACCCGATAACACTGACACCGGGTGTCGATCTTAATTCGATAGTCACCGCATCTGCCGAGGTTACAATTCCTCATGGTACAAGATTCTATCATCAGGCAAATTCCGGCGGATACCAGAAATTAGTACTTGCTACCCCGGAACAGGGCACAAAAGAAGTAAATTCCGCTTTTAACTGGGTGCCGGATATCGATCTTGGAATTCAGAAAATTGCTGATGTTACTAATCCGGTTGACGGCGATATTGTAAACTTTACTATTACAGTCACTAACCCAAGCGCTTATAATGCCACCGGAGTTCTCGTATCTGATATCCTTCCTTTGGGAATGGTATTCCAGTCGGCAGTTCCTGCTCCTGATTATGATGCGAATACCGGTATCTGGACTGTAGGCACAGTACCTGCAGGCGGTTCAAAATCGCTTATCATCACTGTTGAAATGGATTACGGTATTCTTAATGCCGCACCGTTCGATCTTGGTGATGCTGCCGATTACAACGTCTTTGTTTACAGAGATTATACTGCGCCTTCCTCTGATACTCAGGGTAAACTGGCAGTCGGCAGAAATCTGACATTAAGCAACTACAGTGTCGGCGATCAGCTTCCGAACTCGCACGGTGCCGATGACGTTCTCGTTGTGGGAAGGAAAATCACATATACCTCGGGCGCTGTTTATAATGGCAACGTTGTTTATGGCAGATTCAAAGATTTTAATGAAAATGCAGTCAGCATAAGCGATGGTACTCTCAGAAAAGATACAGTTCTTGATTTTGCCGCTACACAGACTTATCTGCAGGGTCTTTCGAATACTTTAAAAGCTTATACAGTAAACGGCACAACCGTTTTTGAATGGGGACACACACTTACGCTTACAGGTACTGATCCTTTCCTGAATACATTCTTCGTTGATGGAAATGATCTCGATGCTGCTACCACCGTAACTATTACAGTACCGAACGGTTCAGTTGTTCTCGTAAATGTTAACAGGAAAGTTATTAACTGGTCAGGCGGTTTCTTCGTTTACGGCACAGATTACACAAATGTGTTATATAATTTTTACCAGGCTACCGATCTTACAATCAGTAATATCGATGTAACAGGTTCTATTCTCGCTCCGCGCGCACGTGTTAATTTCATCAGCGGTGTGCAGAATGGTCAGATGATGTGCAAATTCCTTGAAGGAATGGGACAGTTCAATCACAAACCATTTATCGGAAACGTACCGATCGATCCTTATATACCTAATGCAGCCGAAATTATTGCTCTTGATCAGTATGACCCGAATACTGCCAATAACCTTGACGATCAGGTTATCGCGGTACAGGTTATCCCAAATCCGAATAATGGCGGCAACCCGACAGTTCAGTGGCAGCTTGCCGGCACTTTACCGACAAACCAGTTCATCTGGACAATAATTGAAGATAATAATAATGAACTCGTTGCAGGCACCTGGGGCGGAGCAGTTTTACGCTCAGTTGATAATGGCTTGACCTGGACTCAGATCAACAGCGCAATGTTTGGCGCTTATGTCTGGACATTTGCCCAGAAAACAACCGGCGATCTTTTCTCCGGATGCGAAAACGGTCTTTTCAAATCAGTTGATAATGGTGTTACATGGACTGCCACAACTCTTACCGGTAAAGACGTAAGAGCCCTTGTTATCGATCCGCAGAATGATGACATTATGTATGCAGGTACATGGGGATTCGGCGTTTACAAATCGATTGACGGCGGCGCTACCTGGAATGCAATGAATGACGGAATGATTTTCACTGCTGTTCATGCTCTTGCCATGACTTCGAATTCAACACTCTATGCGGGTACTTTCGGCGGCGGTGTTTACAGGTATAATACTGGTTCTTCAGCATGGGACAGGCAGCCGGTCGGATATGATCACGTCTGGACACTTGCAGTTACCAATAATGATAAACTTTATGCCGGAACTTATGGCGGCGGTGTTTATTTCTCAGCAGACGGAACCACATGGTCAAACGTTACTGGTAATCTCGGTAACAATTATGTTTATGCAATCCGCATTGACGGTGCAAACAATGTTTACACTTCAACCTGGATGAGCGGCGTTTACGTAAGCACTGCAATACCAAAATCTGCCGGTCTCGATATGGCATGGGCTAATCTTGGTATGAACGGTATCGAAGTCAGCACAATCTTTGTTGATTCCAAGCAAAACAAGATTTATGCCGCTACCGGTGACGGCACTTTATACGTTGCCGACCTTGTTACTTCAATCGATAATAATCCGGGTGAAGTAAAAACATTCTCTCTTGATCAGAACTATCCTAATCCGTTCAATCCGACGACTACGATCAGGTATTCAATTGCTGAAGATTCCAGAGTAAGCATCAGGGTATTCGATCTTCTCGGACGCGAAGTAGCTGTTCTGGTTGACAGAAATCAGAGTGCCGGTGTTTATAATGTTAACTTTGATGCATCACAGCTTTCAAGCGGAGTTTACCTCTATCGTATCGAAGCAGGTAATTTCTCCAGCGTCAGAAAACTTATGCTGCTTAAATAATTCTTCCTTATTCCTCTTTAGAAAAGCTGCCCCCAAAGGGCAGCTTTTTTTTTCGCTTTTTTCCCGATACATAATTAGCCCGCTGATAATAACATTTATAATCCCTGACAATTATACTAACCAGGACAGAATTGACACAGGGGTTCCGGAGAGTATCCGATGATTCATCTATCGGATATTTATTTGCAAAAGAAGAAATAACCCGCCTGCTTAAACTTATTTAACAAGTATATATCAGTCGGCTGTACTCTAAGTTTAAACATAATAATGAATGAACAGAACGGGGCTGACTCTGCGCGTTATTACTGCCTGAAGTGAAATAATTTAAAATATTTCTTATAATTGGTAAAATTTACCTGTATTTATTACTAATTATTTAGCTTATTACTTGTTTACAGAATTTCTATGACATATATTATATATATATAATTGTCCGCTATCGCTCTCCTTATCTCATTAAACGTCCGTTATGAAATATTCATCGGGGAAATACGTCCTTTCATCGAAATATTTCCGAAAACAAAGGTGAGTGATCTAATTTAGGGATGAGTCCAAAATCCTTTTTTGACAGCGGACGCGTTAAAATTTTAATAAATGGAGTTATTATGAATAATTTAGCCAGATTGTTTGCGATTCTGTTCTTTGCAGCTACCCTGCATGCCCAGAATTGTGATCTAAGCGGCTACGCAACTTATTCACAGGGAGGATGGCTCGGTTCATCAAATTCATCCCAGGCACAGGTGCTTGCCGCTAATTTTAATGCGGTTTTCCCGAATGGTGTGGTAATCAGCGGACCAAATGGCTCGCTTACTTTTACCAGCGCTCAGGCGGTGTGGGATTTTTCAGCAGGAGGAGGTTCGAGTATCCTGTCTGGAAACATAGTCAATCCTACAAACAAACTCGGAAATTTTGCCTCGCAGATTGTTGCGATGACTATAAACGTAGCCATGGATGCCGCGGGTGTTACACGGACAAACCCCGTTCCCCTTGGCAACCTGATTTTTGACGGTGGAATTTTCGATGGCATGACTGTCAACGAATTTATGGCTTTTGCTCAAGCTGCTTTGTTTGGCGGTCCGCTGAACGGTTACAGTATATCCGATATCACCGGCGGCGCTGATGATATCAATCTTAATTTCCACGAAGGCAATACCAATGCCGGCGATCTTACCTGCGATCAGGTTCAGTTGGCATCCATCGGAAACAAAGTATGGGAAGATGAAAACGCAAATGGTATTCAGGATAATGGCGAGCGCGGTTTACAGGGCGTAGTCGTTAATCTACTCGATTGTAATAATAATCAGATTGCAACTACCACTACCAATGCAAACGGTGAGTATTCCTTTACCGGTCTTACTCCTGGTGATTTTAAGACGCAGTTTGTTGCCCCGAACGGTTATTCTTTTACTGTCAAAGATGCCGGAAATAACAATGACGTTGATTCCGACGCTGACCAGACAACCGGTAAGACAGTATGCACCCAATTATCCAACGGAGAAAATGACCTTTCATGGGATGCCGGTTTTGTGCCAAATGTAGCTTCCATCGGAAACTTTGTATGGAACGATACAAATAATGACGGTATTCAGGACAATGGCGAATCCGGTGTTGCCGATGTTACGGTTGAACTTTATAACGGTTTTAACCAGCTTCAGGGAACAACCACAACAGGCGCCAACGGTGCTTATTTATTCGATAATCTTACTCCGGGAGATTATAAAGTGAAATTCACACTGCCGGAAAATTATAATTTCACAACTCAGGATGCAGGCAACAATGATAATGTTGATTCCGATGTTAATCCTGCAACCGGTTACACTGCAGTTACGACATTAGTACCCGGCGAGAACGATATGAGCTGGGATGCCGGTATTGTATTCATTGCCCCGGCGCTGAAAGCATCTATCGGTAATAAAGTATGGAACGACGTAAATATGAACGGCATCCAGGATAATGGCGAGCCGGGAGTTAATAATGTAATCGTGGAATTATTCACATGCAATAATCAATTCCTTGCAATGACCGCGACCGATGCTTCAGGTATCTATGGATTTATCGACATAGTGCCCGGCGAATATAAGCTGAAATTCACACTGCCTCTCGGTTATTCTTTCACCTCGCAGAATTCAGGCGACGATGCACTTGATTCAGATGTTTCCCCCGCTACGGGATACACTGTCTGCACCGTTCTTGATCCTGGTGAAACTGATAACAGTTGGGATGCAGGTATATTCTTAACACCCGTGGGAGAGGTAGATATACAGGTTGTTAAAACAGCTTCAAGTCTGAATGTTCAGGATGGCGCAACAGTTACATTTACAATTACTGCTACTAATATCGGTAACTCCGAAGCCACAAACGTAAGAGTGGGAGATATTCTGCCCGCAAGTCTTATTTATGTGTCTTCATCTTCAGCAAATTATAACGACGCCACAGGCATTTGGAACATCGGCACTTTGGCTGCCGGCGCAAGTGCAACTCTTACTATTACAACAACAGTGGATGTTGATTTTGCAAACGCAACCCTTGTTGATCTCGGAATTGCGGCTCCTTATAACGTTTTTGTTTTTGACAGCCTTTCACAGCCTTCTTCAGATACCGAAGGTAAAATGGCGGTAGGCGGAAATGTTTACCTTTCGAACTATAGCGTAGGCGATAAAATCGTTCACGGCAATCAATACGAGGATGTTCTGATTGTAGGCGGTTACCTCAATTTTGTTACCGGAAGAATTTATGGCAACGTCATTTATGGCGATAGTATAAGCGTCAATCCATACCATGTGGACGGCGATATTCTCAAAGCCAATCCTATTGATTTTGAAGCTGCTGAAATACAGGCTAATTCTCTTTCATCTCAGCTTGCCGCTCTGCAGGGAAATGGCTCCGTAACAGTTACGGAAGGTCAGCTGAACCTAATCGGAACGGATCCGATAATCAACGTATTTAACGTAAGTGATACAGATTTTAATACAACTCATACCAAAATTGTAAGCGCTCCTAACGGATCGGTTGCAGTAGTGAATCTTTACGGCAACAACCTGACATGGTCAGGCGGACTGCAGGTTCTGGGCACTTCGAGGCAGCAGGTTATTTATAACTTCGTTGATGCAACAGATGTTCAGATATTCAGCATTGCTGTTGAAGGTTCTATCCTTGCGCCGAAAGCACATGTTCATTTTATTTCAGGACAGCAGAACGGTCAGATGATCGCCAAATCCGTAACGGGACAGGCTCAGTTCAACAACTCACCTTTCGTCGGAAATATTCCGGTTGATCAGGGTGTTGTTAATACTGCTGCACTTATTCATGTTGATCAGGATGACGTTAATGCTGCGAACAATTCCTCTTCTGTAAGCTTGACGGTCAGTTCAAACGATCCGGGTAATGGAAATGGAAATGGTAACGGTCAGAATAATAACTGGCAGCTTGTTGGTAACTTTGAGCCCGGCGAAATGGTCTGGTCAATGACTTATGATATTTATGGAAACAGTTATATCGGTACAGTAGGCGGAAATGTTTACAAAATCAATCCGAATAACGAAAGGACCCTTATTAATGAGGGAATGAATGTAGGCTGGATCTGGGATATCATTGTTCAGGATGACGGTAAAGTATTTATCGGCACCGAGCAGGGTCTTTTCAGATCGAATAATGCACAGACTACCTGGACTCAGAGACTTGCCGGAACAGACGTAAGGGCTTTGGCAAAAGTAGGTAATAAGCTTTATGTTGGCACCTGGGGCCTGGGAGTTTACAGATATAATTTCGGTACAGACACTTTACTTTCAATGAATGACGGCCTTACCACACTTGCTGTTCATGCTCTTACTGCAGATTCTCAGGGTAACCTTTATGCAGGCACTATGGGCGGCGGAGTTTACAAATATGAACCTAATTCCTGGACACGTCTGAATGTCGGCTACGATCATATCTGGGCGCTTGATGTTACCTCAGATGATAAACTGATAGCAGCGACTTATGGCGGTGGTGTTTATGCATCATTCGATCTCGGAAATACCTGGCAGAATCTTAATGCCGGATTAAACGCTCCGTTCGTTTATTCTGTCTCGGTTGATCCTTCGGATAATGTATATGTCAGTACATGGGCAGGCGGAGTTTATATGATAAACTTCACCAACAAAACCTTCAACTGGCAGCCATACGGTATGGGCGGTTACGGTGTAAGCTCAGTAATGTATAACGGAAACGACGGAATGATCTATGCAGGTACAAGGGACGGAAAACTGTTCAAACAGGATCTTGTCACCGGTTTGGTAACCGAAATCACAGAAATTCCGACAGAATTCGAATTAGCTCAGAACTATCCTAATCCATTCAACCCGACAACCAGGATTCAGTTCAGTATTCCTGCTGATGGAATTTATTCACTGACAATATATAATATTCTCGGTCAGGAAGTAAGAGTTCTTGCAAATGATCAGTTCACACCTGGTACATATACTTTCACATTCGATGCAAGCGGACTTTCATCAGGTGTATATATTTACAGGTTTGCTGGAAAGAACGTTTCAATCACCAAAAAGATGATGCTTCTCAAGTAAAAATTCTTCATAGCTCCTCTAAAGGCTGTCTCCCAAAAGGGGGCAGCCTTTTTAGTTTTATACGATTGATCTGCATATGAAAGTTGATGCCTTCAGCCGGAGCCTTATGTCTCTTCCCCCTCCTAACGTCTTGTAACATCTCCGAATTTAAATCCAGCTCAAACTGAAAGCAAAAAACTCCCTCTAAATCCAGCCGGATTGTTTACACTCTGTTTTCCCGGAATAATTTTCCAAAGTCATAAATCTGTATGCAGCCGTTCAAACTCTTGCCCGAATAAGAAATATTACAAATTAATTAAAGTCGGACAACCGAAAATTGAATTAATGGAAGAGTACACATTTAGCAGCTTATATTGGTAATTCTGCATTATTCCATGGATAATATTTAATCTTCAGGTGATAAGGCTGCTTAATTTTTCTCTGCTTTTATGGAAAATTTCAGGTAAATGTATCAGCTGAAAAGCAGACTAAATATCCTATTTTATAGAAATATTAAATCAAAAAAAAAGTCAGGTCCGGGTCTGCGAATGATTTTATTTCTTTAAAACATTCTTCTTCTTTCATCTTTCCTCTAAACAGCATGTTACCAGTTAATACAACGTGATCCGCCACAATACAGGGGATTTGTAACTAAAGATGCATTTCAGGTAAATGTGATGTTATCATATGTTTGACGCATTCAATTACAAGGATTTACATAATTATTTTCATCTGAGGATATTTTAAAAAATGATAGAGAACATTTTAATATTTATAAAAAAATAAATCGACCAAAATACTTGACAGGACATCATATCTTATTTAAATTGATTTAGGATTTAATTTTTACTTCGTGTGCCTTCCAAAAAATTCAATTCGGTCAAAATCAAACTCTCATCACAAATATTTTGGAGTTTTTATGAACCGTTTACAAAATACAGTATTAGCACTGTTATTCATTGGAATATACTTTTCGAATAGTGTACTGTTCGCCCAGGATTATAATTTCCTGGAAATAAAAAAAATGCTCGCCTCTGATGCACAAGCCAAAGTGAGGTTTGGAAATTCGGTCTCCGTTTCGGGCGATTTTGCCATCGTCGGGTCACCAGGTGACGATTTTATTCAGGGATACAATGGCGCAGCTTATATATTATACCGCAACCAGGGAGGCACGAATAACTGGGGCGAAGTCAAAAAATTGACTGCCTCCGATGGCGCGCCGTTCAGTTTTTTCGGCGGTACTGTAAGTATCTCCGGTGATTATGCAATTGTCGGTGCTCAAGGTGATGGTTATAATCCCCCTAATGGTTCCGGCAGAGGTGCGGCATATATTTTTTACCGGAATCAGGGAGGAGAGAATAATTGGGGCCAGGTTAAAAAAATTATTGCTTCCGATGCTCAATATGATCATTATTTTGGAAAGGTTTCTATCTCAGGCGAATATGCCGTTGTGGGTGCCACAGGTGATGATACGGGTGGAAGCAGTGCAGGGGCAGTTTATATTTTTAAACGCAACGAAGGGGGAACCGATAACTGGGGTCAGGTAAAAAAAATTACAAATCCGGCACCGCAAACCCAGGGCTTTTTTGGTTTTGCAAGTGCAATATCCGATGATTATCTTCTTGTCGGTGCTCCCTATCACAACACCACACTTGCGGATAATGGAATTGCTTATGTTTTCTACCGTAATGAAGGCGGGAGCAATAACTGGGGACTTATTAAAACGCTTTACGGTCACGGACAAACAGACCTTGCACAGTTTGGTTATTCAGTCGCTCTTGAAGCTGGTTTCGCAATTGTAGGGGCACGCAGGGATAACGCCGCCGGTACTGATGCAGGCGCAGCGTATGTTTACTACCGCAATAGCGGGGGCACAGATAACTGGGGTGAGGTAAAAAAAATATCTGCTTCTGATGCATCCGGTAATAGTGAATTCGGCACTTCGGTTTCTCTTTCCGGTGATTATATCGTTGTCGGCTCACCTTATAAATCAGATGTCGGCGCAGCTTATGTTTATTCCCGCAATCAGGGCGGAGCTGACAACTGGGGCGAAGTTTCAAAAATCAGTGCATCTGATGCACAGGCATCGGATCATTTTGGCACTTCGGTTTCTGTTTCAGGTGATTTTGTTATTGCAGGCGCTCCTGATGAAGATGCGGGCGGAAACAATGCCGGTGCGGCTTATATGTTTCAGAAGTCTTTGCCGGATAACTATCCCGTAATCACATCCGTCAGCCCGAATTACGGCAGCAGTTCCGGCGGTACCGAAGTAACCATCTATGGTTCAAATTTTGGTGGTACGCAGGGCACTGTTTTGATTGGAGGTGCTAATGCTTTTTCAACTGCGGGCTGGAACGATACTCAGATAATTTTTACTACTCCTGCAGGTTCCGCAGGTTTGGTTGATGTTATTGTTGAAAACAGCGATGGTCTGAGAGATACTCTTGTAAATGGTTTTCAGTATAATGAAACAACAGCAGGGTACCAGTTTGAAGAATTAAAAAAAATAGTTGCTTCTGATGCTCAGGAATCTGATAAATTTGGCAGATCTGTATCAATTTTCGGCGATTTTGCCATTATTGGTGCTCCCGAAGACAATAATGGGGCCGGGGTTAACGCCGGTGCGGCTTATATATTTGACCGCATTCAGGGAGGTATTAATAACTGGGGTGAAGTAAAAAAACTTACTTCATTCGATGCTCAGGCAGGAGATAATTTTGGAACAGCCGTCTCAATCTCCGGCGATTTTGCAATTGTCGGCGCTGAGTTAGAAAATACCGGAGGGACTTATGCAGGAGCAGCATATTTATTCTATCGTAATCAGGGTGGTACAGATAACTGGGGCGAAATCCAAAAACTTACTCCTCTTGATGCTCAGGCAGGGGATATATTTGGATCATCCGTCTCAATTTCAGGTAATTATGCTATTGTTGGCGCCAGCTTTGAAGATGAATTTGGAAATAATGCCGGTGCCGCATATTTGTTTAAAAGTATTGGCGGCAGTGGATTGAATGGCTGGCAACAGGTTGCAAAACTTACCGCTTCTGACGCGGTAGGAGGTGTTTTATTTGGGTCCTCAGTTGTCATATCAGGCGATTATGCCGTTATCGGAGCGAAGAGTGATGGACAATTCTCCGGTGCGGCTTATGTGTTTTACCGCAATCAGGGTGGGGCAGATAATTGGGGTGAGGTTAAAAAACTTACTGCTTCTGATGTTTCAGATTATTCTAATTTTGGAAATTCAGTGTCCCTCTCCGGTGATTATGCTATTGTTGGGGCATTGAGCAATGATGCATTAGGAAATGATGCAGGTGCGGCTTATGTATTTTACCGCAATCAGGGAGGCGATAACAACTGGGGCGAAGTAAAAAAACTTACTGCTTCAGATGCAGAAGAACTGGATTACTTTGGCGAGTCTGTTTCTATCTCCGGCGACTATGCCGTTGTTGGTGCTAATGGAGAAGATGCCGGTCTTTCCGATGCCGGAGCAGCTTATGTGTTTTACCGCAATCAGGGGGGCGATAACAACTGGGGCGAAATTAATAAACTGACAGCTTCTGATCCCCAGCAATCGGCGTATTTTGGATTTTCAGCTGCAATCTCAGGTGATTATCTGCTCGTTGGTGCAGATGGTGTAGATGATCCTATTGCCGGAACGGAAGCTGGCGCTGCATACATTTTCACAAAGAACGAGTTTGTCGCAGGCAATTACCCGGAGATCAGCTCTATAGCACCAAACTCGGGCAGCCAGTCGGGCAGCACGGAAGTTACGCTCAATGGTACAAATTTCGGTGATTTGCAGGGCAACATATTATTTGGAGGAGTGCCGGCACTTGTTGTATCAGGCTGGAACGGAACAACGATAGTATGTAAAACCCCTGCAGGCATTACCGGAGCTGTTGATGTGGTTGTTGAAAACAGCGACGGATTGAAAGATACCCTTATAAATGGTTTTACATACATTGAAACAACAGCAGGATACAGGTTCCAGGAAATTAAAAAAATGCTTACATCCCATCAGGCTCCTGGAAATAAGTTTGGTTACGATGTTTCTGTTTCCGGTGATTATGCTCTCGTGGGGTCATTTAATGAAACCAGCTCCAGTACGCTATATCAGGAAGTTACGGTATTATACCGTAATCAGGGCGGTGAAAATAATTGGGGTCAGGTTAAAATTATTAATGGTACTGGTGTTCAGCAAAATGATGAATTTGGTGTAAGAGTAGCTCTTTGGGGTGACTATGCAATCGTTTCAGCCCCCGGAGATGATGATGCTGGAACAAATGCAGGAGCTGTTTACATTTTTTATCGTAATCAGGGTGGCGAAAATAACTGGGGTGAAGTTAAAAAAATTACTTCGTCAGACGCTCAGGCATCTGATGCATTTGGTTATTCGGTATCTATCTCAGATGAATATGCTATCGTCGGTTCCTATGCAGAATCCAACTATAAAGGTGCTGCCTATATTTATCAACGTGACAAAGGAGGAGCAAATAATTGGGGTGAAGTTAAAAAGATCATTGGTTCCGACTCACAAACAATTGGAATGTTTGGTTCCGTGACCATCTCGGGCAGCTATGCCGTAGTAGGTGCCAATGGAGCTTTAGGAACCGGTTCAGGCGCGGCATATATATTTAACCGGGATCAGGGCGGCAATAATAACTGGGGTGAAGTCAAAAAAATCACTAATTCTGATGCTCAGTCAGGTGATTTTTTTGGCAGCACGGTTTCACTCTCAGGAAATCATCTCGTTGTCGGTGCTTATGGTAAAAGTTCATACCAGGGTGCAGCATATATGTTTTACCGGAATGCCGGCGGTGACAATAATTGGGGTGAAGTTAAAAAACTCACTGCATCTGACGCACAGACGAATTATCGATTTGGCTATAGTGTCAGCCTATCCGGGGATAATGCTGTCGTTGGTTCTGTGGTCAATTCATCCACTATATTGGATCCGGGTTCAGCATATTTCTTCAATCGAAATTTAGGCGGCATTAATAACTGGGGCGAAGTTAATAAAATAACGGCATCTGACGGAACAGCGGGCGACAAATTTGGCACCTCTGTATCTATTTCAGGTAACTACGCTTTAATTGGAGCCCCTGATAAGGATTCTCCGAGCTGGAATGATGTTGGTTCGGTTTACATATTTGAAAATATGGAATATATAGCGATTAACATTCCCGAAATCATATCAATAACACCAAACACGGGCAGTCAATCCGGCGGTACGGAAGTTACTATTTCCGGAACGAATTTTGGGGATACTAAATCAACCGTATTATTCGGCGGTGTGCCGTCGGTTAATTTTGTCAGCTGGAACAGCGCTGAAATTATTTGTACAACTCCTGCCGGTATAAAAGGTAATGTTGATATTATTGTTCAAAACGATGAAGGTTACAGGGATACTCTTGTAAACGGTTTTGAGTACATTGAAACCACCTCGGGATACGAGTTTAAGGAAATACAAAGACTTCTTGCCTCGGATGCTCAGGGAGATGATGAATTCGGTTTCTCCGTATCAATTTCAGGTGATGACGCAATTGTAGGTGCCCATCTGGAAGATGCAGGCGGCAGTGATGCAGGCGCGGCATATATTTATAAAAGAGACCAGAACGGTATCTGGAATCAGGTTACAAAACTTACTGCATCTGACTCAGAGGCTGGTGATAATTATGGTTTCTCAGTCTCCATTTCAGGCAATTACGCAATAGTTGGAGCATATACTGAAGATACTGGCGGTAATAATGCAGGTGCGGCATACGTATATAAACGCAGCGAAAACGGAACCTGGTCGCAGGCAACTAAACTTATAGCCTCAGATGCTCAGGCAGATGATGCATTTGGCGCCAAAGTATCAATTTCGGGAAATTATGCATTGGTGACCTCAGTTTTTGAAGATGCAGGAGGCACAAATGCCGGAGCTGCATATGTTTATACACCTGATGAAAGCGGCAACTGGGCTGAAGTAAATAAACTGACCGCTTCGGATCCTGCAGCAAGTGATCAGTTTGGCAGTTCTGCTGCTATATCAGGCGATTATTTGATAGTAGGTGCATCAACTAAATTTACTTTAGGACCAAGTGCAGGCGCTGCTTATATCTTTAAGCGTGATGCTTCCGGCAATTGGTCGCAGACAGCAAAACTTACTGCTTCAGATGGTGAAACGGGCGATCAGTTTGGCGGCTCGGTGGCAATATCGGGTGAATATGCTATTATCAGTGCAGTATTTGAAGATGCAGCAGGCAGTAATGCCGGCGCGGCTTATATATTTAAGCGTAATGAGAATGGTGCCTGGTTGCAGGTTGATAAAATTACAGCTTCAGATGCGCAGGCAGGTGACGAATTTGGTTCGACGGTATCAATCTCGGGAGATTATGCCATTGTAGGAGTTTACAAAGAAGACGCTGCCGGTAATGATGCCGGTGCGGCTTATGTGTATAATCGTCAGTCCGGCGGTAACTGGACTGAAGTGAAAAAGCTTACTGCATCAGATGCGCAGGCAAGCAGTTTCTTTGGTTTCTCGGTTGCAATATCCGGAGATTATGCTTTAGTCGGTGCACAGTGGGCAGATGCCGGTGCAAATAATGCCGGAGCTGCTTATATGTTCAGAAATCAGGCCCCACCCGAAATTCTGCCTTCAATTGCTTCAATTACCCCGAATTCCGGAAGTCAATCAGGAGGTACTGAAGTAACAATTTCCGGTGCAAATTTTGGTGATGTAAAGGGCAGTGTATTAATTGGCGGAGTACCATCAGTTAATGTAACAAGTTGGAGCAGTACACAAATAGTATGCAAAACACCCGCAGGCGTTACCGGATCAGTTGATGTAATAGTTGAAGACAAACAGGGCAAAAGAGATACCCTTGTAAATGGTTTCGAATATATTGAAACCACTTCGGGATACGAGTTCCAGGAAATACAGAGACTTCTTGCCGCGGATGCTCAGGGAGATGATGAATTCGGTTTCTCCGTATCAATTTCAGGTGATGATGCAATTGTAGGTGCCCATCTCGAAGATGCCGCGGGCAGTGACGCAGGCGCGGCATATATTTATAAAAGAGACCAGAACGGTACCTGGAATCAGGTTACAAAACTTACTGCATCTGACTTAGAGGCTGGTGATAATTATGGTTTCTCAGTCTCTATTTCAGGCAATTATGCAATAGTAGGTGCATATACCGAAGATACCGGCGGTAATAATGCCGGTGCGGCATACGTATATAAACGCAGCGAAAACGGAACCTGGTCAGAAGTAAATAAACTTATAGCCTCAGATGCGCAGGCAGATGATGCATTTGGCGCCAAAGTATCAATTTCGGGAAATTATGCATTGGTGACTTCTGTTTTTGAAGATGCGGGAGGCTCAAATGCCGGAGCTGCATATGTTTATACACCGGATGTAAATGGCAACTGGATTGAAGTAACTAAACTGACCGCTTCGGGAGCTCAGGCAAATGATTTCTTCGGAAGTTCCGGTGCAATTTCAGGAGATCATGTGATCGTGGGAGCTTCAAAGAAAGATGTTGCAGGCGCAGGCTCTGATGCAGGCGCAGCTTATATCTTTCAGAGAGCAGCAGATGGTAACTGGACCCAAACTGCAATGCTTACAGCCTCAGATGCTCAGTCAGGTGATAATTTAGGTACTTCGGTATCTATTTCAGGTGACTATGCAATTGCAAGTGCTGTTTACGAAGATGCGGCCGGTACTGATGCCGGAGCTTCATATATATTTAAGCGGAATGAGAACGGAGTCTGGTCTGAAGTGTCAAAAATTACAGCATCAGACGCACAGGCAGGTGACGAATTTGGTACATCGGTATCAATTTCGGGTGATTACGCTATTGTGGGAGTTTATAAGGAAGATGCCGGCGGCAATGATGCCGGAGCTGCGTATATATACAAACAAGGTGAAAACGGAGTCTGGTCAGAAGTGAATAAATTAACAGCTTCCGATGCACAGCCAAACAGCTTCTTTGGTTATTCAGTATCAGTTTCAGGTGATTATGCTTTAGTAGGTGCCCAGTGGGCGGATGCCGGCGGAACTAATGCAGGTGCTGTGTATATTTTTAGAAATGAACCATTACCGGGGGCCTCGCCTGTAATTACTTCGATCTCTCCAAATACCGGCAGCCATTCAGGTGGTACAGAGGTAACCATAAAGGGTATGAATTTCGCTGATGTTCAAGGAATGGTTCTGTTTGGCGGAGTACCGGCATTTAATTTTACGAACTGGAAAGATACCTTAATAGTTTGCAGAACACCTCCTATGTCGGCGGGAGTTGTCGATATAATCGTTGTAAACAGCGAAGGAGCGGGAGATACCCTGGTTAACGGATTTGAGTTTATTGAAACCACTGCAGGGAACTACTTTGAGGAAGTGCAAAAAGTTCTCGCATCCGATGCGCAGGCAGGAGATAACTTTGGTGCCGCTATATCAGTCTTTGGAAATACTGCAATAGTAGGGGCTCCGTATGAGAATGGTGATGTTGGTGCGGCGTACCTGTATTTACGAAATCAGAACACGGAAAATGAGTGGACCCAGGTTAAAAAACTTACAGCATCTTCTCCTCAACTTGCCGCATATTTTGGTAACTCAGTGCATATTTCCGGTGACTTTGCTGTTGTAGGATCCCCGTATGAAGATGCAGGTGGTAATAACACAGGGGCAGCATACTTGTATTACCGCAATCAGGGTGGTGTTAATAATTGGGGTGAAGTTAAAAAAATAACAGCTTCTGATGCTCAGGCAGATGATAACTTAGGTGCTTCTGTCTCGCTTTCGGGAGATTACCTGATTGTATCCGCCGATGGTGAGGATACATTCGGCAGCAATTCCGGAGCTGCGTACCTCTATTACCGTAATCAGGGTGGTGATAATAATTGGGGTGAAGTTAAAAAAATAACAGCTTTTGATGCACAGTCAAATGCTAATTTTGGTATTTCTGTTTCGCTTTCCGGAGAATACGCAGTCGTTGGAGCCTTTCGGGAAAGTTCTGGTGGAAATCAGGCTGGCGCAGCGTACCTATTTTACCGCAATGAAGGTGGAGTAAATAATTGGGGCCAGATTAAAAAACTTGCAGCATCAGATGCACAAAGTGGAGATCTATTTGGCCGTTCTGTTTCCATAACGGGTGAATATGCTGTAATTGGCGCACTCGGTGAGGCAGCCGGTGGAAGTTATGCCGGAGCTGCATACCTTTATTCCCGTCATAAAGGTGGAGTAAATAATTGGGGAGAGGTTAAAAAAATAACTGCTTCCGACGCTCAGGGTAATGATTATTTTGGCGGTTCGGTCTCAATCTCAGGCGATTATATCGTTGTTGGTGCTTCCGGTGAAGACGGCACAATATTTGACAACGGTGCAGCATATATTTATTATCGGAATACCGGTGGGTCTGAAAACTGGGGTGAGATACTTAAAATCACAGCTTCCGATGTACAATGGGCTGATAAATTTGGATCAGCAGTCTCTATTTCCGGTGACTATGTAATTGTTGGTTCTCCTGAACATGATGCAGGCGGCAGCAATGCAGGCGCTGCGTATATTTTTGTAAATCAGGCGTTGCCGGTTGTTTACCCCTCGATTTCTTCTGTTTCCCCGAATAGCGGCAGCAGTAATGGTGGTACGGAAGTAACAATTTCAGGTACAAGTTTTGGTGATTTGCAGGGTGCTGTGTTATTTGGCGGTATTCCGGCTGTTAATTTTACAAACTGGAGCGATGCTCAAATTATTTGCAAAGCACCCGCAGGCAATACAGGAATGATAGATATTATTGTTGAAACCAGCGGTGGTTTAAGAGATACTTTGGTTAACGGTTTTAATTATATTGATACAACCGCCGGTTACCAGTTTCAGGAAATACAAAAATTGTCTGCTTCTAATGCAATGCCTGGTGATGGATTTGGATCTTCGGTTTCCATTTCGGGTAACAATGCTATTTTCGGGGATCCTTATGACGATGATGGTGGAAGTTTTGTAGGAACAGCATACGTGTTTTCCCGTAGTTCCGGAAGAGATAATAATTGGACCGAGCAAAAAATACTTATTGCCTCCAATGAACAACCTGGTGCATTATTCGGATACTCGGTATCTCTGTCTGGTGATTATGCTGTTGTCGGAGCGCCATATGAAAATGCAGGGTCTGCTGGAGCCGGGGCAGTATATCTTTTCTACCGTAATCAGGGGGGTGAAAATAACTGGGGCGAAGTAAAAAAACTGACAGCTTCAACGCCTGGTGAAGGAGCGAACTTTGGTCTTTCAGTATTTATTTCCGGTGATTACTTAATTGTCGGTGCCCCGCATGAGGATGCTGGAGTTATTGATGCCGGAGCATCGTATCTGTTCTACCGCAATCAAGGCGGAGAAAATAATTGGGGTGAAGTAGAAAAAATGACCGCTTCCGATTTGCAGGGAGATCATAATTTTGGAGTCTCTGTTGCAATATCAGGAGATTACGCTATTGTTGGTGCCGAAGGCAATTTCAATATTAACGGAGGCGCATACATCTTTTACCGCAATCAAGGCGGAGAAAATAATTGGGGCGAAGTAAAAAAGATTACCGCTTCTGATGCTCAATTAAGAGATTATTTCGGTCATTCAGTCTCTCTTTCCGGGTATTATGCTGTCATTGGTGCCATTGGTAAATCCTTTAATTCCGGAGCCGCATACATCTTTTACCGTGATCAGGGAGGCGAAAATAATTGGGGTGAAGTAACTAAGATCACTGCTTCCGATGCTCAGGAGAATGTTTTTTTCGGTACATCAGTCTCGCTTTCAGGAAACTACGTTTTAGTCGGAACTCCCAACGAAAATGAAAACGGAGAATATGCCGGCGCTGCTTATTTATTTGAACGAAATGCCGGAAGAGAAAATGTCTGGGGTGAAATCATGAAGATTACACCATCCGATGCGTCAGGCAATTATCAATTTGGAACTTCAGTATCTGTTTCAGGGGGTAAAATCGTAATAGGGGCAAGCCATGCCGGTGGAACAGGCGCGGTTTATGCGTATGAAAAAATGCCCGTTACAGGCAACTCATCAATTATCTCAGTAACAGGCGGGTGGAATATCATCTCTGTCCCCTTATTGACTTCGGATATGAGCATTGCATCAATATTCGAAAACGCGATTTCTCCGGCTTATGCTTTCAATAATGGCTATACAACCGTGACCCAGGCAGTTAACGGCGAAGGCTACTGGTTAAAATACGGATCCGAAGAATCGATAACGGTTCAGGGAGATGTTCCGGCAGGCGGCATTAACGTTGACGCGGGTTGGAATATTATCGGTCCTTTTAATCAGAGTGTTTTGGTCGCTGATCTTACAACAGTACCTGCAGGTATCATCGCATCTCAATTCTATGGATTCAACAGCGGTTACCAGGCAGCGACTGAACTTCAGCCCGGAAAGGGTTATTGGATTAAAGCTTCTCAGGCAGGTGTAATCAATTTGAATCAGGTTATCAGCAAAAAATCGACTAATGCTCTCTTTTCTGTTCAGGGTGAAAAAAGCAAAATTGAGATTACTGATGCAAAGGGTAACATTCAAACTCTTTATATTGTAGATGAGACAAAAAGTTCATATGAACTGCCTCCTCTTCCTCCGCTTGGTATTTTTGACGTCAGGTATAATGATAACTCATTTGCTACTTCGAATACCAGTTCAGTGGTCACTATCAAAGATGCAGCATACCCGGTAAGAATATCCGTTACAGGAACTGACCTGAAAATCAGCTCACCTTTGAATGGAATCAATCTGATTGTAAGAGATGGCAAATCAATCTCTATCTCCGAGAGTTCTATTACTTCAATCAATGTTACTTCTTTGGAAATACCAACCGAATTTGTGCTGGAGCAGAATTATCCGAATCCGTTTAACCCCTCTACTACTATAAAATTTGGATTACCGGAAACCGCACCTGTCAAATTGAACATATATAATTCAGTTGGTGAAAAGATATTAACTCTGGTCGATCGTGAATTAGAAGCAGGTTTTCATGAATTTCAATTCAGTGAAAGGGTTGCATCAGGTATATATTTCTATCAAATAATTACTCCAAATTATAATAAAACAAAGAAAATGATGTTATTGAAATAGTGTAAAATGGCCCCTCAAAAAGGAGTAAATTTAGATCACGTATTGAGGAGCCAATGTTTAGAGTCAAAGAAGCGGCAGATCGCTGCGCCCCGCCCCGCTTTGCGGGACATGGCGTGGCGATCTGTCACTTGACTGAAATTAGTTGCAACAACTTATATCAGGCCTTTACTCATCACCCGATGCCGGAGGCATCAAACGTTTATAGAAAAAAGATATTGATAATAGGAATCGACCCCCTCTGGGTCTAACGATTTATTGCGCTCCTATTCTACAAACATTTGCCCCTTCGGGGTCAAAAAAAATCATATAAAACATTAAATCATACGAATCACGAATCAGACAATAACATGCTTACTCCGTTAACGGGTCACATGTCATCGCGAGCCTCATATCTTTTCAATGAGGCGCGGCGATCTCCCGCTGATTTTGTGAATATCTGTGGAGACATGCCATGGCATGTCTCTACGAAGACCAGGAAATACGATCCGCTGAATTTCTCATAACTAAACATACCCTGACGAGCGGATCACTCAGCACCCTTTTCGAAGAATGATCGATTCATTTCCGATGCCGAAGGCATCGAACGTTTATAGAATAAAGATATTGATAATAGGAATCGACCCCTCCGGGGTCGCACGATTTATTGCGCTC
>JAIOYW010000003.1 GCA_021740915.1 Ignavibacteriales bacterium | reverse complement strand
TTAAAGAGAAAGTAATTGACGGAATAATCGCCTTTCAAAATTCATATAGAATTTTCAAGGAAAATAAATTCAAGGAAATCACCGGGTATGACAATCCTGCGGATATATTAAGTAAATTTTTTGGTTACTTTGCCGGAGAAGTGAGCAATGGAAAACTTTTTATTCTCATAGATGAATACGATCATTTCACAAATGAATTAATATCATTCAGGTTAACAGAATTTAAGGAGATAGTATCGAGAAACGGGTATGTGAGAAAATTCTATGAAGTAATAAAAACAGGCACCGGCAGCGGAATAGTTGACCGGTTTTTTGCAACAGGTGTAACTCCGGTAACACTCGATAGTCTCACAAGTGGATTTAATATCGGTAAAGATATGACGACCGATTTCAGATTTAATGAGATGCTCGGTTTTACAGATGAAGAAGTAAAATCTATTCTTGAATATTATGAAGTTAAAAATTCAGCCGAAATGATGTCTGAGCTGCACAGACTTTACAACGGTAGTCTTTTCAGCAGAACTGCCGATACTCGGATGTATAATTCCAATATGGTTTTGTATTTCTTAAGCGCCTACCAGCCGAGGAATAACTACCCCGATAAACTGATTGATACCAACATTGCAAGCGATTACAGCAAGATAAAGAATATTTTCTACCTCAATAATTCATCTGATCATCAGCAGAAGTTAAATGAAATTATCACAGAAGAAGAAACCACTGCGGTAATAACTGAAAAATTCAGTTTTGAGCGTGAGTTTACTCCGGATGATTTCGTTTCGCTGCTGTTCTATAATGGTATGCTCACAATAAAAGAAGCGGAATTTGCGGTAATAAAATTTAAGATACCCAATTATGTAATAAAGGAGATATACTGGAGTTTTTTCAAAGACGAGATAATGAATAAGTTTGATATATCTTTGAATGTAAGTAATCTTCAGCAGTCGATAATTGATTTAGCCTTAAACAACAATATGGAACGATGGATAGGAGAGATAGAAAAAGTTCTTGAATTACTGAGCAACAGAGATTACCAGAATTTTGATGAGAAGTACGTAAAAATGCTGTTTATTACTCTTGCCTCATTATCCCAGCTCTATATAATTAAGAGCGAAGCAGAGGTAGAAGGAGAATATCCCGATCTGATGTATCTGTTCAGAAAGCCGTATAAACCCAATTACCAGTTCCTGATAGAATTAAAGTATCTGAAGAAAGGCGAATCTAAAAAACTTGGCAAAACAATGGAATCAGCAAAAGAACAAGTTAGCCGATACTTACAAAAACCGGAAATAAAAGGATTAGATAATCTGAAAATATATACAGTCGTATTTGTTAGCAAAAAAGGTCACTTCTCCGAGATAATATTAGGGAACAAATAGGTAAACACCAAAAGCGTTAAACCATTACTACAGGTTGTTAATTCTTCTTTAGCCCGCAGAGACACGCCATGGCGTGTCTCTACACTGGCATATATTCTGTCAATAATCACTTAACCAATACCATCTTCTTCGCTTCGGGATAAGCGCCGGCTTTAATCAGGTATATGTAAACTCCGCCGGGGAGGAATATTATTATTAGTATCTTTAACTACGAAATTAAATGCATCTAAGTGAGGATGGGTTGGAATACTATCCTTTTTTTGCATGAAGCAAGTATTAATAAACTACAAGTTAAGCCCAATATTTTTGCTTTCACTTTATTGACCCTATAATTTTTCATATTATTAAATCTTCTAAATAAAACGAATATTAATTAGGAGAAGGCGTTAAATACCATTTGCCTCCTGCCGGTTCTGTTCCGGTTATTTTTATTACTCTTGAATTTGAACTGATACTCTCAAGTTTTATATAATACTTATTCCATCCTTCTTTTAGGTGAATATCATAAGTAAGCGTTCTGGTAAAAGAAGAGTTGGTAAAAGTTTCGGTTTTATTTATGTAATAATCTTTAGGAATAAATTCTAATCCCATACCAAAATCCCCGGCTTTGGCTGTATCGCTAAGTATTCTTCTGGGTGAGTTTCCATAATACGCAAAATATTTTATTTGAGTTTGATATGCCAAATAGAAGGTACGGAGTGCAAAATCCTTGACAATATTAATCGTGTCTGATTCCATTAACCCAAAGTTTACATTCGTTACTTCATATCCAGAATACTCCGCTCTTATTGAATCGGTAATTTCACCTAAATGTAAAGTAAATGTACCATCACTGTTTACTTCAGATTCTGAAAAATGTAAGGGGTCCCATAAAGAATCAACAGATAAGATTAAAAAATCTGTTGCAATGATTTTATAATCGCTACCAAGTGTCCAATTTTCGAAATGCCCCGTCAGTGTATATGTCGTTATTATTGGTGACACCGGGTTAGATTCTTCTTTGTTACAACCCGTTAAAATTATTAATAGTGCCAGAAGAAGGAAATTATTTGTTTTCATAACTGCTGCCTTTTTTTTAGTACAATACATATAATTAATTTGTTAATGAAGATAATACCACTTCCCGCCGGATGGTTCTGTCAGAGTAATGCTGGTGGTTCTAAAATCAGTACCTAATCCCAATAGTTTAACAAAATATTTGTTCCAGCCCTTTTTTAGCTGGAGATCGTAAATGATTGTTTGAGTAAATAACTGACCGTCTAATGAATCAGAATAAACTATTGTCTTTTGAAAATTATAATCCCGATCAATCCACTCTAATCCCATAAAAAAATCACCAATATTTGAAGAATCGTCGAAAAAAAAACGGGAACGATTGCTATAAATAACATCCCCTAAAAACATAGAATTATTATCTATTACTGATAAGAATACAACGGCAGCATCTTTTATATATGATAAGGAGGAATCTTGACCCAGTAGCCCACAATTTTTTTGAGAAGATACCGTAAAAAAATCTTCCGGCGGAGCTTTAAGAAGTATACTAAAAGAACCATCAGTCGATATTACGCAATTTCCAAAATTTCCTGTATATATTGGATCCGGCCCACCGCCACTTCCCCGAAGTGGTACAAATTCAATAATTTTCCCCTCGCCTAAATCCCAATTAATAATTTTTCCACTTAGCGCAAAACCGGAATTATCATTACCTACGATATTTTCCTCATTATTACACGAAATAAAAAGTAGAATAACTATCGATACTACAATTAACTTTTTCATTTTCTGCTCCATTTAATAGTTTTTATTAAAATTTCACCAGCCGCCTTCGTGGTAAAGCAGTTGTATTTCTGTGGGCGTTAACGCCCTATTGAAGAATCTTATATCATCCAAAGTGCCTTTAAAATATCCGACATTACCGTCTGTATAAGGTGCAATACCGCTCAAACTAACGCATGCACCAATTGCCAAGTTTTTTCCGATAACTTTTGTACCTGAAATGAAATAATTATTAGAGAATATCTCTTGCCCATTGATATACATTTTTGTGCCGGTAGTTGATGTGGTCACTATCCAATGATACCAACCATTCACTGGGGCTGTTGTATAATTTTTATAAAAATTGTTGTGATTGCAATGTGATTCCATATGATAACTGTTTGGTGTTTCAGTATGATTGAGATCGAGGAACAGGGATTCTCCACAGTACCCTCCTCCATATCCTAAGACTACAGGATGTGTCAGCAATGATGAAGCAAAAAACCAGACTGATATAGTTCGCGCACCTGTAGGCAGTGAATTTGAACTTGCTTTGATATAATCATTTACTCCATCAAAACTATACGCCTTGTTCGCATTCCCAAACCTGTCTTTCGTCATTGCAGCGCCATAAACAGTTCCATTATTACCATTTCCGCTTTCGTCATTCGCATTACCGTTAAATGGATAATAGGCAACTAGTCCTTGTGTTGGTAAAGTTTTTAAAGCAGTTGTAAACCTCCAATTATTACCAGGAGTTACTCCGTTCCTGGTATCTTTCGCCACTACTTTCCAGTAATAAACTGACTGGCTGTCCAATCCGCTTTTTGTATAAGTTGTTCTGCTCTGGTTTTGTGAGATTATTGTCGCAGGCGGATTACTTTTACCGAAGTAAACATCAAAAAACAAACTGTCGCCATCCGGATCAGTGCATGTCCAGCTTAACGTAAGCGTTGTCCCGATTCCCGTTGAACTGTCCTCCGGTGTTATTACCTCTGGAGGGTTAGGCGCATTGTTTATTTGCTGTTTCAATTTAATATCGGCAACCGAAGTTTTTCCTGCTTCTATGCTCACTGTAAGACTATCTGAGTTGTAATAGGTTTTTGAAGCTATTATCTTATAGAGCCCTCTGCTTATGCCTGTTATCTTATAGTAGCCGCTGCTGTCTGTGATCACCCTTATTGTAAACGGATTAGTTGTGATTGCGGCACCTGCTATCAGAGTATCCCTTGCAATATCGCTTATCCTGCCTTCCACGCTTCCGGGGCTGTCGTTTTCAGATTCCGGCTGTGTTGTATTACAACCAGAACAATAGATGCTGATTATTAACAGAATTATAATGTACCTGGATGTCTCATTCATTTTAACTCCAAAAACATTCAATTTATTATTACTTAAGTAAAATAATTTTCTTTGCTTTGGTGATTTCTAAATATAAATCCCCATTTAATTTTATTTCTATAAAATAAAATTAACCTAAAGTTAGGTTTGTTTCAACTAACTCTATGGGTAGTTTAATAGATTTTTTATTCAAAATGAGACTCATCAAGTGATTTGTGATAAATCATGCAGAGCTATTTTTGCGCTTCGTCGTTCCTTTAACTAAAGAATGCTGATACCAACATACTTAACGCAATTTTCCCATTTTCATAATACTTCAACCATGTCGCCGGGCTTTTAATCTTATTAGCCGTATCCTTTAAATTATTTTGGAATATACGAGCATTTGAATTACCAGGTTTAGAAAAATGATATTTTAAGCGTGAGATGTGGAAGTAAAGGAAAATGGAGTTGTTTTATTATCTCAGAAATATGGTGGTTATTATCTGGCACAACAGCGGCTTCTACGCCGGGGAGGTCGAATCCCCGCAGAGACCCGCCATGGCGTGCCTCTGCACCGGCATATATTCTGTCAATAATCACTTCACCAATAGCATCTTCCTAACCTCGGTGAAAGAACTGGCAATGATCCGGTAGATATAAACCCCTGTCGGGAGGTTCGCAGCATTGAAGTTAACCCTGTAGCTGCCGGCTTCTTTGAACTCATTTACAAGCGCGGCGGTTTCTCTGCCGAGAATATCAAATACCTTTATTTCAACATTTGAGGAATTCGGGATCTGGTATTCGATAATTGTTGAGGGGTTGAACGGATTCGGGTAATTCTGGGAAAGCATATACACTTCCGGTTTTGAATTAATATCCAACTCCTCAACAGAAACAATACCTCCTTCTTTATATACTGCTAAACCGCAACTGGTTCCGATCCATTTGTTCCCGGCGGCATCTATTGCGATTGAGGTGACATCGTTATACGGCAAGCCTGAATTTGAAGTGTTATATACAGTCCAGTTTGTTTCATCAAATTTCGCTAAACCGCCTCCACCAGTCGCGATCCATTTGTTTCCGGTGGCGTCTAAAGCGATTGAGTAAACATAGTCATCCGGCAAACCCGAATTTGAAGATTTATATACTGTCCAGTTTAGTCCGTCAAATTTCGTCAAACCACCATAAGTCCCGATCCATTTGTTACCGGATGCGTCTATGGCGATTGAGTAAACAATTTCATACGGTAAGCCCGAAATCGAAGTACGATAGACCATCCGGTCAAAGTTATCAAATTTTGTCAATCCTCCATGCCAGGTTCCAATCCATTTATTCCCGGAAGCGTCAATTGCGATAGAAGAGACGAAATTATCCGTCAAATCCGAATTTGCAGTGTCATAAACCGTCCAGTTGGCACCATCAAATTTGCTCAACCCTCCATGCCAGGTTCCAATCCATTTGCTTCCTGAAGCGTCTATCGCGATAGTGTGAATCCAATTATCTGGTAAGCCTGAATTTGTAGTATCATACACTGTCCAGTTCAGGTCATCAAATTTTGCTGCTCCGCCGCCATAAGTCCCTATCCATTTGTTACCGGCGGCATCAAAGGCGATTGATGAAATATAATCAGACGGCAAGCCCGAATTCAAAATATTATAAACCGTCCAGTTCACGCCGTCAAATTTTGCAGCTCCACCACCATCCGTCCCGATCCATTTGTTCCCTGAGGCATCTATGGTGATTGACTCAACACCGTTAGACGGCAAGCCCGAATTTGATGTATTATAGATAGTCCAGTTTGTGCCGTCAAATTTTGCTAAACCCCTATATGTCCCGATCCATTTGTTGTCGAATTCATCTATGGCAAGAGATCTAACAATATAATCCGGAAAGCCCGAATTTGATTTATTATAAACAGTCCAGTTCACACCATCGAATTTCGCTAATCCGCCTCCATTAAAAGTCCCGATCCATTTGTTCCCTGAAGAGTCTATGGCGATTGATGTAACCGAATTACCCGGTAACCCGGAATTCGCATGGTTATAATACGTTTTTTTATGGGTGATCTTATCGATCCTCACCAACCCATCGCCACCCGCCCACGTATAATCTCCATCGTCCGCAACTGCAAGTATTGTATTGGAAGTATAATTTATCCACTCAGGGTTTTGGGCATGAGTATGAGCTGTCAGAACTATTACTACAATAACAATAGTTAAACTCATTTTCATATTGACCCCTGAATAATTATTAAAATAATTACAACAATCGAATCATCCACTAAAACCCTATCAGAATTGATGCTGAATTCCGTCAAATTTAATCACATCGCAGCGGAAATTCAGTGTTAAAACTGACCCCTCAGTGTAATTATTAAATTTATGATGTCTGCCGGCTAATTTTCGATTATGTTTTCCCTGATGAATAAAAAAACTTTGAAATCAATATTAGCCCGGGTTATCCGGAAAAATGTTTATTGAAAAATAATCCTGTTATAAATAATATTCAACTATTTCAGGTGCTATTTTTAATGATTTTATCTAATAAAAAGAGTTTATTTAATTATTATATTCAGCCGGCTGAGTGAATCGGGGCCGGAGGTTTTTTCCGCCTGTGAATCCCTTAAAATATTCACTCCCGCTACATACCAAATCAAGCCCTCAGCATCAATAATCGCCTTTATTACCCGATGTTTTATTATTTTTGAAAGTCTGAAAATTTAACTTTTAAGTATTGACAAAATATGACTGACAAAATTGTACTGATCACCGGAGCTACTGACGGAATCGGAAAGCAGACCGCATACGAGCTTGCGGGAAAGGACGCCTTTGTTATAATCCACGGAAGAAATGAAACAAAAGTTGATACCGCGATCAAAGAAATAAGGGGATTGCTGCCCGGGGCAAAACTCGGCAAAGCTGTCTGCGATCTATCTTCATTCGAAGACACTGCAAAAATGGCGGAAAGCATTCAGGCCGAGTACCCGGTAATTGATGTTCTGCTTAATAATGCCGGAATCTATATGAATAACTTTGAACTGAACTCATCGGGAATTGAGATGACATTCGCTGTAAACCATTTTTCGCATTATGTGCTTACAATGAAACTGGTTTCCTCTCTGCGACTGAGCCGCGAACCGAGAATAATCAATGTAAGTTCGATAGCGCATCAGCGCGCATCTTTGGACATAAGCAGAATAAATGATGTGGATTCATTCTCCGCATATACTGCCTATGCTAATTCAAAACTTGCAAATGTGCTGTTTACGTATTACCTCGCCGGACAGCTTTATCAGGATAACTTTTCGGTAAACTGCCTGCACCCCGGTGTAATAAGCACTAAACTGCTGCTGACCGGGTTCAAAATGACTGGAGGAACTCTTGCCGAAGGCGCCGCTACTTCGGTTTATCTTGCATCTGATCCTGATGCAGGAAAATTTAACGGCAAGTATTTTATTAAAAGAAAAGAAGCCAATTCTTCGAAAATATCCTTAAACAAAGAATTGCAGTCGGCGCTTGCTAATTATTCAGATCAGGTTCTGGCAGAATATCTTTAGATAATTTCCCTTAAAGGCACACAGGAGTCAAAAACACAAATTCTTTTAGCGCTGCTGCCTATGTGCCTTAAACGGGATTAAAACATCAGCCCTTTTTCAGCCTTACGGGTCCTGCCTGCTTCACTTCATCGGAACAGCCTTCAGAATAAAGTTTGAAGTTTTCGATAAATCTCGAAGCCAAAGCATCATATTTCATCCAGTATTCTTCCTTATTACCCCATGAATTAGAGGGTTCGAGCACATCCGCCGGAACCTCGGGACAAGTAAGCGGCACTTCAAATCCGAATAATTTATCCTTACGAAATTCAACATTTTCGAGCTTCCCTTCGAGTGCGGCATTAAGCAGATTTCGTGTATGCCTGATGCTGATACGTTTTCCAACGCCGAACCTGCCGCCGACCCAGCCGGTATTTACCAGCCAGCAGTTGGCGTCATGTTTGAGCATCCGCTGCTTAAGCATTGTGGCGTAATCATAAGGATGACGCACCATAAAAGGCGCTCCGAAACATGCGCTGAAAGTGATCTGCGGTTCAATCCCGAGTCCTATTTCAGTACCGGCTATTTTTGATGTATATCCGCTGATAAAATGATACTGCGCCTGTGCAGGATTAAGCCTCGCTATCGGAGGCATAACACCCGAGGCATCGCACGTAAGGAATATGATATTTTTCGGATGTGTTCTCACGTATCCCTGACTTATAACATTAGGAATGAAATTTACCGGGTAAGAGGCGCGTGTATTTTCAGTGATCATATCGTCATCAAGATCGATATGCCGTGTGACCGGATCGAAGACAACATTCTCGAGAATAGTGCCGAATCTTTTTGTAGCCGAAAAAATCTGCGGTTCAGCTTCTTCGGAAAGTCTGATAACTTTTGCATAGCAGCCGCCTTCAAAGTTGAATACGCCTTCCTGGCTCCAGCCGTGTTCATCATCTCCGATAAGCCGGCGTTTCGGATCAGCAGAGAGTGTAGTTTTACCAGTGCCGCTTAATCCGAAAAACAAAGCCACATCGCCTTTATCCCCGACGTTAGCCGAGCAGTGCATCGGAAGCACATCCTGGAAAGTGAGCAGAAAATTGAGAACCGTAAAAATCCCTTTTTTGATCTCACCGCCGTAAAGCGAATTTGCAACAATTGCCGTTTTTGTGGAGAAATCAATAATAATACCTGTTTCAGTCCTTGTTCCGTCAATTTTGGGATCTACTTTGAATCCCGGCAGGGCAATCAGTTTGAACTCGGGTACGAATTTCTTCAGGGTTTCGCGGTCGCCGGTTGTAAGGAACATATTCCGTGCAAAAAGACTATGCCAGGCTTTTTCGGTAATAATACGCACGGGCATTCTGTAATCGGGATCGGCTCCGGCAAAACAGTCCTGAACAAATAATTCCTCACCCTGCAGAAATGCTTCCACTCTCGCGTATATCTGGTTAAAATTCTCCAGTGTGATTGGACGGTTATATTCGCCCCACCATATATTATTTTCGGTGCTTCGTTCTTTAACAATAAATTTATCCGCCGCTGCGCGTGCAGTGTGTTTTCCGGTGTTAACAAGGATAGGACCATCAGCGGCAACTTTTCCTTCGTTCCTGAAAACTATCTCTTCATAAAGAGCGGGAGTCGGAAGATTCCAGTAAACGCGGTCGAGATAATTAAAACCGTGATTTTTAAGCCTGTAATCGGAAGCCAGCTCCTGAGCTTCCTTTGTAGCGGGAGTATTAAATTCAAGATACTTGCTCATGCCCAGTCCCTCACAAGTTTTCTTTCGCCGATGTAAAGCTCGTTGGGCGAGTTAAGATCGAGCGCCCATTTCATTCTTTCAATTCCCTCGGTTATTTCCTTAACCGCACCGCAGTAGCTTAACCGGAGGAATCCTTCCATTCCGAATTCGGCTCCGGGAACAGTGAGCACCATAACTTTATCGATAAGGAATTTTGAGAGTTTGTTGGAATCCTTGCCGTAATTGCTGAAATCCGCAAAAGTGTAGAATGTTCCGTCGGGGACGTAAACTTTTACGCCCTCAAAGGCTTTAAGCCGAGCTATCATAATATTACGGTTATTCTCAAGGGTTACTCTCAGATTTTCGACGCTGTTCTGGATCCCGTTGAGCGCACCGATAGCAGCTTTCTGCAGAAGTACCGATGGTCCCGAGGTCTGATGCCCCTGAATATTGGACATCGCCTCGATAACTTTTTTGTTGCCGACTGCCCAGCCTATCCGGAAGCCCGTCATCGCATACATTTTCGAAACGCCGTTGATAACTATCAGCTTCGAATTTTCGGAAAGATCTTTTGCGTAATCATAGCAGATCAGCGGCTTTTTATTATCGAACAGTAATTTCTGGTAAATATCATCCATTATCAGCCAGATGTTTTTCTTTTCGCAGAATTCCACAATCTCAGCAATAAATTCTTCGGAATAAGCTGCGCCTGACGGATTATTCGGGCTGTTGATTATAATGGCACGGGTATAGGATGTAACCCTGTCGGCAATATCTTTCAGCCTAGGATAGAATGAACCATCCTCAGCTTTTACCGGAACGGGAATACCGCCTACCAGCCTGACCATATCAGGATAACTAACCCAGTATGGGGATGGAAAAATAACTTCTTCCTGCGGATTAAGGATTGCATGGAGTGCGACCATAATCGCCTGCTTTGCGCCGCCGGAAACAATAATGTTTTCGGGAGCAAATTTTCTGTGATAATTTTCCTCCATAAAACGGATAACCGCTCTTTTCATATCGGGAGTGCCGTCTGCCGGAGCATAGCGGATCTCACCGGAATTAAGATTAGAAGAAGCCGCGATAAGTGCGTCTATCGGGGCTTTGCTTTTTGGTTCACCGCCGCCTAAATGGATAACCGGATCGCCTTTTTCGCGTAAAATTGCCGCTTTTTCATTCAGCGCTAAAGTCGGTGAAGGTTTAATACTTTTTGCAATAAGACTGAGACTCATTTGATACCTGCATTAATTGTTTATAAAGTATCCAGATATCGAAAATTATCCTGATTTTTTGAAACAAACAAGCAAAATGCGAGATAATCGGTAATTCTGTTGAGTTTCCAAACAGGATTTGGCGGATAAATCTATGGGCTTGCTTTGAGGTCCTGAGACTGATCAGTAAAACTTCCTTATTGCAATAAGTTCAGAATCAGCCTGATCAGAGTCTCGATAGTATTAAAACCAAAGGGAAAATATATGCCACGGACGTCTCTGATATTTAAGCGGCTTAGGCTATGCCGGAATTTTATCAAAAATATTTCGGCTTTTACGTAATTTTTACCGTAAATGAATGCGGCACATTTATGCTATCAATTCAAGCCGGGTTTTTTCCACAGGATTTGGAAGGAATGGCTGAATATATTTTTCCCACTTTTCTTTCTTCAATTGATTTAGCTGAATAAAAATTAAACCATCAATGCAATTCTCGAAATCAGGGTCAACGCCGAAAGCAAGGAATTTAACGCCGCCATCTTCGCCGAGTTCGGTATAGTGTTTGTAGAGTACCGGGACTGTCAGTCCAAAAGGACGAAGCTGGTTTTTGAGAATATTATAATCTTCCTTTCTGTTTTTGCCGATAAAAATTGCATCGAGTTCTTTTTCGGCTACTTTATCAATAGAAAAAATGTTTTTTGCCCTCACCATTTCGGTTTCAGCCGGAAACCATTTCCTGAAATAAAAGACTATCATCTTTCTTATGTTTTCGGGATAAGAAGCGCTCAGGCTTACGCCCCCGAAAAGGTATTTAACTTCATTATATTTTGCGAGAAACGCACCTATTCCCAGCCAGAGATAATGCAGTGCATTAGTATTCCAATATTTTTTCTGAACAAAACTTCTGCCTAACTCAACAGTTTCTGATAATTTAACTTCGAACGGCATTGAATATTCAAAAAGTGTTGAGGTGTAAAATCCGGCTGCCCCGAAGTTCTCAGTTATTTCCCTTCCGATTCCCACTCTGTATGAGCCGACTATTTCCAATTCTTTTTCATCCCAGACAACAATGTGCTTATAGTATCTGTCGTAGGAGTCAATATCAAGTTTTCTGCCTGTTCCCTCGCCGACACGCCTGAATGTAATTTCTCTTAGTCTGGCAATTTCTTTCATTACATTGGGAGCATTCTCCATATCAGCAAGGATTATTTTTTTCTGATCGGGAGTAATACCGAGTAATTCAGAGGAGTCCAGTTCTTTTTTGAGAATTTTCTTTTCAACCGGATGAATGATATTTTTTTCAGTCAGGAACACTCCTTGTCTGTTCTTCCCGATATCATAAACGTGCTTTTTGAGCAGTTTGATCTGGATTCTGTCATCAATATAGCCTGCAGCAAAAACCTTCGCCGGAATCGGTTCACCGATAACAAATTTTATAGTTTTGTTCTTCTTATTGAATAATTCCCTGGGAAGAAGTAACCGCGAGACAGGTTTATTTATTGCAGAGAATAAATAGAAGAATGCGGAATTTCTTGCTTTAACGAAAACAGGAAGAATAGGAGCATTAAATTTACGGGCAAAATAAACCGGACCTTTATTCCATCTTTTATCAACTATTCTAATACCTCTTAACCGAGAAACTTCGGCGGCAGGAAAAATAATTACAGCTTCTTCGTTTTCAAGAGCAGCCTGAATAGCCCTGATATTTTGTTTCTGTGCCGATATCTTCTCGATATTATAAGGTAAAAACAATTCCCTGAGATTATCAATCTGCATCAGGATATCGTTTGCCACAATTTTCACATCGCGCCTGATATTATACACTGCTCTCAGAAGAGCAAGTCCATCAAGTGAACCAATCGGGTGATTTGCAACAAGAACAACTTTCCCCTCGGATGGTATTTTCTGACTGTCCTTGTGTGAAACATAAAATGAGAAATTCAGGAAATCGAAAATTTCATCTATAAAAGCCATGCCCCGAATTTCACTGTTCTTCTCCAAAAACTTATTTATATCGGCAGATCGCATCGTTTTCTCGGCTGCAAGGACAAAAAGTCTGCGCAATAATGCCGGATATTTCATAAAACCGGGATAACGGTTTTCTATCAGCTCTTTAAGGTTGAATTTTTCCATATTAATTTTTTCCTGCAATAGTTGATAATTTGAGACCCATAACACCAAGCACAATCATAAGTGTAAATACGAGCCGGTAAGGAGAGATAGTAAGTTTACTTCCGCTTTCAATATAAATTTCGGCAAATGTCGTACCGACAACAGCAATACCCATCCATACGGAATAAGCAATACCCAATGGAATATTCTTTAATGAGCTCGAGAAGAAAAACGCACTTAAAAAGCCAAAAATGGCATAAGTAATAGTAGGAATCAGTTTTGTGAAGCCCTCTGAAAATTTAAGACTAAGAACCCAGCCGATCTCCAAAATTCCGGCAATTACAAGTAAAATCCAGGGCATCAGGCTATACCTGCCTTCTCCGGGTTTTTCCTGAAAGGTTTAAATTTTCGAAAAGCAAATATCGTCTGTGAAAAATAATTTTTAGGGAAATAAGTTTTTAAGCCGTAAATATCTGCTTTCATAGTGTCGGGTAAAAAAGCAGTTCCAAACATCCAATCCCAAATGGCAAATTTTGTCGAAAAATTATTATTCCTGCCTTTACCCATGCTATGATGCCAGCGGTGCATTTCCGGACCATTGATAAAAAAACGAAGTTTTCCGCTATTGACATCAATATTTGAGTGGATAAACATACCCCATACGGCGCTAATAACTCCTTTATACGCTATCACTTCCACAGAGCCGCTCAAAAGCACAATCGGTGCAAATTCAATTGTCTGATTGATAAGTATCTCAAGGGCATGGGAACGGGAGCCTGAGAGCCAATCAACTTTTGAAGGTGAATGATGGGCTTCGTGAATTCTCCAGAGATAGCGGTTTTTATGCTGCCACCTGTGCATCCAATAGATATAGAAATCGTGACTTACGGTAAAAAATAATAACTGTATCCAGATCGGAACCCCATCTAAAAGGCTTTCAGAAGCGCCGTTACCTGAACCCTGAAAAACACGGAAAATCACCGAGAAAATAATTATGCTGAGTATATAATTCTGCGCAATTGTATAAAACGCCAGATCATCGAAAAACCCATCGCGAAAGAGTTTTTGCCCCTTATTATATGGTATAAATCTTTCAAGCAGCACGAATATAAAAGCTGAAAATATTATCAATCCGTATGAAATAATTTCAGTGCCGGAAAGACCGCTGAAAACCGAAATGAGATATTGTTCCATCCGTTATAGATTCACCGCCATTTTATTAATGCTGTTAACTCTTCTTAATTTTTTCATAGAATTTTCTTCGCTCTTATAAACTCTTTTCCTGCCGTCTCCGAGGGCCTTTTCGATATCGCGGATATCCTTTACGAGCTTAAAAAATCCGCCGATTTCCACGGAGGCAGCCTGATCTGTCCCCCACATTGCACGATCGAGGGTAATATGCCTTTCAATAAATGAAGCTCCCAGGGCAACTGCCGCCAAAGTAGGAGCCAGCCCGGTTTCATGTCCTGAATAACCGACCGGAATATTTGGGTAAGTCTTACGGAATTCGTGAATTACATTCAGATTCAACTCATCGAGATTGCAGGGATATGCTGAAGTTGACTGAGCAAGAAGAAGTTTTTCGACATCAAGAATACCTACAGCCTCTTCAATCTGGTCTAAAGTTGACATTCCTGTTGAAAGGATTATTGGTCGGCCGGATTCTCTTGCTTTTTTCAGGAGTACAGTATCGGTGAGAGAAGCAGAAGCAAGTTTATGCGTAACAGGTTTAAACTCTTCGAGAAAATCAAAAGCCTCTTCATCCCAGGGCGAAGCGAACCAGTGAATGCCTTTTTCTTCGCAGTATTTGTCTATTTCGGAATATTCTTTTTCCCCGAATTCTACTTTATGTCGATATTGCAGGTAAGTCATCCTGCCCCAAGGAGTATCCCTTTCAATATCCCATTGATCGCGCGGGACGCATATCTCCGGTGTTCTCTTCTGGAACTTGACAGCATCGCAGCCTGCAAAGACAGCGCCGTCTATAAGTTTTTTTGCCAGATCGAGTGAACCATTGTGGTTAATTCCAATTTCGGCAATTATATAACATTTCTCGCCTGCGCCGACAAACTTATCACCTATTTTAACCTTGCTCATAGTATTCCTCTGTGAACTAATTCTTTTTCATCTGATTTATTTACGAGAGTTTTAGCCGAAATTATAAACTCGGCAAAATCCCTGAAAGCTCCGCTACCTCCTTTGCTTTCAACTACAATATCAGCGACTGCTTTGGCAAAAGAAGTGGCATCAGCAGGGCAGGCTGAAAGTCCGGCAAGCCTCATCACTTCGATATCATTTGTATCATCGCCGATATATGCTATCTCTTCGAAACTGACGCCAAATATCTCCGCCACTTCAGGAAAAAGATCGGCTTTGTTTTTTACACCCATATAAACATCTCTGATTTTCAGTTTTTCTGCTCTTCTGAGAACGATATCGGAATTTTCCCCGGTCATGATAACAGTCTCGATATTTGCAAATTTCCTGAGCCTTTCTACGCCCATACCATCTCTGACAGAAAATCTTTTTAGCTCCTCGCCATCGGAAGAATAATAAATACTGGTATCGGTCATAACGCCGTCAATATCCGTGACCATAAGTTTTATGGAAGATGCTCTTTTTATAAGTCTGTCGTTAAACATAAAAACTCCTTATCTGCATGTCCAGCCTCCATCAACAATCAAATTTGCGCCGGTCATATAAGAAGAAGCGTCTGAAGCTAAAAAAATAAGCGCTCCCTTATAGTCACCGGGCTTTGCCATCCGACCGAGAGGTGTCCGCAGTGAATAGTTATTAATAAAAAAATCATCCTGGTTATTTTCGACTCCGCCGGGACTTAAAACATTTGCTCTTACCCCTTTTTCACCCCAGTAAGAAGCTGCGAATTTTGTCAGAGCAATCACCCCGCCTTTAGTTGCGGAATACGCAGGCGGTTTATAGAAAGCCCTTCTTCCCTTATTATCCACATATAGCGCCTGATCAGGAGCAACGACCCCATAAGTAGAGGCAATGTTAATGATGCTGCCGTTTCTATTCTGTGCCATATGTGTTCCTATTACCTGCGTACAAAGAAAAACTCCCGTCAGATTGACATCAATTGAAGACTGCCACAATTCCAAAGGGTAATTTTCAAAAGCGGAGAGTTCGAGCTGGCTCAACGGATTTTCGAACTTATCATTAATAGCAGCATTGTTCACAAGAATGTCAATCTTCCCGAAGCGCTCAGCAACTTTCTCCAATAAACTTAGAACAGAATTTTTATCTGTCACATCGAGGTAACAGCCCATAGAGGGTGTTGGAAGGCTCCCTGCAAAATCCCCGGCTGCATCAGCATCAATATCTGCTGCCACGATACTGGCGCCTGATTCAGCGAGCGCATAGCAGTGTTCTTTTCCAATAAGCCCTATAGCTCCGGTTACAATAGCGGTTTTTCCGGAAAGATCGAATAATTTTGTTGTCATTTTAATACCGGACGCATATTAAAATTTTCTGTTTTTCTGAAAACCGGCTGAACAGGCAATCCTCTGATACTTGCGCGCAGACTACCCTCTGAGAGGCTGTTTTTTAGCAGCTTAAGAGCAATTTCATAAACACCAAGTGTATAGTCAACATCTTTTTCAGAGTGAGAATAGCTGATATTATGATATCCGCCCCAAAGGACTCCCCTCGAAATCATTTCCTGCTGAACAAAAGACTTCATAAGCAGAGGATCTCCGGCTTCGCTGCTGAATGTCACCATCGAACGCCAGTTATAACCAACTGCTTTTGTAAAATCGAGACCAAGTGAGGCGGCAATACTGTTATAACCATCCTTTAGCAATGCTCCGATTTTGTTCAGATGAGCAGGCACATTCTTTTCTTTAAGTTCCGCCATTGTTGCCTTTGCGGCAGCAAGTGAGAGCGCTTCACCTCCAAATGTTGTATAGAAAAAAACCTGTTCTTCGAACAAAGACATTATCTCATACCTCCCCGTGATTACAGAAAGAGGCATTCCGTTAGCGATGGCTTTGGAATAAACAGCAAGATCAGGCGTTATTCCGAAATATTTCTGCGCTCCTCCGAGGCTCATTCTGAATCCTGTCCACATCTCATCGAATATGAGCAGGACTCCATACTCTTTGCATAATTTTTCAATCTCATGAAGGAAATTATTCTTCGGCGCCTCAAAAACGACGGGCTCAAGAATGACTGCAGCAGTCTCTTCATCTATGCTTGCAGCAAAACCCTCAAGATCGTTATAGTTAAACGTATAGGTGAGATCCCTTACTTCTTCGGGTACACCATGGTTTCTTGCAGTAACCCCAATATACCAGTCATGCCAGCCATGATATCCGCAGCAGAGAATTTTTTTTCTGCCGGTATATGCGCGGGCTAATCTTACTGCTGCCGTAGTAACGTCACCGCCTGTTTTTCCATACCTTACAGATTCGGCATTTGGGATAAATTCCCTTATTAATTCCGCTGTTTCAACTTCGAGCGGACTCATCATTGAAAATGTTATACCGTCGGCAAGCTGTGATAGTATTGCGGCATCAACTCTGTCGTAGGAATAACCGAGAGAAAGGGGACCGATTGCCATATTGTAATCTATAAACACATTGCCATCCACATCACGCACCTTTGAACCCTTACCTTTTCGAAGGTATTTCGGGGAGGCTCCGTTGACATATTGAGTAGGACCCTTTGCCATTGTCTGTGTATAACCGGGGATCAGTTTTTTCGACCTGTCGTAGTATAATTCCGAATTTGTAAAATTCGTGATCAGCGGTTTAGTTCTTACGTTTGACTCAAACATATTTTTTACCTGTTGATAGTAAAATTTTCCGGGATATTTCTTCCGGTGTGAACCCTTCATAGGCGAGCACATCATCAAGGAGGGCAGGTTTGAACCATTTCTCCCCAAGATTTATGTTAATTATTTTTCTGTTAATACTATTTTGAAAACAAAAATTGGCAAGTACCGAACCGAAACCCCCTTCGGAAAAATGATCTTCAATACAGACGACTGTCCCGCATCCGGTAAGTATCTGATGGACTTTTTCAGTATCGAAAGGTTTAATGAACCTGACGTTTAAGAGAGACACTCCCAAACCAGCGCTTTCCAAAATTTCTTTAACTCTTAATGCAGTGGAAAAAAGTGTTCCATAAACAAAAATCCCAACATCTTTACCGTTTCCGATCAGTTCAGCTTTACCTTTTATTACCGGTTCATGTTTGTAAACTTCTTTTAGGGGATTATATCTTATGTACCAGGGGCTATCATCAGTTATTATATCTTCGAGTGCTTCCACAGATTCCGATATATCAGCCGGGCAGAAAACATTCATACCAGGGATACCCTTCATAATTGAAATATCCTCAATAGCCTGATGGGTAGGACCATTTGCATCGGATAAAAATCCGGCTACACTGCCGACAAGTTTGACAGGCATACCCGAAATGCCAATATCAGTGCGTATGAATTCGAAAGCGCGCATCGTCAGGAATGCGGCTAAAGCGTGAACAACGGGTCTGTTGCCCATAAGCGCAAGTCCTGCAGCCATACCAACCATTGTCTGCTCAGCGATACCGACATCAATAAAACGGTCACCAAGCATTTCCGGGAGATTCCTTATAGCCGCACGATTTTCAGCGGTCATAACTAATACACGGCTGTCTTTGTCACAAATTCTTTTAAGTTCTTCTTCGTAAGTCATATTTATCTGGCAATAATTATTTCTGAATGAATTCGGGCATTCTCCTGCCCATGCAGCTCTCCAATTAATGATTCAACTTCGTCGTCCGAAAATTTTGCAAACCAGCGGTCAGCCCTCTCCTCAATGCTCGGAAGCCCTTTTCCCCTCACTGTATCGGCAATAATAACGGAAGGTTTTCCACCGGAAAACGGAAACTTACTGAAGGCTTTATCAAGATCAGTAAAACTGTGACCTTTTACCCGGATAACCTCGCATCCGAAAGCAGCAAATTTCGCTTCAAGCGGTTCCAGCGGAGTAAGTTCTTCAGTCCTCATATTTGCCTGGAAATGGTTGCGGTCAATAATAATGAGCAGATTATCCAATTTCTTGGCAGCGGCAACAAGGAGTCCTTCCCAAACGCTGCCTTCATTAAGTTCACCATCGCCGAGCAGAACAATTACCCGGTTACTGTTATCTTTTATCTTCAGATCCCAGGCAATTCCCATTGCAACTGAAAGCAGATGACCGAGCGAACCGGAATAATATTCAACACCCGGAATATTTCTATTTGGGTGCCAGTATATATTGTCTTTAGTGGTTGCATGATCTTTCAGTCTGAGAGCATCGATAATGCCCAGTTCTGCAAAAACCCCGTACAAGGCGGGTACATCGTGTCCCTTTGAAAGCAGAAAGTAATCCCTGCCCGGGTTTAAAGTATCAGCGGGATCGAAACGAAGGAAATCCGAATAGATATAGACCAGCAAATCCGCACATGAAAGCGATGCACCGATAAAGCATCCGCCGCAACCTGACATCCTGATTATATGCTCTCTTACGGCTAAGGCGCGTTTTTCCATAATTTCATAATTGTTCGAAGCCATTAACAACCTTTCTATATTGCGCTTTATAATTTTCAATTGTTTTTAATTCAGAAAGATGATTTTCGTACCAGTATCTGCCGGCATACTTTTTGTTTATCTCATTGAGGTAGGGTTTTCTTTCAAGCAGATTCAAAATATCGTAGAGCCCGAAATTTTTATTTCCCGGGTAAAGTTCATCATATACAGAACGGATAAAAAGATAATCCTCTTCATAATCTATTGTCCACCTCATTTTCATTGAAAGATCCTCGCTGCCCTCCCATAAATAATTGCCGATTCTGAAAATTTCAGGATGTTCCCATAGATAAGGGGTAGTGTGTTCTCTTTCATAGCTTTCTTTTGCATTATGCCAGGCGTTTTCGAGCGATTTAAACGACATTATCTCAACATCGTTACCGTCGGGAAAACTTGCAGGATGAAGATTACTAAGGTAGTCGTACTTGTTACCGGATCTGATAAACATCCCAATTACACAATCAATAATACCCGGATCAATTAGCGGGCAATCTGAGGGAATTTTAACTACAGCATCAGCTTTGTATTTAAGCGCCGCATGATAATGCCTGTCGAGCAGGTCATCGGCATCACCTCTGAAAACTTCTGTGCCGATTCGATTGCAAAGTTTTTCAATAGTATTGTCGCTCCTGTTTTCTGTTGTGGCAACAATTACCTTTCCGGAAAGCCTGGATGCCTGAACCCGTTCAAGCTGACGCTGCAACAAAGGAGCGCCGGCAAGAGATAAAAAAACTTTATTTGGCAGCCGTGTTGATTCTGTGCGTGCCTGTATTACCGTTAAAATATTCATTCTGTTTAATATTGAGCTATTAGTGTGTTGAAAGAGCCTGCCGGTACCCTGTTAAAAGTGTATTTGCGGCAGTCATACTTCTATACATATGAGATTTGACCATGCCTGCGATATTTTCAGCAGATTTGCCTCCGTTCTGAATGGGAGTAAGCCTTTTGAGGAATTCAATATCAAAATCAGAATACACCTCTTTTCCAAGTGCAATCCCCGTAAAAACAACCGTTGAGAATTTTGTGATAAGGACACTGCTATTAGCAATCATATGATTTGTATTGCCTTCGCTGAAATGAATTGCACCCGGAGCATATTTTTCCACTTCTCTGGCAGCACGGCTGTGATTTTCATTTGGATGAAATTTGAAAAGCAGTTGGCGCCCGTCTGCAATTTTCAGCGCATCCATAATTGTTTTTTTGCGGTTTTCATATTTGAAGGTCTCGCGGCAGTCGCTTGTTGCAACCATTACATAATCTTTATAAGGGAAATTGTTCTCGGTATATTGCCGGACATTATCGAAATTCGGTATTCCGGTAACCTTGATTTTATATGGCTTCACACCTTTTTTCAGAAACAAATCCCGGTATCCTTCGGATGCAACGAAAAAAAGATCATACGCATCAGATAGCCCGGTTGTTGATGTGCTTGCAATCCATCTTGGGAATGAAAAATACCTGACCATATAGTAGAAGAAATTTTCGGGGTCGGTCATTCCCTCCTGGATCAGAATTATCCGGCTGTGTCTTATATTCTTTGGTACGACGAGGTCGGAACAGGTAAAAACGAGATCATATTCATTATCCTCTCCTCTGATATCAATACTGAGATTATTCTCAATGAGATATTTCAAGGTTTTTTCACCCATTTTTTTACCGAGTATAGAAAAATTCAGGTATCCCATCTCCACAAGCATATTGATGTAACCGCTCCCATAATAGGGTGTGTAATAACATTCGTATTCTTCCTTCAGATTTTCACCAATCTGGTGCATCTGAGTTGTCTGATTTATTGAGCCGCAGATTAAAAGAACTTTCTTTTTCAACTTCCTGTTGTCCCGAATTTTTAACAACTCAAATTTTAATAATTTTTTCATCTCAGATATTAAGCCAATATTACGTGATAATTAACTTTGTGTTAAACGTGAATCTGATAATAAATACATAATACTGGGGTAAAACTGGCTTAATATTGGCGCACTAATTTCGCTTCCAAAAATCCGGCTGATATGAAAATTGCTCACATTTCGGATCTGCATTTCGATCTGGTTTTTAAAAAGAATAATATCCTGAAAACTCAGGACCTTCTTCGTGAAATGCTCAGAGAGGGTTTCGATCATTTGGTTGTTACGGGGGATATTTCAGATAATTCTTCCGAAGAAGATTATTTTATCTTCCGGAAAATGCTTTCAAGGTTCGGGCTTCTTGATCCGGAAAAAACCACTGTAACTATAGGCAATCATGATATTTTTGGCGGGGTGCAGAGGGCGACTGATATTTTTAATTTTCCCTCAAAATGTCTTTCTGTGAATTATGAAGAAAAAGTAAGACAATTCAGAGATCACTTTTCCGAGCTTTTTGTGAATAGCTTCCATGAAGACACTATTTTCCCCTTCGTAAAAACTATCGGCGATTATTCGATTGTAGCTTTCAACTCTGTGGCAAAATATTCACGATTTAAAAATCCTTTCGCTTCGAATGGGAAAATTCAGAAGGAGCAGCTTGAAACAGCAAAAAATCTTCTCGAAAAATCCGGCAGTCTGCATAAATCGGTCATTGCTCTTGTTCATCACCATTTCTATAAAAAAACCAATGAGGCAAATTCTCCGCAAACAACTGTATGGAGCCGATTGGAGAGCCACACACTGAAATTACGAGGTAAAAAAGCAATTCTGGAATTTTTCCGAAATAATAAAGTTGAATTAGTTCTGCATGGACACAGCCACGAAATGAAAGAATATTACAGAAAAGATATAAGGCTTATGAATGCAGGAGCATCGGTTGATAACGGTGATGATAATCTTGCTCAGGGAGTACTTATTGATTTTTCCGGTAATCAACTGAAAACGATGATAAAAACTGTTTTCGTAAAAGGCCGTAAAAGGAAATTTTTCAGCGATGTGATTCCCGAAAAAATAATTCAGCAGGCAACTTTACAACCCGTGCATTATTACTGAGATATTTGATGTTGAAATCCGGAATATTATTCTTTGATAAATGCTTTGGATGCAATAATTATTTCGGCTAAATCGCGGAAGGCGCCATGACCTCCGGGACTTTCGACAATAATATCAGCAGAATTTTTTGCAAATGATGTCGCATCGGAAGGACATGCCGAAAGTCCAACAAGCCGCATAACCTCAGTGTCATTTGTATCATCGCCGATATATGCAATCTCTGTAAAATCCAGTCCAAGTTTTTTCACAAGTTCAGACATCGCCGCTACTTTGTTTTTAACACCAAGATGAACTTCCTTTATCTTAAGTTTTTGCGCTCTTTTTGTTACCACTTCCGTGTTCTCACCAGTGATTATAGCAGTTTCAATTTCAGCAAATGACCTGAGCCTTTCCACGCCCATTCCGTCCCGTATCGAAAATCGTTTCATCATTTCGCCATCGGCTGTGTAATAAGTGCCTGTATCGGTCAGTACACCGTCAACATCGGTGACAACCAGTTTTATTTTCGCGGCTTTTTCGAGTATTTCTTTACTGAGCATATAAGATCAAATAATTTTTCAAAAACTTAACTTATAATTAAAACAAAATTAAGGTTAAATTCATAATAAACTGAAAGAATCAGAATTGTTCTGACCAGACACGGATAGCTATAACTTTTGGTTCAATTTATTAAGAAGCCCGCCTTTTCCTGCAGTATTTTTTACTGACGAGTAAATTTAGCGCCCTTCTTGTTCATTTAATAACTGACTGGTAAATGACGTTGCTTTCCCCGGCTGATTAATGCAAGAAGTTGTTTCGGAATTGAACTGCCCGGCTATGGTTTAAAAACCACATCATTACCTCAGTGCAAAAATGGTATCGATGATCTAAGCAGAATTTTAATTCTTATATTATCGTGGTTTATTTTATTTTTTTTTGCTGTAATGTACTATATTAAAATTATTTATATAAACGGTATAATCGGATGACAGTTTTCTTATCAAAAAAATGTGAGCTTGGAATTCATTCCGTGCTTCTTCTCTCCATAAAAAAGAATCATAAGATATTCAAAGCATCAGAGGTAGCAGAGGAACTTAAAGCGCCCAAGGAATTCGTTTCAAAAGTTCTCCAGATACTGACCGATAGCGGGATTGTCGGCTCGAAAAAAGGAAAAAACGGCGGTTTTTATCTTGCAAAAAAACCTTCGGATATAAAAATTATCGATATAATAAAAGCAATTGACGGGCTGGATGTTTTCAAAAACTGTGTTCTGGGATTTCCGGGATGCAGCACTGATGAACCGTGTCCCCTTCATGAAAAATGGGGCGCTCTCCGCGATCAGGCATATAAAATGTTTGCTGAGGAAAGCCTCGAACAATTAAAGGAAAAGACGCTCACGAAAATTTTATCGCTTTGAATTATCCAACTTGTTGCTGCCTTCGACTCCGCTCAGGCAGCGGGTGGTTGATTATTTTTTATTGCCTTCGGGTGGTGGTTGAGCGAAGTCGAAACCACCGTTACGGAAATTCCTGCAATGGGTTTCATTCATACATTCTGCCAGTTTCTTTAACTGATCAGGCAGACTTTCAATCAAAGCTTCTTTCTTTTTCCTGCTCCAGCCCTGTACCTGCTTTTCGCGGTAAAAAGCCTCATCAATTCTGTCGAACTCTTCAAAGTAAACCAGCCTGACCGGCAGCCGCTTTTTGGTGTGATTTGCCCCTTGCCCTGACTGATGCTGCTCAAGCCGTAACTCAAGATTGTTCGTACTTCCGGTATAATAACTGCCGTCCGCACATTCGAGTATATACAGCCAGCCTTTCATACCGATAGAGTAGTTGAATTCATAAGTCTGCCCATTATGTGCTCTTTGCGATATTGATAAACATATTCATATACGGTATCATCTTGTTGCTGCCTTCGACTCCGCTCAGGCAGCGGGTGGTTGATTATTTTTTGTTGTTCTCGGGCGGTGGTTGAGCGGAGTCGAAACCACCGTTACGGAAATTCCTGCAATGCGTTTCATTCATTCACTCTGACAATTCCTTTAAGCATTCAAGCTGTTGGGACTTTTTTGTTGCTGTCTTCGACTCCGCTCAGGCAGCGGGTGGTTGATTATTTTTTATTGCCTTCGGGTGGTGGTTGAGCGGAGTCGAAACCACCGCGGCAGTCACAATAAGATCTGAAGATTTTTCCGGGTTGAAAGGCTGGAGCTGTACATCCCCGTAAAAATAGATATTGCGGAACGCGTTTATTTTTAATAATTCAAGTATTCTATCTTCTGTGACGGGGTAGATCCTCGTTGAAAGGATTTCAGTGTTTTTCGGTTCAGAAAGATCGATGCTCATTATGTTAAAAAATGTTCGGCTTTTCTCAAAATCATAAAAGCGCACAAAAATCTTATCATCCGTTATGCGGGTACTAACGATCCGCTTTTTCTCTGCAAGTATGGGTACATAGTTGATAAGTTGAAGAATAAGAATTCCTTCCGGTGCAATGATCTTTTTCACCTTCCGGAAAAACGCGTTCAGGTTGCGTCCATCAAGATTTGCCAGGACGTTACCCCGGCATGTTATAAGATCAGCTTTATAAGCCGCAGGAAATTTATAGGCAGAAAAACTATCGCTGCGGAAATTGACCTTTCCCGACATTCCGTGCCTTTCAGCATTAATTTTAGCCTGACTAATCATTCCAGGTGCCGGGTCAAACCCTATCACATTATAACCGAGACCCGCAAGCGCGATTGAATCAACTCCGGTGCCGCAGCCGAAATCAACTGCATTCGCGGCTGATTTAATTCCGAGGCGGATGTAGAATTCAGATGCTCTTTTCATCGCCGGTTCGAATGCCGTCATTTTATCGTAATCGGCTGCAATCCTCTCGTAAAAATCCTTATTGCTTAACATTCTTTATGAACTCCTCTAATTTCACAAAACAGTTCCCGCCGCACCGCCAAAGAATGTAATCAAATTTTAGTTTTTCTTCAATCCCGTATATGCTTTTCTTACTTCTCCGTTATTTTTATCGCGGTGCTTTTAAGATCTTCTTTCCGTGAAGAATTGCCCGCAAAAATCGTATAATCACCGGGTTCAAGTTTCCAGGCTGATTTAGTCTCATCATAATATCTTAATTCATCGGTATTGATCTCAAAAACAATTTCTTTTTCTTCGCCGGGTTGAAGGAATACTTTACTGAAAGATTTCAATTCTTTTCTGCATCTGCTGATTTCCTTTCCGGGTGCTGAAATATAAATCTGTACGACCTCACTTCCGGCAACACTGCCTGTATTTTTCACTCTGCATTTCAGGAGCACATTCTCCCCGGCGCCGTAAGTTGTCTTCCCTGCTGAGGGAGCGCTCAGGGCAAATTCCGTATAGGATTTGCCATAGCCGAAATGGAAAAGAGGCCGGATATTTTTGGCATCGAAATGACGGTATCCCACAAAAATGTCGTCAGTATAATAAGTTATTCCTGTTTCGCTCTTATACGATTCAAATGTGGAGCAGTCCCCGTAGGAAACCGGAAAAGTAACCGGTAGTTTCCCGCCGGGATTATGGACTCCGCTGATCACTTTGCTGAGCGCTGAACCTGTTTCTGAACCTCCAAACCAGCCTATGATCAATCCGGGCACATCATTAATCCATTGATTCATAATTACCGGAGATCCTATATTGAGCAGGACAATAGTGTTTTTATTCACTGCTGAGAGAGCAGTAATAAGATCATCCTGTCCCTCGGGAAGATAAAGTTCATCTCTGTCTTTTCCCTCGCTCTCATAATTGAATGAAGTACCGCCGAAGTATAGCACTGCATCAGCGCCGCGGGCAGCAAGTATTGCCTCCTGTGTCAGATCAATTCCAGGCTGCTGCCATTGAAGAATACACCCTGCATCCCCTTTTCTCTCATAGTACTCAAGAACAAATTCGTAATTTTTTCCGGCTTCGAAAACTGCTTTGGCAGTTCTGCTCTCCATAGCGTGATCATTCCAGTCATCAATAATATTCTTCCCTTCAATATATAGTCTGATGCCGTCATCGCTTGTAACACTGAGCGTATATTCTCCCGATACCGGCGGAGTCAGATACCCGGTCCATCTTATGGAGTAGTTTTCATTCTCAATGCGTTCATCAGGAGAACCGCTATGCCATTGGAAATTAATCTGCCGATCCTCCCTGACTAAAACAGGCTCGCCTGCTAGTTCAATGTTCTGGAAAAACTCTGCTCTTATACCTGTTCCCGATCCATTCTTTCCAGATAAGTATTCGGAAGGGACCGGATTCTGATCGCCATCGAGAATAACTCCCTGTGCGTAAAGTATTTCTGCGTCCGGGAATTCCTTCCTGAGAGCTTCAAGGGGACTTATTTCATAGGAAGGACTGACCAATGAACTGCCGCCGCCGCCTGTTCTGGCTTTGGCTGCATTCGGTCCGATTACTGCTAATTTTTTAATTCCGGCGGAATTAAGCGGCAGAATATTATTTTCGTTTTTAAGCAGGACAATCCCGGCGAGAGAGGCGTCAAGTGCAGTTTTTCTGATCTCACCGGTACTTACAGAAGCGGTATCCTTTGTGTGCGGATTTTCAAATAGATCGAGATGAAACATAACCCGTAACAGCCTGCGTATTTTATCATCAAGCGTTTGAACTGACAAATCCCCGGATTCTAATCCCGTGAGGAGATTTTCGTTATTCAAATATTTGCCGTCCGGCATCTCAAGATCGAGACCTCCCTTGAATGTCGGTATATCCGAATGAACCGCACCCCAGTCTGACATCACAAGCCCGTTGAATCCCCATTCATCTTTCAGAACATCTTTCAGCAGAAAATCATTTTCGCTTGCATAAAATCCGTTTACCTTGTTATAAGCTGACATTACGCAGAGCACTCCGGCTTCCTGAACGGCTGCTTTGAATGCGGGAAAATATATTTCGCGCAGGGCACGTTCACTTACCTGAACGTCAACTGTCATCCTCTCGTGTTCCTGATTGTTGACGGCGAAATGCTTGACAGTCGCAGCAACTCTTTCCGATTGAACGCCCTTTATGTAACTAACAGCCATCCGGGATGCAAGAAATGGATCCTCGCCGAAGCTCTCGAAATTCCTGCCGCCCATCGGCAGCCGAGCTATATTCACGCAGGGCGCCAGTATCACATCCCTGCCTTTTGCTTTTGTTTCCTTTCCAATAGCAATTCCAACCCTCTCCGTTATTTTGGGATCCCAGGAGGCTGCAAGCGAAATTCCCGCCGGAAAAGCCGTGGACTGATCCCATCGCACTCCGAGTGGACCATCGGCCATTTTAAACTCAGGGATCCCATACTCTGCTATCTCCCGTGAGGCAAAACCTGTTCCGGCTATTAGAGAAATTTTATCTTCGAGAGTCAGATGTTGTAATAGATCGTCAATTTTCTTTTCGATATCCTGATCTTTTGTCTGAGCCGGCGCGAAGGCAGCAAGAGAAAGTGAAAATATTAGGGATTTCATAAATCTTCCTGATTTTGAAATTTTTATAAATGCATGCACTTTGGGTAACCCCTTATAAATTGTAAATTCTTGTGTGATAAAGTTGTGAACTGCTTATTTTTTCATAATATAAAATACGTAGCTATAGAAATCAGAACAAGAACGGAAAATTTCTATTTCTTTCAGACTGAGGTCAAAGAATTGCAGAGCTTCGGGGATACCGCTGTATTTTAGACGGAGTCCGGTGATTATTTCAGGCATCCGGTCATAAAAATCGTTAAACCAGTCGCTATCAGGGAGGGTAAAATGGTCAATGATTTCGTAACCGCAGTTCCTGATAATACTAAGATTAGAATCGATACTGCCGATCGCCGGATATTCGGTCTCCCAGAAATCGCGGCAATCTTGCGGAGGATTATCCCTGAGCCTTGTCAGTTCAGAAACGCCGATATATCCGCCGGGCTTTATGTAATCAAACCAGTACGAGAGTCCCCGTTGAAAACCAATATTATAAATTGAACCCTCCGCCCATATAAGATCGAATAAACTGCGGGAAAATGGAAGCGCAGACATATCAGCGCAGATAACATGCATTGGAGGGAAATTATTTCGATTGATCAATTTAAGAAAACCTGTGTGCAGATCGATGCCGAAAATCACCGATCCGGGAATCCCGGATAGAGTTTCAGACTGCTTCCCCTGTGCGCAGCCAGCATCAAGTATGTACGGAGAGTGGTTTACCAGATTAATTTTACTGAGAGCCCTCAGGGTGGATTCACGGCTCCCGGGCCCGCTTCGCGGCAGGGGTTCGAACAGTTCATAAATGTATTCACTCATGAGCTAAATATAGGAAGAAAAGGTAAATTATTCTTTTTACATTTGGACTTATTAAGCTTTATAGCCATGCGTTATTTTAATAGCAATAATAACAGAACTGATGATTTCGAATAGGAAGGATTATCAGGGACAGGGAATATATCGCGTTCTCAGGCAGCGTTGTTAATTTTAGAAAGGATATTTGTCAGATTGCCAAAAGAGGAAGCTTTGCCAAACGGCGCTGGATACCCGGGGCAGATTGAACTTTCCAAGTTTGTTTCTTTGGGATCCTAATCTATTGACAATTTTGCGACTTCGGTAAACGGAGACAAGAGATAATGTATTTAGTTCAGGTGAATAAACGGGCGAAATAAAAAAGGGCGCCGTAGCGCCCCATCTCAAAAATTACCAGCTTCTTCTTCCGCCGCCGCCGCCTGTGCCGCTGCCGCTTCTGCCATGACGTGATCCGCCGCCGCTTCCGCCGCTGTGGTTATTCCTGCCGCCGCCAAATCCGCCGCCGCCTGTGCGTTTATCAGTTTTCGGACGAGCTTCATTAACGGTGATTTTTTTGCCGTCAAATTCTGCTGCGTTTAATTCATCAATAGCTTTCTGACCTTCAGTCTGACTGAACATTTCAACAAATCCGAATCCTTTGGATTCGCCTGTGAACATATCTTTAATAACTTTGACGCTTTTGATTTTTCCGTATTCGGAGAAAATTTCCTGTAAATCTCCTTCGGTTGTTTCCCGGGATAAATTCCCAATGTAGATATTCATAACAGTTTCCTGTGATATATTATGTATGTAAATAATTGCAGAGCACTTAGAAGGAAAAACCAAAGAAGCATTCTGTATGTAAATTAATTAGGTGTGCTCATTCTGAGGAAAATTTGAAGCAACATTTAAATATAAGCAAAATAATCCGAAAATAAAATTAGCCTTAATTCCCGGCTTTATTCAAGGCGGTTTTTTCCCTTGCCCTGCTGTAAGTTTTTGCGGAATCCTTTATCTTTGGTCGCTGCCCGGGTAAAGGTATTCTGATTTTTTTCTTATTATTTTTTGTGCGGCTTTTCATCTCTGATAATAATTGCATGTATAAGGGTTATAAAATAAAATGGTGAAATAGTTGCCGGAAAGAAAATAATTATCTAAAAAAACTTGTGCACCCTGGGGGACTCGAACCCCCGACCAATAGATTAAGAGTCTACTGCTCTACCAACTGAGCTAAGGGTGCACCGCAAAAATACTGAAAATCCGCTTGTTGTCAAAAGGAATCAGAGTAAATAGCTTTTCTGTATAAAAGATTTTATTCTTTAAAATATCGTATATTCTTCTTATGTTTCGGATAGACTAAACTCAGTGGACCACACATAATTTTCTTTAAGGTATTTTCCTCTTTTCAGACAATTAAATGAAAAAAACCGTCATAGGAATAGTTTTAATTATCAGCATCTTAAGTGCATCGCATTTTATTTTAACGCCATCTTCGGTCGGTGACGAAGCCGTTTTTAGTCTGCGCTTCCAGTTCGACCGGAACATTTTTCCTGCGAACACGCATAAATTAATCGCAAAAATTGACGGCCCGAATAGCGACATGACCGAGACAGTGAAATTTTCAACCAGGGGCTCCGTAAACGAATTTATCTTCGAGGAAATAACTGACACTGTTTTTAATCTTATCATTTACACTGAGGATATTTCGGGAAATTTACTTTACAGCGGCACCAAGAATTTTTCACTGCCCGATTTTATTCATATCCCGACCAATTTTATTCTTGACCTGAAACTGGGAAAATACAGAAAGCTTCTCATTGATATTCAGGTACCGCATAAAAAGTATGTATTAAAAGATTACCCCGGCAACCCTGTTCTCAGCAAAGACGACAATCCCGAAGAAAAATCCGGAATGACTTATCCCTGCGTTATCTTCGACGGCGGGATTTATAAGATGTGGTTTGAAGTTAAGAGCCAGGATGGAGTGGGCTATATCTATTATGCCACCTCGCTTGATGGTATAAACTGGCTGAGGGACAGATCAGGTCCGGTACTAACACCGGGTACTTCCGGGACGTGGGATATGTCGAGTGTGACAAGTCCGGTTGTAATTAAAGTAAAAGATAAGTACAGAATGTATTATGGCGGATGGGCAGACAGAACATCGAGATGGGATGTGGGACTTGCGATTTCCTCCGATGGCATTAATTGGACAAAACATTCGGAGCCCGTATTTAGCGGCGCCCAGGATCAATGGGACAGGTTTCCTGTTGCCGATAATATATTACAAGTTAAAAACCGGTTTTATTTATATTATTCAGGGAAAACAGAATTCTATGATAATCGGATTGGGCTGGCAGTTTCCGAAGATGGTTACAAATTTACAAGAATTAAAAATACACCCATCCTGAAGCCCGAAGCCGAGTGGGAAAAGCCCGGAATTATCAAAGGCTCTGTTGCAAAAACCGAAACGGGTTTTATTATGTGCTATGCAAATACTTTGCATAGCAACGCTTTTGGATTTGCATACTCGCTGGACGGGATAAACTGGCAGAAAGAGCCATTGAATCCGGTTTATAAATTAACAGCCGACTCTGATCGAATTGAAAAGATCAATTACCCGAATATCTTACTGAATGAAGAGGGATTAAGAATATATTATATGGGCATAAAGTCTTCAAAACCTCTTGAGATGAACATTAATCTTCTGATCGGAGAGAATTAGTAAAAGCATTTATAAACTTATCAGTAATTCCTTTTGGAAAATACTACCTGATTTTCAAAAACACCAAATCAATCTATCTCTTAAAATTTAATATCGGAACGGACAGCAAGAATATTCTGAAAAGCGAATATCTCAGAATGCACCGGGTAATCTGTCAATTTAACCAATGAATCTGGAAGTAAACGGTATAATTCATAACCTGTAAGAACTTTCCTGATATCACGCATAAAGGTCTTGCTAATAATATTCATTTCATTAAATTCGAATTGAATACAAACGACCTTCTTCTCAGAAAGCATATTTTTTGCTCCTTCCAAAACTCGCAATTCATTTCCTTCAGTATCGATTTTCAATATGTCAATGGCAGGTATCAAATTAGCAATACAAAACTCATCCAGTGTTTCAACTTTTACTTTTGTTTCGGTTACGTTTTTTTTATGAATATGGCTAATAACTTCTTTATGGAGCGATGCATGAGGTGATCCGTTAATATCAGCCCTGTCGTATAGAATTAATTCACCTTTAGTATCACTGAGTGCCAGGTTATGGCATAAAATTTTTGTTCCCGTAGTATTGGAAATTAATTTCGAAAAAGTTTCAGGATGCGGTTCGAAAGCATGATATTGTGAGGTAATGAACTGCTCGAACAGCTTTGCAGCAAAATCACCTTTATTAGCGCCAACATCAAATATTACAGGATTCCGGCTGCTCAATAACTTAGGATAAATTTTCTCAATAAGATTTTTCTCACCGCTGACCTTACTGTTTTCAAAATTCAGTACGCCAATACTTCTAAGGACAAGATTATATAACATATAATTAAACCTTATAAATACTGGTCGGGCAAAGATAAACCTGTATATGTTTATTATTAGCTGCATATTGATAAGCCAGATTATATTATTAAAAGATTATAGTAAAAGTATGAAAATCCAGCCAAAAAAATCAGAACAGGCAAAAACGTTTTTCCCCCGCATAACTATTAGAAAAATATTGAAGCAGTAATTTTTAATTTTCCTGAATGTATATTTCGGTTTTTGAATAAACACGGAAGTCTCTCAAATTATTGAGCACTAAACTGAATTTTAAATCCGGCGCCTTCAGAAAGTATCTACTTAATACAAGCTGGATGGTTTTTGAAAAGGTCTTTCGTCTTCTAACCACTTTTATCGTTGGAATAATTCTTGTAAGATACCTTGGACCCGACCAGTTCGGTAATTACAGCTATTCACTCAGTGTATCTTCATTATTCGGAGCATTAGCATCTCTGGGACTTGACAGGCTGGCTGTCCGTGAACTCGTAAATACTCCCGAAAAAAAAAGCGGGATTATGGGCACTGTCTTCCTCTTAAGGCTGACCGGAGCAGCAGCAGCCCTTCTCGCAGCAGTGATTGCTTCCTTTTTATTTCAGGATAAAGATTATATCAAAATTTTCATAGCATTGATTGCATTTGGATTTTTTTTCCAGTCGTTTAATGTTATTGACTTCTTCTTCCAATCACGCGTAGAATCAAAAAAGTCCGTAATACCATTATCTGTTTCACTATTTGGTTCGGCAATTCTGAAAATTATTTTTGTGTTATTTAAATTCCCGCTGATTTGGTTTGTAATCTCAGTTGCTCTCGAAAGTTTTTTTCTTTGCATAGGACTTATTTTAATCTACCGGCAGTCGGGATTCTCTGTTAAAGAATGGACCTTCGATAAAAGCATTGCCGGGATGATGCTGCGTGATTCGTGGCCTTTAATTTTATCCGGAGTTGCTGTATCTATATACATGAAAACAGGGCAAATAATGATTAACAAGATGCTTACTGCGGAAGACGTCGGCTATTATTCGGCTGCAGTAAGAATATGTGAGGCGTGGTATTTTATACCAATGTCGATAACAACATCATTGTTCCCCGCGATAATAAATGCAAGAAAAATCAGCAACGAATTCTATCTGAACCGGCTGCAAAAGCTGTATGACCTGCTCTCGCTCTCAGCGATATTAATTGCTGTCCCTGTAACAATTTTTGCCGGAGACATAATAAATATTCTCTATGGAGCCAAATTTGCGGAAGCTGCACCTGTTTTGAGTATTTATATCTGGGGTGGAATTTTTGTGTCACTTGGGGTTGCTTCCGGGCAGTACCTTATCGCAGAAAATCTTACAAAAATTGCATTTGTCCGAACACTTATCGGCGGCGCAATAAATGTTTTACTAAACTTATTCCTTATTCCCCTGCTGGGTATAACCGGGGCAGCAATATCAACTGTTACAGCATATACTTTTGCAGTGATGACAATTGGTGTTTCGAGAAAAACAAAGGGACAAACGAAAATGCTTTTCTATTCATTGCTGGCGCCAACAGTATTTTCATTTGCTTTTATGCACTTAAAAAAATATTTTACATCAATATATTCTGGTGATTCAAATAAATGATCCTGCGGGCTGAGGAAATTCCGGTAGTTCTTTTTGTGTTCAAGCGACCCGAACATACGCAAAGGACTGTCGATTCATTAAGCAGAAATATCGGTATCGGGAAGCATGAGTTAATTGTATTTTCCGATGGACCGCGCAATTCTGAAGAAAGCTTAAAAGTAAATTCGGTGAGAGATATTGTTTCCGGGGCAAGGAATTTCGCGAAAGTAACAATCCATAAAAACGATAAGAACATGGGGCTTGCAACTTCTGTGATATCCGGACTGAATAAAGTATTTATGGAATACGAACAGGCAGTGATCCTTGAAGATGATCTTGAATTTTCTCCTCATTTTCTCGAATTTATGGTTTCAGCGTTATCAAAGTACAAAAATACCAATCAGGTTTTTTCAGTTTCCGGCTATGGTGTGCCGATCCGTTTCCCGGAAAATTATCAGAATAATTATTATTTTTCACACAGATCGAGTTCCTGGGGCTGGGCTTCCTGGAGAGACCGCTGGGCACTCGCAGACTGGGAAGTGAGAGATTACGCTGAGTTCCGCAGCAATAAAGCGATACAATCCGGATTCAACAAGGGGGGCGCTGATCTCAGCAGGATGATGAAAAAGCAGATGAACGGTGAGATTGACAGTTGGGCAATACGCTGGGCTTACACTCACTACAAGAACAATGGATTATGCCTTACTCCCGTCATTCCTCTCGTGAGAAATACCGGCGCAGATCAGAGCGGCACACATATGAGAAAAACTTCAATTTATGATGTCGAGATCTCGGAAAAATACTTTGCTGAACTTCCTGATAAAATTTACATCGATGAAAAAATCATGGAAGAAGTGCAGCGTTTTTTCAAGCCCACACCTATAAAAAGAATACTTAACTATTTCCGGTAATAATAATGACATATATTGATCAAAAACGCTTTCGCGGAGGACATTATCTTGGCAAACCTGCTGAGCTTAAAGATCTGATCGTTAAGCGCAGAGTCCGTGTCGTAAAAGATATTCCATCTTTCTGTGACCCTGACCTCGATCTGCTCGATTTCGGATGCGGCAACGGAGCCTCCTCGATGCTGCTCGCAGGATATTTCAGAACTGTTAACGGAATGGATATCGATCCGGACAATGAAACCGCATTCCTGCGTATGATGGAATTTGGAAAAGTGGATACATATTACTTCAGGCGGATTGATATTGAGACCGAAAACGTCAAGTTGGAGCAATTCCCGCGAATAATCTGTTTTGAAGTGGTTGAACATCTCCGTGAAGAAAAAAACGTAAAAAAAATAGCCGACCTGCTGAAACCCGGTGGTAAAGCTGTTTTTACGGTGCCCAATAAGTGGTGGATTTTTGAGACTCACGGCGCATCCCTGCCCCTTCTACCCTGGAACCGTGTCCCGTTCTTTTCGTGGCTGCCTTCTTTTATTCATAAACGTTATGCGAATGCAAGGATTTACACAAAACACAAAATTAAAAACGTACTTACTGAAGCCGGGCTTACTGTCACAGACACAAAATATATTACAGCGCCGCTTGATGTACTGAAGGACGGAAAGTTCAAATCATTTATGCAGAAATTTATTTTCCGGGGGGATACAACAAGAATACCATTTTTGGCAACCAGCATAATGGTAACGGCTGAAAAGTACGTTTAGAACTGGCGGTCAAGCACCTGAGCCAATCTTCCGGCAAGAGCTTTCCTGTCAAACTTTTTCACGGCTGAATTATCCGGTTTGAGTGAATCGAGCTGCCCGAATAAATCCTCGGGAATTTCGTTATAAGGAATCAGAATACCGGAACCTGATTCTGTCAGAAGATCCCCGACTTCCTCATTATCATCTCCGAAAGCAATAACCGGTTTTCCCACCCGCATATATTCATAAAGTTTTCCGGGCACATGCCGTGGTTCATGAGTACAGGTTAAAAGATAATCGGCCGAAAGCATCTGTGAAAGCACTTCCTTATATGGCAAAAATCCGAGATAATTAAAATGCGGCATTAAATTTTCATCTTCGAGCGATTGCATTACGGCAGGAGATACTGTGCCTATAAACCTAAGTTCAATCTCCATCTTGCCGCTTTCAATTACTGACCTCACAAGTTTCCAGAATTTCACCGGATTCTGGTGATCATAAATATTCCCGGCATGAAGAATTACCTTCTTGCTCCCTGAAGGCTGGGCAGCTTTAAGTCCCTCAAAATCCTGCTCGTTATAGCCCCAGTTTATGACTTCAGTCCTGCCTCTCAGGAATGGATATTTGCGAAGAAAATAATTATCCATGGTTCTGGTGACAAAAACGGAAGCAGAAGATTGCTTTAATGTTGATTTCTCGAAATAATTATCAAGTTTAAGTGTAAGAGGATTACGGTTAAAATCCCTGTATGTGGCAATATCGACCCAGGGATCGATAAAAACAGCAACAAACGGAACATTGAACATTCTGCTAAGTTTTTTCCCGATAAGATGTGTGGAATGAGGCGGACCGTTTGTAATAATAAGATCAGCCGGGTTTTCCCTGAGAAAGCGGGCGCCTTCCCTTACACCGTGAAAATACCAGCCTACCCGCGCATCGGGGACAAAAAGATTCATTCTTATCCAGAGAGAGACCCTGTGCGCCAAAGAATGGTTCGTTAAACTTATAGCTTCGGACGCCTGAAGAATTTCGCCCTTCTTTCCTGTCAGTTTCCGGTAAATAAGGAACGGATCGAAGAAGCCGGTTCTTTTTACTTTTAATCCGGGAGCAATATCCCCAAGAAGACTGCTGTCGGCAGCGCTAACTGTATCATCATTAACAGTTAGAACACACGGTTCCCAGCCATATTCCGGAAGATATTGTATCATCTTAAGAGGCCAGTGAAGCGATGCTTTGCCGGAGGGAGGCCAGTAAAATGTGATAAACAGAACTTTTTTCATTTTAATGCTTTTAATATTTCTCCGCTCAAAGCGCTCAGTTTAATCTGGACTCCTACAACTGAGGACTTGTATATTTTGCCTGAAAGAAGACTCTGATAATCAGAATGACCATCGGTTTCGATATCAGTTTCTTTCTCTTCCGCTGAATTATTTATAACAATAATTATCTCATCCTTTCCGTAAGTTCTTGCATAAGCAAAAACTGCATTATTATCATCTTTTAGAACTGTCCTGAAATCGCCTCTTCTGAGAGCGGGTTCAGAGTTGCGTACCGCGATAAGCTTCCTGTAATTATCAGCAAGAACGGAATTGTATTCAACCTTATCAGCTTCCCGGCAGGACTGATTGGGGTTGAATTTTTCATCTGAATAATTGAGATCGTCCCAGATCATCGGCTTCCGGCAGCAGGGATCATTTGCGCCCCACATTCCTGCCTCATCACCGTAATAAATCATCGGAGCTCCGAGGTATGTCATCTGAAAAAGCACCATCAGCTTCTGAATACGTAAATGGTCTTCTCCGGGAGCCCTGACTGAATAATCAGGATTAGAACCCCTTGAAAGACCGTAATACCTGCCCCAGTCCCTGTAATTGCCTATATCTGCATTGATTATATGCGATAGGAGCCGGTTCGTATCGTGGCTGTCGAAAAGATTCTGCATCACATACGAAATGGATAGATCATAAGCTTCTCTAAGGATTTTGAGCTTATTATCGAATTCCGAAACTTTGAGCCGGTCTTTCCGGTTAATAAAAAACTCCTCTGAAAGAAAAGCGAAATTATAATTCATAACCGCATCAAATTCATCGCCCTGCAGGAAAGGTTTATTATATTCAACCGACTCAATGATCTCAGCGGTAATGTAAGCCTGCGGATTAATTGCTTTCAGATGCCTGCGCCAGTCTTTCCAGAAAGTGTGCCCGACCATAAAGGCAACGTCAAGCCGCCAGCCATCAATTCCGTCAGCGGGATCCCCGTCGCCGTCAGGATCCATCCATCTTTTTGTAATGTCGAAAATGTACTTCTTGGGACCGGGCGCTAAATCGCCGTTTAACTGCTTTAATTCCGGCAATTCTTTTACTCCGTACCAGCCGTCATATTCAAATTTGGTTCCAGCTTCCTTATCGTTCCAGGATTTTATTTTCATCCAGTCGGCATATGCTGAATTTTTCCCATTTTCCTTAATATCTCTGAAAACCCAGGAATTCAGCCCCATATGATTAAACACGCCGTCAATTATTATCCGCATACCTTTTGAATGCACCTCCTGAACAAGTTTCAGGAAAAGCCTGTCGGCCGAAGTCCAGACCCATGTTTCGGGCTTATGGGGAACTTCAGAATCGATCAGTTTGAAATCACCTTCAGGATCGGGACCGAGGAAAGGATCGATATGATGATAAGTTGCGCCGTCATATTTATGCAGCGAGGGGGACTGGAACACAGGGTTCAGGTATAATGCATTGATACCGAGATCTTTGATGTAATCGAGTTTATCGAGAATTCCCTGAATATCACCGCCATACCTCCTGCGCTGGAGATTAAACCAGATATCCTGTCCGTTCTCTTTTTCATAAGGCTGAAGCTCGTACCAGTCGGAAGTCCAGGGGTGAACCTGCCAGGGTGAATCGTTATCATGCGGATAAGATCCTCTGATGGATTCCAAAGTCGGATCATTAGCCGGATCGCCATTCCTGAATCGTTCGGGGAATATTTGATACCAGACGGCATCCTTTGCCCAGTCGGGCGTAAAATTTTCTTTTTCTCCGGAGATCATAAAACTGCTTCCCCAAAAAATTATGATTAATATTTTTCTGAACATTTTAAGCGCTCACAACTTTATAAACTTTATCATTCCTGCGAACTTTCTGTGCACAAACAAATGTAACCTCAGAGGATTTTTCAGCGGCATCCACTTCCTGTTCATCCACAACCATTTCCTGAATATTGAGTTCAACGGTTCCGGTCGTTGGTCCGATTATATAAATTTTATCGCCTTTTTGTAATGGCTCGGCTTCGAGTTTTACAAAAACAGCTTTTGCTTTATCAAAATAATTCAGCACTTTTCCGGCATAGATTTTTGTTGTTGTTGCTTTGCTACCGTAAGAGCGGGCAAAACTCTCATCGCCTGGAACACCGAAATAAAAGCCATCTGATAATCCGCGGTTATACACCTCGGCTAAATCATTTTCGAGTTCAATCTTTAGTTCGCTGGTGAGTCCGCCTTCGAAATAGGCATCTATTGCTCTCCGGTATGCGCCAACAACCTTTTTAACATATTCCGGGCTTCGTTTCCGCCCTTCGATTTTAAAGGAATCTATACCGGCTTCAATCAGCAGATCGATAAAACCGATAGTCGAAAGGTCTTTCGGCGACATAACGTAATCCTCGCCCAGCACAAATTCAATTTCTTTTGTTTCGTCAACAATTTTATATTCGCGGCGGCAGGGCTGATAACATTCGCCCCGATTTGCACTTTTTCCGAATGCATCGAGGCTCATAAAACAACGTCCGCTTACAGCCACACACATTGCCCCGTGAATAAAAGCCTCAACTTCTATTCCGGCTTTTTCCCGTATCGACCTGATCTGCGGGAGACTGCATTCCCTTGCAGGAACAATTCGAGAAGCTCCCATCATTTTATAGAATTTTGCAGATTCCGGATTTGAAACTGAAGCCTGAGTGCTTATGCAGAAATTGACGCCTGAACTCTTGCAAGCCATTATCACAGAAGGATCCCAGCAGATAACAAGTGTTATTCCGGCTTCTTTTGCAGCCCGCACTATAGTTTCAACGTCTTCCGCTTCATTCTCATATACAATTGTATTAAGCGTCAGGTGGGCATCAACATTTCTTTCCCGGCAGTAATTAACAATTTCTGGTAATTCTTCCACCTTAAAATTTCCTGCTTTCATACGCATATTCAGTTTGCCGACCCCAAAATAAACGGCATCTGCACCAGCTTCGATAGCTGTGATAAGTGTGGGCCAGTCTCTGGCAGGGGCTAATAATTCGGGTTTTTTCAATTTAGTATTCATAATTCATCCAAAAATACAAAACTGGAACGGATTTTTTCTTTACACTTACAGTATCCGGCGCGGTAAGGCATTAACCGGCTCTCATCTGTCACTCTGACGAAACGTAAAATGCCCCGGATTCTGAGACAGATCCGGGAATGCAGAAGATGTCAGCGCAGGAGTAAATAATATCTGTTCAGGGTAACGTGAATCGGATTCGGTTGCTTAATTTTGAACTGTAAAATTTGCAGAGTATGGATTCAAAAAGACAATTAATTGCAGCATTGACTGGAATAGCTATTGGCGGTATCGGGTTCGGATTAGTAAGCCCGGTAACCGTTATCCTGCTTGAGAAAGCACATTTCTCTTCGTTCGTCAACGGACTGGCTATTATGACAGGCAATCTTTCGGTGATGCTTTTTTCAATTCAGGGGGGCAGGTTTGTTGACCGCTACGGTCCGAAACTTGTGCTTCTCAGCGGGCTTTTTATCTGGGCGATAGGTGCGCTTGCACATTATTACGTTTATAATATGTATATACTTTTTCCTGCCAGAATAATAACAGGCATTGGCGGTGTTCTTATTTTCGTATCAACCGAAGTTATTATTAATTCTGTCAGCACTGCCGCAAACCGCGGGAGATATATCGGTTTATATGCGGGGATCCTTTCTCTGGGAATCGCCGGAGGCACCTTTTTAATCTGGACTCATACAATACATTATTATCTGCCATTCGGAATAGCTTCTGCCGTCATGTTCTTTGTTTTCATTTTCCAGATGTATCTGCTTAAGAATGATGTAAAAAGTCACGAACAAAAAAATCCGCCCAAAATGAAACTAACTGAAATGCCGGCAGGCGGATTAGCAGCTTCATTCCTGTATGGAATATTCGAGGCTTCGATTATAGTTGCGCTGCCGCTATTCGCCCTGAGGAATAATTTTAATGACGAACAATTACAATTTTTTCTGGGCTCTTTTGTTCTCGGCGGCATAATCCTGCTTTATTTAATAGGAAAAATCTCTGATCTTTATGCACGGAAAAAAGTGCTTGCAGCAGTAACCGTTCTCATGATAATTCTATTTTTACTCGTTCCGTTCTCATTGAATTATTTAGGACTTCTTATCTTCTTTTTTATTATCGGCGGTCTGGTTCCGGCTTATTACACTATTGGATTAAGCTTCACAATCGAATCGGTTTCCGAGGAAAATGCAGCACAGGCAAATGGCTATTTTATTTCGGCTTATGGAGCAGGAACAATAGCCGGTCCCCTTATGGCTTCCACATTAATAGAAGCAGCTAAACTATACGGCTACTGGATCGGCAGCGCTGCAATCTGCATAATTTTCCTTCTCTCTTTCCGCAGGCTTACAAAAAATTCATCATAAAATTCAAAGAAAATTTGACTTAATCTTCGATATTTATAAATTGGTGCTTGAATAAGTTTAATTGTGGAAATGCAGGAAATTCTGGAAATTCAGGAAAACCCAAATAGTACGATACTGGTCGTTGAAGATGATAATGGAATTGCCACGATGTTTTTCCATCTTCTTACGAAAGCTGGTTTTAATGTAGTTCTTGCTACCGATGGAAAAATCGGTTTCGAAATGGCAAAAGACCTTATGCCGGATATTATTGTTAGCGATATCAATATGCCTGGGTTAAATGGCTTTGAATTCAGGAAACTCCTCCTTAAAACAGAGAAACTGAATGAAATTCCATTCGTTTTCCTCACTTCGATGGATGCCGACGACAGCGTTCTTGAGGGGTATAATCTTGATATTGAGGATTACATAATAAAAACCTCGAGTCCAAGAGTAATTGTTGCCCGGTTAACATCACTGCTTCGCAGTTCCGAACGCAAGAAATTATCAGCAAAGAAAGACCTCAGGCGCGCTGCCGATACTATGGCATCGGCTCTGATCCCGGAACATATGCCCGAAATACGAGGCTTTGAGATCGGGCATTGGGCAGTACCCTATAAAAATATTCCCGGCGGTGATTTTATTGATTATTACCATATATCGGATAAGAAAATTGCGATTGTGTTAGGGGATGTGATGGGTAAAAAGTGGAATGCCTGGTATTATGCCGTTGCTTATGCAGGCTATATCCGGAGCGCAGTCCGGTTCACATTCCAATCCTCACCATTTAATAAGCCAAGCGAGATTCTGCACCATGTGAACGAGTCAATTTATCATGATCAGAAACTTGGGGATATACTCGTTTCTCTCTCCCTGCTCATACTCGATTCCGAAACGACAGACGTAATTTATTCGGGAGCCGGCGACCTGCCTATTCTGCACGTTTCATCAGGTGTTAACAGCTATAAATCAGGCGGTCCGTATCTGGGTCTTAACCAGATATCCGAATTCAGGGATATACATTTTGAACTGAAACATGGCGAACACATTTTGCTTTTTACGGATGGTATAACCGAATCCCGGAACAAAGAAGGTGAGATGTACGGGAAGGGCAGAGTTCTGGATGTGATCAATAAAATGGAAAATGACGGTAAACTTATTGATCAGATCAAAGAAGATTTTATCGGATTCACAGCCAATAAGTTTGATGACGATGTGACTCTTATTGTATTAAAAAGGGATTGATCAGCTCAATCCCTTCCTGAAAATACTCTTAAGATCGTACCATTTTTCGGGCGAAATTGAAACCTGCCAGAATATATCCTCAATATCCGCCGATGTAATTTTTTCGAAATCCTGCTCTCGGGGAGTTATACAGACTCCCCCGATATCCACACTTGCTGGACTCAGCAGTATTTTTTCTTCGCTTTCGATAAAATATTGAGACGGACGGTGACGCTCTCTCGGGAAAAATATCACCTTGTAACGGTCTTCATCATAATATGCGATAATATTGAGCAGGGGCTCTTCTTCGGTATGGAAAACATCCCGAAGCATATTATACATTTTTTCCGAAAGCCTTACAGTTTCTTTCAGCGAATCACTTTCTAAATAAAGCACATGCCTGAGATATCCTTCAATCATCGCGGCAAGGGATGAACCGTTCTGAACGATCTCCTGCCCGGAACGTTTAAGCAATGATCCGATTTCCCGCTCCACGGGAAGGAATCCCCTTTCACCTGCCTGAAAATGCATATGGTCGGGAGCTGATGCGCCGCATTTGGGTCCGTTATAAAACACCGAAAAAGCCGGAGATAGGTCTTTTGCAAGATGATAAAAATCCTCGAAATGCGGAATTATGCTTTGTTCAACATGCTCAATCCGGGGAATTGTAAAGTGATTCCAGAATATCGGGAAAGGATTGCAGAGCAGGATAAACTTTTCCCTGTAGAGTATTCCCCTCTGATCCGGAGGAAGATTTTCCCTGCAAAGGAAACATTTCCGCTCGCTTATGGATTTTGCATCCACTTTGGCAGAGGAAGAAGTCATTCTGCCGGGATTAAACTGAACTTTGACCTCGAATGCGCCGAAATCGAATGTTTTAACCCGCACGTTGCCGAGCGCTTCATAATTCAGCCGGAGCATCTCCCAGGAATTTTTCTGCTGGTCGAGAAGAGCCGAAGCTTCTCCGGCAAAGCCTTTGCCTTTCAGATAAAAAGCGAGATCGGCTCCGCTTAAATAAAGATCAGCCATCAATACTCATATTTTTCTGAATCCTTGCGTGAAGTTCTATCGTTCGTACTCTATCCTTATAGATATTGTGCTGGTTAACTTTTTCTATCTCAAGGGCAGCGTCCGAGTTGCCTTCCCACCTGCGGCAGCAATAAATCGGGGTATAAATCCTTCCGATCTGATAATACCTTGAAACTGCAAGACCGACGGCATAATCCTCGCCATAGCTTACGTTAGGTATTTTAATTTTCCTTACGAGCGGCGTATAGAAAGCGCGGGGGGCGCCGAGACCGTTAATCCTGAGTGCGTTGTTTCTGCCGTTATCCGGAGTCCATTCCTTATGATCGATAATTCCCGGCGGTATCTGCTGGAGTTCAAAATTTGTCATCTTATAAGTGCCGACAACCATTCCGCATTTCTGTGTGTAAAATGCATCAACAACAGTCTGAAGTGTGTTTTCATCTATATAAATATCATCACTATCGAGCTGCACAGAGAATTTACCGCATTTCGGATGATGGGCAGCTTCGTTCCAGCAGCCGCCAATCAGCAGATCGGTTCTTGCAGGGATAAGGTGAATAAGACGGCTGTCTTTTTTCGCAAATTCCTTAATAACTTCGGTTGTTCCATCATCGCTGTAATTATCAACAACAATAAGGTTGAATCCGAATTTTGTTTTCTGCTTAAGCACTGAGGATATTGCATCGGCAATTGTTTTTACACGGTTTTTAACCGGGATAATAACAGAGGCTTCCACCTCAAAATCGTTTTCACTGAAATTAATTTCACGGAATTCCGGTTTCAGATATCCGCCGATCTCTTTCAGGTGCTGTGTAACTGCCTGCTCCATCTCAATCTGACGCGCGCGGTTTTTGGGATCGACATAATCGAACATTTTTTCGCCGGATTTCCTTGAATCGTGCTCGGAAGCAGTGTAAAGAAATTCCGGGATGTGGATCATTTCATATTCCTGTGAAAGCTTCAGACGCAGGTCGTATATACCGGCGTGAAGATAATCAGCTTCCCAGCGGATGCCGTACTGGAACGCATCTCCCTCAAAAAAGATAAGGGGGCCGAAATCGAAATCATCGCGGAGACTACCGAACTGATAATCGATTACAGGATGGCGCGATTTTTTGCCTTCCTTAATATCATAATAATCGGAATAGACCATACCGGCGCCGGTATCTTCGGAAACGGATACAAATCTTTCAAGGAAAAACTGGCCCGGTTCAATCTCCAGATCGCTCTGAAGCCAGAGAACACTGTATCCATCGGCAAGTTCGGCAACACTTTTTACAGCTTCACTTCCATGTGGATTTTTCGTAAAAAGGTAAACAAGTTTCGGATGGTCGAATTTTGTTTCCTCTGAAGAGGTCATTATAATAACCTTTTCGACATTGTCATCGCCGAGCATATTCTTCACAAATGAAGATTCTGCCGGGTTATTTGATGGTATTACTACTGTCAGCTTAAAACTCATTGATTTCCCTTTATTTTTTTTCAAATTTTTACAGAATAACTGCCTATTCCCCTCCGGAGCCTAAATAATTCACCGGTCATATTCCTTACTGTGATTTTTTAGCGCCGGAATACAATTTTTCAATTCACAAAATTACGCATTTTTCGAACCAATTCTGACCTGAATTATAACCCCGGGAACTTTTTTAGCGCGAACGGGTTTTACATAATTGTAATATTCAGAACTGATGCGGTTGCTCTATATCACGTCTGATTTATTTAAAAGTGTTATATTTGCAAAAGTTAATTTTTTGATTTACCGGGAAAACATTTTTTTTAATGCTTTATACAAATTTTACATATTATCTCCGGCAGGATTCAGTAAGCCTGAAACCCGCCGTGAACAGGGTACTGATACCGGCAGCGAACCCGCAAACCCGCATATGCACGCTAAACAAACTATCACACAAAAATTCCTGCCTTAGTTTTGCTTTGGCAGAATCATTTACTTCGATTCTAAATAACTAGAATCTTCCCTTATTCCTTTTTTTTTAATTGTATTGTTCCACAGACATGAGGATAAATTGAGATCATTGCGTTTATACATATTTGCTGCATTCCTGATTATAACGGCTCTTACCGTTCATATCAGGAACACAACCGCAGCAGAGAACGAAACATCTGAATTTATTGGCAGAATCAACATCGAAAATATCACTTTCACAACTCCCGAATTCAACACCAAAAAAGATATGGTGGCTTCCTGGTACGGTCCTAATTTCCATGGCAGAAATACTGCAAACGGCGAAGTTTATGACCAGATGGGTCTTACAGCCGCTCATAAAAGCCTTCCTTTCGGGACTGTGCTCAGACTGACGAATCCTAAAAATGATAAAACGGTTCTCGTGAGAATAAATGACCGCGGACCTTATTTCGAAGGCAGACAGATCGATCTTTCACTTGGAGCCGCCGAGGCTCTGGGAATGGTGAATAAAGGAGTTGTAAAATTAAAGGTTGAAGAGATGGTTTATAACTTCAGCCAGGCTCCCGCTTTACCCCTTAACTGACATTCCTTTTTTTCAGGCTGCCTGCATAAGGGCAGTCTGACCTGCTTTTTTTGACCCGCACAAATCCCAATTCCATATCGCACGGGTGAGGTCTGCCTTTTTTGGCGGGGGGGAGGGGGATAGTAGATAACGCAGTTATTTCACTTTTTTTATTTATCCCATAACATTATATTAATTATTAAACTTTATAGTCTTATTTAAAGACTTTAGGTATGATTGATATCACATTAAAAACTAAACGCTGTAAAGCTATAATAATTCTGGTACTTGCATGTTTTGCCGTATCAGTTTCTACTTTTGGACAAACCGAAAGTGAGATCAGAACGTCCGGCAATTATTACTTCGGCGAAGCCATTGGTGATTCCATCGAGCTTACCAAAAACAACGCACTGGCAGACCTTACCGATAAAATTCTTATTACCATTTCAGGAAACTATCAATCCTTTCAGGCCGAAAGAGATGAACAATTCTTTTCACAAGTCAGGAAAGAGATCAGAACATATTCCAGGATAAAGCTCAGAGGAATTAATTATTTCGAAAAGGACCTGGAAGGCGGATTGTATAAAATTCTGGCATTTATTGATAAGGAGGAGTATGCGGCATCCATTGAGATGCAAAGGAATGAAATAATTTCGCAATACCGGATTGCCAGAGCAAAAGAAAAACAGGACGGACTTACCTCCGCAATACACCAATATTATGAAATTTTCCTTGCAGGATACTTTTACCCCGGAACCATTGAGGCAGAAGGCAGAGATGGAATTATTTATCCTGACTTAAAAACCTATATGCTTGGTATATTGAAGGAATATTTTGATAATATTTCGGTGCAATGCGAACGTGTGGCAATTGAGCCGTATTCAGGTGAAATGATAACAATAACGCTGCGATTGGAGTATGACAAGCAGCAGGCACAAAATATTGAAATAAAACTGGAAAATACCGGAAGCACTTTCAGGGAAGTCCAAAATGGAAATGCCGATCTAATTACCGATTTTTTACCTTCATTTAAGAACGAAAATCTGAGTCTGGTTTTAAGACCCATACTCAACGAAACAAATGAATATTACCAATTCCATAAAGCAACAGGTCCTATCTTTAAAAGGACTATCCCTATTGACTTCTCTGCTCTGATCAGAATTAACTTTAAAGCTGAAAATTTACCCGGCAATGCATTGAAATTCGAACCGATGATTGAAAATTTAAATGTTAAGCAGATAAAATGGGATTTTGGCGATAATTCATATTCCATGGAAATTACTCCCATTCACAAATACAAGAAAAATGGAGTTTACGAGGTCAAATTAAATGTAAATGCTGACCCCGGATTAATAACAAGCAAATTTTTAGATCAGACCGGGAATGAAGCCGATGAAGTGCCTTCTGAAATTATTATTAATTCAATACGCCGTGAACCCGATTTTGTTCCTCCTGTGCCGAAAGCATTACAGGAACTGATGGAAAAGCAGACTGTTCAGGATTTGAGTGGGATAAAGGATTCAAAAGATGTAATAGGCTACCTTGAAGTGATGCGTTCTCAGGGAAAAATTACGTATGGTAAAAAAAGTGATTTTATTAAACCTGAACTATGTTACCTTTTGGTTTATGATAATGAACTCAAAAGTATCACGAATTTTTTGACGCCAATGAATGAAGGCAGATACGATATTTTCAGCGGGGAATTAATTAAAGATGTCAGTCAAAAATTTAAAGGGAAAACCGGAATATGGCTCATAATAAACTATTAGTTCCGTTGTTTCTGGTTTTAATTATATCCCTTAACGCCCAGCAAAAAACAATGGTTTATGTTACAAACACAGCAAGCATCAGTGAAAAAGCAGAAATTTTTTCATCACGTTTACTCACTGAACTAAACATTTCTTTCAGCGAGAACCGAAGACCTCATTTACTGCCTGAGTATGCTGACCCAGATGTAATAAAAGCGATAAATGAACTTTGGACAACAGCTAAATTCAAATGTATTGAAACCGAAATTTTCACTGAGATAATAGACGATCCGGTATATGGATATGAAATAAGGGGTATTCCATTGCTGGTCCAGGCTGCCAATGATTCTGTCGCTTTTGAAGAAGGGGTTATCGCATTTGATAAACGCGGAATAATTCAGGGATTTTATTTCGGTATTCCCCTTCATCAGTACAAAAATCTGCTGAGATTCGGCACCGACGAAACAGATTTAAATAACAGGTTGAAGATTATTGACTTTGTGGATATCTTCCGCACTGCTTATAACAGGAAAGATTCGCTGCTGCTTAAGAATGTTTTCAGCGAAAATGCACTGATTATCGTTGGAAGAGTTACAAAAATTAGTGAAAAAACGGATGATCTGATTGGACGAACTTTTTCAAAAGAGAAGGTTGAATTATTTCGTATGTCCAAGAAGGAATACCTTTCTTCACTTTTTGAAGTATTTCGCCGAAACCGATATATAAAAGTAGAATTTGAGGATCTGCGAATTATCAGACACCGGCTTTTTCCTAATGTTTACGGTGTGAATCTCCGGCAGAAATGGATGTCATCCGGTTATCAGGATAAGGGTTATCTGTTTCTTATGGTTGATTTCAGGGATGAAAACAAACCAACGATTCACGTGCGCGCCTGGCAGCCGGAAAAATCTACCAACCCGGGAGATGTGATCTCTCTCGGCGATTTTGAACTCATCGAATGAGGAAATAATGCTGCAGCGATCATTCATTTTGTTTTGTATTATATTCACTTTCACTGTTTATCAGGCACAACTGAAAAACATAGAAATAAAACAGATTCCTGCTGAACAGACCATCCCGTTATTTCCTAATCATCCCGATAAGGCTGCTCTCATAGTTTATTCCTCACTCGAAACTCTCAGTTTCAGATCGAACACCGGCGGTATCGTCAGTAAATCTTCTGCAAACGGGAAATTCGTCCTGATACTTGAACCCGAAACACAGTCAATTTCGGTAATGAGTACCGGGTTTATTGAGGGCAGAATAATGATAAGGAATCCAAAGCCTAAAGAAGTTTTTTATTATTCTGTTATGCCGGTTGAGGATGATAAAAACTCCATACCTGTAAACATAATCACAGAACCCAGGAATGCAGTTATTATTATTGATGGGATTACTTATCCGGAGGGTAAACCAATTAGTCTGCTGTCCGGCAGTCATTCACTGGTTATCCGTAAACCGGGCTATAAAAAAGTTGAGGAAATGCTTTCCGTATCCCGCGAGAGCAATTTATTCAGATTCGAATTGAAAGTTCAGGAAAGGTCTATCTTCAGAGTGATCTCAGATCCGGCAGGTGCGAGGGTATTCATTGATAATATTCCCATGGGTATTACACCTTATGAGGAATACCGGCTTCCCGGAAAACACCTTCTTAGATTGATGTTACCCAATTTCGAAAATTACGAGGATTCGGTCACTATTGGCGAGGACCCGGAAACCCTAATTAATGTTCCTCTTTCAAGCAGCCTCGGTTCTATATCTATATCCGTGAACCCTCCCGGAGCCCTGTTAACGATTAACAATGAAGAGATCACTCCAGGGAGTCATTCCAAACCGGAAGGGACTTATATTATTTCCATCTCTGAAGTTGGTTATGAACCAAAAACAGATACCTTATATCTGAAAAAAGGTGAAAAAGTATCAAAGGATTATCGGCTTAATTCGCTTTATGGCAGGCTTTTAGTTTCTGTTGTTCCGGAGGATGCAACAATTAAAATTGACGGACGTATTTCGAACAGGACTAATGAATACAGCCTGCTTGAAGGCAGCCACGAAATTAATCTCAGCCGCGAAGGTTATGAGCCTTCAACTGATTTTGTTCAGGTAATACGAGGAGCGACTGAACGATATTCAAAATCACTCCGAAGGCTTACCGGATCACTGCTTGTGAGTGTTAATCCTTCCGGAGCAGAAATTGAACTAAAAAAAGAGAGAGAACTTATTGACACATGGAAAGGGCTCAGACAATTGAGCGATATTCCGGTTGGCGAATACCAAATTACGGCACGTTATGATGGAGCCGAAGCGGTTACAAAGGACCTCATTATTGAAGATAATAAGGAGACAGTTGTTAACCTCTTGCTTGAAACTGTACCTCTCCTGACAGAAAGCAGTGAAGGCGGAGGATTCGGATGGTATATATACGCGGGTGGCGCCGTACTTATCGGCGCGGTTGTTGCAGTTCTTACGATGACATCAACCAGTGAGGAAACACCGGCAGCCCTCCCGAATCCTCCGGGAAGACCTGAACTATGAAATATATTTTTTACACGCTAAAGTTAGTTCCAAAAGTTACCAATGTATTGATTGTTAAAAACCTTAATTCTCATCAACCGAATAAGGTAATTAAAAATGAGTAAAAGAAAATTTTTCATATTAATATTGTTCTCATTATTGCTGTCATTCGTAACAATAAAAGGACAAATCATACCCTGGCAGGCAACACAGTCATCGGGCATGAACATACAGGCTATGGCTTCATTATCAGATGTCATTATTGCCGGAGCATATGGTGATGGCATATATTTTTCTTTTAATGATGGAATTGACTGGATCCAAAGAAACAACGGGATAACAAACCTTGGCATATTAAGTCTTGTTGTCAAAGAACAATTTATTTTTACCGGAACAAATGGCGGAGGTATCTATCGGTCAAATAATGTGGGTCAAGATTGGGCAGCTACTAATTCCGGGCTAAGCAATTTAATCGTAAAATCGCTGCTTGTTTTTGGAGAAAGAATTTTTGCCGGGACGGATGGCGGGCTTTTTGTTTCGACAAATAGCGGAGATAACTGGGTGGCCTCAGGTGCAGGACTAGAAGGGAATTCAATTGGTTCATTAGCTCATAATAACCAAAAAATTTATGCCGGGACGGAAAATGGAATTTTTGTTTCAACAGATCTTGGCGCTTCATGGTCTGAATCAGGGCTTTCAGGCAAGAATATCAGAACAATCAGCGCACAGAATGAAATTATTTATGCTGGCGCTGCAGGGGAAGGTGTTTATTTCTCATCTGATTTTGGACAAAACTGGCTGCAGATAAATAACGGGCTTACAAATGGATACATATTTTCGCTCCTTCTTGATGATGACAGAGTATTTGCAGGGTCAGAAGGTACAGGTATTTTTACGGGGAAGCTACATGAAAATTACTGGACAAGTATTAACAGCGGCTTAGCATCACTCTATGTCCGTTCATTTTTGAAATATCAGGATAAAATCTATGCCGGGACTAACGATGGAATTTACTTTATTCCTCGGCAGACGTTTGGAACGATCCAGCTTATTACCCCCAACGGTGGTGAGATATGGTATCCGGGAAATATTAATCGAATTGAATGGGAAGCAGAAGAATTAAATTTAATAACAATAGAATTGTCCATTAACAATGGAACATCATGGGTTGTAATAGCTGAGAATGTTTCCGCCGATTCTGGTTTTTATAATTGGATAATTCCAAAAGTATCTTCTGATAGTTGTCTTTTAAGGCTTTCGGCAGATTTTTACCCAAGTATTTATACAATCAGTGAAAGTAACTTTGCAATACAAAATACATTTACTGAAATTGCTTCATTCTTTACCAGCGCACAATTAAATGCGAATTGGGGTGATTACGACAATGACGGGTTAATGGATATAGCTATCTCTGGTTCTACCGATCAGGGAATAGTGACAAAAATTATTAAAAACCTTGGATCGGGAAATTTTGAAGAAAGAATCAATTTATTTGGAATTTTTGGAAGAAATTATTGGGGTGATTTTGATAATGACAATGACCTGGATCTGTTAGTTTCAGGAGGCACTGGTGGTTCCAACTACACTAAGTTATTCAGGAATAACGGGGATGATTCTTTTACTGAAATCAGTACCAATTTCCCGAATATTGACGGGTTTTGTAACTGGGGAGATTCCGATAATGACGGGGATCTTGATCTGGTCGTAACCGGGTTAGGAATATTAACCGCAAGATTATACATCAATAACAGTGACGGTACATTTTCAATGCAGACATTGGAAATGCCTACATCTCAATGTAAATCAAAATGGGCTGATTGTGACCGTGACGGTGATCTTGATCTGATTTTTTATGATGGTGGTCAATTTAAGATATTTACAAATGGCGGGAACAATTACTTTTCCGGCGGCTCCCATTACAATATCGGCTCAATGTGGTATGGTGATCTGGATATTGGCGATTATAACAACGATGGTAATTTAGATTTTTTAATCGTTGGTGGTGTCGGTCAAAATACTGCAAAAGTTTACAGGAATAATGGGAACTGGACATTCACAAATACATTTACCGGGCATGGTGTAGAATCCTCCAGCGCGGACTGGGGTGATTATAATAACGATGGCTATCTCGACTTTGTTATATCCGGTACTGATGATAATGACACGGAAAGGACTAAACTTTACTCTAATTTAAATGGTCAGACTTTTGTAGAAGATACTTCATTTATTTTTCCGGGGGCATCTCAAGGCTCCGTCAGATGGGCTGATTATGATAATGACGGTGATCTGGATCTTCTGTTATGTGGAACAGGCATAGGATTGAAAATCTATCGGAATAACTCAGTTATAAAAAATACACTGCCGACACAATGCACCGATCTTACATTCCAGGCGCAGACAGACGGGGTTCAATTATCTTGGACTTCAGGTAACGATGCTCAAACACCGACCAACGGTTTAAATTATAACCTTGTGATAGGTTCCAGTTCGGGTGAATACGATATTATGTCACCAATGGCAGACCTTGGAACGGGTAAACGGATGTTACGGGAGATTGGTAATTCACTAACATCTTCCTGGAAAATCGAAGGGATTGATCCGGGGATCTATTATTGGAGCGTCCAGACAATTGACGGTTCTTTGGAAGCAGCAGAGTTCGCACCTGAACAGATATTTTCTTTTGATGTGCCATACATACATTTATTAACGCCAAATGGCGGGGAAACGTGGCGTGCAGGAGAGCAACACGATATAAAATGGTTATCAGAAAGTGTGAGTAATGTAAAATTAGACTTCACGACTGACAATGGCTCAACATGGACAAACATAGCAACCGGGCTTAATGCAATTTCAGGGACATTTCAGTGGACTGTTCCAAGTGTTAACAGCGATAAAGTAGCGGTTAGAATAACCGATGAAGATTTTACAAACACGACTGACGAAAGTGATTCTAGTTTTACCATAATAAATCCTATACTAATGTTAATTGCCCCTAACGGCGGTGAAGTTTGGCGTGCGGGAGAGAATAAGGTTATAACCTGGAATGCTGAAAACATATCGACATTACGAATTGAGTACTCAACTGATTCAGGCAATCAGTGGGAATTGATTTCAGCGGGTATTCAGGCACAGCAAGGTGAGTATCATTGGATTATCCCTGATGGCTATTCAATAAATTGTCTTGTGAAGATTTCCGATGAAAACATACCTGAAGTTTATGATTCAAGCGACACAACCTTTGCAATTATGCCCGCCATCTCTCAGAATTATTCTATCGCCTTTAATGAGCAGAATAATGAATATATTGACGGAATGACAGAAGAAAGGATTCAGGGAAACAACCCCTTTACAATAGAATTCTGGATTAAAATTTCTCAAACTAATTTCCAGCCAATAATTAATCGTGGCTCAAATTCATCTTCCTGGGTTTACAACTTCTATATACAAGGTAACATTTATTTTGGAATAAGAACTGAACAAAATCGGTATATCAACTGTCCTATCTCAGTTGCTGTTTGGCACCATGTAGCTGGTGTTCGTTCACAAGATGGAAATTTAAAACTATTTATAGATGGTGTTTTTCAAACCGAGAATTTTATAGGGCAAGAGAGCCTGGTATATTCGGACGCACAACTTCGGTTTGCAAAATATTTGGACCCTGACTTTCATCCAAACTTCAAATTATCCAAGATTAGAATTTCATCGACCGCAAGGTATAATGAAAATTTCATTCCAAGTATTTATTATACAAAGGACGAAAATACAATTGGGCTTTGGAACTTCCATGAAGGCACCGGTAATATTTTAGTTGATGAATCGGGTAACGGAATTCATGGAATGATTTCCGGCAATCCTTTGTGGGATACAGATGTACCAATCGTTCCTTATTTAAATCTTACTTCACCAAACGGCGGGGAGAACTGGCGGTCAGGAGAATTACAAAATATTACATGGACGGCAGATAACATCTCAACAATTAAACTGGAATACACAACAAATGACGAAACGAACTGGACGAGTATAACCACAGGGCAGACAGCATCAAACGGCACATTTGCATGGACAGTGCCCACAATAAACAGCACAACTGTTAAAATAAAAGTATCTGATGAAGTATTCCCACACAGCAGTGATGAAAGTGATGCGGAATTTACAATACATGGACCGACACTTACTCTGACTGCTCCGAACGGCAACGAAACCTGGCTAGCGGGAGAGGTGAGAGATATCAAATGGACTTCTGATAACATTTCGACAGTGAAACTGGAATACACGACAAATAACGGAATAAACTGGACGGGTATAACTGCAGGTCATACGGCATCCACCGGGACATATGCATGGACAGTGCCCTCAATAAACAAAACAAATGTAAAGGTAAAAGTTACGGATGAAGTATTCCCAAATATCAGTGACGAGAGCGACGGAAGCTTCACAATCCAGTTCCCCCCCTTGACATTGACAGCTCCAAACGGCGGTGAAACCTGGCGTGCTGGAGAGTTGAGGGATATTACCTGGACCGCATCGAACATCTCGACAGTAAAACTTGAGTACACAACAAACAACGGAACGAACTGGACAAATATAGTGACCGGACAGTCAGCAGCAACGGGCACATATGCGTGGACAGTCCCAAATATTAGTAGCACAACAGTAAAATTAAAAGTAACGGATGAGGTATTTCCGAATATCAGTGATGAGAGCAATGCCAATTTCGTAATTGTATTACCCTCTTTGACATTGAAATCTCCTAATGGAGATGAAATAATGCCCGCAGGTTCCCAGTTCCTGATTAATTGGGATGCTGAGTATCTTGATTTTTTTATAATTGAGTTCACCTCTGATGGCGGAGTTACCTGGCAAATATTATCAGAAGGTTATTTTAATGTGGCCTATTATAATTGGGTGGTACCAGATATAAGTTCATTAAACTGTAAAGTTAGAATTCGTGCACAAAACCTCCCGCACTATTCAGATGAGAGTGATTATCCTTTTACGATTGAAAACGGATTAAATTGGACCAAACTTCCAACCGATTTTAATTTTCTTTTCAGCGATGTCAAATTTATTTCCGCTGACACAGGATGGGTCGTAGGAGAATTTGGTAAAATACTTCATACAACTGATGGTGGTGACTCATGGGTTGATCAATTAAGCGGAACAGACTTCCATCTCCGCAGTGTTGATTTCACATCATCAAAAATCGGTTATATTCTCGCGATAGATAATGATTATGAAGGCAATATTTTACTAAAAACAGTGGATGGCGGGTTACACTGGCTCGATATTAATTCATTTCATGGCACGCGGTATTGGTCATTATGTTTCACTAATTCATCAACTGGTTTTATTCTTGGCGAAAATGGAACAATCCTTAAGTCATCTGATGGAGGAATAACCTGGCATTCCAAAGTCAGCGGAACAAATAAAGACTTACGTAAAGGTTATTTTCTGACAGATTCAATAGGTATTGTTGTTGGGAGCCAAGGGGCATTGACAAAAACGGTAGATGCTGGAGAGAATTGGTCACAATTTGCAGCACCTTATCCGGAACAAGGCGATATAACATCTGCAATTCTAATAAATGAAAATATTGGATTTGCCGCAAGAAGTTCGGGAGATATTATATATTCGACGAATGGCGGGCATAATTGGTGGAAGCAGCAAAGCGGAAATTCAAAAGCGCTTTTTGATATTGATTTTGTTTCAGCGGAAATAGGATGGGCCGTTGGAGTATCAGGGGTTATTCTGAAGACAGTGACAGGAGGCAGCAGTTGGGTTAAGCAGCTTTCAGGAGCTGGTGATCTGGTTCTGGTTTCCAGTGATTTTCCAGCCTCGTTTGTTGGTTACGCGGTCGGTGAGAATGGAACAATAATAAAATATATTGAACCAGGTGTTTCCATAATTTCGCCGAAGGGAGGAGAAGTACTATATTCAGGCTCAAGTTTAAATATTTCCTGGATAGCATCACTTTCGACACTTATCAACATTGATTATAGCACCAATAATGGTATTAATTGGACATCAATAGTTTCCAATATTTCTTCGTCGGAAAGGTCGTTTATTTGGATTTTACCTTATATTAACTCGTCATCATGTAAGATTCGAATTACAACTGATGATGGTTTATTTATATATGATTTGAATATAAAACCGTTTAGCATTCAAATCCCGCCGGGACAAATATCACTTAATTCACCAAATGGCGGAGAGGTATGGCGTGCAGGCGAATCAAGGAATATAAGCTGGACAGCAGAGAATGTCTCAACAGTTAAACTGGAATACACTACAAACAGCGGAAGCGATTGGCAGATAATCGGAACAGGTATTCAGGCTTCAGCACAGACCTTTACCTGGGTTCTTCCTGATATTAACAGTTCTTCGGTAATTGTAAGAATATCAGATGAAGATTATCCGGGGATTTACGATCAGAGTGAGGCTCTTTTTTCAATTCTCAGACCTGTTCTGACGCTTCATCAGCCGAATGGGAATGAAACTTATAGTTCCGGCAGTATTCAGAAAATTATCTGGTCTTCTGTTAATATAGCAAAAATAAAAATTGAATTTTCGCAAAATGGAGGCATTTCCTGGGTTACCTTTGCGGACAGTGTTCAATCATCTATTCAGAACTATAACTGGACTGTTAATCCCGTCCACACAAATGAAGCACTTATCCGGGTTTCAGACATATCCTTACCCTCAGTGGCAGATAAGAGTGATTCTGCTTTCAACATTATTCACTCAGCCATAACTCTTAACTCACCATCAGCAGGTAATATCTGGAGAGCCGGAGAGCAGCGAAGAATTAGCTGGTCGGCTTCCAATGTGAATACGATAAAACTTGAATATTCAACTGATGCCGGGTCAAACTGGGAGTTGATTATTTCCGGATTAGTTGCTTCTGCCGGAAATTATTACTGGAATATTCCCCAGATCAGCGCAAACTCAGTAACCCTGCGGGCGGCAGATGAAGAGCATCCGGATGTATTTTCTGCTGCAGAAAATTCCATACAGATCGTCATTCCTTCAATTACATTATCTGAGCCGGGACAGGATGATATTTACAGATCAGGTACAGCGCAGCTTATCAGGTGGTCTCATTATTTTGCCGATACTGTTAACCTGCATTATTCTACAGACGAAGGAGCATCATGGATTGAGATAGCCACGAATATCGTAAGCCCGCTAAGCAACCATACATGGATTATACCGGAAGTAAACAGTAATTTAATGAAAGTTAAGATATCGGATAAATCAATAGTTGATTTATATAGGATCAGCCCGGCTTTCAGCGTATTTAATCCGGCTCTTAGTCTAATATCTCCTTACGGCTCTGAAACCATCAGGGGCGGAAGAACATTTGATATCACATGGACCTCCGACTTTGTTGATAAGATAAATTTATATTTCAGCACAGATAGCGGCGCTGAATGGAATCAGATCGCGTATGATATCGCTGCATCGCAGGTTAAATATTCCTGGCAGGTGCCTGCATCAACACAGCAAAATTGCAGGATTTTGCTTTCAGAATCAGGCTACCCGGAAAATGCCGACACTTCAGTTTCCGACTTCATGATATTTGTACCAGGCATTCAGCTCATTAACCCTGCCGCCGGCGTGAAATTTAGAAACGGTGATATTAAGGTGATCGCATGGTCGTCTGAATTTGTTCAGGGAGTGGATATAATGTTTTCTTCGAACAATGGGGAAGCATGGACTCTTTTAGCTCAGAATTATGAATCTTCTGCAAAACAGTATTCATGGACTATTCCCGATCAAGGTTCGGCTAACTGCAAGATCAGGATTGTTTCTTCTGAGTATCCTGATGTGTATTCGGAGAGTGACCTTTTTGAAATATTTATTTATCAGCAGAGTATCCCTGTCATCAATTCAGTTTCTTTCAACAGTTCCGGGGATAAAACCAGCTATAGGATGCTTGGTTTGCCCGGAGCAGATGCCATTGGAGTTAAGGAGCTGTTCAGCGGTACCCAGGGCACTGACTGGCAGGTTTTTCACGATAAAGGAACAGATACTGATTATCTGCAGAAATATGACGGTAGTGCTGTTTTTACTTTTGGACAAGGGAAGGCTTTCTGGGTGCTTTCTAAAAAATCAGTAAGTATTAATGACTCATCGAATACGGTTGCACTTATGAGTGATAACACTTATAATCTTCAACTGCATAGCGGGTGGAATATTATTACAAACCCATTCAATCGTCAAATACTATGGTCTGATGTTCAATCGGTAAATATTGCTTCACTCCAGCCGATATATGACTATCAGGGCAGTTTTAGCCAGTCTGTTATATTTGCCCCCTTCAAAGGCTATTATTTGTATAATCCGGCGAACTTAAGCAGTATCAAAATTCCATACGTAATCGATCCGCAGAATCTGTTAAAAAAGATACTCAAAAAAACAAAACATACCGGGTTCACGCTTGATCTGATAAGACAGAATTCCCTGATCAATTCCATTGCCGCAGGTTTTGCTGAGTTCTGTTCCAGAGGAATAGACAGCCTCGATATTTTTGCGCCTCCTCAGGATTTCGCATCGGATGGAATGACAATTTATAATACATCACTTGAAACAGGCTATAAATTCCTGCTCGAAGATCACAGGCCAGAGACCGGAACCGGTCAGGAATACGAATTACGGCTGAGGCTGACGCGGGGCTCTGAATACCAGATACAGGTTGGTTCATATGATTTACCGGAGGAATATCTTATACTTCTATATGATAAACGGCTTAAAAAACCCTATGATCTTGGTAAGGAAATGCCTGTCCGCATTAAAGCTCTTCACGAGGAGAACCATTATCTCCTTCTGGCGGGCAATTCCGATTTTATCGAAAAATTTAAGGCGTCAATTTCACCTGCTGAATTTATGCTTTTCAATAATTATCCTAATCCATTTAATCCGGAGACCGTTATACGATTTTCCGTGCCTGAAAAAGGGATGGTAAATCTTTCAGTTTATAATATTCTTGGCGAAAAAGTATCAACGATAATTAATTCTGTTGAGTTTGATTCGGGTTATCATGAATTATTATTTGACGGAAGGGGCCTTGCTTCTGGAGTCTATATATATTCACTCACCTGGAAAGATAAACAGTCCGTAAAGAAAATGACGCTTATGAAATAAGGGTAAACACAATAATAGACCAAATAATATTTTCATTATTTTAGATCAAAGGAGTCATCATGAAAAAAAATGTTTCAATTTTAATTCTTTTTACGTCAATTATCTTATTGACTGCATGCAGTGGATCCCAGCCTCTGCCACCAACTGAAGAAGGAGAAATTCCCGGCTGGTTCTTTGAATTCAGCAATGATATGAACTTCTTCACTTCAGCAAAAACAGCTACCTCAAAAGACATGCAGATGGCGATTGACAAAGCAGTTGCAGAATGCAGGGCAGAAATCTCCAACCAATTGAATTTGAAAGTTCAGAACCTGATTAAGAAATTTTCCGATGAGGTTGGAACAAACGAAAATTCGACATTAATTCAGCAGTATTCAAATACCATAAAGACCTACACTGAACAGCAGCTTGCCGGAAGCCGTATCATGAAACAGCATGTAAAACGTGATGGTGATAATTTCCGTGCCTATGCATTGGTGATTTATCCACTTGGTGCGGCTAATGCAGCATTACAAAATGCCTTGCAAAAAGATAAGGAAATGTGGATCAAGTATCAGGCCTCAGAGGCGCAGAAGGATCTTGATGAAGAAAGCCGTAAATACAACGAGGAATTGGAAAAGATTAATAAACTACCGAATTAATTATTCGGCAATTTATTACTGTACTTTGACTAATTAAAAATTTGTGTTCCGGTTTTTCCCAACGGGAATTATATCCGGTTCTATAATAATGCCTGCCTGCGGCAGATTTGTATTTAATTTATGTTTATTCTGGTATGGCACCGGACACTGAGCGGAGTCGAAGTGACCGGTGTCCGTTGCGGCAGGCCTATCGGGGCAGGCCGCAGAGCGGGGCGAGAGATATTTTTTCAGGTGCATGGGAGAATCGGCTCCTTTGCCGGAGACGCGATAAATCGCGTCTGTACGAAGATTGGATAAATGGCATTTCTATAATAATATCATCCCTTCGGGATTGATGATTTTTGATTGATGTTTCATTCTACAATAATGTCACCCTGCCTGCGGCAGGCAGGTTTGTAATTAATAATTATTTTTTAGCCTATTGTAGTATGTGAGCACCGGACACTGAGCGGAGTCGAAGTGACCGGTGTCCCCTGCGGCAGGCCTATCGAGGCAGGCCCCTCAGAGCGGGGCAAGAGATATTTTTTCGGGTGCATGGGAGAATCGGCTTTTTTGCCGGAGACGCGATAAATCGCGTCTGTACGAAGATTGGATAAATGACATCTCTATAATAATATCATCCCTTCGGGATTGATGATTTTTGATTGATGTTTCATTCTACAATAATGTCACTCCTTCGGGGTTGTTTGATTGGTTATCTCTATTGTCTTTTAACCCCGGAGGGGTGTTAGTTTTATAGCATATGCAATGCAAAAGAAGATAAAAACCCTGAAAGGGTGATATTTTTATAGGAAAATAATGCAAAAATGGTATCAGAACCCCGGAGGGCAGGCCCCGCAGAGCGGGGCGAGAGATATTTTTCCCAAGGTGCTGTTCTTAAATTAATAATTTGTAATTAGTAATTTGCATTTATTAATTATTGATTTTATGGCAGAAAAACAGGCTGTGCAGGACAAGCTGACTTATAAAAAGATTTTCTTATTTTGGCTGCCATTAGCTGCAACATGGCTGATGATGTCTATCGAAGGTCCTTATAATGCGGCAATAATTTCGAGAACACCGAATCCCGAGTACAATCTTGCGGCTTACGGCGTGGCTTTCGCATTCGCGCTAATAATGGAAGCTCCTGTAATGATGCTTCTCAGCGCTTCGACGGCGCTTGTGAGGGGCTACAAAACATACATCAAACTCAGAAATTTCAGTCTAGCGTTAAGTATTGCAATGACTGCCGCGATGCTTTTTGTTGTTATACCTCCTGTTGCTGATTATCTCCTTCACGATGTTATCGGGCTAATACCCGAGATTTCGCATCTTACTCATCTGGCAATAATTGTTATGCTGCCCTGGCCCGGGGCAATAGGTATGCGCAGATTTTATCAGGGGGTGCTGATAGCAAATAACCGCACAAAATATGTGGCATTCGGAACGTTCATCAGGATACTTTCAATGTCGGTAACCGCTATGCTGCTCTGGGTGACAATCAAACCGCCCGGCGTTCTGATCGGGGCATTTGCATTATCAACAGCCGTGCTTGTGGAAGCCGCCGCATCTTATTTGTTTGTTCGAAAAGTTATTCCGGAATTAAAACGCGGGGAAGATGATGAAGATATTACTTACCGCGGGATAATAAGTTTTTATCACCCATTAGCCCTGACAGCTTTTTTGGCTTTGGGTATTCAGCCGCTTGTCACATTTTTTATAGGAAAAGCCCCGCAGCCTATCGAATCGCTTGCAGCGCTCCCGGTAATAAATGCATTTCTGTTCATTTTCAGAAGTCTCGGTTTATCATATCAGGAAGTCGGACTTGCTCTTATGGGTAAAGATTTTATCAATTATAAAAAACTGAGAAATTTTGCTTACGGTTTTTCGGGAATGATTTTTCTGGCTCTTTCGGTTATCGCTTTTTCCCCGCTTGCAATGGTTTGGTTTCACGATATCTCGGGATTATCCTTAAGCCTCGCTTTATTTGCGCTTCTGCCTTTACAGATACAGGTATTGCTTCCGGTGGTGAATGTGGCAGTAAATTTCCAGCGGGCAGTAATAATGTCTGCCAAGCAAAATTCATACATCACCTGGGCAACTGTAGTTGAGACAACAACAATCCTGACCGTGATGGCTCTGACAGTATATTCCGGGGTTATTGCAGGACTTATCGGCGCCGCGCTTGCTTTTACCTTAGGACGTTTGTTATCATCGGTTTATATGATGATGCCAGTCCGTAAAATAAAAGCAGCGATCAGAATATTTTAATCAAAGTACTTTTCGATCAGATGGCTGAATCCGTGGTCATCATTTGAAGGCATTGAAGGGAAATGTGCAGCAAGAGCACTATGTGCGTTATTCACTGCATAAGCTCTGCCAGCCCAGTGGAGCAGATCAAGATCGTTGGTATCGTTGCCTATAGCAACAGCATCATTTTTCGTCAGATCATTAATCTGACATACATAACCGGCAGCCTGCGATTTGGAAACGCTGCCCGGAAATATTTCAATCCATAAAGATTTATTATCGAGCGGCGAGGTTGTTTTAATAACGCTGGAATCGGAGATATTCGCGCGGAAATAACTGCACACATCGAATTCTTCTGCTGGCATAATAACAACGAACTGGCTCGCTTTATCGGGAACATTTTTCTGCGAGAATGCAGAGCAGAAAGGGCGGTAAGCCTCAACTCGCCTGTCGAAATCCGGATTATGTCCTGAATATTTTTTATAGAAAAACCTGTGATTCTCCGGAACGGGATCGTGAACCATAAAATCGAAGCGGTTCCTGCGGATAAGCTTAAGGCTTTCGGTAATCTGATCTTTCTGCATAACATAAGACCTGAGGAGCGTTTTCTCTTTCCAGTCGATTATCCCTGCGCCTGAAGAAAAGATCAGGTAGTCAATCGGGAAATCGGGAGGCAGAACTTTCATCGCTGAAAAATATGATCTGCCCGTAGCAACAACTCTTTTAATATCAAGTCTGCCTAATTTTTCGAGGGAAGCCTTATTCTCTGTGCTTAGCTTATTATGAGAAGCGAGAAGTGTCCCGTCAAGATCGGAAATGACAATTTTGGGGCTGAAAGTTTTCATTGTAATATATTAATTGCTGACATACGGCAAATTAGGCAAAAATTGTGAAACATCAGTCCCTTAAATTCATATTCTTGCTTAAGCACAATTAGAGACGGGAATTTATCCGTTCAGCCAGTTGGAAATAATCTGCACGCCATACGGTGTCAGAATCGATTCGGGATGGAATTGTACTGAGCGGATATCATAGAATTTATGCCTAATTGCCATAATAATTCCGCTTTCTGAGCGCGCGGTAATTTCCAGCGGATAGGGGAAATTCTCATCTGAAACAGCCCAGGAATGATATAATCCGGCTTCGAAATTGTCCGGCACTCCTGTGAAAAGCAGATCATCCATTATTATTTTAATATGTGTTTTAGCGCCATGGAAAATATCATGCAAATTGATAAGTTTGGCGCCGTAAAACTCCCCTATCGCCTGATGACCGAGGCATACGCCGAGAATGCTCTTACCGGGAGAGAAATCCCTGAGGATATCCGTCATAATTTTTCTTTCGCCTGGAAGACCCGGACCCGGCGAAAAAATAATTTTTGCGTAATTATTTATCTTTCCGGAATCGATTTCATCATTCCTGATCACATCTGTTACGCAGCCGTTATGCTGCTCAACGATCTGTTTCAGATTATATGTGAAAGAATCGTGATTATCCACGATCAGAACTTTTTTCATTGGGGCAGGTTCCGGATTAAAAATGAATTTTTTCGTAAAGAAGTTTAATAAATATTACAACAACAAAGTTCCTTTTGTATTTATAGTAAATTTTGAAATGACTGAAGCAATTGTTTATTCTATTGCCGAAGCCGGCAGAGAGGGTTTGTTGTTTCAGGCAGGGAATTTCAGCAATATTTCCGGGACTCCCAAAAAACCTATCACACCCCTCCGGCTTCAGACAGAGCCTGTAAGTTATGTTCGATATAAGCTGGCATTCGATACCGTCATGGATAATCTGCGATACGGCAATTCATATCTGCTCAATCTCACTTTCCCGACGCCTGTTAAAATCAACTGGCAGCCCGCAGATATTTTTTATGCCGGGCAGGCGAAATATAAAATCCTGCTGAAGGATAAATTCCTATGCTTCTCCCCCGAAACATTTGTAACAATAGATGGTACCGGGATTTCCACTTTCCCAATGAAAGGAACGATTGATGCTTCCGTTCCGGATGCTGAGGCGATAATTCTTGCAGATGAGAAGGAAAAGGCAGAGCATGCAACGATAGTCGATCTGCTCAGGAATGATTTGAGTATGGTGGCGGAAAAGGTGGAAGTTAAAAGATACAGGTATGTTTCGGAAGTACGTTCCCTTCAGAGAAACCTTCTGCAGGTAAGTTCTGAGATAACAGGGAGGATAAGCAAAGAATACTGGAATAACGTGGCGGAGTTGATCCTGAAGCTGCTTCCGGCAGGTTCAGTAAGCGGTGCACCGAAAGAAAAAACGATTGAGATCATACGATCAGCCGAAGGAGAAAACCGTGGATACTATTCCGGTGTTTTCGGATTCTTTGACGGAAACAAACTTGATTCCTGTATCCTCATCCGCACCATTGAAGAAAAAAACGACAGATATTATTACAGGAGCGGCGGCGGGATAACTGTCAATTCCGATCCGCAAAAAGAGTACAAGGAACTGAATGATAAAATCTATGTACCCGTTATTTGAATCAATTGCATTTGTGGACGGCAGTTTCCGGAATCCAGGTTACCATATCCGGCGGATAAATGACTCTACACTGAGATTGTTCGGTTCTATACCAGAATTCGACCCTATGGCGATATTTAATACCGAGCTGCCCGGGAGTCGTGAATTGTTTAAGTACAGAGTTATGTATAACCGGCAAGGATTCACCGGTGAATTTTCGCCTTATAAAAGAAGGACTATCCGCTCGCTGAAACTTGTTGAAGATAACACAATTGAATATTCGCTAAAATACTCGGATCGTAAAAAGCTCGAAGAACTTTATGGATACCGTGAAGGGGCAGATGAAATAATAATTGTAAAGAATGGTTTGCTTACCGATACTTCTTACAGCAATCTGCTTTTCAGACGGGGGAAAAAATTCTATACACCGGCAAGTCCTCTTCTTAAAGGAACTGCCCGGCAGATGTTGATTGATTCCGGGAAAACTGAGATCATTGAAATCAGAGCAGCCGATCTTTCCTCTTTCGAATCGCTCACTCTTCTTAATGCTATGAATACTGATGAAGATGGAGTGGAGGAAATACCTGTTTCCAATATTTTTTAAGCCTTCGCTTTTCCGTATTTTTGAAGATTAAATATAATAACCGGATAGGTTCCTGATTGAAAAAAGCTCTGGTATATGAATGGTTTGATTATTATTCCGGTGCGGAAAAATGCGTTGAATCTTTTCTAAATATCTGGCCAGACCTCGATATTTATTCCATAATTGATACTTACGATAATGCAACAAGGGAAATTGCGCTCAAAGGGAAAAAAACAACGCAGAGTTTTATCAGCCGCCTGCCCTTTGCTAAAAAACATTTCAGAAATTATTTTTTCCTTTTTCCGGCGGCAGTTGAACAATTCGATGTAACCGGATATGATCTCGTATTTTCCCATTCACATGCCTTCGCTAAGGGAGTAATAACTTCTCCGCATCAACTGCATATATGTTATTGCCACAGTCCTATAAGATATGCATGGGAATTATACCACCAGTACCTTAAAGAATCAGATCTTGAGCACGGCATTAAAAGTGTTATTACCCGCTGGATGATGCATAAAATAAGGATCTGGGACTATACCACAGCGAACAGAGCCGATCATTTAATCGCAAATTCACATTACACTGCTGCAAGGATAAAAAAAATCTACAACCGGCCCTCCGAGGTTATCTATCCTCCTGTTGATATCAACCGCTTCAAACCAGTTTTTAAAAAAGATGATTATTACGTTACTGCCGGCAGATTTGTGCAGTATAAGAAAATCGAGATGATAGTTGAGGCGTTCTCACATCTGCCGGAGAGAAAACTTGTTGTTATAGGGGATGGACCGGAGATGGAGAATATCCGTAAAAAAGCGGGGAAAAATGTGGAGATCATAGGGTATGCTCCGGATGATGAATTCGCAAGACTCATTAGTAAAGCACGCTGCTTTATTTACGGCGCGCTTGAGGATTTCGGCATAATTGTTGTGGAAGCGCTTTCAGCAGGAACGCCGGTAATTGCATATAACAGAGGCGGAACTGCGGAGACAGTCCGAGATGGCATCAACGGAGTACATTTCTCCGGGCAGGATGTTCCCTCGCTGCTTGAGAGTATCAAAAAATTTGAATCAATTGAACATCAGTTCGATTACGGGAAAATCGCAGCGGAAACGGAGTACTTTTCAAAAAAGAATTATGAGAAGCGAATCCGCGAATACACTGATCTTAAACTGGATGAATTCAGCAGCAAGGCTCAGAGATGAAAAAGCGATATTTATTCTATACAAATGTCATTGCCGATATTTTTGTAATTGCCGCGATTTTTTATTCGGCGGCAGGAATATCCCTGTATCTTGCTGAGGAAATAAAGCTCACATTAGCCGGAGCGCTTGCAGTCAGGACGTATATGTTTCTTCTGCCGATAATGCAGGTTCTTGTTTGGTATTATGCAGCGGAGGCTGTCGGTCTCTACGATAATTTTAATCTCAAATTTTATTCGGATCATTTTACCGGTATTATTAAAATATCACTCGTTCAGGCAATTACCGCCGTAATTTTTATTTTTCTTACAAAAGAGGCACTCTTTACAAGGAATTTTATCTTTTTCATTTTCCTTAATACTTTTCTTTTACTCAGTTTCCGGGTAATATTAATAAGACTGCTTTCGTTAAGAGTTTTCCGTATCACTCCGCAGGGTAAAAATCTTCTTATAATCGGGGGTGGCGAAGGAGGAAGCGAATTTGCGGAATTTATTGAGCAGAACCCCGGTTTCGGATATGTTCTTCAGGGATTTGTCACAAATGAGGATTTAGGTCAGGAAAATCACAGAGTAATCGGGAAACTTGAGGAGCTTGATAACATCCTTAAAGAACGCAGGATTGAAGAAGTAGTTATATCCCTGACGGATAAAAAACTTCCATTCCTTATGGATATAATAAAAACCTGCGAAATTAATGCCGTGAGGATATATCTTATTCCCGCATTTCTCGGTTTATACCTTCAAAAATTTCAATTTTCAACTATAGGCAATTTCCCCTTGATGAAATTGCGCAAAGAACCCCTCGAAGCTCCGCACTGGCAATTCCTGAAACGCGTTTTTGATATTTTTGGGAGTCTTCTTGTGATAATATTTGTAACAAGCTGGCTCTTTCCAATAATAATACTAATACAAAGGATTAAAAGTCCGGGTCCGGTATTTTTTATTCAGCCGCGTGTCGGGATTAACAAGGAAAATTTCCAGTGCTATAAATTCAGATCGATGCAGCCGGAGACAAATGCAAACGTTTATAACCCGGCAAAAACCAATGATATCCGCATAACCGCTTTCGGGAAATTCCTGCGGAAAACAAACCTCGATGAAACCCCTCAGATTTTTAATGTGCTCTTAGGAGATATGTCTCTTGTAGGTCCGCGCCCGCATCCGCTTCCTTATAATCAATATACAAAGGAAGTTGTTGACGAGATGGAGCTTCGTTATCTCGTTAAGCCGGGAATAACAGGCTGGGCGCAAATTCACGGGCTCAGGGGCGATGTGACTGAAGAAGATGAGAACAGACTGCGGATCCGTAAAAAGCTCCAGTACGATCTATGGTATATTGAAAACTGGACTTTCTGGTTAGATATACAAATATTGATTGCCACGGTAAGGCAGATACTTACCGGCAAAAATATGGGGTATTAGAATAACTTTGAAATAATTTTCAGACAGTTATTGTGTTTTGCTATCGAGATTCCTTTTCGCCGCCACGACCATAGCAGTAATAAACCATAACATGGTTACAATTTCATGGTCGCCGAAATTCCATTCAGTAAGCCCTGCCACCAGAAAAGAAATGTAACAGCCAAAAGCCCCGGAAGTAAGCGGCGCATAAAAATTGTGATATTTTGATTTGTTATACGCTGAATAAAAAACTCTTCCCAGTCTGTAAAAAAGATACATAACAACAAGAAAACCAAAACCGCCGAGTATAACTAAAAGATGGACATAATTATTGTGCATATGTCCCTGAACTTCCTTGTCGAATGGACGTTTATACGATGAGTAGAGTTTGATAAGGTCGATATCTCCAACTCCAAAAACGGGATAATCGAGGAAAATCTTTAGCCCTGCCCTCCAAAGTGCAAAACGGACAAAATTAGAGGGGGCGTACATATCAACTATACTTGCAAGCCGGCTTGATTTCTGATTTGCCGCCCAAAGATTTCCTTTGCTATCAAGAAGCACCGATTTCGGAATAAAACCGGGTTTATATGCGGCAACGAGCTTATCGCCAGTGCTGTCATTTTCCGTGACAAAGACGCTCCCGCCGGCAGAAATAAAGATCAGCCCGCTATTATATTTAATTATCTGAGTATAATCTGCTTCCTGAGGGAGATAATCGAGGGATTCCGTTTCCAGGAAATCAAGTCCGGATTTCCCTGCAAAACGGCTGCCTGCAAAATAAATATCGCTATTATCGAGAATCGCAAATTTAAGACCTGCCCGGTCAAAAGTCCTGACAGATTCGTCTTCCGGCAAGCCGTTTTTAAGAGCATAAAGCGCCAGCATTTCCTCTTTAGAATAAAGAAGCAGATTTTCTTCACTGACATCAAAAAATCTGTATTCGCGCGTATAACGAAATCTTTCCCGGCTACCTGTATTTTCAGGGTCTGTGTAAACAGTCAGACCAGAATCTGAATCAAGGACATAGAATAAATTCGCAAAACTCTTATAGTCAACCGTATAACCCGGCGAGATAAATTCGGATACTTTTACAAGTCCGGAATCGCTGCTGGTATATAAAACAAAACGGGTATCTATTAAATGTGCGACAAAATGAGTATCACCCCATTTCGTAAAACCAATCACCGGCGCATCTGTCTTAATGAGAGGCGCATAATCATCATTTTTTTTCTGAAGTACTCCATTGCCAAAATCGCTGATATATATATTATTGTCAAGTTCAGAAATCTGCGATATCCTGCCTTCAGTCTCAATAATCCGGGCGGGGATTTCGTTTCCATTCTTAAAAACACTTAAAGAACTTTCCTGCTTTTCCATAAACAAAACAGCTATTCCAAGAATAACGAGCGGAATCATCAGAGAATACTTTTTCCTTATAAGAATCACTGTGAACAGACCTGCCGCTAGTCCCATCCAACCGGTCCTTTTATACGTTGCAAAAATGGCTACAAGGGTAATAGCAAAAAGAAGTGCAAATATAATCCTCCATTTAAGAGTGTATCTTTTATCAATCGCAAAAGAAAAAACAAATATTGCCGTGAAGCTTATCAGAATGCTTGTAGTAATAGGGTACTGAAAAACACCGGGTCCTGAGCCGGTGATTTGAAGAAGTCCTTTGATAAAGTAATCGTATGAATTGATAATGTATATAGCAGCACTTATAAGCGCAAAAACAAGATATGTTGTAAATATCTTCTTTAAGGAATCTTCATTATCTGCGGCTGTGGAAACAGTATATATTATCGGCAGCAGAAAAAAACGTTTCAGCAGATTATGGAAAGAGGAGGCGCTATCAATTGAAAAGATTGTAGAAAGAATTTCGGCAACCATAAAAAGTAGTAAGGCAATCTCGAGTCCGTTTCTGAAGAAAGGATTTTTGCGCGAGACACCAAACTTGATAAGCATAAAAAGAAGTGCGCCGTAATAACCAAGCTGGTTCACAAAAATTGAATTTGTGAGGCTTGCCAGAAAAAGAAATATAAAAACAATTAATCCTTTATCAAGGAAATTTATCACACTATCCTTTTTCATTTCTGATCTCTGAATTGTAATTCGTACAATCTGCGGTAAATACCCGATTCATCAGTGAGGAGTTCATCATGCTTCCCGCTCTGAACTATTCTGCCTTTATCCATAACAAGTATAACGTCAGCATTCCTGATTGTGCTCAGCCTGTGAGCTATTACAAAAGTGGTTCTGTCAGTCATAAGTCTCTCAATAGCTTCCTGCACCAGCGCTTCGGATTCATTATCAAGCGCGGAAGTGGCTTCATCGAAGATCATTATCGGAGGGTTTTTCAGCAGGGCGCGCGCTATTGAGATTCTCTGCCGCTGACCGCCTGAAAGTTTCGTGCCTCTTTCGCCGATAATTGTGTTGTAACCTTTCGGTAATTCTTTAATAAATTTATCGGCATTCGCTGCTCCGGCTGCCCGCTCAACGTCAGCAGGATCAGTATCGCCCTGTCCATAAGCAATATTGTTGAACGCATTGTCATTAAAGAGCACTGTCTCCTGAGTTACAATGCCCATAAGTTTACGCAGATGCGAAACCCGGATATCTCTGATATTAATTCCATCGATAAGAATTTCACCTGAAACAGGATCATGGAAGCGCGGCAGAAGATCAACGAGCGTCGTCTTTCCGGCGCCTGAACTACCCACAAGAGCGATAATCTGTCCCCGTTTAGCTTTAAAATTGATATTGGTGAGAATATTTTCTTCCGAATCAGGATAAGTAAAATTGATATTCCTGAATTCGATTGAATCATCGAATGTAAGTTTATCGACCGGATTAGCCGAATCTCTTATCTCCGGCTCGGTATCCATTATTTCGAAAATTCTGTCACCGGCAGCGCTCGATTCCTGGATACGGTTATTAATACTGCTCAACTCTTTGATAGGCGGCATAAGCTGAAAAATCGCAAAAAGGAATCCAAGAAATTCACTTGCTTTAATAGTTCCCTGTTCAAGCACGAGATGACCGCCATAGTAAATAATAATTACACCAACTGCCACACTCAGAAATTCCGTGACAGGACTTGCGGCATTTCTTGTCCTCACCATTTTAAGCATTAATAGGAAATATTTCCGGGTTTCCGATCCGAATTTTTTGTTTTCATATTCTTCAGCGCCAAAGGCTTTAACAATCTTTACGCCTGAAATTGTCTCATGAAGAACGGTGGTTATGTCTGCGACTTTCTCCTGAAGCTGAGTGCTTTGTTTTTTGAGTTTGAATCCTATCCAGCTAATAAAGAACAGCGAAAACGGCAGCACCGTAAGTGAGAATATTGTCAACTTCCAACTGATTGAGAAAGCGATGCCTAAAAAAACAGCGATAGTAAGCGGCTCTCTTATCATATTAAGAAATACAGTTGAAACGCTTGACTGAACCACATTAACGTCATTAATAATTCTTGAGATCAGATTTCCCGTTTTTTCGTTCTTAAAATAATTCATCGGCAGTTCGTGCAGATGTCTGTATGAATCATTACGGATATCCTTTATTACACCCTGTTCAACTGAAGCCAGATAGTAAGATTGAAGATAACCGAAAATATTCTTACCCAGAAATGCTATCATGATCAGTGTGCATAACTTAAACAGCACTTCCGAAATATCACCGCTGAAAATGAATTGTTTAATGGCAGCAGATACATCATCAATTATCTCCTGGAAAAAGCCCGGATTTCCCGGAATCTGAGTGGTGACGGCTGTTTGTGCAGGCACATCGGATTTCCCGGATTCCTGAAAAAGAGTATCCAGCAAGGGTATTGTGAGATATATGGAAGCTCCGTTCAAAGATGCATAGAGTACTGTACAAAGAATCGAAATGGAAAGGCTTTTCCAGTAAGGTTTAACATAACTTAGTAATCTTAAATAAGTTTTCAATCAATTTCCTTGAGATAACGGGCCGGGATATTTTTAACTCCGCAACCACCCCGTATTTTTAGTATATGATAAATATTGTCTTTTCTGTATTCGTAAAAAGTAATTGCAGATTTTTCGTCAAAATTATCATCAAATATTAACAGATTATCGTAGATAACAAAATTTTTATAACCAGTTCCCTGAAATACCTTTTCGATCATTTTTGTCCCGGTATTGACCACAAAAAGATTGGACTGCATCTCCTCAGCCTTAGCAGCCTGTCCGAAATTGTTTGTATTGAAGAAAAGATATTTCTCGTCATCAGTCCAGCCACATGAATATACGATATGATCAGTTGAAGTGAGATACGCCCGGTTATTTCTGATCTGATCCTGAAGGAAAACATCAGTAATTCCTTCTGCGTTAGCAATTTTAATGCTGAAAGAGCCGGCAGGCGAGCTTATATCGAGCAGAGGTTTTGGAATGGATGGAAACCCATCTTTCAGAAGCTCATAAACCTGTTCTTTCATTTCTATGTTTTTTCCCTTCGCGTTATATGTAAATAAACGGCTTATCAGGGTTGATGTTTTAAAAGTATCAAGGAAAGTGAAATTCACTTTGAAGAGTTTGCTGCTCTCCCAGAATGAATATAACTGAAGACCTTTACCAAGATTCTCAAGCAGTTTTGCTTCCCCGGTTTCTTTCCGGATAAAATAGATTCTTGCATCGAGTACGTAAGGCAATGATCCGCGTATTCCCATCCCAAGAGTACTCAGGAAATATGCTGAGGAATAATCAGGAGTGTAATGAAATCCTATAATTTTTCTGCCCCATTTGCTCCAAACGAGATCAGTTTTTTTTGTTTTCAGATTGAAAGAATAGAGTGCCGGTCTGTCGTCGAGATGTTTGCCCACAACTAAATAATTTGTGTAATTATCATAGACAAGTTCGTCACCCTTTAACACATGATAATCCTTAACAAGAGAATCGGCAAAAAGTCTGAAACCGGCTTTCCCGGCGCTGTAAGAATCAGGGAAGTAGCCGAGTTTTACGAAAACACTTTTACGGGAGCGAATCCTTAATTCAATCTTATCCCCGGGTACGAAACCTGTAAGCATATCCGTTCTGTCTTTGAGCAAGCGGACAGAAGCTGTATCAATTACAAGGGAGTATTCATTCCCTTCGGGTATAGCGCTGATTATTTTTTCCTCTTCTCCAGATTTTTCAGCACAGGCGAAGATGAATAGCAGAAGAATTGAAAATAATGCAAAAGTTTTTATATTCATTTAACCGCGCGGATGTGTCTGCTGATGGACCTGTTTAACATATTCACGATCAATATGGGTATATATCTGAGTAGTTGAAATATCCGCATGTCCGAGCATTTCCTGCACAGCCCGCAGATCAGCTCCGCCTTCGAGAAGATGAGTAGCAAAGCAATGCCTGAATGTATGCGGGTGGACCTGCTTCTGAATATCCGCCTCGTTAGCATATTGCTTAACAATTTTCCACAGTCCCATTCTTGAAAATCCCTTCCCTCTGCGGGTCAGAAAAAGAATATTTCCGCTGCGTGCTTTAACTTCGTGCAACGGTCTGACATTAACAAGATACCTCTTAACCCAGTGAACGGCGCTGCTCCCTACCGGCACAATCCTCATTTTCGAGCCTTTGCCCAATACCCTTATGATTTCGTCGGTAAACATAAGATCAGATAATTTCAAAGTAATCACTTCCGAAACACGAAGTCCGGAGGAATACATCAGTTCCAGAATAGCTTTATCCCTTAATCCTTCATTTTTTTCAATATCGGGAGCATCAAGAATTTTATTTATCTCGCTTATTGAAAGCACAACAGGCAGTTTACGGGTTATTCGGGTTGAAAGTAGTTTTTCGGTCGGATTATTCAGGATATACCTGTTCACTTCGAGATAGCTGTAAAAACCTTTGACGGCAGAAGAGTAACGGGCAATAGTGCTGTTTGTTTTGCCTTCTTTTTTAAGTTTATCAAAAAAAGAAAGCAATAAGCCGGTATCCACCTCACTGAGGTCATTCGTCCCCTCTTCAACTATAAAATCAATAAAAAACATAAGATCAGTCTGGTAGGCAGTAAGAGTATTATTCGAAAGATTCCTTTCAATCCTCAGAACAGTAAGATATTCCTTAAGAAAAGCAATCATCAGCCTTCTTTCCGGCTGTTGTCTTTTTCCAGCTCCTCCTGCTGTGGATATTTAATTCTACGGTGGTGCTGGCTCTGTAAAATACTCAGAAATGACTCTTTAATCTTTGTCAGGTCGGAAAAAGTAAGCGGGGCATTTGCAAGCTGACCTTCTTCAACGCGATTATTTATGAGATTGTCAACCATATTTTCAATCTTTTTCGGGTCGGGATCTTCAATAGAGCGGACAGCAGATTCACAGGCATCGGCGAGCATCAGAAGCGCGGTTTCTTTAGAATTGGGCTTCGGTCCCGGGTAACGGAAGTCCTCAATATTGACATTTTCCTTTCCATACTTTTCAACTGCCTTAGCATAAAAGAATGACACGGTCATTGTCCCATGATGCATCGGAATAAAATCGATAATTTCTCTTGGGAGTTTATGCCTTTCAGCCAGAGAGAGGCCTTCCTTCACATGCTCGATTATAAGTCTTGCGCTTTCCTTCGGTTCGAGATCCTCATGTTTGCTTTTATGATCCATCTGATTTTCAGTAAATCCATCAGGATCAGTCATTTTTCCAATGTCATGATAATATGCACCAACACGCGCAAGCAAAGGATTTGCATTAATTTTTACTGCTGCATTCTCAACAAGTGATCCGATCGTCATTGAATGCGTATAAGTTCCGGGAGCGTATTTTAGCAGATTTTTCAATAACGGATTATTCAGATCACTAAGTTCGAGCAATGTAAATTCAGTAGTGATTTTGAATGCTTTCTCAATAAAAATGATCATTCCGAATGTAAAAACGGGCGAAATAAGTGCATTCGATGCTGCAAAAGCGCTATCCATCAGCATCTGGTCCCAGGTTGCAAAACGCTCGAGACCGAAAGCAATTATCCCCATAAGGTAACCGATAAGGATATAGAAGAATGAGCGGAATATCTGTGTACGATTCCTCAGATCGCGGACTGTGTATGCACCCAGAGCCCCGGCAATAATATTCGTTGCGGCAAAAACATAATCATTGCCTCTTAGTCCGGCAATTATCAGCGCAAGAACAATAGTTGAATAAAACCCGACCCGCGAATCGAAAACAATTGTAAGCAGCATTGACGCCATCGGCAGGACGATAAGAAAATGTACGGGCGAGTTGACATTAAGCTTTTGAATAAGAAATGTAAGAAAACCGATATATAGGAAAATAATGCAAATCAGCAGTATCTTAAGATTGTCATTATATATTTTGGGTCTGAAAAGATATATATAAATAACTATCGGGGCTAATACAATTACAATGTGAAGAAATTTACCCAGGGACTGCCAGTACCTCCACCAGGAACCGGAAAGTTCGCCCCGGGCAGTTCTGTAGGAATCAATTTTTTGCTTGATCTCGGGAGTAATTCTGTTATGCTTTGCAATTATTCTTTCATTTTCATTAACGATGCCGAGATTGCGAGAAATTCTGTCCATCGCAATTTCTTTTGCGGAATTTGTAAGATTTTCGCTGTATTCGATTGTCGGGATCAGGAAATAAGTAACATACTCGGCGACTGCTGAAATGAGTTCCGATCTCTCGCCAAAATATATTCTGAGGTACTCATTAATTTCTTTAACAGCTCCATCAGCGTCAAAAAAAGAATCTTTGGGAATCAGACGTTCAAATTTACCCTCACGAACGGCTAAAGTATCGTGTTTAATATCATCTAAATTGACGTTTATGTATCCTTTCCTGTAAATACGGTTCAAAGCATTTGTCGAAATGCGGAAAATATCGTTAAGTGTAATCCTGCTTTGTGAAGAGAACTGATTTTCAGTTTTTCTAATATTAATAATTTCTTCAAGGGAGTGAGGGGAAATCAAAGGATTGGCAATAGAATACTGACCACGCGAACGGATCGTTTTATCAATCTCAGAGAGCAGCCACTCATTATAGGACTCCATAGAATCGATACTTTTGCTGATCTCATCATCCTTACGGACAAAAACCATAAAAACATTCTTCGCCGCCTTTTGCTTCTCACTCAGATAAGTTTCTTTATCCTTAAGCACTTCGAATGTCATTGTTGCGATAAGATCTTCCTGAATCCATACCGAGCCGATGGTAACTTCCGATTCGAGTGACTCACCTTTAGGAAACATTCCCACGAACAAAACGATCGTAACAATGAGGAGCAGGATTTTAATCCTGAGACTTTTCCTTATATTACTTTTTACTTCCTCGTTAACCATTTTATTTTTTTGCGTCCAGGACCATCTTCAGGAATTCGGCTGTAGCATCTTCCTCATTTGTCCTTTTTGTAATGAAATCAGCAAGCCGTTTAATTTCGGGTACAGCATTTGCCACAGCTACTTTAATTGCTTTGGTCTCAAAAAGGGTTCTGTCATTGTACCAGTCGCCCATAACCGCTGTTTCAGTAATGCCTGTTTTGAGATACCTGCAAAGTTTTTTCAATCCGGTTCCTTTGCTTACACCTTTTCTTCGAACTTCAATATAATAAATTTCTTCATGTTTGCTCGATTTATAATAACCTGTATTAAGTCCGAATGTATATGGGAAAGAAAGTCTTTTTAAAGCCTGCTTGGTGTTATCCTTATAGTCGCTGACCATAACCAGTTCAAGAGTTTCATTGATATAATCGTCGTAGGAATGAACTTCCTCATATTTTGCGCCGAATTTATCCATGAGGTGCGGAATTGTGGAATTGTGTTCAGTATAATAAATAGTCTCACTATGACACAGAGCAATGCTGAGAAGCAATTCATCGGCAACAGCCATCGCTTTCCTGACGTATCGCGCAGGGATAAAATTTTCAGAAATGTATCGGTTGTCCGCTATACTTTTAACAAGGGCGCCATCGAGCGAAATAAGCGGAGTATTAATATTCAGTTTCTCAGCGTGATACATAAGAGTACCGTGCAGTCTTCCTGAAGCAAAAGAAAATGTAACGCCCTTTTCCTGAAGTTTCGAAATAAGTCCCTGGGTTTCGCTCCCTACCTGATCCTTACTGTTAAGTAATGTGCCGTCGAGGTCGAACACGATGAGTTTAATATTCTTCAGATCCGATTTGCTGATCATAAAATCATTTGCTTTTAATGTTATTAAAAATAATCACTGAAAAAACGACTGCCGGAGTGAGCAATAATAAACCCGTTCCATATTCAGCAAGAACTATTTTTCCAGTTGCGAAAAGTGTAAGATAAACAGTCGCGGTTCCAAGTATCCAGTTGACAGTCAGCCTTGCATAACCGCTGTCTGGAGTGACATCAGGATTCCTGTCTGCAATTTTTTTCCAGCCCGGACCTCCGGGATGTATCTTTCTGTAGAATGAGTTGAGAACAGTATCATTTTCAGCTTTTGTAAAGAATGTAACTGCAATCCACACAATAGTGGTTCCCAAAACTGTAGGATAAAGAGTCAGCGGAGATTCCATTCCAAAATAATAATGCGCAATCGGGTAAATGATAAGCGGTGCGATCATCGCTGAAATTTCAGACCAGGCATTAATTCTCCACCAGTACCAGCGTAAAATAAGAACCGCACCAAGTCCGGCGCTTGCATTAATAATAAATTCCCATGCACCTGAAATCGTATGCAGGACGTATTTCGTTATAAGCAGAGAAAATATCATCATTATTATAATTGAAATCCTCGAAATAAGGATATAATGCTTCTCGGAAGATTTCCGGCGAATAAAACGCCTGTAAAAGTCATTGATAATATATGAAGTTCCCCAATTTAGCTGGGATGAAATTGTGGACATATATGCCGCAAGAAATACTGCCATCATAAGACCGAGAATACCCGGCGGCAGGAATTTAACCATAAGTTTGGGATACATTTTCCCCGGATCAATAGTGTTCTCGTATTTCTCAAAGAACTCACGGTCAGCAATAAAATGGTTTAATTTTTCTCTTGTTTCCGGAGAGATACCGGATTGTGGAATATCAAGCCCTTTCTTATAATATTCCGTATAAAGTGCGTAGGCAGGTTTGTATTCGCCGATTATTTTCCCATCGGCGAGCTGTTCTGTATCAAGACGCGGGAGAAGAATCATTGCCCCGAGCGCAACGATAATCCAGGGCCAGGGACGCAGACAGTAATGTGCAACAGTAAACCATAATGTGGCAAGAAGTGAATGCCTTTCGTCTTTGGCAGACATCATTCTCTGTGCAATATATCCACCGCCGCCGGGATCAGATCCGGGATACCATGATGACCACCATTGAAGCCCGATATGAGCTATGAATGCTCCGAAAGTTATTGCAAGAGTTCCGCCGAGAATCGGATCCACAAGGTTTTCGCCGATCACCGGGGTGAATTCAAAAATCCATGAGGAAAGTTTGCTTTTAATTCCTTCGGCACCTCCGACATCAGGAAGATTAAATACAATAAGCGCAAGAACAATACTTCCAGCCATTGCAATAACGAACTGCAATGCATCTATCCGGGCAGAGCCAAGGAGTCCTGAGGCGGACGCGTAAATTGAAATTATGACCATACATAAAATTACAAGTGTGAAAGCATCCCAGCCGGGAAGTGTCACATCGAATATTTTCTCCATCGCTTTATTTACCCAGGCCAGAACGATACTGTTCATAAAGAGCCCGAGATAAAGTGCACGGAAGCCGCGCAGAAGGGCAGCAGGCTTACCGGCATACCTCATTTCCACGAATTCAACGTCTGTAACAATGCCCGCTCTGCGCCAGAGTTTGGCAAAGAAAAACACGGTGAGCATACCGCCGATTGCCAGATTCCACCAGAGCCAGTTGCCTGCGATGCCGTTCTTGGCAACAAGTTCGGTAACTGCGAGCGGAGTATCGGCAGCGAAGGTAGTGGCTACCATAGCAGTACCTGCCAGCCACCAGGGCATATTTCTGCCGGATAAGAAAAATTGCCCGGTATCTTCGCCGGCTTTTTTATAAAACCTGACGGCAATTGTGAATACAACTACAAAATAGAGTACAATGATCGACCAGTCGAGATAATTCAGCACCGGCATAATGAGCCTAAATTTTAGTTTTTGTTTTTACCTGTAAGGAGATATCCAGTCAGCAGTGTAATCGCAACACCGGTAATAGTAAACCATGTCCACGCCACAACCTGGAAATAAATAATAAGAACCATCAGAAGAATTCCGGCAGTAAAACTTATAATAGCGGTTTTCGAATTGGCGGAAGGCAGAATGAGTCCCAGAAGAAAGGTTCCGAGCAATCCGCCGTATGTAAACGAAGAGATACTGAGAGCAATCTCAACAACTGCCTTGGAGGATTCTTTAAAAAATATCGCTGCCAGAATAAGCAGGAGAGTCCAGACTACGGTAACAATTCTTGAAATTCTAAATCCCCTTGCTTCATTAAACTCTTTACCTGCTGCAAGAACACCCGGTTTATAAAGATCGAATATTGTTGAAGAAGAAAGTGAACTGATAGAACCCGCAATTGTGGACATTGCCGCGGCAAAAAGTCCCGCGATAATTATCCCGGAAAGCCCGACAGGAATTTCTTCCAGAATAAATTTGACGAAAATTTCATCCGATTTTATATCAAGCGGTCCATAAAAAGCAAACAATGCAACACCGACAATAAGGAAAAGAGTAAACTGGAAAATAATTATAATGCCGCTTCCGACAATTGCTTTTTTACTGGACTGAAGATCGCCGGTTGCAAGCAGCCTCTGAACAATAAGCTGATCAGTTCCGTGTGAAGCCATCGAAAGGAACATACCCCCGATAATTCCACCGAGGAGAGTATAGGGCTTGCTGAAAAAAGCCGCAAATCCGTCTTCAAACCCGAATGAGATAACAGATAACTTAGCTGAATGAGCCGAAGCTCCAAGGAAAGAACTAACTCCGCCGGGTAATAACTGCATAAGCACGATAAGGGATAGTATTGCTCCGCCAAGATAAATGAACATCTGCACAACATCAACCCAGATAACACCTTTTACCCCGCCTGTGAATGTATAGATAAGGCTGACGGCCGCAATTATTACAATTGCAGTCGGGTAATCAATATCAAGCATAAGTTTCAGAGGAATTGCAGTTGCAAAAAGCCTTACACCATCAGCGGCTGTTCTGGTAAAGAGAAACACAACTGACGCATACCGCCTGACCCCGCTTCCGAAACGGTTTTCCAGAAATGCGTAGGCTGTGCTGAGTTCGCCCTTGAAGTATGCAGGAAGAAGAATTTTCGCTACGAGAATCCTCCCAAGAAGATAACCGAAGGTAACCTGTAAAAAATTAAGATTTGTTAAATATGCGAGTCCGGGAATAGAAATGAAGGTGAGTGTGCTGGTTTCAGCAGCAACTATTGAAAAACATACAGCCCACCACGGAACGGTTTTAGAGCCAAGAAAATAATCTTTAACAGATTTCTGTTTGCCGCCTGAGATAATTCCGAACAGAGCAACGCCGACAAGATAAATTCCAATAATAAAATAATCGAGAGTCCGGTCCAAAATAAAACCTTAGCTGTCCGAAAGTTCTTTTACTGCATCTTCAGGGGAATCGCAGATAGGAAGGATACGATTCAATTGAGATATTTCGATAAGCGATCTTACATTTTTTTGTGGATTAGCCAGTCTGATTGCGCCGTCATTAGTCTGAAGAATTCTGTAAGCAAGCAAAATAGCGCTCAATCCGGAGCTGTCACAACTTTCAACCCCTGAAAGGTCGAAAACAAGTTTTCTGACGTCTTCGGTATGCAGGAGGATAGTCAGTTCTCCTTTCACGAGTCCGGCAATAGAAGCATCGAAACGTCTTTCGTTCAATTTGAAAATAACAACATCACCGGCTTTTATTAGTTCAAAATTAAAATTGTCGCTCATATATAAGAACTTAATTTCCCATAAAATCTACAATAAATATACTAAAACATCTGGAAAAAATTCATCAAATTTTGATAGGGTTCAACACTAATTTCCGAACTGCTTTTAACCTGAAAATTATAAAAGAGATCGCTATTCTCCTTTTCGAATCCAATTTTCACTGAAGCATTGATCAGGCATGACGCCGCCCCGGCAAACAGATCACTTTTTTTATTAAGATCGATCAGAAGATCTGATTCAACGGTTTTGAGAATTTCGCGGAATTGCAAAGTCGGAAGACCAAGTTTTGTTTTATCCTCTTTTCCAAAATAAATGGCATCCCTAAGGAAATCCTTATCAATACCGGAGTACGATCCATTCGGAATGAGTAGCCGGATCATTTTACCATAATCTGCGAGGTAATCGAGAACTTCATAGGTTTTATCAGGCAGCTGGTCAACCTCAGGTAAAATAACAAAACACCGCGAAGCGGCTATTACCACATTATTAAAAGCGATAGGTTTTGAGACCTGCACTTTGTGTATTCTTTTCCTGATAACAAAAAGAGCAAGTTTGTTTTTTATATCGCGGATCATAATTTCTCTCCTAACAACGCCAGAAACTGATTTTCATTTAACACTTCAACACCCAGTTGAAGAGCTTTATCTAATTTCGACCCGGCACTCTCACCGGCAATAACATAATTAGTTTTTTTTGAAACAGAAGATACGACAGTTCCGCCAAATCTTTCAATCTCGTCCCGGGCTTTTTCGCGGGTCATACCGGAGAGTGTTCCGGTCAGTACAAATGTGAGTCCGTCAAACAGCTTTTTTTCCATCTGATCTGGCTCACCGAGTTTGAAATTAAGGGCTGAATTCCTGAGGGAATCAATAATCTCAATATTAAGTGGATTGGAGAAAAACTCCTTAATACTTCGGCTTATAGAAGGGCCAATTTCGGGCACGGCTTCAATTTCTTCTTCTGAGGCGTTCATAAGAATATCTATCGAGCGAAAATGATTTGCAAGTTTTTTTGCTGCTCCGGCACCCACATATCTGATACCCAGTGCAAATAAAACCTTATCGAAGGGTTTTTCCTTGCTAATTTCTATTGCATTAAGAATATTGGCAATACTTTTTTCACCCATTCTCTCAATATCGATCAGCTCCTCAGCTTTGTCCCGGAGTTTATAGATATCAGCGCTTGTCCTAAGATAGCCGAGATCGGCAAACATGTTGATGAGCGATTCACCCAAACCCTCGATATCCATTGCCCCTCGTGAGGCGAAATGAATAAGGCTCCCCTTTATTTTTGCACCGCATACAGGATTTTCACAATAAAGGGCAACTTCATCTTCAGGTTTATTTAAGCGACTGTCACAAACAGGGCAGTTTTCCGGTTCACTGATCTCCGATTCATTTCCCATTCTAGTATCCGGAACTACTCCCGTAACTTTTGGAATAACGTCACCGCCCTTTTCAATAAAAACTGTATCGCCTGTTTTAAGGTCTTTCCTCCTTATTTCATCCATATTATGAAGCGTTGCACGGCTGATTGTTGAACCCCCTAAAAAAACTGGTTCCAACTCAGCTACCGGAGTAAGAGCACCAGTTCTGCCGACCTGCCAGGTCACTTTCAACAGTTTTGTCTGCGCAACCTTCGCCTTAAATTTATATGCGACTGCCCATCTTGGTGATCTTGCAATACTGCCGAGAGTTTTCTGCTGGCTGAGTGAGTCAACTTTGATGACTGTCCCGTCAATTTCATAAGGCAATTTTTCACGAAGTTCATCCATTTCGGCACAGAATTTAATCACTTCATCCATTGAAGTACACAACTTATGCAATGGATTAACCTTAAATCCAAGTTTTTCGAGAATTTCGAGATTTTCTGAATGTTTTTGAAGCTGACCGGAATTACTAAGAAGATAATAAACAAATATATCCAGATTCCGTGATGCTACTATTCTGGGATCCTGGAGCTTAAGGGTTCCGGCAGCCGAATTCCTCGGATTTGCGAATGTCTTTTCCCCTGAAGCAGCCCGTTCTTCATTCATTTTCCTGAATGATTCCAAATCCATAAATATCTCCCCGCGCACTTCAATACGTGAGAGATCATAGCCGCCTTCAACTTCCCTTAATTTTAAAGGTACTGACCTTATCGTCCTGACATTTGCTGTGATCTCTTCTCCCGATTCACCATCACCTCTTGTCGCAGCTTTTACAAGTTTGCCGCCGGAATAGGTCAGACTTACTGATGCGCCATCAATTTTTAATTCGACGACATAATTCACAATTTCGCCGGCAGGCAGATTTTCTCTCACTCTGCGGTCAAATTCAAACAGCTCGCCTTCATTGTACGTATTGGCAAGGCTGAGCATAGGGAATTCGTGTTTTACTGAATTAAATTTTTTGGTGAGGTCTGAACCGATCCGCTGTGTGGGGGAGTCCGGGGAAATTAAACCGGGATTTTCTTTCTCTAATTGCTCTAATTTTTTGAAGAGCAGATCATAATCAAAATCATTTATAGTAGAATTATTCAGGACATAATATTCGTGATCATAACGCCTGATCAATTCACGAAGGTTATCAATTTCATTTTTAATATTATTATTCATTCTTCGGCGGGGGCGGAGTTCTAAGCATATGAATACCCTGGTGGTCAACCAGAAGATTTTTCACTTCTCCTTTCTTCCCTTCAAACTGTGCAGGTTTTCCATTGAGTCTGAAAGTGACCCCACCTGCATTGCCAATCAGCACCGAAAATTTCCGCTCTCCTTCCAGTGCTTTTGATTCACCAGCCAGCAGAGTAAATTCACTGAATGACTCATCATCTGTGATAACTCGCATCCAGACTTTTTCAATTGCAGAAATATCGAGCCTGATCATGCTTGTATCTGTCGCCGACTCTTTAATAATTTCCTTTTTGCTGGTCTCATACATCTCTGAAGGGTTAACAGCAGCTGCACCCGGTTCACGGATAAACTCGGGCTTATTATTATAAAAGAAAATAAAATATATGAGAACAAGCAAAACAAACACTGAACCTGCTGCCAGATAAATAATATTGTTTTTTTTATTCTCATGCAGTAAGTCCGGTTCTTCATCATGCACGGGTTCGAATCCGATCACCTTTTTTTCGGGGGTGGCAGTCTCTAACTCAATCTCTGTTTCATCCAAAGAAATATATTTTCCCTTCTTTGCGAGATCGTACATCTCAAGGACATCTTTGGAATTAAGATTCACAGAATTTGAATACTCCTTAAGGAAGGCGCGTATATATACTTCTTCCATCCTCTGAAAATCGCCAGTTTCTATTGCTTCAAGCATTTTCAGATCGATTCTGGTTTTAGAAGCAATCTGTTGAAGTGTAATACCTTCAGCAAGCCTTTTGGCTTGCAGATCAGTTGAGAATTTTTTCAGGTTTTCAGTCATTATAAAAAATTTTCTTTTTATATGAATTTACAGTTTTCTGATCTTCGCTGCAAATGCTCCATCAATATTATGGATGTGCGGATAACTCTGGAAGCAGCCATTTTCATCAACAAGATCATCAGGCAATTCGCCTTTGAGGCTCACAAGTTCATAGCCGGGATTATTATACAGAAATTTCTTTACGATCTCGAAATTTTCTTCAGGTTCTATAGTACAGGTGCTGTAAACAACGATTCCGCCAGGTTTCAGAATTGAAGCCCCTTTTGTAAGCAAATCGAGTTGGGTGGGAGCAAGTTTCCGTAAATCTCCAGTATTTTTTTTCCATTTGATATCAGGTTTTTTCGTCAGAGTTCCCAATCCCGAACATGGTGCATCAATAAGGACTCTGTCAAAACCTGTCTCGTCAAATTCCAGTGCATCAATGGCTTTGGTACGGATATTCGTTACTCCAAGCCTTTCCAGATTTTTTTCGAGAACTTCAAGCCTTGGTTCAAATCGATCGATAGCGACTATCTCGCCCTGATTTTTCATCATCTCTGCAATGATGCCCGTTTTCCCGCCGGGAGCTGCACAAAGGTCAGCCACTTTCATACCCGGCGCCGGCGAAAGAATCCTGCAGGCGAATCCAGTGCTCTCATCTTGCACGTTGAAATATCCTTTTTGGAAATATTCCCATGAGGTAATATTAGTTAAATTAACAAGATGAATGAATTCCGGAAGATAAGTACTGTCGTTGTATGGAAGGTCAACGGTGCGGAGAAGTTCCATCAATTCACTTTTACTCGATTTCAGGGAATTGATCCGCAGGTGTATTGTGGGTTTTGAATTATTGGCAATCAGGAGTTTTTCGGTGAAATCCTTACCATAACGGGCGAGCCATTTTTTAACAATCCATGAGGGATGAGAATAATAAGCTGAAAAATATGCCTGAAGATCTTCTTCGGGATTAGGATAACGTATGGCATTTTTGCTTCGGATAATATTTCTTAAAACTGCATTTGTGATGTCAGCGGGTTTCTGCCCCTGAAGTTTTTTCACAAACTCAACAGCTTCATTGACCGCTGCATAATCAGGAACTTTATCGAGAAATAAAATCTGATATAATGCTACGCGCATCGCATTTTTGACATTCGGGATACACTTGGAGAACTGTCCCTTATAAAATCCGTTCAGAATCCAGTCAATACGTCCGAACCAACGAATAACCCCGTGAACAATTTCGAAAAGCAGTGCTTTATCGGAACTGTTAAGTTCTGAATTTCTAATCTCAACATCCAGCAGTTTATCGAGGTAGGCATCTGTCCGGTCAATCCTGTTAAGAATTTTAACAGCGAGTCCCCTGCAGCCCTGGTATAAGTTCATCCCCTGGGGATCATCTTTACCGGTATTAAATTCTCTTGTAACAGGTATATCCATAAGTTTTATTCATTATTATTTAACAGGAAAATACGAAATTTGATAACTATAAAAAGATAATTCTGTAAAGAGGGGGTAATAAATTAAAAAGGCTGCTCTCGGCAGCCTCAAACTTAATTGGTCTTCAAACCGTATTTTTTATTAAATCTCTCAACTCTACCCGTGGAATCGATCATTTTTTGCTTACCCGTAAAAAACGGATGGCAATTCGAACAAATTTCAAGTTTTATCTGGCTGACGGTTGATCTTGTAATAAAAGTGTTCCCGCATACACATGACACTTCACACTTTTTGTAATTTGGATGAATTCCGGCTTTCATGGATTCACTTCCTTAAAAATTTTCAGACAATAAATATAATTAATTATAGAATTATTTCAAACGCTTTTCTTCCTTATTTTCAGCGGCTTTCTGTCTTTTTTCTTTCTGCTTTGAATACTCCAGCATTATTGAATCCATCCGAGCCTTAAGTTCGGGCAGTTTTTCCATCTCCCCGCTCATAATAAAACCATCAAATTCATCAGCGCTCATAGAATTGCCGCTGCTGACAAGAACCCCTCTGCCTCCTTTAGCCGCCGGAGATTTATGTCCGCCAAGATAACTATCGAGATCAACTGACCGGCTGTCATTAAATTCGAAGGGTAATTTTTCTTTTGTAACTGCATCATTCGGATTAACCACAACCCTGAAAGTCTCTTCAGCCGGTGCAGCTTTGTCTTTATTCTCAGTTGCCTTTTTATTCCCGGCTAAAGTCTGATCGGATTTATTGCCGGCTTTGGATGAGATTCTGAGATGCATTGTATCCGGAGAAGCGTTGACTGCAGCAGCGCGAGCCGGCGGATCAGTCATAAGCAGATTCTCAGTCGTATCCTGATCGGGGAATATTAGAAACATAAGTACAATGGCAGCTAATCCTGCAGCAGCAGGAACAAGCCTCCAGGGAGTGAAAAGCGGATTTTTCACTTTCCAGCGGGCGTTTTCATAAGCACCGTTCTGGATACGGGTCATAAGGTTGAATTCAAAATTTTCAGGGGCGTTTATTTTTGGTAACCCTGAAAGAACACGTGAAATTTCTTCGTGTGCATTTTTGGGTTCAGGATTTTTTGCTTCCATTGTAAATTACTCTTTATAGATTCCTTTTAACATTTTTTGTAATTGAGTTCTTCCACGATTGATCCTTGATTTAACAGTACCAATTGAAAGTTCGGTGATCTCAGCAATTTCCTCGTATGATAATCCCTGAATATCCCTGAGTATCACTACTTCCCTGTAAACCGGCTTCACTTTCAAAAGAGCATCCTGTATCATCTTGTTTTTAATCTCACCATCAGCTGACCTTTCAGGTGAAATAATATTTTTGTCTTCTATCTGAAGAGATTTTTCGTCGTCATCATTAAAAAGTGAAAGGATTGATCTTCTTTTTCTCCTTTTCAACTCATTTTTAGCAAGGTTTCCGGCAATGGTATAAATCCATGTTGAAAACTTTGCAAACGACTTATAAGAATCCTTATTCAGATAAAACTTAATCATCGTCTCCTGAACGATATCGGTGCATGCGTCCTTATCGCCCAAAAAACGATATGTGAAATTCATCAGCGGATCTTTATACCGTTTGACGAGAATCTCATAAGCTGCAATCGTATTGTGGTCCTGGAATTCCTTGATGAGTTCCTCATCCTGCAATTCCGTTAACTTTCTGTTCAATTTAAACTCTGTAATTCAAATTTTGTTTCAATCCGCATTTAAAATTTTGAAAATTAAAGCTATAAAGTCAAGTAATTAATCCGCTAACGCCTGAAATCAGCGGAAGCATTATCCTCAGATGCTGAAAACATTCGGGCAATCAGCATCACAAATGCTGTTTTATCATCGAGAGATGAACTTTTAACATTCACTTCCGCTTCAAGTAAAGCCCTTGACGCGGCTGTAAGTCTGGCTTCGTCCCATCTTGATGCAGCCTGTTTGCATTTGGAAAAATAGTAAGGCGCCACTTTAAGTTTACTGATAAGATCGGTATCAGGAAGCCTTCTTTTTAATCCTTCCCTTGCGCAGGCGGTAATATGAATAAATTTTCCGACAATTGTCAGGATAAACGGCATAGTACCGCCGTTTTCAAGCAGATTATTGCCCACAAGAAACGCTTTAGCCTTATCATAATTGCCGACAGCATCGGTCAGGTCAAAAACTGAGTATGTTTTAGTTTTTGAGCCTGTTTCAAGAATTATCTCCCTGGTGATTTTTCCTGTTTCGCCTGCATAGTCAATGAATTTCTTCAACTGCATTTCGAGAATGCCCTTATCTTCGCCGGTCATTTCGACCAGAATACCCGCAGCTTCATGATCTATAACAACTTTCATCCTGGCGGCATGGTTAATCACCCATGTAATAAGCGAATCTGATCGGGTCTTGCTCGTCTGGAAAGCATAACCTCGTGAAGCTAATTCGGAAAACAGCCCTTTCTTCTTAAAGTCAACTTTACCCTTATGGGAAATGAGAAGAACGGTATAGTCAGACGGATCCTTGATGTATGGCAGGAGCCGCTCCTTCTGATCAACAGATTCGAACTCCTTCAGCGCTACAACCTTTTTACCGCCTCCAAAAGGAAATGTCTGGGCAATGCCGATAACCTCCTCGAGGTTATAATTTTTTTGAAGAAGTATGCTTTCAAAATCAAAATCGGAATCAGTTAAAGGCTTCAGGCGCTCCAAAGCCTCATTAAAGGCAGATTCGACAGCAAAATCATCTTCCCCGCATAAGAAAAAAACCGGAAGGATTTTGTTATTATCAAAAAACTCATTGATCCTGCCGATATCCCTGACTATGAAGCCGCCCTGCGAAGCCAAGTAAATACTACCTTTCGGAAATCGTTACTTTTAACATTTTCACTTCCTGAAAAGGTTTATTATAGACCTGATCAACCTGAACATTGGCAATCTTATCAATAACATCCATACCAGTGATCACCTGACCGAAAATCGAATGTTTATTATCGAGCCATGGAGTGGGTGCAAGAGTAATAAAAAACTGGCTGCCGTTTGTGTTGGGACCTGCATTTGCCATTGAAAGAAGACCTGGACCGGTATGTCTAAGGGTTGGATCAAATTCATCTTCAAATTTACCGCCCCAGAGACTTTCACCTCCGCGTCCGGTTCCTGTCGGGTCTCCGCCCTGAATAACAAATCCATTTATAATTCTATGAAATATAACACCATCATAATAACCTTTTTTAGCAAGACCGGCGAAGTTTTCAACAGTTCTCGGGGCTTTATCGGCAAAAAGTTCAAGTTCGAAAGTTCCCATATTTGTTTCAACTGTAGCCACAAGTTTTTGTGTCCCTTTTTTTTCTTCCATAATTGTTCCTTTATCTTGTGATTTTAATTCAGTTTGATTGCTTTTGCAAGCAGTTGTAAGCAATATCAAGATGAGTACAAAAAATATATTTTTCATAATAACTCCTGTAATTTATGCACTGATAATGTTAAAATAAATTAGAGCCAGGATCACCAGGCCAATAATTATCCTATAAAAAACGAAAATAAAAGTCGAATTTTTCCTGAGATAATTCAGAAGAAAAGCAATTGTCAAATAACCGCTTATAGCCGAAAAAATAGTTGCAACTGCAAGAGCAATAAATCCCTGATTATCAAGATATTCAAGAGATTCATAAAACTGAAGCATTCCGCTGCCAAAAACAGCCGGGATACTAAGCAGGAACGAGAACCTTGCGGCAGCCTCCCTTTTCAGTCCCAGAAAAATACCCATAGTAATAGTAGTACCAGACCTTGATGATCCGGGTATAAGAGCTAAAGACTGGGCAAAACCAATCAGAATAGCATCAATCCATGTGACCTCATTGATCTCTTTCCTGAATTTTCCAATCTTTTCACCGATCCCGAGAATAATTCCCAATGCAATAAGACTTCCGGAAATTACAAACAGGTTTTTTGTAAATGCTCCCTCAATAAAATCCTTAAATCCAAGTCCGATAATAAAAACAGGAACGGAGCCGAGAATTATCATCCAGCCTAATTTTGAATCCGGAGATTGCGCTTTGAATTGCTTCCGTGCGAATAGATTTTCTTTAAGAAAAGTTAAAGTTATATTTACGATATCTTTCCAGAAATAAGCAAAAATCGCAATAAGTGTCCCTATTTGAATGACGGCGATAAAAGCTGTCCATCGCTGCGGCTCGGTTTCAGAAATAAGTCCCATCAGTTTACCGGCAAGTGTAAGATGGCCTGTACTGCTGATCGGCAGAAATTCAGTTAGTCCCTGGACAATACCCAGGATAATCGATTCTATAATTGACATATATTATTTCTCAGAAAAAGTATGAAATTCCTAATTTGAAAGCAGCAGATAATGAGTGAAGATCCACCGCACTGCTTAGAACATTATTCCTAAGTTTGAGATCACCGTCCGAAAGTTCACCTGTCAGCTCATAACAAAGTGATCCGCCAATAACTGCGTAGAGATTCCCGCTTAATAATGTATGTCCTTCAGCATTTAAAATAAAAGCGGGTCCCACGGCAGTAAAATATCTTTTCACGGGTGAGTTTGCTATCTGTTCCTCAAAACTGGCAAAAGTTAATCCAATACCGCCGCCAAACTTAAATCTGTATCCATTCCCTGTGAGCAGATAATAAGCAACGGCAAAAGGTTTGTGCTTTGTGAGCGACATTTCATAAAAACCGCTCCTGCCGGATGCTGTATTATACGAGAACAACTGGATGGAATAAAGAATCGCCGCCTGATAATCAGGGGTCAATGGATAAGCGGCTTCAAGATAGAATTCGCCGGAGCTCGAGAATGTCCCGAGATTATTATCATAAGGAGCAAAATTGATATTGATGTAATCCTGCAGAGAGGGCGAATTGAAAAAACTAAGTCCCATTCCCGCTGAAACATCTATCTGCCCTTTAATATTACCGGCAGCGAGCATAATTACACAAAAAAGCGATAATAATTTAATCTTCATTTTTACTTTTCCTGAAAACTGAGATAAAGTTTTCCTTTGGAATCCCGGCTTTGAACATTTTCGAATTAACAAAATAATAAGAAACAAGCGCCAGGAAGATAAATACGATATAACTAATAATATGAGTAAGAATAGCGTATGCTGCACTGATCTCATACGAAAAGCCGAGCAGGCTGACGAGAACGAAGATCACAATTGCATGATATGAGCCCGTACCCCCGGGAGTAGGCATAACAACACCAAACGCACTTACACTAAGGAGAATCCATGCCATTGTAAAATTAACATCCATAATACTGTCCATCCGCAGAAGATAAAACCCGGCAAGTGATGTGTAGGCATAGGCAATCATGATGAGCGCCGAATAAATGGCAACAATTGAAGAATCCTTAACACCACGGATACATGAGAAGCCAAAACTGAGCTGTTCGATACTTTTTATGACGAAAGAAGAAAAAACAGGAAATCTTTTCTCTGTTTTGGAATGTATATATAAAATAATTGATTCTCTGAATCTGACAAGCAATACCATTAAGACAGCTATGAATAAAACGAAACCAAAAACCAGAATAAAAACAGTTTTAAGCCATTGAACCTTTGAATAAAGTTCGCCGGGATAAATAGCTACTGCGATACCGACAGCAACGCCGAGTGCAATAATATCAATTATTCTTTCAAGTATAACCGTTGCAAGAATTGATGTTCTGGAAATCTTTTCCCAGCGCCCAAGAAACAAACCCCTGTATAATTCACCAAGACGGGGAATAATACAATTAACACCGTATCCAATCATCACAGCCCCGAACAGGTTTGAAACCGAAGTTTCCGGTTTGATTGACCGAAGCATTACTTTCCACCGGAGAGCCCTCAGATAATGCGAGAACATAAAGATAGCCAGGAAAATTATCAGCCAGGAAAATGAAATTGCGGATATGTATCCGAATACAATACTAAAATCCATATCCCTGAAAACAAAATAAAGCAGGACAATGGCAAGTAAACCAGGGAAAATATATCCAAGGAAAATATTTAGGATTCTTTTTTTAGCGGAAGTCAATAATCTCAACACCTTTAACTGGTTTAAAAATGAATATCTCAGTCTGGAGGACAGGATTCAGTTTGATATTCCTCATTCTGAGATCGAAAGTATTACCCATAAGGTCAAAGATTTTAACTCTCCTTACTATCATGTCTTTGTCAGCCCATAAAAATACTTTTGAGAAGCCGGATTCGCTCTGAAGCGGTTCGATTTTTAGTCCCGAAAGCCCATCGTCAGTTCCGGCATCGGCAATAAGACTGTTATATGAAAGTTCATCCAAAAATTCCTCAAGAGAAAACACTGAAGGCGCATTATTAACCGAATTAATCAGAACCCGATTGAGTTCCTTTTCATAATTCCAGATAGTTTCACCATTGGATACGAGAACTTTATTTGAATATTCAACCCGGAATTTATTCCTTTTACTATAATACAGAACACCCTTAACATCTTTCCCGGAAACCCCGCTTCCCTGATAAAATTCTGCCTGGAGAGATGTCAGTCCCGCATATTTTTCCTTGATGAGTTCAAGTGTTTTGGCAGGATCCTGCGGAAGTAAAAAAACAATCAAAGCCAGAAAAAGATTAATCATAAAGTCCTCAGTAAATCAGCGAGGTCATCCTCATTGTTATAGTAAATATCTCTCGGTTTACTTCCTTCGCCCTGCCCGACAATGCCGGCGGCAACAAGCTGCTCCATAATGCGCGCAGAACGGGCATAACCAATTTTTAATTTTCTCTGAAGAAATGTGACTGAAGCCTGCTGAGTCCTGACAACAACTTTGGCCGCATCCACAAACAGTTCATCTTTATCGTCAAGAATACCATCATCACCACCCTGTGTCTCATACATCGAAGGGAGGTAATATCGTTTTGAGAAACCTCTCTGTTTGAAAATATACTCTGTAATCTTCTCAACTTCATCTGTGGAAACAAACGCATTCTGCATCCTGATAGGTTTAGGGTCTTTGCCCGTCAGAAAGAGCATATCGCCTTTTCCGAGCAGTCTTTCAGCCCCATTTATATCGAGAATTGTGCGGGAATCTATTTTGGTGGCAACCTGATAAGCAATCCTGGCGCTGAAATTAGCTTTAATAATGCCAGTGATAACATTTACCGAGGGCCTCTGGGTAGCAAGAATCAGGTGAATTCCAACTGCACGCGCCAATTGAGCAAGCCTCGTGATTGGTTCTTCAACTTCTTTCCCTGAAGTTATCATAAGGTCGGCAAGTTCATCAATAACAACCACAACGTAAGGGAGTTTGTGATGAACGACGCCGTCAGTGTTTTTAGGGGCTCTCGAAGGATCACCAACCTTGGTATTATACTCAACAATATTCCTCACCTGGGCTTTGGAAAGCATTATATAACGCATTTCCATTTCACGCAGAAGAGCCTGAAGTACAACGAGAGCATTCTGAGTTGTTGTAATTATCTCCTCATTAATATCCGGAGAAACAGCGAGAAAATGGTGTGAGAGTTTTTTATAAAATGAAAGTTCGACCTTCTTAGGATCAATTATCACAAACTTTAAGTCAACAGGATGTTTCGCATACAGGAGACTCATAATCATCATATTGATACCGACACTCTTTCCCGAACCGGTAGAACCTGCAACCAGAAGGTGAGGCATGGAGGCAAGATCGGCAAAGAAAATATCCCCTGCAATTGTTTTCCCGACCGCGAGCGGAAGAATCGCCTTGGATTCCCGGATTTTGCCCAGCACGGAGCGCGCGCTGACAGTAGCAGAGATATTGTTTGGTATTTCAACACCAATAGCGCTTTTCCCGGGAATCGGAGCGATTATCCTTATTCCACGGGCTGCAAGAGCGAGGGCAATGTCATTCTCAAGACTGACTATTTTACTTATCTTAACGCCGGGTTCAGGCACTAATTCATACATAGTTACAACAGGTCCGGGAGTAATAGATATATCCTGAATGCCAATATCAAATAACGCAAGTTTTTCCTTCAGCAATTTTGCATTGTTGCGAAGTTCTTCCTCCGGAATCCGGTAATTATCGAGCGGATCTTTCTGAAGGTCTTCAAGTTTCGGAGGAGTGTAATCGAGGGTTTCCTCCCATTGCTCGGGGAGACTCGTAATATTTTCGGCAGTATCGTCGTCAAAAAAATCATCGGTGTCATCAGCAGATATTTTTTCCTCAGGCAGATCATAGTCGTTATCAACATGTTCAACTATCGCCTCTTCCTTATGCCTTTTGATTACTTTAATAGCAGGAAGGTCGTCATCGCCGGAAATATTATCCCGGTCTTTCACCGGGAGACTATCAGGCTGCTCATTAAGAATATTGATGATGGTCGGCCGATTTTCTTCTTTTCTGATTTCCGGTTCATCTCTTTTAACGCTTATGACAGGCTGTATTTCTTTTTCTGACGGGGAATCGGTCTGAACTGGTTTTTCTGTTTCGGGTTCATCCCTGAAAGTGTTTTTAAGGAATTCAATAAAAGACTTAACAAATGAAACGATAATGTTCTCGAACAGTATATAAGCAAGGATCAAATAAGCTGCAGCAAAAAACAGGATGCCGCCAAGACCGCCAAGCAGTCTGCCGACTCCCGAGCCAAGAAAAAATCCTATTTTGCCTGATAATTCGATCGTTTCAGGAAAGATATTTAATTCCGCCTGAAGCAGTCCGAAGAAAGAGGCAGCAAGAACACCGGCTGCAATTATTATATTCGAGATGTGTGCAGCTAATTTATAATTATGTTCTTTTATTACCTGGTAGCCCCAAACAAAAAGAACAAGGGGAAAAACAATTGAAAAATAGCCGATAGTCGAAGCAATTAGAATTGAGGAAGTATAAGCGCCGAAAATACCGAGCCAATTTTTTGTATTCTCCACCCTTGCCAAAAATTCAACATCATCGGAGAAGATTTTGAAGAGATCGGTGAACCTGTAAGTCAAATTAGCGTAATCGCTTGAACGATAGGAAAGTACACTAAGAAAAAGAAACAGCGCTACAAGAAGGAGCAGGAATCCTAATATCTTTTTCTTTTTTTCCAGAGGGATAAGAAAAAAATTATCGGCATTATCTTTCTCTTTTTTAACTTTTTTTGTCATCAGATTTCAACTAGTTCATCTTGCAAATTATTTTCTGGCAATAGCTTACGGATGGCGCCGGAAACCAGAACCGGAACTGTTTCCGAAGAATTTATACGCGAACAGAATTCCATATCCTGCATAAAATTTTTCTCAATCAGAGTTTTGCCATGTTCACATTCTTTCAGGAGCTTTAATAAATCCCCTTTATAAGCGGCGCTTAGATTACAACTGGCAATAACCGAATCAGAATAAAATGTTTTACCCGTAAGAGCAGAAATTTCGTCAATCAACATTCCTGCGCACACGGTATCTTCAAGACAAAACATCCCGTTCGAACCTGAAGTGAGAATAATCAAATCCTCATTATCTTCTGCAACCTTCCTTGCTACAGCCGAAAGGTTAGTAAACGAACAGACATATAATTTTGATGAAAATTTAGCCCTGACCATAGCTTTTGTGCCATTGGTAGTATAAAGAATAATAGATTTTCCTTTTACTCTCTCCTCATCAAATTCGAGCGGTGAATTACCAAGATTAAACCCATCGATTTTAATACCGTTGCGTTCGCCGGCTATTAAGCTAAGACTACCAAAAGCGCTGACAGAAATTTTCATCGCAAATTCAATTGAGTTTACAGGGAGAACTTCTTTTGCGCCATTATCAAGAGCCGTAATTATTGTAGTCGTGGAACGGAGCACATCAATTACGACAGTGTTTTTTCCGCTGAAGAAGAGTTCATCGGCATTCAGCGGGGAAAATAAAACTTTAATATTCATTTATTTCAGGATAAAGGGAAGTTTGACAATATCAATTTTACTTCTTTTTCCCCTGATTTCAATCTCAAGTTCAGTACCTGTCTCAGAATACCGGCTATCAATATAAGCCATCCCAATCGGCTTATTAAGAACTGGGGAAACTGTTCCGCTGGTTACAACCCCGATATTTTCATTTCCTTTAAATATTGAATAACCGTGTCTGGGGAAAATTTTCTCATCGGATGTAAAAGCACAGAGTTTACGTTTAAGTCCCTGGTTTTTTATTTCTAAAAGCGCATCCCTGCCGATAAATTCTGTTTTATTCAGTTTGGTGATCCAGGAAAGTCCGGCTTCCAGCGGATTTGTTGCAGCATCGATATCATTACCATAAAGACAATAACCCATCTCGAGCCTGAGAGTATCTCTTGCCCCAAGACCGGTTAACGAACCGCCTTTATCGCTGCTGGTTTTATAGAGGCTGTCCCATATATGAAGAACTTCCTCTTCGCCTGCTTTAATATAGAGCTCATACCCCAATTCGCCTGTATATCCTGTTCTGGAGACCAGGGTATCGATACCGCAGACTTTGGCGTACATAAAGTGATAGTACTCCAGTTCAAGCGGAGAGTCGCAATAAGACTGAAGAACCCCGCGGGAGATAGGACCCTGAAAAGCAATGAGACTCCATTCATCGCTCTCATCGGTAACTGTGGCATCGAAGGTGTTGTTGGATGTGATCCATTGAAAATCCTTCTCAATGTTCGAAGCATTTACAACGAGCAGAAACTCCTCCTGAGAGATCATATAAACAAGGAGATCATCAACAATTCCGCCATCTTCATAACACATAGCCGAATACTGGATCTTCCCGGGTTTAAGCAGCGCTGCGTTATTGACCGTAACATGCTGAACAAGATCGAGCGCCTGTTTGCCGCGTACAAAAAACTCACCCATATGAGAAACATCAAACAAGCCTGCGGCATTTCTGACCGCCTGATGTTCAGCAATCATTGAGGTGTACTGCACCGGCATCTGATAACCGGCAAAATCGATAATTTTCGCTCCATATTTCTGATGAGCGGTGTAAAGTTTTGTTTTCTTCATCTGTAAACTCCGAAGAGATTAATGTTCAGTATCTTTAATAAAGAATAATGCAAAATATAAATTTATGAAAATTACGGAAGAGCAGAAACTCAGATAAAATCGTCCGTAAGGTCTTCGCCCGTTTTAGCCGAGATAAATTTGAATACCTGCGGGTTAAGACTTATATCTTCCTGAAGAATTATTCTTAAAAAGTATTTTAACTGATACCGGTTTACTGCGGAGATGACACCCGATTTCAGGTCCTTTGCCAGAGAAGGATGAACAATAAGCCTGATTTTCCGGAACTTGCCTTCATTACGGTAGCGGCGCAGCCAGTCTTCGATTGAGTGTATAAGATTCGATCTTTTCAGCATTATTCCGGTGCCATCGCAATAAGGACATACTTCATTCATTGACTGAACGATATTTTCCCTGATGCGTTCACGTGTGATCTGCATCAAGCCAAAATCGGTCATAGGCAGCATTGCAATTTTTGCACGGTCTTTTCGGAATTCTTTTTTAAGTTCATCAAAAATTTTCTTACGGTTCTTATCGTCTTCCAGATCAATAAAATCCACAACTATCAAACCGCCGATATCTCTAAGCCTGAGCTGTCTTACGATTTCCCTTGCGGCTTCAAGGTCTGTTTTCAGCGAATTCAGTTCCTGCTCTTTCTTTGCGGCATACCTTCCGCTGTTTACGTCTATAACCGTCATAGCTTCAGTATGCTCAATAACAATATGTCCGCCTGCCGGAAGAGATACCCGTCTTCCCATCAGTTCCCTGATCTGCTCTTCGATCTTGAAATAATCAAAAATAGAATCACTGCCGCGGTAAAATTCCACTTTTGCAACAAGTGAAGGCTGAATTATCTGCAAATAATCCTTTATTTCCTTAAGGATCTTTTTCGAATCGATATAAAGGTTCGTAATATCGTTTGTAAGCATATCGCGTATTACGCTCATTGTTGTCGATATATCCTTATACACAAGAGCGGGAGGCGACTGAGCTTTGATATTCTCCTGGATTTCATCCCATGTTTTAACGAGGTATTTAAGATCGCCGGTGAGAGATTCTTCAGACTGGTCCTTAGCTGCTGTACGAATAATAAGTCCGCAATTATCCGGAAGAATTCCCTTGGCAAGCCTTCTTAATCTTTTACGTTCGCGGAAATCAGTTATTTTTTTCGATATGCCTACTTTATTATCGTAAGGTATAAGCACACAGAATCTGCCCGGAATGGAAATGGAGGAAGTCACACGCACTCCTTTATCCTTGACGGGCTCCTTAATTATCTGTACAAGGATTTCCTGTCCTTTATGCAATTGGGCGGCTTTTTCCTTAACGCTAGGTACATTCTCCTGCTTTTCAGCCTGGGGCTTTTCCTGGGGTGGTTTCTCACCATCCTCATCGTCGTCATCGAATACTGCCTGCAGCTCTTTCATTCTATCCCCGATATCGGAGAAATGCAGGAAAGCATCGTGTTTCATATTGATATCTACAAATGCTGCCCGGATACCGGGAAGAACCCTGGCGATACGCCCGTAATAGATATCTCCGACCATACGATCTTTATCGTGATGGTCAATAAAAAAATCCACAAGTTTCCCATCTTCGATAATAGCAAGCCGATTCTGGGACGTGGATGAGTTAATTACAATTTCTTTTCTCATAAAACTTTATGTTTGGTTGATCCAAAAAACCACACGTCTTCTGAACTGTTCATCATTATCGCTGGGATCAGATTCTACATAATTCCGGTTTTTGATTTCAGAGGCGTGTTGTTTTAAAAAATTTTCAATTTCTTCTCTGGTCCTTAAAGGTAAAAGACCATTTACAAAATTCTTAATCCCGGGGTATCTCCTGAAATACCATATGGAATGTTTTTTGGCATGGTTCAGGAAAAGGGCTTCTTTATATTCCACGGCAAGGTAAGATATATGCCTGAGGGCAACAGATAGCACTTCATCAATCTGGGGCTGACCGGGATCAGATCCTTCAGATTTAAGCTTATTAAATCGCTGAAAGATAAAAGGGTTGCCGAGCGCTCCCCGGGCAACCATCACTGAATCGCAGCCGGTTTCGTTTCTGAGCAATTCCGCATCCTGAGGAGTGAAAACCGAGCCATTCCCAACCACTGGGATAGAAACTCTCTTTTTCACTTCTGAAATCCATTCTATCAACGGATCCATGTGATATTTGTCAGTTTTTGCTCTTGCATGGATAAATAATAAACTGGCGCCATTATCTTCAGCAGCTTTGGCTGTATCAAAAATATTAACTTTTTTTCTGTCCGGTCCCAGCCGTAACTTAACAGAAACAGGTATATCCCCGGCGCCTCTGACCATACTGCTCACCAGTCTGCCAATGAGGGCGGGATTTTCGAGCAGATTAGCACCGAGATTACACTTAACAACATTCTCGGTGGGGCAGCCGCAATTAAGGTCAATCAGATCAGGCTGATAAGAACGAATTTCCCGTGAAGCCGAGTAAAGTATTTCGGGATCGTTACCAAGAAACTGAACACCAATAGGTTTTTCCTTACGAGGGAACGCAAGGTCTCTGAGCGAATCGAAATCATTTTCGATCACACCTTTGGCGCTCACCATCTGGGTAAAGCACAGCCCTGCACCCAATTCTTTGGATATCTGACGAAAAGGCATATCAGAAACATCCGCCATTGGCGCTACAAAAAGCTTATCTCCTAAATCAAGTTTACCGACAAGCATCGGAAGTCCATTTTAAAAAGAGATGTGCCGGATAGAAACCACCCGGCACAACAACTTTATTTTTCTTCCTGAGATTTCGGCTGCTCAAGAGTAGCTTTACGGGAAAGGCTAAATTTGCCGTTTTCAACTTTAAGAAGCTTAACGTCAATCATTTCTCCTTCCTTGAGAACATCTGTAACTTTGTTAACCCTTGTGTGGTCTATCTGGGAGATGTGAAGCAAACCCTGAGTACCCGGGAGTATTTCAACAAAAGCGCCAAAATCGGTTATTTTAATTACTTTGCCATGATAAACGGCTCCGATTTCAGGTTCAGCAACAAGTGCGCGGATGAAGTCGCGTGCTTTGGAAGCTTTCTCCATGCTGGTTCCGGCAATGCTTACACTGCCGTCATCTTCGATTGATATATCAACTCCATAATCTCTCTGGATGCCCTGAATCATTTTGCCGCCAGGTCCAATTACCATTCCGATCTTTTCAGTTTTAACTTTAGTCAGAAGCATAACCGGAGCAAATGGCGAAATACTTTCTCTTGGAGCAACAATTGCTTCTTTCATTTTACCAAGTATGTGCATTCTGCCTTCTTTTGCCTGATAAAGCGCTTTCTGCATTATTTCAAAAGAGATACCCTGGATTTTGATATCCATCTGGAAACCAGTGATACCCTGATCTGTACCGGCAACTTTGAAATCCATATCTCCGAGATGATCCTCATTCCCGAGAATATCCGAAAGGACTGCAAATCTGTCGCCTTCCTTCACAAGACCCATAGCAATTCCTGCAACTGCATTGCTGACGGGAACACCGCCATCCATAAGAGCGAGTGAACCTGCGCAAACTGTAGCCATCGAAGATGAGCCGTTTGATTCAAGAATATCTGAATTCAGACGGATAGTATAAGGGAAAAGATCTTCGCCCGGCAGCATAGCTTTGAGCGATCTTTCAGCAAGATTGCCGTGACCGACTTCTCTTCTGCCAACTCCGCCATAACGACCTGTTTCACCAACTGAGAAAGGCGGAAAATTATAATGGAGCATAAAACGTTTTTTATACTCTTCTTTCAGTCCGTCAATTATCTGCTCATCATCTTTTGTGCCCAGAGTAAGGGTTGTAAGACTTTGTGTTTCACCGCGAGTAAACAAGGATGAACCATGTGTCCTTTTTACAAGACCGAGTTCAATTGTTATCGGACGGATTTGTGTAGTATTCCTTCCATCGAGGCGGAGACCGGCATCAAGAATTCTTTCTCTCATCAGGTCTTTTTCCATATCATGGAGGACAAGTTTCATTACTTTTTCCTGTTCGGGATATTTTTCGGACAGGGCAGTAAGAACGGACTCTGTAATTTCTTTATTGGCTGCAGAGCGTTCTTCTTTGCTAAGCGTAGTAGCGACAACATTTTTGAATTTTTCCAGTGCAAGTTCGTATATCTCTTTTTTGAGATTTTCATCAATTGCTTTTGGTTTAAGTTCAAATTTCGGTTTGCCGCAGGCTTCACGCAGTTCATTCTGGAGAACAATAAGCTTCTGAATCTCCTGATGGGCAAATTTCAACGCTTCAAGAAGATCATCCTCACTCACGTTTTTTGCTTCGCCTTCAACCATCATTATCGAATCATAAGTACCTGCAACAACAAGCTCCATATCCGATGCATCAATCTGCGAGTGTGTCGGGTTAATTATGAATTCAGAACCTGCTCTTCCAACTCTGACTTCACCGATGGGACCATCGAAGGGAATGTCAGAAACTGAAAGCGCTGCCGATGCTCCTATTGCGCCTAATATATCCGGATCGTTCTCACCATCAAAAGAATATACAAAAGCAGCAACCTGAGTTTCCCTTAAAAGCCCTTCAGGGAATAATGGTCTGATAGGGCGGTCAATCAGCCTTGCGCTAAGTATTTCTTTTTCAGTTGGTTTTCCTTCTCTCTTGAAGAACCCGCCGGGGATTTTTCCGGCTGCAAAGGCTCTTTCTCTGTACTCCACGGAAAGAGGGAAAAAATCAAGATCCTCCTTATCCTCGGAACCACAAACAGCAGTAACCAGAACCATAGTATCTCCGTAAGTTACCATCACGGCTCCGTTTGACTGTCTTGCAAGTTTCCCTGTCTCAATGATCAGAGGTTTTCCTCCGATAAGGGTTTCTTTAATTGTTATCATTTAAATTCCTTTTACTTTCTTAAGTTCAAATCTTTTATTATTGCACGGTATCTTTCAATATCCGTTTTTACGAGATAGTCAAGTAAACGTCTTCTTTTACCAACCATCATCATCAGACCTCTTCTCGAAGCATGATCTTTCTTGTGAGAAGAGAAATGTCCAGTCAATTTGTTGATCCTCTCAGTTAAAAGAGCAATCTGAACTTCAGCTTTACCGGAATCCTTTTCGTCCTTTCCGTATTTTTGTACTATCTGAAGTTTTTCTTCTTTTGTTAAATTCATTTGTTTTACCTCATGATTTATTTTACGATTAAATCCCAGAACCTACCGGGATTAATTAATTAAATTAGTTAATAATACCTGTGATGTTTCCTTATCGGAATTTATCTGAGCTATAAGCTCGTCAGCCGAATTAAATTTTTTTTCATCCCTGATCCGGGAAATAAACTCCACTTCAATATCCGCACCGTAAATTTCATGGTCGAAATCAAAAATGTGAACCTCCGGGATTATCATTCCATCATGTTCAAAAGTCGGGCGGTACCCGATATTCATCATTCCGAAATGCCTTTCATCACCAATTCTGCAGGCAGTAAGATAAACTCCGGGGGCAGGGATCAGTTTATTAACATCCGCAATTTCAACATTGGCTGTAGGAAATCCGATTGATTTACCTCTGCCTTTTCCCTGGGCTACTTTACCGGTGAATGAGTAATTTCTGCCCAACATCTCAGCGGCGGCTTTAACGTCTCCGGAAAGAAGTGCGGTTCTTATCCGCGTGCTGCTGATATTTTTCTCACCTAACGCAACTTCATCGAGAACAGATACATCGAAGCCATATCTGAGACCAAGCCCGGAAAGTTTGTTTTTATCACCGCTCCGGTTATGTCCAAACTTATGATCGTATCCGACAATAAGATGTCTTGCATTAAGTTTTTTTACAAGGTACTCCGAAACAAAATCTTCAAAATCTGTCTGAGCGAATTCCATTGTGAAATTAATTACCCAGACTTTTGAGATTTCTGTCCTGGAAAGAACATTTAACTTCTCATCGATTGTGGTCAATAATTTTAATCCGGTCGTTCCTGATATAACAGTGCGCGGGTGCGGTTCAAAAGTAATAAGAACACATTCCGTGGAAGTTTCTCTCGCAGACTCAACAAGCTTTTCAATAAGTTTCAGATGCCCAAGATGCAGTCCATCAAAAGTACCTATTGTAACCGCGGTTCCGCGGGGAAAATCGAATCCGTTTATATCTCTGACTACAATCATGATATCACCGGGACATTATCAGCGGCGGCTTCCTGCTGAATCGCTCTGAGCGGCGCTATTTCTGTCTGAATCTCATCAAAATTGAAAGCATCTTCAATTCTGTATTCCCCTATCGAAGTCCTTCTAAGCCCTGAAAGATGGGCTCCGCAGCCAAGATCTTTGCCCAGATCATCGGCAAGAACCCTGATATAAGTGCCTTTCGAACACCGGACTTCAATCGTAAGAAAAGGGCTATTGAAGGAAATAATGTCAATCGAATAAATGTTAACCCGCCTTGCTTCCCTTTTAACTTCTTTGCCTTTCCTCGCATACTTATATAGCGGCTTACCCTTAAATTTCACCGCAGAATACATCGGAGGAATCTGATCAATTTCACCGGTGAATTTATTGAGCAAACTTACAATATCTGCTTTCTGAATATGTGAATAATCCACCTCGGCAATAACAGGGGTTTCGGTATCCATCGAACTGGTGGTTTTACCAAGACAAATCTCAGCGACATAAGTTTTATCGGAATCGATAAAAGAATTCAATTTTTTGGTGCTGCCGCCTGTACATACAATCATCAGTCCTGAAGCAAGAGGATCGAGAGTTCCGGAATGACCTGCTTTCCTTACTTTAAGTATTCTCCTGATCCTGGCAATAACACCGAAAGAAGTCATGCCCGAAGGTTTTTCAACAAGCAGACATTCTCCCTTCAGAAAATCATATTCTTTATTCGTCAGACTTTTTTTCGTTATCATGCAGCTTTTTGAAAATCCTTTCCATCTTATCAACATAATCAAGAGTATCATCAATAAAAAAAGCAAGCTCCGGAACAAACCTCAACTGTACCCTATGCGCCAGTTCCGATCTTATCAGTCCTTTAACCTCGTTGAGTTTTTCCAGCAGCGCTTCACGCATTTCAGTCTGATAAGTGGAAACATAAATTTTCGCCAGTTTCATATCAGGGCTAAGTTTAACGCTCGTTATCGTCATCAGCCCGAAAGCCGGATCGGATAATTTATGCAGCAATATCAGGCTCAGCTCTTCTTTAAGAAGACTGGCAACTTTTTGTGTTCTGTAAGATGCCATCAGGATTCTAATTTTTTCTTTGTTTCAACGAGTTTATAGGATTCAATAATGTCGCCTAATTTGATATCGTTAAAGTTAGAAATATTAAGTCCGCATTCATACCCTGCATCAACTTCTTTCACATCATCCTTAAATCTTTTCAGCGAAGCAAGTTCACCTGAATAGACAACAATACCCTCTCTGTAAAGTCTGATCTTATTAGTTCTGAAAATCTTACCATCGGTCACATAACATCCGGCAATATTTCCAACTTTCGGAACTTTGAAAACTTCCCTTACTTCAACGGTTCCGACAACTTCTTCGGAAACAACAGGCGAGAGCATTCCTTCGAGAGCGGACTTTATCTCATTAATAGCGTCATAAATCACGTTATAAAGCCTAATTTCCACTTTTTCAGTTTCCGCAAGTTTACGGGCGCTTGTGTGCGGACGTACCTGGAAACCGATAATAATAGCCTGGGAAGCTGCTGCCAGAAGAACATCACCTTCAGAAATGGCGCCAACCCCACGATGAATAACTCTTACGGCAACTTCGGATGTTGATATTTTCAGAAGCGAATCGGCAAGCGCCTCAACGGAGCCGTCAACATCGCCCTTAACAATAACAGCAAGTTCTTTGTAACCTCCGGAACCAATGCGGGCAGCGATTTCATCGAGCGTAATATGATGCACCTGACGATGCTCCTGTTCTCTCTGGAACTGCTGCCGTTTGATACTGATCTCTCTGGCTTCACGTTCGCTTTCAACAACTATCAGGTTATCGCCTGCCTGTGGCGCTCCTTCGAAACCAAGAACAAGTACCGGTGCAGATGGTCCTACAGAACTGACTTTCTGGTTTCTTTCATCGAACATAGCACGGACACGTCCGAACTGGTTTCCGACAACAAAAATATCGCCGATTTTAAGCGTACCTTTCTGTACGAGTATCGTTGCGGTAATTCCGCGCCCTTTATCAAGCTGGGACTCGACAACTGTTCCGCGTGCAGTGCGATCTGCGTTTGCTTTCAGTTCAAGCAGATCTGCTTCGAGAAGTATTTTTTCCAGAAGCACATCAATATTCTTGCCGCTTTTGGCGGAAATTTCAGCGCACTGGTATTTACCACCCCAGTCTTCAACAAGGATATTCCTATCGGCAAGCTGCTGTTTGATTTTATCAATATTTACGTTTGGTTTATCTATTTTGTTAATAGCAACAACAATCGGCACTCCGGCAGCCTGAGCATGGTTGATAGCCTCAACAGTCTGCGGCATAACTGCGTCATCGGCAGCAACAATAAGTACAACGATATCCGTAACCCTCGCGCCTCTTGCTCTCATCGCCGTAAATGCCTCGTGACCGGGAGTATCGAGGAATGTGATAAAACGACTTTCATCGACCTGAACCCTGTATGCACCGATATGCTGTGTGATACCACCGGCTTCCCCTGCAACAACATTTGCTTTGCGGACATGATCGAGAAGGGATGTTTTACCGTGGTCAACGTGTCCCATTATCGTAACAACAGGCGGTCTGGAAGTTTTCAATTCATCAGGATCATCCTGATCCTCAAGGGCTTCAGGATTATAATCTGTAACCTGCTCAACTTCAAAGCCAAATTCATCGGCAACAAGAGTTATTGTATCGGAATCGAGCCTCTGGTTAATTGAAACCATAACACCCATCGAGAAACATTTCTGTATAACTTCAGTTGCGCTGATATTCATAAGATTCGCAAGTTCGCTGACAGCGGTATATTCAGTAACCTGAATTTTCCTCTTTTCAACTCTTTTCTGCTCGTCAATGAGTTCCTGCACTTCTGCTTTTTCTTTTTTCTTCTTTTTCCTGACATTTGCACGGGAACCGAGGGCTGATTCATCGAGGCTGAGGATAGTTCTTTTCAGCGCCTCATCAACCTGTTTTTCATCAACTTCGAATTTCTTGGTCTTTTTCTTTTTCTTTGACTTCAGATCTTCTTCGGTACCGTCCTCTTTTTTGAATTGCTTTTTGAGCCTTTTTTTCTTGCCTTTGGCATCATCAGATGCACCGCCTTCGGTGGTTGCCGTCTTAGTCTTATTGTCATCAGTCTCGGACTGTATTTCCTTAATAAAAGTCTTGCCGGTGCCATCTGTTTTTCTCGCACCATCTGATGCAACAGACTTTTTCAGTCTCATTTCAGGCTTTTGCTGAGAAGATCCGGGTTTTGCTTTTTTAAGAATTTTCTTAGGAGAAGAACCCTCAATATCAACTTTACCATAAACTTTGAAAGAGTTTTTCATTTTTTCAAGTTCTTTTTCGGTTTCTGTCCTGAAAATCGGTTTAACAAAACTCTTCGGAGCTTCTTCCACAGGAGGAGTTTCAACCGGCACAGCCGCTTCAGGTTCAGGTGCTTCAGCTGGAGTCACATCTTCCTTTTCAGCAGCTACAACCGTTTCAACAACATCAGCAGCAGGAATTTCAGAAACCGGTTCCTCGGGTTCAGTTGAAACTTCAGGTTCCGCGCTGACAATTTCCACCGGGGCTTCTTCAGCGGGCTGCGGTTCCTCAACAACTGGAACTTCGGGCTCCTCAATAGGTTCTTCCGGTTTCTCAGGTTCCGGGATTTCAGCAGCAACCTCAGGCTGAACTTCCACAGCAGGAATTTCAATTTCCACCGGAGGCGCTTCCACTTCAGGCTCCGCCGGTTTTTCCGGTTCGGCTTCAGGTTCCTTTACCGCAGGTTTAGGGGGTGGCGTATCATGTGAAATAATATCAATGATCTTATCGATCTTCTTGTGGACCCTTTCAGCGTCCTCAATCTCACGTTTGAACTTCTCAATAACATGTTCGAGCATATCATCGCTCATCATTGTCATAAGTGTAAGACTGGAGCCCGGATCTTTCGATTTAAGAAAATCGATCACCGATTCTGTAGGTATTTTGTACTCGGCGGCGAATTTTGCAATCCGCCACTTTTTTTCCCGGATTTTATCCATCATATCTTTTTAAAACTCTGTTATTCTTCTTCAGTGTATAGATCTTTAATTTTCTCAATTATTTCTGCTGCTTTCTCAGCATCAAGTCCTTCGAACTGCGCGAGTCCTTCAATGCCGGTCGTAAGAACTTCTTTGGCTGTATCAAGCCTGTTATCGATCAGAAGGTCAATAATTTCAGAACCAAGTTCTTTTCTTAAAAGAACAAGTTCGATATCTTCTTCATATTCTTCGAACGGCTTTTCTTCCCTGATGATCTCAATATTATAACCGGTTAGTTCCATTGCAAGTTTAAGGTTAGCTCCGAAACGTCCTACGATCTGTGAAACATGTTCTGAATCCACTTTCACATAGCACATTCTGTTTGTTTCATCGAGATCGAGCTGTTTGATTTTATTCGAACCGAGTGCCCTCTGGATATAAATACCGGGATCGGTCGAAAAGCTGAGAACATCAATATTTTCGTTGTTGAGTTCACGGACAATAGCATGAACCCTAACGCCTTTCATGCCAACGCAGGCGCCTACTGCATCGATGCGGGCATCCTGTGATTCGACAGCAACTTTGGCGCGCTCGCCGGGAATTCTTGCAATTCCTTTGATCTCGATAATTCCATCGTATATTTCAGGGATTTCGATTTCAAAAAGACGTTTTAAAAAGAGATTATCAGAACGGGATATAATGATCACGGGACCATTCTGAGTTTTTTTCACTTCTTTAACGATTGCCCTAATAGTTTCACCTTTGCGGTACCTTTCTTTTGGCAATTGTTCTTTTCTTGGAAGGATCAATTCGTTTTTATTGTGATTTATCAGGATATCGTTCTTACGTACCTGATAAATATCTCCTACAATTATTTCGCCGACTTTATCGCCGTAATCCTTGTAAGTAATTTCTTTTTCAATCTCTCTGATCTTCTGACTGAGGCTTTGTTTCGCAAGATTTACATGTCTGCGTCCGAACAATGAAAGATCAACTTTCTCGATATAATCGTCGCCAAGTTCCAGACCTTCATCATTGCCTAAAGCATTGATATCTTCAAAACTGATTTCACAGGCAGGGTTCTCAACAGTTTCAACAATTCTTCGTTCAAGGAATATCTCAATATTACCTTTGTCCATGTTGAGACCAATAAAGTAATTTGCATCCTGACCAAATTTTTTCTTGATCAGCAGACCGAAAATATCCTCCAGGATTTTACCCAGCACGTCTTTATCAAGGCTTTTAGCCTTGACCATCTGGGAAAACGATTCCTGAATTTCGTTGTTCATTCTTTGATCCTCCGTAATCAAAAACTTAATAAAACTTTAGCGGTAATAATCCGGTTAAATTCGATTAGCACTTCGTGCTTTACGGTCTGAAACCGGAGTTTATCGCCTTCAATAGCCAAAAGTTTCGCATTTTTTAACTTCCTGGGCTGACCGTCATCGTAATCTATTTCGAAATTTCTGTTGATATGCTTATTGTATTGTGAGAGGAATTTTAATGGTCTGTCAACTCCTGGGGAAGAAACAACAAGCCTGTAATCTTTAAGGCTTTCTTCAAGTTCCAGTTTTCCGTTAATTTCACGGCTGATATCTGCGCATGCCTCAGTAGTCACTCCGCTTTCATTATCAACATAGACTTCGAGAATTAATTTCTGATCAGTTCCGCGAATTACAAGTTCTATTAAAAAATAGCCATGTGCAGAAACTTCGGTTTCAATTATTTCTTGTATGTTCTTTTTGTTTACCGGCATAATAAAAAAAATCGCCCATTAAGGGCGAATTAGATAATGAAAGTTAACACTAATAAAGATGAAAAGCAAATCTATCTTTTCAGATCGATATAACGCTTACCACCTGTCAGTTGCGAGATCACCTCATCATACTTATCGGAAATTGTTCCGGCTGTAGTAAGACTCACGAAAAATTCATCCGGGTCAAGATTATCGGCAAGTAGAGAATATTCATAAAAAATAATGTTATTCTCGGGATCGAGCGAGAATTTCCCCATTTCGATTGTGCTGCTTAATTCGATTATCCTCTCAAGCGCATTGAGGTTGAGGTTTTTTGAATGCACAGAAATGGGCGATGATATTGAAAGCAGAACATTCCTTCCCCAGTTTTTACAGCTTACAAGAATGTAAGTTGTTTCAAGGTTTAGTCTGTAATTCAGCTCGTCGATTTTTTTATAAGGCCAGCTCCGTTTGATAAGAAGGCTTTCAACGTACTTTGATAATTGTTCGATGTTCTCAATCTTGTACTTCATAGTTTCCTCTCCTAATCAATTGCTCTTCTGCCGCCGGTCAGCGCAGAAATCGGATCATCATAATTATCGGCAGTTAATGCTGCGGATTCAAGCGCACCATACAATTCTTCAGGATCAAGATCGTCCCCGAGGATTGCATTTTCATAGTAGATTGCATTTTGGGTTCTGCTATAGGCAAGTTTTCCGACTATAAGGCTGTAATTTTTCTCAAGCATATAACGGTAAACTTTTTCATTCATTGTTTTGATCCCAAGTGAAATAGGCGCCCTAATAATAACAAGTGTAAACTGCCCCCATTGTTTTACTTCAGCGGAAACAAATGTTGATCCCTGATACAAACGGAATTCGCCATTATCTTCAATATCGTAAGGCCATTCTTTAACATCAAGAAAAGCCTTGATCCTTCGGCGAGCTGCTAAAACCTGCTCAGATTCGTACATTGACTGTACCTTTCAGATTATATTTTAATAATAAAAAGATTGAACTAAAAGCATACTTAATATTTTATTGACAAAACTCACATATAATTTTGTAAATTATTCATAAATTTACAAATAATGATTTAAAAGAAAGAAAAATATGCAAGCTGAAGGATCAACCGAATTAGTATATAAAGCCATTTTATGGCTGTCAATAATCATCGTTGTTGCATTTGTACTTTTTACAGTTATTCATAAGATAAGATTTAATAAAACCAACAAGATGAAGCTTCAGAAAAAGGACTTCCTGGCTAAAGAAGGCGAACGCCGCCAGACAGAATATACCGGGCAAAAGTAATAGAATTATCTGCTGCGCCCGATTTACTATGTTTCAGACCTTTTCCGAGAACAGGTTTATATGAATTTATTCAAGTCTCCTGTTTTTCCACCCGTAATCTGCTGATTTGCAGCTTTAAGCCGTGCAAAACCCAAGGGTTAAATTATTATTGAATCTCTTGGGGTTTATCTGCGTCCTCAATTCTCAACTGCTAAGTTCATAACTTTTCAGTTCAATTTTTGTTTTTTCCACTCCAAGATTCATCAGGACATCGAGAATGGAAAGATTAGGATAAAAAACATCTGAATTCTGTTTATATTCATGCAGGTCTGACTGCACAAACCTGATATCAATATGCTCTTCGGTGAATAACTCTTTAGGGTACAGGCATTTGCCGCCGATTGCATTTATGTAAAGGTCAGAATTTTCGTGACGGCAAATTGATGTAATTCTTCTCTGCATTCTTTCAGTTTTATCCTTAATTATTAGAACTTCATTCTCTATCTCCCCGAAATAGGGTCTTGAGCTGATAATCTGGGTTGTAACGCCGAGGATTCTGCATACTTTGCTGATTGAAGAAATATTAAGATCTACCAGATACTCAAAATCAGGAGTTAAGATTTCAGAGAAAACAGGGAATATTTCATCAAAAAAGGGACAGCGTTTATAATTAAACCTGATGTCTTCGAACAGTTTCCTTCTCCAGTTTTTCGAATAATCTATTTTTAAATCTGAGATTTTAGGTTTAGAACAATAATTGTGAACCGGAATATTGAAGAATCTGGGCTGACCATGAATAATTAGAAAACGGTTTCTGTTTATCCATCCTCTCCTGTTAAAATCCACATACGGATAAGCAATAAAAAGATCTGCCGCATCTATCAATTGAAAATAACCCAGGTACGGCAAAAAATATGGCTGCATTATTGCAATATTCAATGCGGGGCTCCCGGAAAAAGAATTGTGTTCACGGCTATTAAATTAGTGCGGCGCCGGAAAAACCAGCCCGGATCGTGCCAGACGGCATTTAGGATCAGCATTAGAAAGTTATGCCTTTTAACCGGAAGCCTTAATTTGATAAAAGCTCTTTCATATTCTGCCATTTTCTTCCTGACTGCACTAACAGCGATATCGGGAGCAAAATTAATTATGTAATACAGAACTTCGTACCGCCCTTCAAATTCAATCTTCCGATACTCCATGTTCGATGTAATTCCGCCGCGATTTCTTCGTTTAGTTACCATCTTTTTCGAAAAATAGTAACCGTACCCTCTGCTAAGCAAAAAAAGAATTTTCTGAATGTCGCCGCTTACAAGAGTGGTATAATTATCCGGCTGCTCCCTCAGGATATCCAGACGGGTAACAATGGTGGGAGTCGGGACAAAATGATCTGTAAATTCAGATAAGAAATCAAATCTGAAATCGGATTTATGCGGAATATTGTAAAAAACTTCCCGCGGACTTTCGATACCCTCATGAACAATATTAACATCGTGACAACATATCGAACAGCCGGGATTTTGCTCCAGATACTCTATCTGTATCCGGAGTTTATCAGGATCAGTCCAATAATCATCGCCTTCACAAAAGGCGACATATTTTGAATTCAGTTTTGGATAAACGAACGTGGAATAGGGTCGGATGCCTTTTGAATATTGATTCTCGGACTGAAGAATCGGAACAATTATGCCGGGATATTTTTCATAGTATTTAAGAATAATATCTCTTGTCCCGTCTGTTGAAGCATCATCGTGCACATAAATTTTAAATGGAAAACTTGTTTTTTGCATCAGTATTCCATTTAAATTCTGCTCCAGATAGTCCTTATGGTTGTAAGTCAGAACAATAACACTTACCAAAGGGGTATCAACTGAAGAATTAATATTCATCTACTTAGAATACCCAACATTGAATTAATCCACTTCAACCAGTGCATTTTTTGAGATCAGCAAATTAATAACCGAATCGATTGAATCAAGGTTTTCCGGAACCATATCATCACTCTCAAAGCTTATTTCGAATTGTTCTTCCAAAAAGGAAACGAATTCCATAACTGAGAGTGAGTCTAACAATTTGTTTTGAATAAGAGAATCTGAGTCAGAAAATGTGGTCGTGCCGACTTTCTGTACTAAAAAATCTCTGATTATTTCTCTTTCATTCATAATTGATTCACTTAAACAGGATATTTTTCATTTTATCACTTCCCACTGGCAAAAGTTTAGGCTTCTCTGATACGTAAATTCCGTTTTTTACTGTGTTTACGGAAGTAACAGTCCCGGAGCCAAGCACGCAGCCTTCCTCAACAGTAATACCGTCCTGAACAGTGCAATTAGCCCCGAGAACACAATATGAGTTAATAACAGCGGCTCCTAAAATCACAGCCCGTGCTGCGATAAAACAATGTTTATGTATAACGGAATCATGGCCGATATACGATCCGGGCATAATAATAACGTTGTCATCAATACTGGCAAACGGTCTGCAAATAACCCCTTCCCCGATAAAACAATTCTCGCCTATACTGATATCTTTGGGAATAATTGCCCGCGAACTTATAAACGAGACCAGTTTATAACCCTTTTCCTTTGCTTCAGAATATTTTAATGCCCTTGTATGATTGATACGGCTTGCATAAACTGCAACGAACATTTTATACTCACGGGGATCATAGACTGATTCGACGTCCTCGAATGGTACAACTGGTAATCCTTTCAAAGTGGGATTTTTAATATAAGGCTTATCCACAGTGAAAGCGGCTACTTCAAAGGAGTTTTCTTCCATCATTGAATAATAAGTTAATACCGCCGCGGACGATGTTCCGAAAATTATTATTTTTTCCAATATTTACACCAGTTTTTTTCTTTGAATTTTTCCGCTCACTGTTTTAGGCAGTGAATCTGTAAATTCGATTTCTTTAGGAATTTTTAACGGTTCTAAACGTAGCCGGCAAAAACTAAGAACTGTGTTCTGATCAAGGGTTAGATTCTGGTTATTATCAGGCACAATAAAAGCCTTTATCGCCATGCCAAGTGTATCATCAGGGATTGCCGCCACGGCACATTCAAGAACGCCTTCGAGCTGGTTCAGTACACTTTCGATCTCACTGAGAATTACTTTTTTAGCGCCTGTCTTTATCATATCATCGGTTCTGCCAACAAAATAATAATAGCCATCCTCATCCTTTCTGAATAAATCCCCGGTATAATAACTCCTTCCGCCGTTAAAATCTCTGAATTTCTGAATAGCATTATCCAAAGCACCTCCACTCCAGTAGCCGGAACGGACATTTCCGCCGCTGATCACTAATTCTCCGGTTTCTCCTTCAGGTACATTATTTCCATTTTCATCAAGAATCTGCACATAAACTCCCGGGAATGGTTTGCCGACTGATGTCGGTCTGAGAGAAATCTGTGAGGGATCAAGACACAACGTAAATGATGCTTCTGCGCTGCCGTACATTGAATAAAGTGAAATGCCGGGAAATTTCTGCATTGTCTCTTCAATAAGCCGCACAGGCAATGCGGCTCCAATACTTGTTATATATCTGAGACTGCTCAGATCATATTTTTGAGGATTATTTTTCAGCAGATAGAGCAGGACGGTTGGAACGCCTGCAAAACCGGAAGCTTTTTCAGCTTCCATCTTTTTCAGTGTAGAAACCGGGAAAGTGAAAGATTGCTCAAGTATCAGCGTCCCTGCAGCTCTGAAAGTCTGAAATAATTGATTGATCCCGGGTGAAAACGAAAGCGGCAGAGGACTAACATGGATATCCGATTCTTTCTGGCCAATCCGCCTGAGTCCATTTTCTATTGTAAAAATGACATCTTTATGTGTAGCAATCACTCCTTTCGGTTCCCCGGTGCTTCCTGAAGTATAAATCAAATAGGCAATACTGCTGTTCTGATTCCCGGATGACTGAATTGCTGAAGATTCGTCATCGAAGATATCTTCAAAAGAAATCGCATTCCTTATAGCTTCACCTTTTATCTGACCGGTTAGAATTATGGTACTCAGAAAATCAAATTCCAAAGATAGTTTCTGTAAATCCTCAGAATGATGAGCGTAGCTGATTATGGCTGACGCCTGGCAATCCCTGATTATTTTAGTCAGTGTTAAAAAATTACTGGCGTGATCAACTACTGAAAAGATAAGATTTGCTTTCATTGCAGCAAATATGCTGATAACGAGTTCGCTGCTGTTCTTGAGATAGAAAATTATCCGTTCACCGCTTTTTAAGCCATATTTAAGTAAAGCATTAGCTAACTGATTCGATTTTGAATCAATTTCGGAATAAGTAAGCCTCTCACCATTAGAAATAAGGGCTGTTTTATCCTGATGGATAATACTATTAAATGAAAGAATATCCTGCAATCGGGTGAATTGCCCGGATATCGAATTTGAGACCTGGTTCAATTTATATAATCGGGTAAAGTTGCATTTTTGGACGGAAAAAGCATTATTACACTCCCGAAAGGTGCGATAAAAATGATATTAAATACAAAGTCCCTTTCCGTCATATACTACCAGCGGCACAAACGCCAGCGGGAAGTATGCCGAATGATTCCATTTACTGGCAGAGTTTTTATAACAGAACTCACTGCCGAAAGAAGAATTTTTCTTCAGGTGATTCTATGATAAAATGCCCCGGAAATCTAAGTCTTTTAAAAGATATTTCAAATTTTTTTTTGATCAGATGATAATAGGAGGCTGGCTTTTTGAGTTTTCAGCCAGCCTTCAATTTAATATTCCACAAAAACCAGAGTCCTTGTTGATATGTCAGAAAGAAATTGTAGAGACCATATTTGTAAGCGAGAAAGTTGTCCGCAATGTACCGCCGGAATAGATGCCGCCGGTATAAAGACCATTACGTAGCGCGCCTGTTGAAGTTCCGCCGGTATAAAGCTTATACTGAACTCCTGTAGTCAGATCAGAAGAAGAGTATATTACTGAATAGTATCTTCTTAGCGGAGCAAATGTCAGAAGATTATTGCCATTGGCGTCTTCAATATGAAAAAGAGTTCCGGCATTAAGACTCTGATTTGTTTTTAACAGTACTGAGCGCTGAGTTGAAGTTGAACTTGGGGCTTCGGTCATATTCGAATTCGTACCGGAGATAACGAGAAATCCTCCGGTCACTTTGCAAACTCCGTTAACGTCCATACCAACTTCGGGCGAAGACTGAGGACCATGAGCTAAAATTACGCCGCCATTGATAAAAATGTCTCCATTGCTATCCATTGCGTCACCCTGAGTTGAGCTGACAAAGACGTAGCCGCCATTGATCGTAAGTTTACTGCCATCATTAAATTCGCCATCGACGCCGAAAGTGGAATTTAATCCGTCGTCGCTTGAGATCAGACTCACATCACCGCCGTTGATATTGATAAAAGGCGCTTCAATTCCTTCATAAGAACCTGTAATATTAATGGTTCCGTTATTAATAGTAATGGATTCTTTGGATTTAACAGCATCGTCAATTGATGCGATTGTGAGCTGGCAGCCCTCGACCGTTATAGCGCTATCGGCTGAAATAGCTTTTGCCTCAGCATAATTTCCGTTCGATATTGTAATACTCTGCCCGGTTGTTGTTATATGAATAACCGGCTCTGCTGAGCCCGAACCAATATTGATCTGAGCATCGGTTGAAATTCCTTTGCCTCCTTTTCCCGAATGAGACAGGGTAATATCACCCCCGGCAATATTAATCGCAGCATCTGCATTGATGCAGGGACCATGATATGCGTCTGCCTGTCCTAAAACATTCGTATAAGTGCTGCCATTTCCGCTGGAAGTAATCTTTAGCGTACCTGAGGAAATATTAACTACGCCGTCACTTGAAATCCCTCTTCCGGCTGCTCCGGTAGTTACAATCGTAACATCGGATAAATCCATTGAAAATTCAGAATCCGCTTTAATGGCTGTACAGTATGAGGGGTCGTATCCCGAGCCGGAAGCCACAAGTACAGCACCGCCGGAAGTGCTGATATTCAGAGCCCCTCCTGTGAGAAGCACTTTATTGGCATTCAAACCTTTTGACTGGCTGCCCTGAACTGTAATATTTATTGATCCGCCTGAAATAGAAAGAGAACTATCGCATTTAAGTGCATCACAATCCTGTGAAAGACTCAGAATCGTAATCTCACCATCTGTTATTTCAAGATGGTTTTCCCCTCCGTCTATTCCGTCATCACCGGAGGTTACATTTATCGTTCCGCCATTAATAAAAACTCCGTCATTAGCGTTAATTCCGTCCTTTTTAGACTGGCTTACAGTAATACTTCCCTGATCTATCCGGATATAATCATCACTCTTAATTCCATGCTTATCAACTCCCACCGCATTTACAGTAAGGTTACCGCTTCCGGAAATAATCATTTGACCTTCACTATAAAATGCGGCATCTTCCTCTTCGGCATTCGGCGGGGCAGCATAAGTAACGGCATCATGCAGATAATTATCAGTGCTGTCTTCAAGAATAACTTCGATATTCTTTCCGGTCTGGATATTGATAGCTGCGCCGTCCTGGTTTGTAATGTCCACCCCATTCAGGTGAAGCCGCAATTTTTTATCGGAATATATCTTAAACATACCATCTGTAGTTGTGCCTGATAAAACATAATCAATATTACTCATGGTGGTCGTGGAAGTGACTACAACATCTGCTCCATCCACTGCTATTGCAATACCCTGATTAATGTGAGGGTTTTTGACTGTAACAGTACTATCATTATAAGTTATATATACGGCAGGGTCGTCATCCACAATGCTGAACGAAATACTGTCAATATTGATGAGGCTGTAATTGTTTATTCCGGCTGGAGTCCGTATGAACAGAAGAGAATTCACTTCATCAAAAAAGATGCTGTCTATTTCTGAAGCAAGCATCTCTGCAGTACCCTCACTTGTATGAACGAGCATTTTCACTGTAATTGTATTCATTCCCAGGCTTCGGGCGGGCTGCGGGCTGAGTGTGATATTAAGAATATCAGATATATTATACTCTGTAGAATCGCCATCTGATACGCCAACTTTAAGAACCTGTGCAAAAATGTTTGAGGTGAAAATCACAGCAAATAAAATATACAACATAATTTTTTTCATTTTTTTCCACTCCATGTCATTTAACGAGAATCATTTGTCGGGAAACAAGCCTGCTGCCGCTTTGAACCGTATATATATATACGCCGCTTGCGACACTGGAATTAGTCTGGTTCGTGCCGTTCCAGGTGACAAAATGCTTCCCCGCATCCAGAGATTCATTGACAATTTCTTTTATCAACTGTCCGTTTACATCATAAATATTAACCTTGACATCCGATTTTTGGGGAATAGAATAGGCAATAGTTGTTGAAGGGTTAAAAGGGTTGGGATAATTCCCGATAACCTTAAACGATCGTATCAGTTGCTGAACATTATTAAGATCTCCCAAACCGGTAATATTATCAAATGTAATTCTGGTGATTTCATTGACGGCAAAAGAAATTGTGCTGCTATCCCTGAGATTGATGTTCAGATTATAGTTTTGGCTATAAACTGAAACACTGCAGAGAAAAATGATTATTATTAGTTTTTTCATTGATTGTTACTTTATGTGATTTGAAATAGTGAATTTCTAAAGAATCTGCCATAATCCGAAATAATGAATCAACAAACACCCGGAGTGAAAGATTAAAGAAACGCTGATCAAATAAATCGCAGCATTTTGCACAAACGATTTCTCTTAAAACGGAACTGTAAATCAGCTACGAAGAAACCGATTAATTTAATAAATAAATATTTAATCTTAAAGTAAAAACAGGTAATAAAAGAGAGGGTGTTAATTATGTCACAAATTGAGTTTGAAAGAAAAAAAAGCCCCGCGGACGGGGCTTTTTCAATATTATCTGCCTATCTGATCAAGTTTAACTTTTTTAGCCATAAGCTGATCTTTGGTTTCAACATAATCCGGATCCATTACAATTGCTTCTGTCGGGCAAGCTGCAATACATTGTGGTTCATCATAGAAACCAACACATTCAGAACATTTGTCAGGAACGACATAAGTGTAATCATCTGAAAGAGCAGGATGTTCGGCTCCATCATAAAAATACGCGACTCCCGCTGAGTAAATTGCGGTGTTTGGGCATTCTGCTTCGCAAGCGTTACATGCGATACATTCTTCAGTAATTTTTACTGCCATTTTTAGTACCTCTGAAAATCGATTATTTGAGTTTATTAAAAAATTTCAAATGAGTTTTAGCTCAGGTATGTAAACATTATCAAAAAATATGCCTGAAATTTGGATTGACAAGCTATCTATTGAAATTGCTCTTGTTTTTACATGTAAAATACAATTAAAACCAATGTTTTATATTGTAAAATAATTGCTCTGCATAAGGTTCAGAATAAAGTTAGAGGAGTAAGTAGCAGCAGTATTCTTAAAGCCACGACCTCAAAAATGGGCAGTGAATGGAAATGCAGCTTTGCTTTCAGTCTCTCTGCTTTGAAAAAATTTGAATATTCTTCTCAATTATGATAATAGGGAGAGACAAATAATTTTTAATCTGACTTTACGTTTATAAATAAAATCACCATATTTATAAAATGGAACATGAAAAATATATGAGGAGATGTTTCGAACTGGCAAGGAGAGCCACAGGACTTGTCAGCCCGAATCCCCTTGTGGGATCGCTTCTCGTAAAAGACGGAAATTTAATCTCTGAGGGATGGCACAGAGAATTTGGTTCCCCTCATGCCGAGGCAGAAGCCTTGAACCAAGCCGGAGCTGAATCAGCCGGCTGCGATTTATACTGTAACCTTGAACCATGTTCACATACGAATAAAAAAACACCTCCCTGTGTTCCGCATATCATAGGTTCAGGCATAAAAAGAGTTGTAATCTCAAATCGTGACCCAAACCCGGATGTGAACGGTGAAGGAATCCTGAAATTAAGGGAAGCAGGAATTGAGGTTATCGAAGGAATTTTAGAAGACGAGGGAAGAGAATTGAATAAATTCTTTTTCCATTTTATAACAAAGCGCACTCCTTACGTCACAGTAAAAATCGCTCAGACACTTGACGGAAAAATAACAAGCTGCGAGGGCAAACAGACACGAATAACAGGAGTTGATGCTCTCAGAGACGTGCATAAACTCAGGAATTCGTACGATGCCGTGCTTGTCGGGAGCAAAACTGTATCAATAGACGACCCCCAATTAAATGTCCGCCGTATAAACGGGAGAAATCCTATAAGAATTGTTCTGGATTGTGAACTGAATCTGCCTTTGGACCGGAAAATTTTTAACTCCCGCGATCCTGAAAAAACCTGGGTTTTCACCGGGAAGAATAATGATGCAGAACGAATCGAAAAATTAAAAGCCTCCGGAGTGAGAGTTTTTGAATTTGACAGCGATGGTGCTAACTGCATCGGGATATGCCATATCTTAAAATTTTTGGGTGAGCAGAATATTGCCTCTTTATTAATTGAAGGTGGAGCCGGTACTTTTACGAAATTTTTATCAGCAAACCAGTTTGATGAGCTTATAGTTTATCATGCCCCGCTCTTTTTTGCCCGGGGTGTTACAGCTATTCTGGAACCATTTGAAACAGTGCTGAAGCCCTGGTCGGTGAGGATACTTGGAAAGGATACTAAAACTGTGTTTAAAAAGGAAAATTGACTGAAATTTTATTATTCGTTATTTCAAGTATTCATCAGCAATATGATTCCTGAAATGCTTTAGGATTGTGTCTGACAAAGTTATTTAAAATTGCCAGACATTGAAATTCTTAAACTTACGGTTAAAAAGGTCTGTTGCTTATTTCCTGCAAAAAATCAATTATAATGCCCCGATTCGTATAAAATAATTTTAATATATAAATCTATTTACTTAATTTTCTTAATTAATATGAATCAATTCGATTAATCGCTACGACAGGCAAAAATGAAAAACAAATACCGCATCACATTAGCTATTATTTCCATTCTGGCAATAATCTCATGTTCAACATCACAAAATCTCAGCAGAACATCTGAGTTACCTCTATTACAAAAATTTGATCCCGATACGGTCACATTCAATAATCTTGATTTCGGAAAGATGTGGACCTTTGAACATGCACCGGTTGATTATTTGTCAAAAAGATATGATTTCGCCCCGGATGAAAACTGGTTCGAACATGTAAAAAATTCGACGCTTCGTTTTGCAAGCTGGTGCTCTGCTTCATTTGTTTCCGGCGACGGGCTGATACTAACAAATCATCATTGCGTTGATTTTATTATCAATTCCTTTGAGCAGGAAGGTGAAGATATTCCCGGAAAGGGTTTTATCGCAGCCACGCTTGAAGAAGAACGAAAAGTTCCGGGCGTTTTTGTAGATCAGCTTGCTTTTGTGAAAGACGTTACCGAAGAAATTAACGAAGCAATTAGAAAAGCTGAAGCTGAGGGGAAAAGCAGTTCAGATGCAATATCTGCGGTCAGTTCGGCTTATGCTTCAGAAACCGGTTTGGTATGTGAAATTGAAAAGCTGTATAATGGCGGAAAATATTCATTGTACGGTTTTAAAAGGTACAATGATATAAGAGTGGTACTTGTTGTTGAACGGGAAATAGGTTTGTACGGCGGTGATCCAGATAATTTTACATATCCCCGCTATAATTTGGATTTTTCTTTGCTCCGCGTCTATGAAGATGACAAACCTTTAAAAAATGAATATTATTTCGCATGGGATGCACAAGGACCCGCTGAGAATGAACTGATATTCGTTCCTGGGAATCCCGGTCAGACCAATCGCCACAAAACATCGGCACAGCTCGAATTTTTCAGGGATTTTACAGTAAGGAATCAGGCTCTGATGCTCAATGGTATGCAGGATATATACGGCAGAGAAATGAAACGATCAGCAGAAAGAGCCGAAGAACTTGCCCCAATGTTCTTTATGATCTCCAACAGTGCAAAAGTTTTCGCGGGTCAGCTTGAAGCATTACAGGACCCATATCTTTTCGCGCGTAAAAGAGCATTTGAAAAAGATTTCAGCAGCAGAGTAAACAGCAGCCCCGAACTCAAGGCTGCTTATGGCAATCTATGGAACGATATAAATTCCACGCTTCAGGAAGCCAGGAAACATTATGCAAATATATCTTCATTCAAAGTTAATGTGAATTCTGCTTCTGTTGTGCTAAGAGCGGCGTCTAAACATGAAAAACTATCTGCTCAGCTCAGTCTTCCAGAAGAAGAAAGGGATGCAGAATATCAAAAAACTGGGCTCGACTCCACTTTGACAGCGCTCTTCGGGAAAAATTTCTATGAAGATTTTGAGATGGAAAAACTTGCACTTCTCGCTGATTTGCTTGCGGGCAATCTGCCCTCAGATGATCCGGCAATAAAGAAGATTTTTAATGGTCTCAAAGGATTAGAAGGTGCAAAATGGGCAATGTCAAATTCAGTTTACGGTTCACCTGAAAAGCTCATAAAAGCATCAGCTCAGGGAGGAAGCGCGCTGAATAATCCGGAAGACCCGCTTGTTTATTTTTTCAAAGAAGGAAAAATCCGGTTAGAAAATTCCGAAAAGATATATAAAGAAATTAAAGCAACCGAAAAAGTACTTGAAGAAAAACTCGGGAAGGCTGTTGCGGATGTTTATGGAACAAGTCTTTCACCGGACGCGACAATGAGTCCGCGTTTTACCGAAGGTGTCCTGCGCTCATACGAGTATAATGGAACAATCGCTCCTGTATTTACAACATTTCACGGACTCTACGACCGTTATTATTCACACAACAAAAAGTACCCATGGGATCTTCCGGAAAGATGGAGAAATCCTTCAGCAGATTTTGATCTTTCCACAAGATTCAATTTTATAAGCACAAACGATATTACCGGAGGGAATTCTGGTTCACCGGTTATCAGCAAAGATCTTAAGTTAATTGGTCTGGCATTCGATGGCAACATTGAAAGCCTTGCCGGAGACTTTTTATATCTTGAAGAAAAAAACAGGATGGTTGGTGTTTCAGCCTCGGCGATTCTTGAAGCGGTCAGCGATATTTATGGACTAAAAAGGATAGCTGAAGAATTAATAAAAGGAAATATCAGCAATTAAAATAAATCTTTAATCCGGAGTTTAGATGTTTGCCCAAATGACAAAAAAAATTGCCTTAATTCTAATACTTGCTTTCTCGGTAATATATTCACAAAACACGAATAGTTTTAATCCGGATACAGTCAGAACCGGGAAGTTTGATACTGGCAAAATGTGGACCTTTGATAACCCTCCCACTGAATATCTTGAGGTTACATACGGATTCGATGCTTCAGAAGAATGGCTGGAGAAAGCAAGACTTGCTGCGCTGAGAATTCCAGGGTGTTCGGCTTCTTTTGTTTCCGGAAACGGATTATTGCTCACAAACCATCATTGTTCTGAAGGACATGCCAGAAGGATACAGGCAAAGGGCGAAGATATTGCAAAAACCGGTTTTTATGCCGCCTCACTCGATCAGGAGAGAAAAGTACCAAGAATGTTTGCTGATCAGTTGGTTCTGATCCAGGATGTCACTTCCGAAGTAAATGCAGGTTTAGGTGAAAACATTAAAGGCAGGCAGGATTCACTTCAAAACAGGATAGAAAACCTGCAAAAAAAATACTCCGGCGAAACAGGTCTGCGGTGTACAATATATGCACAGTATTCCGGAGCAAGATACGCTCTTTATGGCTATAAACGTTATACTGATATCAGGCTGGTTTTTATTCCGGAAGCTGAAATGGGTTATTTTGGCGGTGATTTTGACAATTTCACATATCCCAGATACTCCCTCGATTTCACTCTGTTCCGTGTATATGATGAAAACGGAGAACCGCTTAAAACTGATCATTACTATAAATGGAGTCCAACCGGACCTGCTGAGGATGAAGTCATTTTTACCGTCGGTAATCCCGGAAGAACAAACAGACTTTTTACTGTCGCTATGCTTGAATACCTGAGAGATTATTCATACAGAAACAGAACATACCTGATGCAGCAATACACGTACAAGCTGCAGGAATTAAAAACTGTTTATCCTGACCGTGCTGATGAATTTGAAGACATAATCACCGGTATCGGTAATGGCAGAAAAGTAACCGAATATGTATATTCAGCATTGCAGGATGAATACCTGATGGCAAGAAAAGCAGCCTTTGAAAAAACGCTCAGAGAAAAAGTGAAATCCGATGAAACCAAGTATGGGAAATACTCATCTATATGGGAAAATGTTTCGAACCTGCGAGCAGAATTAAGAGAGATTGCGCCCGTGCTGGAAACCCATGGACTCAGCGGTAATCTGACTGCAAGAAGTGTTGATGCCGCAAAAAAATTCTACACATATATTTTATCGGGTGATAAAAACAAAGTTGCAGAGAAAACCGAACTTGACAGTTTAACTAAAGATTTGTTCAGGAATTATGACCAGGTTCTAGACAGAGAAAAATTGAAAATATTTATCGACATATGCTATCTGAACCTGCCCGAAAATGATGCCTTGTTAAAAGACTTTCTGAAAGGCAAAAGAGGATATGAGGCAGCGGACTTTATTTTGAGCGGTAAGATGAGCGGAGATGATAAGCTGGCAGTTTTTACTGGAATGACATTTGAACAGATTCTCTTAAGCGATGATCCGTTAATCGGACTCGTAAAAGCAACGAAGGAAAAATTTGAACAGGCAAAGAAAACTGAAGAGGAAATTTTTGATTCCGAAAATGATATTTTAAATGAACTCGGTAACCTGATTTATGCCCTTTATGGAGATCAGGTTCCCCCTGATGCGAATTTTTCGCTAAGACTCAGTGATGGCGTTCTCCGCGGCTTTGATTATAACGGAACGATTTCCCCTGTAAAAACAACGTTTTACGGAATGTATGACCGTTACTACTCAAATAATAAACAATATCCCTGGGGACTGCCAGAAAGATGGGCTAATCCTCCGGCAGAGTTTAAGCTTAGCTCCTCATATAATTTTGTCTCAACAAATGATATTGTAGGCGGGAATTCAGGTTCGCCAGTAATTAATCAAAACCTTGAGCTCGTTGGAGTTGCTTTTGACGGTAACGTCAAGAGTATAGCCGGAAATTTTATTTATATGCCACATGAAAACCGATGCGTATCGGTATCATCTGAAGGAATGCTGAATGCACTTAAATATATATACAAAGCTGACAGGATAGCCGGCGAACTTGAAACCGGCAGCTTAAAATGATTCAGCATTATTAATACAATGAAAATAATCAGTTGGAAAAAATATGGCAGATGATTCCCAATTCTCACAGTCTTCAGTCCTAATAATTGACGATACTCCAGCAAATCTGGCGATGCTTTTTAATTATCTGACAAAAAGGAATTATAAAGTATTGGTAGCTGATTCAGGTCAATCAGGAATCGAACTTGCAAGGGAATTCAGACCTGATGTTATTCTCTTAGATATTGTTATGCCCGAAATGGATGGCTTTGAAGTATGTACGGTACTGAAAAATGATAGCGCTCTTTCTGAGATCCCGGTTATATTCCTCAGCGCTCTCACGGCAACTGCCGAGAAAATTAAAGGATTCGAAGTCGGAGGTGTTGATTATATTACAAAACCATTTCAGTATGCTGAACTTTTAGCCAGAGTGAATACACAACTGCTTATCAGACAACAGCAGTCGAAATTAAGGGAATTAAACTTAAACCTCTTACAATCTAATAACCGCAAGGACAAACTTTTCTCTATAATATCGCATGACATCCGCAGCCCGCTCTCGGCAATTCACGGTTATGCCGATCTGATAGTTGAAGACATCAATAAAATTGATCAGGAAAGTCTCCTGAAATTTTCGACGAACATACTGAATATCTCGAAAGAGCTTGTTGAGCTGATGGATAACCTGCTCGCATGGTCCCGGCTTCAGCTTGGCAAAATTGAGTTTGCACCATCAAAACTTGATTTTTGTGCGGTAACCGACAAAGTAATAAAGCTTCTCGAACAAAATGCCACACTTAAAAAAATCAATCTTTCGACCGAATACGCATCTACATGTCATATTAATGCAGATGCGAATATGCTGCATACTGTTTTAAGAAATCTGGTATCAAATGCAATCAAATTTACACCTGTGGGCGGCACAGTGAAAATACTGACAACTTCCGACGAGGAGAATTTTGTTGTTTCTGTAATTGATTCCGGCATTGGTATTGAGCCGGCAAAATTAAAAAAACTGTTTGTGGAGAAAGAGCGCGATACATCTCCGGGAACCCAGAACGAAAAAGGCACAGGACTGGGACTGATTCTCTGCAAAGAATTTGTTGAGCAGCACGGCGGGGAGATAAGTGTAAACTCAGCTCCCGGCTATGGAAGTACATTCAGTTTTACAATTCCAAGAATTGAGTTTTAATTTTACGCGGATTACAGAACCTTGTTTAACCAAGTTTATTTGGCTGGAACTGGTCTTAAAATCAAAAGGTTCGTGGAATTGCAATGCGTGCATTATAATTCAGATATACACTCTACCATTTGCCGGGGGCCAATTTAAACAGTTGATGTCCTCCATGGCAGAAACCAACTGCTAGAATAACTTTTCCTGGCTTAATTCAGCTGTTTTTGCATTCAGAAGGGTGAAGTACTTGATCTATACTTTCTCCAAAGTATTGACAGGTAAAAGGGATCAAGATATCAGGTGCGAAAAGAGGTTTTCAAATTTCAATGAAGCCTTAAGCAAACTTTTCGGGCTGTTGAATATATTTAACACAGCTTCCGGGGTTATCATAAACCAAGTAATGATTCGGATTTGGGGTTTGTGCTTGATGAAATGATTAAAGAAGGTTTGATTCAGTGATTTGAAAATACACATGAATTAGCCTGGGATGTGATGAAGAATTATGCTGCCTATCAGGGAAATATGCAGTTTTAATCAGCAGCAATTCCTCATTTAAAAAATATTCATTTACTTACAGGCACTATTTTTGGCGCCTGTTTTAATTTTAAAGAATATTTAAGATAACATTTTTGTATTTTTAGAGATTATTAAAAGAGTAATCTCATGATCAAATACCTGTTAAAACTGGCAGCGTTGCAATTTATTATTGTTATTGCCACCGGGTGCAGCGCGGAAAAATATTCCGGTGAATTACCCGAACTGAAAGTCCCCCAGCGGATTTTCCAAAAAGCAAATGAATTTATTATCTCCAGAACAAGTCAGGAGTTCTTTGAAGATAATGTTCAGGCTGATTTCAATAAAATCAGGGAATTGGGCGGCAATTATGAGATGCATTACCTGCTGAAAATTAAAGGGATGGATTTCATTAACGAAAAAATCTACTTTATGGTTGATACCGCCGGAACCGTTCTGGAAAAATTTGATATAATCGGGATACCGGACTGTAAAAGCGACCCATCGCATTGTGTTTTTGAACTCGATCAATCAGATGTCAAAGAAATAGCTGAAGTTCAGAAATTGCCCAAAGGAATCCGGGACTGGGAAATCAGTTTTAGATGGAGTACGGAAACTAATCAATATGTTTGGTATGTCCTCGCCACCGAATACGAAACCGGATCGGGCGAGAATTATAAAGCAAGAGGAAAAGAAATGATGATAAGTCCCGCTGACGGGCAGGTATTAAAATTTCGCACATGGAATATCAGATAAGGATAAAAAATGAAATATAGAAAACTTGGAAAAAGTGATCTTGTTGTCTCGGAAATAAGCCTTGGCTGCTGGACAATGGGAGGAAGGAACTGGGTTGACGGCGTTCCGAACGGATGGGCAGACGTTGACGAAAGTGAAGTTCGCGAAGCAATCTATTATGCAATAGATAATGGCGTTAATCATTTTGATAATGCCGATGTTTACGGCAACGGTCGGGCTGAACGTATGCTTGCGAGGATACTTGGTGCCAGGACGAATGATTTTATAATAGCAACAAAAGTCGGATGGTTTAAAGGTACAGCCGAACACGCTTATGATCCGCTTCATATACGTCATCAGTGCGAACAGTCCCTGAAAAATCTTAACCGCGATTATATTGATCTTTATTATTTCCATCACGGCAATTTTGGTAAGAATGACATGTATCTTGATGATGCCATTGAAGTGATTTACAGGCTGAAAGCCGAAGGAAAAATAAGGGCTATCGGACAGTCAGCATACTCAAATGAGGATTTTGTCAAACTGATCCCGAAAGTTAACCCGGACGTGCTGCAGAGTTCGGCAAGCGCGTTGGATGATCATTTTGTGGCAGACAGAACTCCGGTAAGGAAAATGCTTGAAGATTTCGGCATCAGTTTTATTGCATTCGGACCAGTGGCACAGGGTGTTCTGCTTAATAAATATGATAAAAAGAATCCGCCGAAATTTGAAGATGGCGATCACAGGAAAAATTCAGCAAGATTTTCAGCCGAAAATCTTGAAAAAGTTGCACCCGGTCTTGAAAAAATTATGTCCCATTTCGGTTCTGATGCTGAATCTCTTGCCCGCGTGGCACTTCAGTATATGCTGAAATATAATGTGGTCGGATCGGTAATACCTGGTTTCCGGAACCTGAACCAGGTCAAGATAAATCTTGCCAGCGCCGATAATCCTTTATCCGATAAAGACTTTGAACTTGTAAAAGATGTATTCAAGGATATTAATCCCGGCAGCAAAGCCTCTTAAAGGCTGGAAGAGATTCTTTTCATATAATTTATATTTATAGGTGATTAACCCCGGTTGCAAGACCGGGTTTTTTTTACAAACTATTGAAACTCTACAGTTGGTTCCTGAATTTGACGCATTATTCCTTTCGGAGAAACAGCCGATTAAATTTCGAAAAACAATTTATATGTTGCCCGCGCGCTGAATCCCGGTTCAGGAAGGATACTTTTAATTCTCGAAAGATGATTCCGGTAAGTTTTATTAAAAATGTTCAGCGCAGCGACTGAAATATTATGAATATATCCGCCCTTTACAAAGGATCCCTGAACGAAGAGATTATTAATAAAATACCCCGCAGTCGGCTGTTCAAATTCATCGACACGTGTTTGTTCAAGCGCCCATTCAGCCTGGGCTGAAATACTTATTTTTCCCAGATCCAAGATTATCTCCGACATACCTTTAAGCGGAGGAATCTGCGGCAGGGGCTTCCCTGTAGCACGATATTTACCGCTTGTGTAACCAATTGTGGTCTTCAGTTGAAAATCAGGCATAAAATCATATTCCATCTCAAAATCAAAACCAGTGAGTGTAACATTTGTTTCTCTCGTTGCAAATATTGGCAGAAATGTCTGATAATTGATCGTACCTGTATTGACGGGGATTATATATGAATTGAGATAATTATAGAACAGGTTTAAATTAAAATAGAGCGACTTGAACCGGTGGAAAATAAAAAATTCAGATCCATATCCATTTTCGGATGAAAGATCAGGATTTCCCGTTTCATAAGAATAGGCTGCAAGATGCGGCCCTTGAGAATACAATTCCTCAATTGTGGGCACTCTGGATGAACGGCTTATATTAACGCCGGCAAAAACGCGGTTACTTAGCGGATAAAGTGCGGAAAATGACGCTGACCAGGTAGTGAATTTTCTCTCCCTGATATTTCCGATCTTAGAATCAGGAATTGATATTTCAGGCTTTATCCTGTCAAAATTGATCCTGAAGCCGGATTCAAAATTAAAATCACCGGCAGAAAATGTCTGAAAGGAAAAGACAGATAAATTAAGAAGATCCGATTGAGGGGTAAATACAAAACCGCCCATCTCGAATTTTTTCACTTCAGATGAAAAGCCAATAATACCTTTCTCAGCATACGCTATGTCCTTGAAATGCAGGCTGCCGTTTATCATATGACTGCCCACTTTGAACTCAGCGCCGATGAGATCAGCCGCCTCAAATTCCTTATGCCTGTAAAGCGCATAGGAATAATCAAGCTGGATTTTTTCAATATACTCCTGCACGATATCGAACTGCGATCTGAAATTGAACTGATTTCTATACATACTGATATTAACGCCATTCGGATGTGCGCCTACAAATCCGCCGGGAATACCGTAATCGAGAGAGTAGTCCCTGTAGGATACACCTGCGAGACCCTCGTGAAAGAAAAATGTGGAGCCAAACGAATAATTAGTGTTTTTGGACTGAGTGTTTTCGAGAACCCCACCGGGAGAGTTCATATCACCCGATACGCGCCTGCTGAATTCGCCTTTAAGCATAAATGGATAGACCGGCAGTTCACCCCCAGCCGAATAAAGGAATCCGGAATTGGCGCTTTCACCATATAAGCCCGTTGTTCCATAAAATTTGTCCCTCATTTCGAACGGTATTTCATGACGTACAACATTAACTACGCCGCCGATTGTAGTTGATGTTTTTGTAAGCACTCTCGGACCCCTGATAACTTCTATACGTTCCGGGGAAAAAGGATCGATGCTTACGGCATGATCTGGTGAAGTAGCTGAAAGATCGGTAGTTTTTGTGCCATCCTCAGCCATCATCACCCTGTCTCCGCTTAATCCGCGGATCACCGGTCTTGCGGGAGCGGGTCCCATTGAACGGATTGCGAAACCAGCCTCATTTTTCAGTGTTGATGCGAGAGAAAAACTGAGATTTTTTTCAAGTTCCTTACCTTTCATTGAAGAACTTTTCTCTGCAATTTCCTCAAAAACCGAATGTGAATGGAATCCGGAAACAATCACGGGATTAATTTCAAGAACTTTGGGAGTCAAAAAGATATTGAGAATCTTATCTTCAGTTCTATCGATAAAAAAATGCACAACATTTTCTTTATAAGCAATATGTGTAATTTTTAGGGAGAGATGTACACTGTCCAATTCGGTAAAATGGAACTTACCCAGGAAATCGGAGGTCGTATATTTTCCGCAATTCACGATACTTATAACAGCACCCTGTACGGGAGTGTCATCGGAAATATCAAGCAGCCTGCCGGTGAGAGTTAACCCTTCCCCGGAGATGTCTCCCGGGCGAAAGAACATAAGAAAAAAGATAGCGTAAAAAAAATAAAATGGTTTTCTGAAACTTAAATGTCTCATACTTTTACTTAGTATTCCTTTCCGGGGAGAGAGATGAATCAATCACACATCTCCCCGGAAATTAAAAAATATTAATTAACGAGAACAGGAATTTTCCCTGAGCGAAAATCAGAATGATTATTATGAAGAATAAAAAACTCTATATCAGTAAAACCTGATTTTTTACCCATCAGGTGAAATTCAAAACCACCTTCTTCACCTTCATGCTGACGAACTTCAACAAGAGAAGTATCGGAAATTGCCCATGATAATTTGTAATGATCTTCGGAAGGCGGATCCTGAAGATTTTCGGATTCATCGTAAAATTTAATATCATAGTGGTCGGTGAGAACCCCGACACTTGCCTGAAGAGTATCGGAAGTCACACCTCTGAGAATTGATGCGACTGGTATGCCTGAAGTACTTATCTGCACACCGATTGCCTCAAAATGGTCTTCCGGTGGTGTAACGGGATCATCCTTACAGGCTGAAAATGCAACAACAACTAAAAATAAAACCACGAATACAAGGATTTTTCTAACCATGAACATATTAACTCCTTAGAATTTAGTTTATAAAATATATTTACCAAATCAGGAGTTGTCCGGAGGTCCCCGCAGAAAAGTGGAAAACTTATGTGAACTGGAAATGTCGCCCGGATTAAAATACTGAAGGAATTCAGTTTCGCCTTCCAATCCGGATACAGTTTTATAACTGTCTGGTTTTGCGAAACCTGAATTCAGCAGAAGACATACAGGACAAGGTGCAAAATTATTGTGGCCGGAGTAATTCAGAGATTCCGAATTTGAAACAACATTTACGGCATTGGAGTTATGCGGGTGGTGATGAAATACAGCAAACAAAACAAGAATCAGATATGATCCCAACAGTATTGCAGCTCTGATTTTTTGTTTTAGTTTTAATTCTTCCATCAATCGATAATAAATTTTTGATATTATTAGTACAAATATAAGCTACAAAAAGTTCACTCTTGACAGCACACTTTAAGACAGATAAAATTAAAAAATGCTATAACTTTACAAATCAGTAAATAAAATCAACAGACAGGGTCCTGTAATCCGTCATTCCCGGGTATCCCTGAACAATTCAGGGAATAAACCTTATTTTAATAAAATTAATTTCCTTACCTGATAGAATCTCCCGCTTCGAATACCTAAAAAATATACCCCTCCCGACAAATGACTGCCATCGATTGTGGTATGGTATTCTCCTTTTACTTTTATCTCATTAATAAGAGTAAGGACTTCCCTCCCCATAATGTCGAACAATTTCAATTCTACCAAACCAGTCTGCGGAATTGAATAATTTACATTGGTAACGGGATTAAATGGGTTGGGATATGCTTCTGATATATAATAAAATGCTGCATTATCATGTCCGACCTTAAATGAAGAGACGCCGTTATTTATCACTGACCTGAAAGGATAGAATATTTCAGGAGTAATCCTTAAATGCTTTGATTGTCCCGACCAGACCTGTGCTCCGAAAGAAAGATATTCATCATTATTCGTATAGAACAATGAACTGCCGCTTTGCCCCGGAATTCCGGTGATATTATAGCCGATCCAGTCTGAAGTGATCAAATCCAGAGTGCCGTAATTATAATAAAGTGAACCACTAAGAAAAATTCTCGATGAATCCGTTGGATCAACGGGTCCGGGATAACTGAATTTATGAAGTACTTTATTCTCAAAATAGCTGTCATCAGTTGAGAATGCAATTCCTAACCAGCCGGTTTTGGCTCCGATATCATCGTTAAGTTTTATAAGGGCGATGTCCTTTTTATAAAAACCGGTCAGATTTGATTTGAAAGTGATATATTCAGCACCAAGACTTTTTCCAAACACCGGGTTTTCATATCCATTGTCAAAAGCGGGATAAACCCAGATACTGTCAAAAAATCTAAGTCTGCTGCTTGTATCAAATATCCCGACACAGTGGCAATCCGTCAGAACATAATTATAAGCAACTAATACTCCTGAACACTTCTGTTTCAGAATGCCATTTTCGCTTACGAACAATATAACTGCAGTTCGTGCCGGATAATCAGCCGGTGAAAATTTTTCCCTGGCAAGCAAAAAATCTGAAAACCCGGAATTATTATATGTGATTTCGGGCGGGAGAGTATTGAGAAGACTTAAGCCAGGTTCACTGCCTTTGTTCCAATTTGTATTATCGAATATTTTCTGACTATCAATACCGACTGAGGGATAATAATTCAATTGGTTTAATGCCGGATTGAAATTAATTAACGTATCTGGTTGTGCCCATATATTTTGAAAGACGGAGAAAGCCAAAAGAAACTGCAAAAGTTTCTTTACGTGTGAGGGGATATTAATATCAAATAATAATTTTTTTCGGGAAACCCGTTCCACACAGATCCAGGATTAATAAATTTCTATTTGTAACTTAAGGATGTATCAAGCGCCGTGCAACAGATAAGCCAAAGATAAGGTAAGAACAAAAATCAATATTCCGATTAGCTATACCGAAATTCCTTCAATTTTTGTTAATTCCTGTGCTGTAATGGTAATGACTTGGAAGCAGAAATTAGGTATTTATTGAATTCTCTGAACAGGTAAGATACTACTCAAAATAGAATCAGAAATTTCATCATCAATGTTGAAGAAACGAGGTGAACATTTAACCGCACGGTCGCGGGTCTGCGGTTAACTTTGTTTTCCCCTTTCCATCTGAGGCATTAAAGTTTCTTTTATCTTAATAATCTCATGGATAATAATTCCTGCATATTCCTTCTTCCGTCCAATATACAATGAACATAAACTACGTTATTACTTATCTCGCAAATTATTCTATAGGGTTTATAATGGATTTCCAGGTATCTGGTAATTCCAGTATTCCTAAGTTCTTCCGGTATATGACCTCTGGCTGGTAATTTTTCTAAACTTAAATACGTTTTTTCTAAATTTTCTAATAGCTTCTCTGCTTTATCTTCTGAATCATTTACTTCGATAAAGTTATAAATATCTATAATATCCTGTTTTGCTAATGGATCTATCAGTAATGTATATTCCATTTTATTTTGATGTTCCTAATTCCTTTCTAATTTCGGCAAAGGTTTCCTTTATTCCTTTAGCCTGCCCGCTTTGAATATTTTGCTGCTCAATGACAAGATTTTTAAAAGAGCTAATGTTTCCTGTGTCTTTTCATACGCTTTTAAATCCTGAACGATTACCTTTGCTTCACCATTTTGAGTAATAACAAATGTTTTTTGATTTTTATTAGCATCTTCAATCATCTTGGCGGCATTAGCTTTAGATAACTTATGGATTTAACAGACTCACTTAATTTCATTCCATTTTCCTTCTGATCATTGGTCTTAATACAGTCTTTTAATGGTTTTCTTTCAAGAGAGGGGAATAATGATAGTGGTAAGCTATATAGGTGTTTAGCTTTTTCACAAACTGGCCCGCTCAGAAGGGTACCCCCTAAATTTGCCTGCCCGTTGCAGGCAGGGTATGCAGGTTTGATGTTATCTGTTTTTACCCATTTCAATCTGAAGCATTCCGATCTATAGTAAAACTTCTGTCATTTTATTATGTCCTAGTGCGGGATTATTATATTTTTGTAATCAGAATTAATTTATCAGGAAACAATATGGACCACAGATGTGGTTACGTTGCAATAATCGGCAAACCTAATGCCGGAAAATCCACGCTGATGAATGCGATATTAGGCGAAAAACTTTCGATAACGACAAGCAAACCCCAGACGACAAGAAAGCGTGTTATGGGTATCCTTTCGGATGCGGTTTCGCAGGTCATTTTTCTCGATACTCCCGGAATATTGAATCCTGAATACCTGCTTCAGAACAGGATGCTCGAATTTATAGAATTGTCTATTCTCGATGCCGATCTGCTTCTGTTAATAGTTGATGCAGCCGATGACCCGACAGCGGAAAAATTTCTTAACGATCCGGTTGTTCAGGATTTACTAAATAAATCCGAAGCGGGGCGAATCCTGCTTCTTAATAAAATTGATCTTGCGCCACAGGCAAAAATCCAGGAAGCCCTCAATAATCTCAGCGCTCAGGAAAAATTCCTTGAAGTGATCCCTGTATCTGCACTGAATAAGTTTAATATTGAGAGGATCCTCCCCTCCCTGCTGGAAAATCTGCCAATTCACCCGAAATTTTTTCCGGATGATCAGCTTTCCGATGAGAACGAGAGATTTTTTGTATCCGAAATTATCCGCGAAAAAGTATTTGAGCTTTTTCAGGATGAAATACCATACAGCACGGAAGTTATAATCGAAGATTTCAAAGAGCAGGAAAACCGGAAGGATGTAATTACGGCTACGATAATTGTTGAAAGGGAAAGTCAGAAGCCGATAATTATAGGGAAATCAGGATCGGCAATAAAGAAGCTCGGGGAAAAGTCGCGCGCATCAATTGAAGAATTCCTTGGCAGAGGGGTTTTTTTGGAACTTCGTGTAAAAGTAAAGGAAAAATGGCGGAGCGATCCGAAAATGCTGAAATATTTCGGATATAAGACCGAATAGATGAAAATACTGCAAAACCGCAAATACAGAGGTGAGCTGGCGCTCCTGCTTGTGACGGTAATGTGGGGCGGGACGTTCACGATCGTGAAGGAATCCCTGAACGATGCATCCCCGATGATGTTCGTTGCTGTCCGCTTTTCGCTTGCAGCTCTTTTATTTGCGCCATTTGTTATAAAAGATATTGCCCGCAACCAAAAGGATATTCTTGCAGGTATCTTTCTTGGTGTACTGATATTTCTGGCTTTCTCGAGTCAGACTGCCGGACTGCAATATACAACGGCGACAAAATCGGGATTTATAACCGGAACACTTGTCGTTATCATTCCGATTTTTCAGCTAATAATAGAAAGACGTCCGCCAACAACCGGAGCGATAATCGGGACGATACTCGTTTTTTTCGGCATTGTCCTGCTTTCAACCGGAGAAAGCGATATTTTTACGTTACTAAATGACCTCGGAAATAATTTTAACTTCGGCGATCTGCTTACATTGATCTGCGCCGTATTATTCGCGCTCCACGTTGTATATCTTGATATATTGAGCAAAAAACATAACCTGAATGTGCTTGTGTTTTTTCAGATGGCAGTTTCAGCAATACTTGGTTTAATAACCGCATCATTATTCGACGCCTCAGGTTATCAGCCTTATCATTTCAATCTGACCGGCTACCTGATATTTGGACTGATATACACAGCCGTTTTTGCAACTGTGGGAGCGACATTTTTCCAGACTAAATATCAGAAAGAAGTTACGCCCACAAAGGCAGGTATTATTTATTCATTTGAGCCAATATTTGCAGCTATCATAGCGTTCTTTGCCCTGAATGAAAAAATCAGTAACTTTGGAGCGCTCGGCAGTTTTCTGATTTTTTCCGGGCTTATTATCGCGGAACTATACGACAACCGGTTTAAGAAACAAAATGGATAATAATCTTGTTAGAGCAGAAATACTGGTATCCGGACTGGTGCAGGGTGTCGGATTCAGATATTTTGTTATAACTAATGCAGAGCGGCTCAAATTAACTGGTTTCACGCAAAATCTCTATTCGGGAGAAGTTCTTACAGTTGCGGAGGGACCCAAGAATGACATTGATACCTTATTTGAATTATTAAAAAACGGACCTTCACGGGCACATGTTACTACCTGCAAAATCAGATTAGAAGAATACACTGGCGAATTCAACAATTTCAGGGTTAAACATTGAAATCACAATTCCGTATCGGCTCGGGCTACGATGTCCACAGATTGACTGAAGGCAGAAAACTTTTCCTGGGCGGGATAGAAATCCCTGCAGAAAAGGGAGCAGACGGTCATTCAGATGCCGATGTGCTGCTGCATGCACTCTGCGATGCTATGCTTGGCGCCATTGGCGCCGGCGATATCGGGAAATTTTTTCCGGATAATGACAGCAAATTCAAAAATTATGACAGTTCATTATTTTTGGAACAAGTTTATGATATGGTCGTCCAAAGAGGGTATGAAATTGTAAATATTGATTCAACAGTAATACTACAAAAGCCCAAAATAGCACCTTATATTCCATTGATGAAAGAAAAAATTGCCGCAATAACGGGGTTAGCACCGGAGGATGTCTCGGTGAAGGCGACAACATCGGAGAAACTTGGATTTGTTGGGAAGGAAGAAGGAATTGAGGCTTATGCAACCATATTACTTATTCGGAGTTGATTGATGCTCGAAGATAGCCTGCAATATATGAGTCAGGTAAGCCCCATTATTATTTATGTATTACTTTTCCTGTTTGCATTCGGCGAGAATGTTTTTCCTCCCCTGCCGAGTGATCTTGTAATAGTTTTCGGTGCAACGCTTATCGCATCCACATCTCTCAGCTATTTCCCAATACTTATAATTACAGGCCTGGGCAGTGCTGCCGGATTTATTCTAATGTATTATATCGGAAAGTTTTTCGGAGAGAATATCCTGCGGAAAGGAAAAATAAAATTCATTAACCCAGGCGCTATCGATAAACCCGACCAATGGTTTCGGAAATACGGCTACTTTCTTATCCTTGCCAACAGATTTTTGCCGGGCACACGTTCGGTAATCAGTTTTTTCTCTGGAATACATAAACTTGACCCTAACAAAACATTTGTAATTGCGCTCATAAGCGCCTTTTTATGGAACGCAATCATAATCTACCTCGGTATGGCTCTGGGCAATAATATCAATCTGGTGGACCACTATCTTGAGACTTATTCGAATATTATTCTTATTATTACGGGAGTAATTATACTGGCTTTCGTAGTCCGTTTCATTTATTATCGGTTCGCAAAATAAATTGATTTTTTCGAATATTTATTCAACAAGACCTGCTGATAAAAGTAATTCTTTTTTCAGGACTGATTTATTTATTGCGCTGGTCTCGGGTACAGGACTCGGGCTGGCTTTCCCTCCGCTTCCGTTTTCTTATCTTGCATTGATCGCACTTGTGCCTTATTTGATCGCACTCGATAAAAAAGATTCACTTGCGGCAATAAATAAACTTACTTATCTAACTTTTCTGATATTCAATGTTATAACTCTTTACTGGGTTGGAAGCTGGACAAAAGAAGCTGATACATTCCTGATGATATCAGGCGGAGTTCTTGTTTTTTTCAATCCGCTGCTGTTCCTTATTCCCTCAACCGCATATTATATGACCGGGAAAATTACAGGCAAGGGAAAAAGTCTGATGCTGCTCCCCTTTTTCTGGGCAGCTTATGAATTCCTTTATACTTTAACGGAATTCAGATTTCCCTGGCTTACTCTCGGAAATGTTTTTGCAGAAGAAAAATTTATTGTTCAGTCGGCTGACATCACGGGGGTTTACGGATTAAGTATCCTGATAATTTTCGCAAATATTTTCCTCTATCGTGCGATTAAAACCCGCGGTAAAAAGTATTTTTACAGATCCGCGTGGTTTTTTGCCTTTATAGCATTGCCCCTCACTGCCTTCATTTATGGAATAATAAAATCAGGGGATGAATTCAGCGCCGATAAATACATAAATGTCGGGATAGTGCAGCCCGACCTTAATCCATGGAATAAATGGGAATCGGGAAACTTAGACGAACAGGCGGAACTATATCTCAGTTTAAGCGAAAAAAGCCTGAAAGGTAAGACTGATATGATTGTCTGGCCCGAAAGTGCGATGCCTGTTTATCTGCTTTCGGGAGGCAATGAGGAAATTGTGGCAGAGATCAAAAGGTTTACTGAAAAATACGGAACCTCGATTCTGACCGGAATGCCGCACGCCTTCTTTTATTACGATGAAAACAATATCCCTGAAGATGCTAAAAAGACGCCTTCCGGAAGTTATTATCAATCGTATAATTCAATCCTTCTTTTTAATCGGGGTCAGCATAATATCGACCAGTACGGGAAAATCAAATTGGTGCCATTCGGTGAAAAAGTACCCTACGTTGAGAAGATCCCTATCCTGGGAAGATGGATTAAATGGAATGTGGGCATCTCAAGCTGGAATACCGGCAAAGATACAACGCTGCTTAGGTTAAAAATGCGGGACGGTACAGAGGCGAAACTTGGCGGGGTGATTTGTATTGAGTCGATATATCCAGACTTTGTAGCTCAATTTGTAAAAAAAGGCGCCGAATTACTTGTTGTTGTTACAAACGACAGTTGGTATGGCTACAGCAGCGGACCGTTTCAGCATAAAGCTTTCAGCAGGATACGCGCAATTGAGAACAGGCGATGGCTCGTCCGGTGTGCAAACGGAGGTATCAGCGGAATAATCAGCCCCAATGGAGATTATACGATCAAAACGGAACTCTTCACACAGACAGCTATTAACGGGAAAGCCGGTTTACGGCAGGAACTGACATTTTACTCCCGCTACCCATTACTTGTACCTGTATTTTCGCTCTCAATTTTTGCCTGGGGCGTCCTGTTATTTTATCTGAAAAAAATTCAATTGTTATTATACCGGAATAAAAAATGAAAGATTTAATCGACCTGAGGAGCGACACAGTTACAAAACCCTCCGAAGGAATGCGGAAAGCAATGTATGATGCGGAAGTTGGCGATGATGTTTATAAGGAAGATCCTACTGTAAATCAGCTTGAAGAGACTGTCGCTGCTATGTTCGGCAAAGAAGCCGCATTGTTTGTGCCCACCGGCGTTATGGCAAATCAAATTGCATTAAAAACCCTGACTCAGCCCGGCGATGAAGTTATCTGCGATTATAATGCCCATATTTTCCAGTATGAATCCGGGTCACCCGCTGCATTGAGCGGTTTGCAGCTCTCTCTTGTTAACACTGCCAATGGACTTCTGAATGTGGAAAATGTAAAACCTTTGATTCGTCCGAAAGAAGCTTATTATATGGCATCTACTAAAGTAATAGAGATTGAAAACACACATAACCGCGCCGGAGGAATAATTCAGCCGCTTGAAAATATTAAAGCACTCAGGGAACTTGCTTCCAGGAACGATCTTTATATGCATCTTGACGGCGCAAGAATCTGGAACGCTCACGTTGCCACAGGCATCGCGCTCGCTGATTATGCCGCTAATTTTGATACTCTCGCCTGCTGCTTTTCCAAAGGATTAGGAACGCCTCTCGGATCGATGATTGTATCGGACAAGGAAAAGATCAGCCGGGCATTCAGGATAAGAAAAGCCTGGGGCGGCGGGATGAGGCAGATCGGAGTTATTGCCGCAGCAGCTCTCTATGCTATCAGACACAATATCCGGCGTTTGGCTGAAGACCATTCACGCGCAGGAATTCTTGCTGATTTTCTCGCTGGCACCGGAGATGTTGATATTGATATTTCACTCGTTCATACAAACATAATAATGTTCAAACCGTTAAAGATCAGTCCTGAGCAGTTAATTATTAATGCACGGAAGGAAGGGCTTCTGATCTCAACCGGGGCACCGGGATTTATCCGGTTAGTGACCCATCTCGATTTTAATGATGAACAACTGGCAGAAACAAAAAAGATTTTTTCAAAAATTCTGAAAGCCGCATGACAACTGATAAATACAGACATTCAATAGAAGAGACCGTCCGATTTCACGAAGTGGATATGCTCTGCGTTATGAACAACGCTATTTATTTCAATTACTTTGAGGATGCACGACTCAAATACATTCAGCATATTCAATCTCATTACGGGCTTAAGGAATTTCTCCACGGAGAATCGTTCCTGATAATGGCGCACAACGAATGTGATTACATTCAGCCTGCAAGACTTGATGATGTTCTTATTATCGACACAAGAATAGAGTATGTGCGTAATTCGAGTTTTGGACTCAGGCATCTTGTCAGGAATAAAAAGACCGGGAAAATTATCGCAAAAGGCGGAGGCGTGTTTGTGCACATAAACCGTAATACGCTTAAGCCTATGCCGCTGCAGGAAGAATTTTATGCGGCAGTTATGGATTATGAAGAAGAAGTCAGAATAGAACGAAGAGCATAAAATGAAAAGAATTGTTATGGATATTGAAACTGTCGGTTTCGATTTTGATACATTGAGCGAATCGCAGCAGGAATATATGCTGAGAGCGGCTGAAAAAGAAACTGATCCGGAACAGCGGCTTCTGAAAACCGAAGAGGCAAAAAGATGGCTCAGCCTTTATCCGCTTACCGCTAAGGTTGTTGTAATTGCATTCTATAATGTGGAATCCGGAAATTCACTTATCCTTTTCGAAGGCGAAAAAAAGGATGAATGGGAAACGGGCGCTGAGGGTGCAAAAAGAATTTTCAAAGCAGGAACTGAAGCAGAAATTATCAGAGAATTCTGGAATTATGCCGCCAAGATTGACCAGTTGATTACCTTTAACGGCAGGGGTTTTGATGTACCTTTCCTTATGATAAGATCGGCTATGCTTAAGATCAAAGCCACAAGAAATTTTATGGGCTACCGGTACGATATGAAAAGCCATCTCGATCTGCTCGAAGCTTTTTCGTATTTCGGGGGATTCAAAAAATTCAATCTCGATTTCTACTGCCATTCATTCGGCATCGAAAGCCCCAAATCCAAAGGCGTAAGCGGTATGGATGTTAAAGAACTCTACGAAGCCGGAAAAATTAAAGAAGTTGCAAAATACTGCAGCGACGATATTAAAGCCACATATGAACTTTATAAGATATGGAATGAATATCTGAATGTCTGATAAGAATTAGTCCGGAGATATGAAAATGAGGATAAGTTTTTTGCCTCATATCTCCGGAAAAATTCAATTAATATTTTATGCCGATGCAGTTTTCTTCCTTTTCGACTCTATAAAAATACCGAACCCTAATCCCGCTATTGTGAGAAAGCTCAGCGAAAGAGCGAGATATTTTGATATCACAAATGACTGCGGATTATATTCAAATACCAATTCGTGGCTGCCTTTGGGTACAACAACTCCCCTGAAACCGTGATTGAGCCTGTATATCTCAGTTTCATTTCCGTCAATATATGCTTTCCAGCCGGAAGGGAAATATGTATCGCCGAGGAAAAGCAGGTTATTGCCGCTTGCATTTGCCCGAATCACTATTTTTTCATCCTGATATGATACAAAACTAACGGAAGTTGTACTATCTGGTTTATCGATTGTGAGTTCTGAATCGGTAGTATATAAAATAGCACGCGGATTGAAAGAATCATTCTTAACCAGATTCAGAACCTGGAGCGGGGTGGATTTTTCAACGCTGTCAGCAAAATAAGCTCTGGGCAGAGCCGATTCATTCCTGTAAACGAATTCATTCTGAGCTGCGGAAATCTGCGTCATACCAGGTCTGTTAATCTGCCTGTCCGATATTATATATTTTACGTTCAACATATTCCAGAGAGTATTATTGACCGGACCGACAATATCCATATAATCCTGGTATGCTCTGGGTTTTAACGAGGAATAACCGTAAAAATCGTGAAGTCCGAAAAAGCCGTTAAAATTCTGGTTCTGATTAAAAGAACCCATCGAACCGTCCTGTTTTAAGTTAAGCATTCTGAACGGTTCAGAATCTTTCTGGTTCCTGATCACTGTAACATAATTCGGTTCTCTGAAAAGCATTTCGCTGTTCATCTCATCACTATATTTGGCTCCTCTTGAACTGACCCTTAATAGATCGGCGGCTGAAATTATAACAAGAATAATTACAAGAACCGATGATGTGAGTTTATTAATGAGATAGAGATAAACAAATCCGATACTGAGTGTGAGGAAGCCGAATGCAAACATTGCGTCAGTCCAGAAAAAATCGGCAATAAACCCGGAGAGAGCCCTGAACTGATTAGCGAGGTTCTGATTCGAAGCATTTTCCGCCGCATAATCCATTACTCTGCTTTCCATCCATCCTTTCACAGGACTGCTCAGCAGTAAAAATGCCACAAAAACCGCTGCGCTTCCGATCAGTGAATACCTGATAATATTCTGCAGCGATTTATCCTTTCTGCCGTCGGCAATAATGTATTTTATGCCGAGAGCAGCAACAACCGGAAGAGTAAGCTGAATAAGAACGAGTATCATTGAAGGAACTCTGAACTTATCGAAATAGGGGAAATAATAGAACATTATGTCATACAAAAATGGGAATGTTCTGCCGAACGAGATAAAAAGCGCTATCATAGCAAGAACAGTATAAAACTGAATCAGCGGATTTTTCCTTTTAAGGTTTATGTATATTGAGAGAAGCGCCAGCCAGAGCACAACGATACCCATATACATTGCAACATCGACAAAAGGCATCTGTCCGAAATAAGTATTCACTTCAACTTCCTGATTTCGGGTAAGCGGTCCCGAGTATTTAGAATTTCCGAACCCATACCAGGAGGGAATAATAAAGGTCATCACCTCACCAGGTGAGAATGACCAGTTTGTTGCATATTCGTAAAAATCGCTGTCCTTCGATGCTTTTTTCTGCACTGATTCCTGCATATCAATAACGCTCTGAGAACCGCGTGTTGAATATGGATTCCATTCGTATATCTGAGTCAGGTTATCCGCCTGAATAATAAGAGCGATCAGAAAGGCACCGCTGAACACAAGACCGGACTTAAAATAGCTTTTTAGATCATCATTGTTTTTAATAATGAATGATCTTACGATAAAGAAGAGGAAATAAATTCCAACTGCAAACAGAGTATAGAAAATTATCTGCACGTGCCAGCCCTGCATTGCAAGCTGAAGGGATATGATAAGAACTGCAAGGTTCCTGACTGAAATTCCTTCGTCTTTGAATTTCAGGAGCATAAGGAAAATAAGCGGGAAAAAACATATTGCCGTCAGTTTGGTCACGTGTCCTATAAACAGGAAAAGTATAAGCCCTGTGCTAAAACTTGTTGAAAGTGCGGCAAAAAGAGCTATCAGCCTGTTTTTGGTAAGATAATAAACAAGAAAATATGATGTGAACGCGAGGAGAATAAGGTAAAACGACCATTTTGCATAATCAACGGAGAAAAATGCTGAGAAAGCGGATCGGACAGATTGAACACCCACCCAGATAAGGTTAAACCATTTATAATCGGTTGCGAGTCCATAAGCCGGCATACCGGCAAAAATGTAAGGGTACCAGAGAGTATATCCTTCACGGTCTTTATCGAGATAAGAACTCATACTCTTGCTTGTAATAATATCACCCGACTGAAAGGTTTTCCCCCCGAAATACATGGGCGAGAGATATGCAAGGAATATCACTACAATTACAGCAAGAAGCGCCGCAGTCTGATACTTCTGCGGAATAATATTATCGATATGAAATCCCGTTTCTTTTGCTTTCTGTTCGGGTCTGCTTTTCACAATTTTCTTTTTTTGCTCAGCCATGTGCACCTTATGTATGGATTTGTCAGTTGTAATCTTCCGGAATAGAATCTGAAAATATACTTAAAAATTGGATAACGAATGATATATAAGGTGAATTTGGCTCAGAACGGAAGGCAAAAAAAACGGCGGAACAGTTTGAACTGCCCGCCGTCAAAAAAAAAGAGCATGAAAAAAATTATAAACAGTATCCTAAGCCGACACTAAAAGCAAAAATGCTCATCTGATGTGTTCCTGGCATGGCATGAGCAGCAGGAGCTATTTCTCTTTCACCGCCTAACAGGTATTCGAGTCCGCCGATAACTGAAAGAGCGCCCATTTTATAGGTAGCGCCGCCGGTGATAACATGGTTTGTTGAAGACGGGAAAAGAACGTTAATTGTTTCATCCGGAGCAGGAGCAGGATCATAATAATAACCAAGACGGCATGAAAGGTCATTATTAACTGCATATTCAGCGCCTAAACGGATCTGAATTTTATCTTCCCATTTAAGGAAAAATTTATGACCTTCAGTTGGTTCGATAACGGTTTTCCAGAGACTTTCTTTATACTCGGTAACCAGTTCATCGAGTTCAGACCACTGGCTATACTGTGCATCGAGAGCGAGTGTCAACTGATCATTAACTTTATATCCTAGACCAAAACCGGCCCACATCGGCCATGTGATATCGCGGTCAAATTCGCTGTTTGTTTTATTGTATGCAGCGAACATTGGATTTGTGGCAGTTCCGTTCATCGTAACTTTTGTTGCGAGGCGGAAAGTAGCGCCTGCAGAAAGCTGATCGTTTACCTGGTATTTAGCGCCGAAGGTAAAACCATATCCCATACCTGTTGATTCTTCTGAATACTGCAAAATCGAACCCGGAGCCGGTCTTTTCATATCAAACATTGCATAATAAATATTGGCTGCAAGTCCTAATGATAATTTATCAGTAACCTGATAAGCAATACCTGGCGAGAAATTAATTACACCAATTTTCGAAAAAAATTCAAGATTAGCGCTTGCAGGATACCCGAATTGTGTGGGATCCCATTCAGCGCCAAGACCGGCAGGAACATAAACACCGAGCGCGACAGAAAGTTTACCCATATTGTAATTGGCGAAAAGATTTGGGCTGAGGTAATGGTTTGTAACCATTGTGGCATCAATACCTGTAGTTTTGTAAGAACCGCTAGGTATTATATCCGTAGCAAAAAGAAGTAAACTGCTTTTCTGTCCTGCGAGTCCTGCAGGGTTCCAGTACAAGGCAGTCCCGTCATTGGCAAGACCGATAAAAGCGCCGCCCATACCGAGTGCGCGTGCACCGATTGAGTTCAGGCTTAAACCGTTTGCAAATATACTTGTGGTCAATGCAGCAGCTAAAGCAACCACTTTAAGAATAGAAACAGTTTTTTTCATGTGTTAACTCCTATCAATATGATTAGATGTGATTGTGTGAAAAGCCTATGATTCAGCAATTTTTGCCAATAAAAGCAAATTTAATTGCGGGGAAATCAAAGAAACTATTAAGAGCAAATCCAAAGGAATTTTCAAATTATAAATACCTACAATTAATTATCTTCAGAATAAACTTTTGACCGACTAAAATAATGAAATGTGAACTAAAAACAAATAAGTCTTTATGTCTTATTTTAACTCTTTTAATAACAGCGATAAATAAATAAGTTAAACAATTTCTAACAGGTCTGAAACGAACCGGGCCCATGATTTTTTCTGCAGTTCGTTGGAAATATTGCCCTTGTAATCAATGTCTCCTTCGTTGAGAAAAAACTGTTTGATCTTACCGGCGAGATCATGCGGATCTTCCGGTCTGCAAAGGAGTCCGGTTTTACCATCCGAAACAATTTCCGGTAAACTCCCTACTCTTGTAACAAGCACGGGTTTCAGGAAATTATATGCGATCTGTGTTATTCCGCTTTGGGTTGCATCTCTATAGGGCAGAACGACTAAGTCAGATGCAGAAAAATAATACCTGACCATATCCGAAGGAATAAAATTTTCATCGAACCTTACGATATCCTGAATCTGCATATCGCTTACCATTTTAAGGAGTTCCTCTCGCCCCGAATAAAATTCACCGGCAACTATAAGTTTAATTCCTTTCAGCTCCCGCAGTAAATTCATTGCTTTAAGAAGAATATCCAACCCCTTGTACTCCCGGATAAATCCAAAGAAGAGCAGGAGTTTACCATCGCTGATCCCAAGTTTTTCGCGGGCTTTTTGCTTCGGAACGATTTCTCCGAACTTGGAATATACGGGATGGAAAAGGATTCTGTAATTATATGAGTCAGAGAAGGCGAGCAATTCTTTTTCAACTGAGCCGGAAAGCAGAAAAATTTTGTCGATTGAGTCCAGAAAATATTTGGTGAGTTTTTTATCGAAAGGCAATCTTTCATGAGGGAGGACATTATGACAAATTGCAAGAACGCGGATATTCCGCTTCCGGCATTTCCGCGCAATAATTGAAAAGGGCAAAGCGAAAAATGGCGTCCAATATTTGATGATGAGTACATCAGGGTTGAGGTCTGCAATATACCGGGCTGTTTTGAACCACGTAAGCGGATTCAGAGAATCGAGCAGGCGGATTGCAGGAATTTCTTCAGAGCGGTCTTTTTCGAACTGTGTTTTCCCAGGAAAAAGAAAGCCCGGATACTGCCTTGTAAACGTCACTACCGCGGTCTCGTTTTCCGGGGCAAGTTCCCTGTAAAGCTGGGCAGCAAAAGAAGAAATCCCCCCACGGTAAGGATATGCAGCGGAGAGAATTACGATTCTCATTTGTGGTTTAGACTAATTTACTTTTTCTTCTTTTACGACATATTCCTGGGCGGAGGCAAAATTATGGACCATAATCTCTCCCAGAATGCCGGTTGAGAAAAACTGGATGCCGACAATCATCAGAAGCATACCAAAAAGAAGCAGAGGGCGATTGCTCAAAGGCTTATTGAATGCCCACCATTCGTAAGAAAGATAGCCGCTCACAGCAAATCCCGCGAGAAAAGCAATTGCGCCGAGGAATCCGAAAAGATGCATAGGACGTCTGATGTACCGGGTTGTGACTATTACTGTAATGAGGTCAACGAATCCCTTGAAAAATCTTGAAATCCCGAATTTTGTTTTACCGAATTTGCGTGAATGATGCCTGACCGGGACTTCGGATATTTTATAGCCCTGCCATGCGGCAAGAACGGGAATATAACGGTGAAGTTCACCATAAATATTTATGTTTTTTGTCACCTCTCCTTTATAAGCCTTGAGTCCGCAATTAAAATCATGAATATTAATACCGGATGAAATTCTGGTGACTGCATTAAAAAAACGGGAAGTGTGCCTTTTAATAAAAGGATCGAACCTGACTTTCTTCCACCCCGAAACCAGATCATATCCTTCTTCAAGTTTATTTATCAGGGAAGGAATCTCTGCCGGATCGTCCTGAAGATCGGCATCCATCGTAATAACATAATCACCGGTTGTTCTGGCAAAACCTGCATTCAGGGCGGCAGATTTTCCATAATTTTTGCGGAATGAAACATATTTCACATTGCGGTCATTCCGTGCAAACTGTTTAATAACTTCAAGTGATTTATCGGTGCTTCCGTCGTCAACAAATACTATTTCATAATTTCTGGAGAATTTCCCAAGCGACTTAATAATCTCAGCGTATAAATTTTTCAGCGATTCGTCTTCATTATAAAGAGGAACGACGATACTGAGTTTTTTCCACTTATTCTTATTCTGAAGTTTATTCGGCTTCGATTGCTGCTGGTTCCTGTTCTGCTGCTGCGGCTGGGTGCGAATTTCCGGCTTTTTTTCAGCCGGTTTTACTTCCACTGCTTTTGGCTGCACAGGACTTTCTTCTTTAATTTCCGCTGATTCATTTTCAGCCGGCTTTAATTCAGGCTGTTCAGATTCAGTTTCCGGCTTTTTTTTCTTTCTGTAATATTTTCTTCTCTGGTACATTTATTCGGTTTCTCAGAAATATATAGCTGTAAAATAATAAAAAAAGCCCCGTTACTGAAATTTCAGGGATAAAAGTAGGAATATTCCGCACGGTACCGATAATTATAGTCATGCCTGGGCATAAGCAGTCGGAGATTGGACAGGCAAAATTAAGATCACCTGCATTGCTCTGCCCTGCGGGCAGCCCTCAGGAGGAGGGGGGGGCGGTGAGGGCTGACATTCTTAATTTGTCTGCAAAAATTCCCATTTATGATTTCATCCAACGACCGCTTCTCTGATCAATTCTGCTTCTGAAACGTATTGCATAAACGTAAAAGTTATGCAGAATCTTACTGCTTTATTGATAAAGGCAATTTACCGGCTGACCAGAATAAATATCCTGGTCACTCCTTTTTTGCAAGGAAAAGATATTTTGGTTCCATCTCCCTTTTCACCTGATCGGGTCCTTCGAAAGAGAATTTGAGAACATTATCCACATAGCCTTCAAAATAAAGCAATGTCATGCGGTGGTATCCTTTTTTCAAAGCCACAACTCCCGATTCTTCGTTAGCGCTGTGAGGACCATCGTTATCGACAATCATACGATCGCCGAGGAATAATGCCGAACCGTCATCGGAAAGTGTATAAAATCTGTAAATTCCGTCATTTTCGGCGTAAAAGTAAAAATTATAAATAAAACCGAAAGCATGTTCAATTGAGGCAGGTTTAAGAGAAATCCCGCTAAGAATACCTGTTGTCTTCGGAACAGCCTTTTTTATATCTTCCACACTGCGGAAGTCGCCTTCATAATATGCAAAATTAACTCCATTCTCAGGTGCGTCAAGTTCAGAGCCGTCCAGATATTCCAGGAGGAAGAATTTATACTGCCCGGGTACGCTCTTATTATCCCCATTCTTAACTGCAACAGCGCTTACATTACCAGATTTTTCTATAGTAAATGGCGATGAATAGAGCATCATTTCACCGGAGGAATTCGAAGGATCGCGGTAATAGATACTTGCGTCTTTCGTGCGGGTTTCCAATTTTACTTCCCTGCTTACCTCAAAATCCTCTTTGTAATCCGGTATATACGGAGGCGAAACAATCTCAGTCTCAGAAAGACTTACAGGATGCTTACTAATGTCAAATCGCCGCGGTTCTGAGGACATAATAAAACTCAGTTCTGCTCCCGAAACAATATCGGAATGATTAATAAAAGCACGATCAAGTTTTTTCCCATTCAGTAAGTAATCACTTACGTAATAATTATCTACCGAAGGATTGTTTGCCTCGACCACAAACTGTTTTCCTTCAGGGAGATTAATTGTGACCCTGTCAAAAATTGCAGTTCCCAGAATATACTCGCTGCTTCCGGGAGTGACAGGATAAAAGCCCATCGAACTGAAAACGTACCAGGCGGACATCTGACCGCAATCCTCATTCCCGGGTATTCCGTCTCTCTGCGTTGTGAACATATTATCCAGAATGTATCTCACCCACTTTTGTGTTTTTGCAGGTTCACCAAGATAACTATAAAGGTATGCCATATGATGACTTGGTTCATTTCCCTGTGCATACTGCCCGACAAGTCCTGTTATATCACTCAGCATCTTCCCGTCAAGCGTTGATTCGGAAGTAAACATCTCATCGAGCAGACCAATAAGCCTCTCTTTACCACCATGGAGGCCGGACATCCCTTTCAGATCGTGAGGGACATAAAAAGCATACTGCCAGGCATTTGCCTCCGTATAATCTTTCGAGACTTCGAAAGGATTAAAAGATGGAAGCCAGTTGCCATCGGAATCCTTGCCGCGCATAAATCCGGAACTGCCGTCAAAAAGATTTACATAATTCAGCGCTCTTTTTGAGTATCTGTTATATTCTTTGTCTTTCCCCAGTTCCTTTGCCATCATTGCAATACACCAGTCATCATAAGCATATTCGAGGGATTTCGAGACGGCTTCATGTTCAAGGTCCCGGGCAACATAGCCCAGTTTTTTATAACTTTTCAATCCGAGATGATCCATTTCAGCGCTGTGTTTCATTGCTTCGAAGGCAGTCGCAAAATCAAAATCCCGGTATCCTTTCATAAAAGCATCGGCAATAACAGGAATAGAATGATATCCGATCATTGTCCCGGTTTCATTTGATGCAAGTTCCCAAACGGGAAGAATGCCTGTCTCTCTGTATTTTTTTATGAGTGTCCGGATAAAATCGAGATTCTTCTCCGGTTCAATAATTGTAAACAGCGGATGGAGAGATCTGTAGGTATCCCATAATGAAAACACTGTGTAATAATCACTGCCGTCTGATTCATAAATAATTTTATCGCTTCCCCTATATTTCCCGTCAACATCGGTAAAAATATTCGGATGTATCATCGTATGATAGAGCGATGTATAGAATATTGTTTTGAGGGAGTCTGTTTTGGTTTCGATGATAATTTTGCCAAGTTCCTTTTCCCAGGCAGATTCTGCATTTTTACGGACAAGATCAAAATCCCAGCCCGGAATTTCAGTTAGAAGATTTTTCTTTGCGCCTTCAAGGTTGACTGCGGAAATTCCAACTTTCACAAGGATTTGCTCATTTTCGCTGGTTGAAAATGTGAGGTATGATTTCAAATCTGTACCGTCTGCTTCTCTCAGCCCTGAAACCGGCTCTCCTTTTCGGTAAATGCCGTAAGAGGAAAATTCTTTTGAAAATTCAGCATAGAAATAAACAATCTGATCAGCTGCCCAGCCGTAAGAACGCCGGAAACCCTGCACTGAGTTTCCTTCTATTTTGATAAAAGCTTCAGTTGTTCTGTCGGATATGCCATGCTCAAGGTCAATGAGAATATTTGCCTGTCCGGTTTCGGGAAAAGTATAGCGATGAAATCCGGCGCGGAGTGTTGCGGTCAATTCGGCAAAAATATTGTAATCGTCCATAATTACCGAGTAGTATCCCGGTGAAGCTTTTTCGTTAGCCTTCTTAAAACGCGACCGATATCCTTCGTCAGGGTTATTCTTACTTCCGGGGGTAAATTTAAGTTTACCCGCGGTCGGGACAATAAGAATATCGCCGTAATCTGCGCAGCCTGTTCCGCTCAAATGTGTGTGACTGAAACCGATCACGGACGAATCGGATTCATGAAAGCCGGAACACCAGTCCCAATCCAAAGTGCCTGTATCGGGGCTGAGCTGAACCATTCCAAAAGGAAGAGTCGCTCCGGGAAAAGTGTGTCCGTGTCCGCCAGTACCGATGAATGGATCAACATATTTTGTCAGATTCTGAAAAAACATAGTCTGAAATAAAAAGAGATAAACTCCTGCATACAGAATGGTCTTTTTCATAGTAACAAATCCCTGAACTACTAAAAAAATATTTCTCTTACAATTTACGGTCTTATTTACATTATTTGAAGACAAATAAGTAACGATTTTCCAATGTTTAAAATTAAAAAGTCTCCCGGAGGAGACTTAATTCCAATAAGAAAACCAGATGTATTAAATTCTGATTATTTCCGGAAGATCAAAAAAGTGCATCTTCCTGAGTGAAAACTATCGGCTACTCAAAAAGCCGGCGATTTGCTTCAAGAAGCTGATCCTTATTGATCATCATTCCCGTATATTCCCTGCAGCCGGAAACCTTCTTTAAAAAATCATCAGAATCGCAATCAATTAATTTTTCGAGGAGGTGAATAAAATCCTGTTTGTCGGCTAAATCGATATTCCAGCCTGCATTGTGCTTTTCGAGATCGGTCCATGGCACTTCATTTGTGGTAAGAACGGGACATCCCAGCGAGAGACTTTCAAAAACAACGTGACCAAAATTTTCTCCCAGAGTTGGGAAAAAAAATATATCATACGATGGATAGATTTCGGCAATTCTGCAGTGCTCAATCTGCCCCCGATAATTAATTCTATCCTTTTTTTCAGGCAGTATTGCGGAAATACAGTCCTCGAAATACCAGTGCTCTTTTACCGGTCCAAAAATATCAAGCTCAAAATCGCCTTTCACCTGATTAAGAACATCAATCACAAACCTGAGATTTTTCTTGGGGTTAATAACAGATAAAAAGAGGATTTTTAATTTACCCCTCTCTTTACTTTTTTTACTAAAGGCAGGATTTTCGAGCAGGGAAAAATCGGGCACATCCATTGCTGTTTTTATTTTAACCTGATCCCCAAATTCGCGTCTGATAAAATGTGCTTCAAGATCGTTAGAAGCATGCCAGACAACATCATCATACAATCGAAGAAATTTCACCAAAGTGAGAAAAATGCGTTTTTTAAGGCTCTTTACAGCCAGCGCCCCGGCCATAATTTCACCCCTGGGAGCAAGAATCACCGGCTTCCCGGGTATTAGTCCCAGCTTCCTCAAAAGAATAATTTTTATCGAGAAGTTTTTACTGAATAGGCTGTTAAGATAATATATGTCAAAATCCAGCTTCTTTATTTCCTGCCGGAAAGAAACCTTAAGATCAGTATAGAAGATCTCACCGGCTGTGGTTTTTGTCCAAATATTAGTATTGATGCCGGGGTATGATGAATGAGAATCAAAATCTCTGTTAAGTGCAATAATCTTCAGAACAAATATCTCTGAAAGATGCGCTGCCATATTGGAGATTGTCCTGAGAGCTCCCCCTGCAAGGTATCCCGGAATATAATATCCGGCAAAAATGAGAATTGTTTTATTTTTCATACAAAAAGTATCAGTAATAACAGCACCCTGTTTGTACCCGGTTATGCGATCAACTGATCTGCTCTGCGCTTACCCTGCCGATTAATATTCCTGTGATTACATAAAAAAACAATAAATTAAATGATGCAACCCCGACAAACCATCCTTCAAAATTAGAATGGATAAAAAACGCCACCAAAATAAACAAACTAATTCTAATTCCAAGATCAGCCAATTTGCCTTTTCTGTAAATTTCTCTTAAAAGCCCCAAAAAAGGCAGAAAGAAAAGAGATAGACCAATAATCCCGATTTCTTCAATTACAGCAAGAGTGCTGTTGCCTTTTTCACGGATTCCTCTCTCCGGATGAGATTCTATCGGATTTTGAATAGTGGGGTCGGAAACACCAAACCCTAAACCAATTAAACCCCCATTTTCAGCGGCTTTGAATGAATCCTCCCACAATTTTTGCCTCGTGTGAAGAATCTGATCGGTTCCTTTAAAATAATATTTTTGCAAAACAAAATCTGCTGTCTGAGGCAATATAAAATAAAAAGCTATAAACAAAGTAAGTGCTGCTAATACGAAAAGCAGTATTTTTTTTACATAAAAATTCCATAACAGCAGAAAAAAAAGCACCGATAAAGAAAGAATTGATGCCCTCGAGAATGAAAGTGATAAAACAAATAAATTTAATAAAATGAGAATACCTGCCCCTAGTAAATATAATCTTTGGCCTGATAGTATTTTTCTTAATTTCGAAGGAAGATTGACCGTCTGATCTTTCATTTGTATATCAACAGGATGGATCTTTTTTCCTGATTCATACCAGAATATTAATTGAGGACTTAAAGAAAATAATATCAATGCGCCAAGTGTATTAGGATGGAATGCAAATCCTCTGAAAGCCTGCAAAGTGATCTGCTTCCAGTTGCCTTCCGGGACATCAAAAAGTATAGAAATGATTGAAAGCATAATAACAACAATATTAACAGGTAAAAAAATGTTCTTTTTCCGTAAATATTTATAGGATAATAATCCTGATAACAGCCCGGCAATTGTAATAAAAAGTAAAAACACCCCTCTCGAGAAAGACATAAACCAATCTGGTGACCAAAATGAAGACAGAATCGCAAAAAATGGAAGCAGTAAAAAAATAGAATATGCGCGATTTTTAGAAAACGCTTCTTTCAGATCGGCACGAAATAAATAAAGTATAAGGATTCCAAGCAAAGGCGCAAAATAATGTAACAGCTTAAACTGAGGAACAGAATTCATGACTGAAAAAAGTAAAAACGTCGGAAGCAGGTATCTTTTTTTTCGGTCAATAATTGAAAGCATATTAATTCTTTCTGAAGTATTGAATGGAAAAAACTGACTTCACCAGAATAGAAAGCATTATCGCAATGGTGCTGAATATTGTTAATTCAATCTCGCTGATTAAAATTATTTTATTCCCCATTAAAATTGCCAGAGATAAAAATATTAAAAGTATTCCTAAATAACCGGCAACTATCCTGCTCTGATATTTATAATCAAGAGTTCTGAATACATAGGCATTTAATAAGGCATTAAATATTGAATAGAGAAATATCGCCGGTAAAATGACCGGGATAAATCTGGCAAGAAGAGTCGTATCGGCAGAAGCAGGCAGAAAATTCCCGAACCAGTTCATAAATACAACAAGCCCAAGTGTATAAAATATCATCAGGGATAGATTCCAAGTTGACCAGTTTATGATCTTTTCTCTAAGATCATTGCTGTTATACAATACTTTTTCGAAAATACCGCTAAGATATAACAGAGGAATCGCAAATATCCATGAGAGGATAATATTATTTCCGGAATCCACACTGAATAATTTAACGGCAAGAATATGATTAATACTTAAGATTACGGTAAATAGTCCGTTAATAACCATTGCATTAAAACCGAAAGTATAAAGTTTTAGAATCTCATTACCGCGCCTTTTCAAATTATTTTTGATCAATAAAAATACTATCAAAGCTGCTGCAGTTTTTAAGAGGACATAGAAAAAAAATGGTGAGCCTTCAAACTGATTGATTACTGGAAATAGAACAATAATAACGCCATGGAATGTAATCTGAAGAATACCATAAGACTTTATGTTGCCGTGAAAGAGCATATGGAAGGATGTAACACTAACAGATATTCCGGCAACGGCAGCAAGAATTATCAGGATCACTGTTACCGGATCAGTATTGAGAACACCCGTAAGAATCAACGCTGATGCGACGATTGTAACATTTACTGTAACGGCAGTTAATAATTTTAGAAGCGAAATATTGCAATGCGGATAAGAAAATTCAAAACCAAAACCCGCGATTATAATTATAAGTGACAGCGGATAATAAATTGTGTTAAATTCATTATATTCAACAGGTATCAGTAAAAATGGCAGAACAAGAACAAAGGCTTTTGAAAGGAAAGTCGCAAAACCGATGATCATGGTTTTAGTAAGAAATTCGGAATTCCTTGAATTCTTTATAGTATCTTTATTTAGCAATTTTTATCGCTTTAAAATATTTTGATTGATATAAAATTTATTGTCTCTAACTTAATTAAATTGTGAAAAATAATGTCCATAATAACTGAGATATTAAAATATCTTATCAGCATTCAGATATTATTTCTGATCTTATTTTTTTCTCTCTGGTTATTCCATAAAAATCGAAGACTAAGACTGATTCTCTTATCGATCCTGCTTCCGCTCATCTTTATTGTTTTTATCTCACCTCTGCCGATTCTGATTTCAGAATGGTGGGAAAAGGAATATCCACCATTTGATATCAATTCAGTAAGTACAGACACTAAAAACCTGCATATCATAGTCCTGGGGGCTGGTTATACAAATAATCCGGTTTTCCCGACACTTTCACAATTAGGCAGAAGCGTTTCTTTACGTCTGATGGAAGCGATCCGAATCTATAAATCAATTGAAGGAGCAAAAATAATTACTTCCGGGGCTGCAATCAATACAGACCGTTCTCAGGCAGAGGCAGTCGCCGATGCGGCAGTAACCTTAGGAGTATCACCCAAAGATACTCTAAGACTTTCGAACACCCTGAATACGCGAGGTGAAGCCGAAGCTTACTCAATAAGATTTAATAAATCATCAATGAACAATAATTCAGAAGGTACAATTGTTCTTGTAACAAGCGCTTTCCACATGAGAAGAGCGCAATACTGGTTTAAAAGTTATGGAGTGAATACGATTCCGGCGCCGTGTGATTATTTGTATATGGAAGATCCGGAAAATCCCGGATCCGGGTGGGAGCCTTCCTGGCATAAATCAATACTTATCGACAATGTTTTACAGGAAGCAGCTGGTATTTTGTGGGGTATGATAATTAGCAGAACCCGTTAAAACAATAAAGAAAGAATATTCCATGGTTTTGCAATTCTAAACTTACTTAGGGTTATTTTCCCTTAAATGCGTTTCATTCGCAAATTCCGGAATTATTTCTCTTATCGCATTTACCAATTCGGCATGTGTCCAGTTGGGAGAATAATTTTCAAACCTCTGCACCCAGCTAATAAGTTGTTCATGAACGAACTCACTGGCATTTTGTGCAATAAGAATCTTCTGGTGTGAAGTTTTTGAATAATTCTCGCCATCGTTAAAAAGTTCTTCAAACAATTTTTCACCAGGACGGAGACCCGTGAACTGAATCCGGATATCACTATCTTCCTGTAAACCAGCCAGCCTGATCATATCTTTCGCAAGGTCAACTATTTTTACTGGTTCTCCCATATCAAGTACAAATGCTTCACCCCCATTGCAAAGAAAGAACGATTCGAGCACTAATTTTACAGCTTCCGGGATTGTCATAAAATATCGTTTTATTTCGGGATGCGTAATTGTAATAGGGCCCCCGTTTTCCAACTGTGTGCTAAATGTTCTTATTACACTCCCCCGGCTGCCAAGCACATTCCCGAAACGCACCAGAGCAAATTTCCTTTTGTATTTCCGCGCTGCAGCAAGAGTAAGCATCTCGGCAATCCTCTTGCTTCCTCCCATAATACTCGTCGGGTTAACAGCTTTGTCTGTCGAAATAAGAATAAACTTTTCGGCATCATATTTAATGGAGGCTTCGATAAGATTTTTTGTCCCGATGACATTATTCCAGATTGCCTCAAGATGATTTGATTCCATGAGCGGCACATGTTTGTGGGCGGCTGCATGAAATACATAAGCAGGACGGAATGTTTTAAATATCAGTTCAAGAGTTGCAATATTCTTAATATCAGCAATTTTACTTACTATTTCGGTTTTGGGATTCTGATATGTCTGCTGGCGGCTAATCCTTAACAACAATTCCTGTTCAATTTCGAAAACTGAATTCTCACCATGCCCGAATAAAATAATTTTTGACGGAACACCTGTAAGCACCTGCCTGCAGAGTTCAGCGCCGATTGATCCCCCGGCGCCCGTAATCAGGACAACCTTGCCGTTAAGCATCTGTCTGATCCTCTCAAGATCAGTCTCGACCACATCCCGACGCAGCAAATCCTCAATTTTAACACTACGAAGACGATTTATAGTCACTTTCCCGCCTATCAGATCGGAGATTCCCGGCAGAGTCAGTACTTCGAGCTGCAATTCATCACATTTTTGAATAATATCGCGGATCACATCGCCCGGGGCTGTCGGCATAGCGACAATGACTTTTTTTACACCATAGTTCTTTTTCACGTGCACAAGTGATCTGCGGTCACCTAATACCTGCAGTCCACGGATTTGAAGTTTCAATTTTGAAAGATCGTCATCGATAAAGCCGACCGGATTCATCATTAAACGAGGATTTTTCTGAATCTCGGATACAACCTGTATGCCTGCATTACCGGCTCCAGCAATAACAACGCTGACACCCTCTGACTGAAGCAAAAACCGCTCACGCGCCCTTTTTAATAATCGGATACTGAATCGACTCGCTGAGATAAAAGCCAGTGAAACAAATGAATCGATAATAATAAGCGAATTTGGAACGGCAGCAAATTTGTTGTCAAAAAGTATTTCCAGCACCGCTAATAGAATGATTTCAGCAAATAAAATAACACCTCCGGCAATTGATAATTGAGCAAGTTCATCAACGCCCGCAAACACCCACATTCTACGATAGATGCCAAATATTATAAGGATCGTAAATTTTACAACGAGGAAAAGAGAAAAAACAGTGACAATCTCATTGAAGTGAGCGTGCAGAAATCTAAAGTTATCGTAGCGGATAAGTATCGCCAGAAAAACGGAGAGGATAAAGACTAACAGATCCAGCAGGGCAAAATGTCTGTTCCTGATTCTCGAAAGTATTCTGTTGGTTCTAAAGGGAGGCAAGGAAATTCCTTTCATTTTCTAATCCAAAACTGGTGGCGGGAAGGTTTATAAAACTCAATGGTATTCAATTTAATGCCGGCTCATAAATATTTAGCATAAAAAACCTGATCACAAACTAAATCAAAGCACAATAAAAGGTATATATAATTAGCCGGAAAATCAAATGGCAAATTTTCGGCAATTATAAAGTCAGATAAATTCCATGAAAGGTGTTCAGATTTAATGCTGAAAGACTGAATTTTGATAATGATACCACACAGCTTTTTCAGGATCGGGTTTTTGTTTGAAGAGGAATGATATGTTATCGGAAAGCAATAAAATATCTGTCTGAGAACAAAACTTTAAAAAACACTTTATTTGATAAATAATTCTGAAATACCGCTGGTTACCCTTTCAAGATCTTCATCCAAAAGGTTCGAACCGGAGGGCAGACAAAGTCCATCCTGAAATAGTTTTTCCGAAGTTCCGTTAACGTATCGCGGATATTGCTCAAAGACGGGCTGTACATGCATAGGTTTCCAAAGCGGCCGGGATTCAATCTGACTTTCCCAGAGATATAGACGAATATCCTCGCGGGTGATGCCCCCGGATAACTTTGGGTCAACCAGCATACATGTAAGCCATTTATTGGAAAATGATCCGTTTTCTTCTTCCAGAAATGAAACACCCGGAAGTCCGGATAATTTATTTTTATAATAATCAAAATTATATCTGCGTTGTCTGATCCTTTCCGGGAGTACAATCATCTGTCCCCTTCCAATGCCGGCCAGCACATTGCTCATTCTGTAATTATATCCGATATGCGAATGCTGATAATGCGGGGCATCGTCACGCGCCTGAGTTGCAAGAAAACGAGCTTTTTCTACATATTCCTGTGAATCAGAAAGGAGCGCTCCACCGCCTGAGGTTGTGATAATTTTATTTCCATTAAAAGAAAGAATACCGATCTTTCCGAACGAGCCTAATTTCGCGCCTTTATATTCGGAGCCGAGAGCTTCTGCAGCATCCTCAATAACGGGAATATCAAATCCGGCAGCAATCTCCTCAATTTCAGATAATTTCGCGGGATTCCCATAAAGATGCACAATAACGATTGCTTTGGGTTTCTTGCCCAGTTTTAACCTTGCTTCAATAGCGGTTTTCAGAAGTTGCGGGTCCATATTCCAGGTTGTACTTTCACTATCCACAAATACAGGCGTTGCTCCCTGATATACTATAGGATTTGCAGAGGCTGAAAAAGTAAATGACGAACAGATCACTTCATCTCCCTGCCGGACCCCAAGGATAATCAAAGCAAGATGGATTGCTGCAGTTCCTGAGGTAAGAACCGCAACATGTTTTACCCCGGTATAATCGCCCAGATCCTTCTCAAAATTATCAACATTCGCCCCGAGAGGGGCAATCCAGTTCGATTCGAATGTCTCGTGTACAAATTTTATTTCGTCTCCGCCCATATGCGGTGATGAGAGCCAGATTCTTTTATTCATTGTGTTGCCAAAATTATTTGAGTTTAATTGCAGTTTGCTAATAGTCGTAACCTAACCTGACACCGGCGGAAACTTCATTATAATTGTAATCATTCACATTGATTATGTTATTTACTCCCTGTGCAGTGCTGGAAACTGCAGATATTGTTACAAACAGATTATTCAGCATTTCATACTCGGCTGACAGAGAATAACGTAAATACTGGCTCCTTCCGCCGTATAAGAAATTCTGCCCCCGTTTGTAACGCTCATCAGCTTTATTGAATATTTCCCCGCGCCTCGTGAATTCAATTTCACCTTTCACCCGTAGATATTCATTAAACGGATATGAGGATTGAAAATATATCTGTTCTGCATTACTGCCAATCCAATGTCCCATCTGATAATTCCGGTTAAAATATGATTGGACGGGATCGTCATGTTCGTAAACAAACGGGTTTATTCTGGTATATTCAAGCCTGATGCCGAAATTGGCAAGGAAAAGATCGTAATTAGTAAAACCAATGGAATAGCCGACCGCCTCAGGGTATTTCCCTGTGAGATTCGATAAACTTAATTCATCAATAAACAGAGAGGCATCAAGTCTTGTTGAGATTGAAGGGAATCTGTAACTGATTGAAGAAAATAATTGGGCATTGCCTGATGACTCATCTTTATTGGTAAGATAGTGGTCGGCAATTCTGAAAAACAGCACCGGGATAAGATATATAGGTTCGAACCTGTCGCTGTAAACTACCGATTCACCAAGACTGATTTTCAAATCGGAGGTTGGATCAATGGTAAGAATATGAGCAGCAAAATATTTTGGGACCATCTGGATATGACCTCTGTTACCGCCGCTGTTTCTGTATGTGGTGGAATCAAAAATATTCGAATTCAGGTCACCATGAATATAGGTGAACTCGAGCCAATCGGTCGGATACATTTTAAAACGGATGTGTGCAAAAGAGGGAGCTTTATCTGAAAGAATTATTGATCCATTATAACCGTTTCCCCATATATTCTTATCCTTGATTAAAGATAAATTGCCCCAATTCCAGGAATATGTGATGTTGCCGTCAACTTTATCGTAGTTATAACTGCTTGTCGAAGTTCTGGAAGTGGCAAACTCATAACCGGGCTCCCTCGAAAATCTTCTGCTTATTCGCAATGAACTGCCTTTATCCGAGAAATCATTGAATTTAAGATCAAAGGAGAAATTATCATTAAGGCTGCCGAAAGCACTAATTCCATTCCAGTAACGCAGTTTATAATTTCCGCCCTCGACGAATGAGTATTTAAATCCGCCATCAAAAAGCAGGTTAAGGTAAATAAGGCTGTCATGATATTCCAGAAACCGGTAAGCTCCATTCTGATTTTTGGCGAAAACAGTTAAATCTAATTCAGGTGAAACAGCAAAATCAGGATTGTATTCGTTTATAAAATAACTCAGTTCCTTTTTTTCAATATCGTTGAGGTTTTTTTCGGCCAGGTCATTCAGTTTATCTGAGATTGTTTGTCTTGAAAAAGGTTTCTGATGATGATTTAAACTTATATATCCTTTGACTTCCATCCTATCCAAAAAATCGTAGATTTTTTGATTATTCAGATAATTGCTTTGCGGAATAATTTCCGTAATCAAAAGGAAAAACACCACAAATACAATGTTGCTGGAATTTTGTCTAATCATTTTCAGAATCTGAAAATGAACGCTTCTGGTAATACGGTGCTCTAAAAATTTCTACTTCCATTTGGCTGATATTTCCCTCCTTATTATTATTATATAAGCACTATTGTTTATATAGCCCACATTTACTATGAGATTCCTTACTCCATGTGTTCCATTAACTGCTGGAGACTGTATTGGAAAATCCAAAAAATCATAGCCTTGACCATTATAGTGATACAACTTCCCGGACTCACTATTATGACCGATGTAAAAAATATCCTTATCTGAAATTGCAACTGCTGATTTTATTACAAAATACTCTTTAACATGATGGATAATATCCCTTTGATGTGTTTGTTGATCAATTGTATAGATATCATCAGATGATATTTTCAATGAAGTACAAAAAACCTTATCGTTCAATGAAAATATAGAATTCGTATAATTATAATATCCTCCATCATCATAAATCTCGGAAACTCCTGAACTAGTTATTTCTGTAACAACTGTATTCCTACCAGCTAGCCCCATATAAATTCCGTATGCATATGCAATGCCCGTCTGATTATTTCCGCAAATACCTCGAAAATGAACATCATCTCTAAAATTAATCCTGGACCAGCTTTCGCCATTGTAATGAACAATTGCGCCACTTGTGCCTACAGCAAATACATTGTCCTTGGAGGCTCCCCAAGCGGCTCTAAACGAATGATTTTCATCAAAACCCAAGTCTATAAGGTCTATTACATTAAAATTACCATCTTCATATTTCACGATTCCGCCTGTTATAAGATAAACCAAATTGGAATCAAGTGCCCATATATCTTCAATTCCTGATGTATTAAATAAACCTCCTTTCCTCTTCCAGACAAAGCCATTCCAATGAAGAATATTAAATGTCATAGTTTCGTTTTCAAAAGAATTTATTGCACCTACTGCCCAGATATTACTTTCGTCAAAGACCCATACATCCTCAAGGTAGTTACTCTCAGGAGTAACAGATGGAAACTCAAATACTTCAATTGAAAAATTTCTTGTTGTTGTATCAGGCTCACCAGTAAAAGTTGTTATTTCTTTAGTAGCTTTATTAGTTTCCCCCTTTATTTTAGCATAATAACTATATGAAGTATTCCATTCAAGTCCAAGACCTTTGTTATTATCTATAAAGGTTGTTTCGGCAACATCATTAAGGAATGTAGCTAGAGGAATTGGAAGAAGGTCGGATCTATATATTGATATAGAATCAGTTAAGTTTATGGTAGTTGAAGTAAATTTTAGCTCAACTTGCTCTGGCATTGTGCCTATAATCTCAAGAGCTATTTTCTCTTCCGGATTTATTTCATCTGGTTCGGTACTCTCACAAGAGAAAGCAAAAAATAATAAAGTAACTAATAATGAAAATTCAATTGCACTTTTCACAAATGCATCTCGTTATTCTTAAGGTGGCAAAACTCTTGTGTTTATTTAATAAATCTAATTTCTTAATGCCACTACCCCCTGTTGCTTTTGCTAAATAAATTATACTACAACTAAAAACAACACCTTACTGTCATAAAACAAAGGGAAATATTCCTACCCTATTTACTGGGAGTGTTTATGCAAGTTTGAATTCACAACTTGCGGTATAACGTTGCGCTTCAGCCGCCGCCCATAACAGCAATGACGAATTGAAAAACCCAAGCCAAATATTTTTAACAAATTTATTTATTAGAACAACGTTACAAGTAATGCTAACTTTTTTTACCAAACCTAAAAACTTAACCATTGCCACAATGAAAAGGCGGTCGGGTGGAAAAGCTTGTTAGGTTTTGTTTATTTTTCATTGAACCCATTTCAATAATATTTTCATAGTTTCAGGATCATTTGATTTTAGTTTAGAGTAAATGGATTTATATATTCCTTTAAAAACATTACAACGAAAATCATCTGTCATAGGAATAAATAGTTTTCCTTGCGTCTTATAGTTATAAACTGGACAAATACCACAAATTGGCGAATAAACACAATCTGAACATTCTATAACACTATCTAATACCGACGCTGATAAAACATATTCTAAATTTTCATTCTGCATACATGATTGATAATTATCTTCACTAATATTTCCGATTTTAAAAGTTTGATCACCCTCAACTGAGAGCATTCTCCCCTCATCACAAGTATAAATATTGCCATCCCAATTGTATGCTATCTGTCCAATACCAGCCCCACATGGCGATCTTAAATCCATAAAATTTACAGCTGTTTTATTGAGTATTTTTTCTAATACCATTGCAGCATAATTTTCTGTAACAACAATTTCATCAGTATTATATGAAATTATTTTGTCTAATATTTTTTCATAAAATAGTGAGAATTCTGAAGCACTATATCCAATATTATCCCAGTTGGCTGTTGCTGAACCAAAAGGAGATAAACTCCTTATAAAAATATTCTTAAAACCTAACGAAATATATGTCTCAAGTAATTCATCAATTCTAGATAAAGACTCTTTTGTGATGGTGGGCAATGCAGAGATAATAATATTTTTTCTATTTCTAATTTTTTCTATCCAATAGATAACTTTTTCAAAAGACCCTTTCCCATTTTTATAGGGTCTATTCATATTTTGTATATATTCATCACCATCTAATGATATACTTATAGAGATTTTATTTTCTTCAATAAAGTCTAAAATTTCATCTGTCATAAGAGTAAGATTTGTTACTAAGCGATATTCAATTTTCTTTTTATTATTTCTTTTTTTAGCATAATTGACAATTTCTTTAATCACTGGAAAATTTAGTAATGGCTCTCCCCCTTGAAATTCAAACGCTAAAAAATGTGATGGCGATTCAAGTGCAATATCGACCGATTTACGAGCAATTTCTTTTGTCATTAAAGTATTTTTATGTGTATTCATATTACTCGTAACTTGACAGTAAACACAGTTTAAGTTACAATTTTGTGTAACTGCGAAAATATGCAAAGAAGTTGCACTAAATAAAAATGAATTCTGCTCTTTATATATAATGCCATACTTTTCCGCGATTAATTCATCTTCGCCTTCATAAATAAAATTTTTTGTAGTTAGTACATTAAGCAATTTTTCATCTGTGAATTCACCAGAAATAAGTTGTGAAAATTCTCCTTTTTTTAAGAAAATATACTCCTTAAATAAATTTGTAACTAAATAATCGTCCTCGAATTCCGCAAAATAAAATGGTAAAATTTTATTATTAGCAAGTCTTAACTTCATGTTTGTCCTTCTGAATTAATATTGGTGTGACTTGTTCTATGTATGGAAGTGTGCTCTCAAAAAAACCAGCACACATACTTTTAACTTGACATTTATCACATCCATAATGAAAATATTTTTTCCAATACGAAATACTGTCTTTGGCTAAACTCCAAAATTGTTTTGGCAAATAACAGAGTGGATAATTATATAAAAGTACATTTATATTATGTGTTAATAAGTAAATAATGGAATTTAGTAGAAATGGCTTATGTTCATTAAACGGGATCCATACTTTTTCGTGATTTACTTCTGCATCACCAGACATTTCAAGACCCATAAAAATTACACGCGTGATTTTATCATGGTACTTTTCCACTATTAATTTAGAAATATTTTCAAGATCATATAAATTAATTTTATTAATAACAATTCTTAATTCGATCTTTGCCTTATGATTATTAATATTTTGAATTGCATTTTCAAGTTTGTAAAAACTCCCATCTAACCCTGTTGCAAAATCCTGAATCTCAGGATTACTACCATAAATAGCTATTGAAAAAAACAACTTTTCAAAAACAATCCCTTGCTCCACCATTTCTAATATAAAAGCCTCTTTTGAAAAGGAGAGTGCATTCGTTAAAATTTGCAAATTAGATTCAGGTGAATTTGACTGGAGTGCTTTTAATACGGCAACAAAATAACTCTTGTTAAATGTGGGTTCTCCACCTGAGATATTTATATGTTTTTTCTGATTAATCAAAACTTTACTTATCATAAGAGCTTCATTTTTTGGTTCCAAATCCTTTCTAAATTTTTGTGGTTGGGGGCACGCTATACAAAACTGCGTGCATTTACCTGTAAGATACAAATCAATATGATTCTTTGATAAATCAATTATTTGCCAAATAACATTTTCAGTAAAATCAATTTTGATTATTATCTGGTTAGAGTTAAAAGTGAAAGGCTCATCTATAGTAAAAAGATTAGGTATGTCATAGTTAATAAAATGATTATCTTTTTTTAATAATATATAACCCAAAAATCCAGCAGGTAGTGCTTTGGATAGATTTTCAAGATACAATATTTTTATTTCTTTCTCTATTGCATCAAATTCATTTGTCAGTATTCCATACAAATAACCACTTTCTTGTTTTGATTTTACTTCAGTAAGTTTTAATTGCATTTACTTTTGCTCCAATCTAATACAGGAATCATATAGCGCCCTTCCAACAATAAGTTTTTTTATAGTATTTGTTTTTTGTGCAATTTGATATCTCAAATCATTATATAAAAGTTCTTTCAAAAATAACTCTTTAGATATTTTGCTCCCTGTTGAAACAACAATGTAATTGTCGTCTGTGATTTCCAATATTAAGTCATATTTTGATTCAAGAAGCAATATCGTTTTTTCAATTACTTCCTTTTGGTAGTCATTCTTACCTAGTTTTATTGTCATTTTTTCTCCATAAAAATGGCAAGAAGCTTAATTACTTCTTGCCTATAACAATTTTGAATTAACCTGCTGCTGATGTATGCCCATGAGAAACATGAGAAGTATGACCAGAGCCATGAGAACCATGAGAACCATGAGAAAAGTTTTCATTTTCTGAATAGTCCTCTTTTTCATTTGAACGAATTACTATTAATTCATCGTTAATAATATTCGTATTTGGTGCTTGTTCTTCAAAATCAAAGAACTGATTAGATATAGGCATATTGCCTCCTGATTTGTTTATAGATATTGTTAAATTAATTCGGGACTAATTTTATAGGATGTTCTTCTTACAAACCTCCCTTAAAAAAGTAGACCTAAATTTAATTTCAAGTTGTATTTTTTGATTTCATTTTCCTACAAGAAACCTAACCATTAATTAAGCTGCAACAAAATGTTGCAACCTGGAATATTATCCAGCAGAATTCTGCCGGATAAAAAACCGTCATTTTTCTGATATTTTGTTATTAACTTACTATATAACAACATATTACAAATCCTAATACTTTATTAAACATGTATGTTATCCTGCATTGGTTTGCAGCATAACATTCCTCAATTTTTATCCGTCTAAAGGAATTATAATTCCTGCGCCCAAATCGGCTAAAACAGTGCATTTCATTTTTATACATGTTCAATAATTTCCGTAACAGGCAGAGCAAAATTTCTGAAAAGTTTTTGTTTTATGACCATAATTATCTCAAAAGCTGAGATATTTCCCCGCACAATTTTCAAAGGCGCTCAGATTACTGAGCGTTGAAGTGGACTGCCCTGTTATTACTGAAGAAAAATCCTGCAATGAATAATTCCTCTTATAAAAAATCCAACATAATAAATAATGCAGAAAGATCAAAAATGGGATAGAGTGTCTTGTGAATTTTTTTTAATCCCGGCTAAGACATAAGGAAAAGAGGCAGGTAAAGCTGAAGCACGGGCTATTTGCCAATTACCGGTTTAGCCGCTTTTGGTTTTGCTATGCACAAAATACTTAGAATCATCTATAGCATGCTCAAGCATAAGACCAAGTTCGATCAGGAGATTGATAAACAGAACTCCGAGATAACAATCATTACGGTTATTAAGCCATTGGAACTCAAACACCGTAGATTTCAATTTTTCGATTCAGTAGCTCCTGTTTCACGGAAGCAAAACAAAAAACGAGTGAAACAAATGAAGTCCCATAACGAATAACTCCGTTCTTTGCGGGTTCATTCTCTTGTCCTCTCTTAAAAGATGTAAACGATTCATTATTATCACTATGTGAAAGAACTTTTTTGTTCTTGTTGGGATTACTTTATCCCAACTGCGACTAAAATTCTATTACTTTTTGTTTGTTTAATCGTTGACTTTAGTCGGAATAACTCGTTATCAAAAAAAAATCACTCAAAATATTTTTAGAATTCATACAAAGAAAATTAGTCTATAAATTGACAGAAAACCAACGCCACAAAAAAAGCTATTCATTAGTTTTTACCCGTCCATTTCTAACGTAGAATAAATTTAATAGCGGGCTAAGTGCAAAAAATATAAAAAGCGAGCTATAATAAGTGTAAGCCGGATCAAATGATTCAGCTTTGATACTTAATAGAACTGTGCCGGCAAAAACCGGAATAAATAAAGTAAAGGCGCTGATCAGCAGAAAAATATCCAGATCATAAGTTTTTCCGGCAAAAAAAGCCCAGATAATACCTGCAAGGATTGAAAAAATAGGGATAATTATTTCAGAGTGCGGCAGAATATCATTAAACCTATCCAATTTGTAACTGACATGTAATGGAGAAAATCCGGATGGATCAAAAAGGTAGAAAGGTAATGTGACAGATGTAAACGCAATAATAATCAGCGTAAAATATTTCACGGATTTTTCCCAGCCCTGTTTTCTGAAAAGGAAGACAAATAATACAGGAATCAGTAAAAGGTAAATCGGGCGGGAAGATAATGAAAACCCGAAAATCAAGGCAAAAAGCGGAGTGAATTTGCTGTCAGAGTGATTTAAACAATAATTACAAAAAACGGCACAGGCAAGGAGGACATAAATTGAATTTGAGATGTAATCCGAACCAATAATGATATTATACGGAATAAGAGGAAAAAAGAAAAACGTAGTGATAAGGAGAATTGATTTTCCACTTCTATCCTTGTAGTACCTATTTACAAGCAAGAATAATAATCCCAGCCAAAAGAAGTTTTGAAAAGCAGAATTTCCAAATACAATCACAAAAGGCATAGCCAGAAAAATAGCCCCGGGCAGGGGTGTTATTGAATTATTAAGATAAGTTTTTTCATAATATGGATATTGTCCCTGTAAAATCCTGCCTGCGGCGATATTCAGAGCGTCATCACTATCGCTGCCGTTAAGATGTGACGGATCATTTATTGCGGGATATATGACCATGAACAGAAGGAACATTATTAAAAGAAGAACTGCACTTAGGGTAATAAAATTGACTTTTCCGAGTATTTTCACAAAACTGTTCTCAAAACTCAGTACTTTCAAATAAATTATGCTTGCCGGTATAAAAAGCAGGACTCCCTGGAATCCAAAAAATTTTGTTATTATTCCTGATGCTGCAAATGCCAGCAGGATAAGTAAAGGGAGTTTTAATTGAAATTCCTGAAGGAATTTTTCAGGAACTGATTTTATAATACCTGATATACCAGTCAATGAATTCTCGTATGCCTTCGTTAATTCCGATTCGCGGGGCATAATCAATTAAATTATTTAATTCTTCAACATCGGCATAAGTTGCTTCAACATCACCAGGCTGCATAGGCAGGTAATTGATTTCGGCTTTTTTGCCTAAGTTTTTCTCCAATTCATGAATAAAATCCTTCAACTGTACCGGATTATGATTGCCGATATTCAAAACCCTGTATGCTGCCCAACTCCTTGAGGAATCATTGTTGTAATGGTCGAAGGATTTATCGGGTTGCGGAGCTTTTGGCAGCAGACGGGAAATTGACTCAACAATATCACCGATATAAGTGAAATCCCTTTTCATATTGCCATAATTAAATACTTCAATAGGATTATTCCCGAGGATGGCTTTTGTAAACTTAAAATAAGCCATATCGGGTCTTCCCCATGGTCCGTAAACAGTAAAAAAACGTAATCCTGTTGAAGGAATATTGAAGAGATGGGAATAGGTATGCGCCATTAATTCATTGGATTTTTTAGTGGCAGCATACAATGAAACGGGGTGGTCAACATTATCCCTGACTGAAAACGGCATTTTTGTGTTCACACCATATATTGAACTTGACGAAGCAAAGATCAGATGTTTTACCGGGTATTTTCGGCAACTTTCAAGAATATTCAGAAATCCGGTTATATTTGAGTCTATATAAGCCTGAGGATTTACAAGAGAATACCGAACTCCGGGCTGCGCTGCCAGGTGAAGAACATAATCAAATTTTTCTTCTTCGAATAAAGAAAGAAGCGAACTGATATCCAACAAATCCAATCTGATAAACCGGTAATTTTGATACAAAGTGCTTTTGCAGATCCTGTTTGCGGTCAGTTCTGATTTGCTAATGCCACATTCAGTCAGCCGGTCGAATTTAAGCGCCGGATCATAATAATCATTCAGATTATCCATTCCGATGATTTCGTAACCTTCACTAATAAGCCGGTTCAGCAAATGGAACCCAATAAATCCGGCAGCTCCTGTGATCAGTATTTTTTTCATATTCTGGTGTGTCAGTCCGGGTTAATAATTATGGGGCAAATACTAATTTCAAATGCTTTTCGATATTAAAGTCAGCATCAGTTTTCGTCGCAGTCAGAATAATTGTGATTCCTTTAATACGAGGGGCTCTGAATCCACATCCCTCAGAAAGATCAGATCATTTTCCGCGAATTGATGCAGCCTGAAAGACTTATCATAAGACGGATCATCCATTAATAAGCGGATTGTGTCTTCCGCAAAATTCATTCCGCCGATTGTAAAACAGATAGAAAAAGCGACATGTCTGATATTTACTTCCGTGACGTAAGGTAAACCATCGTTATCTTCCTTAAGATCGACTGTATAGAAGCCATGTTTTTTTGCGCCGACTTTTTCAAAAAGGGAATCCATAGCACGCTTTGCTCTGTTAAAAACCAGCTCATCGTTGAGCAATCGTCCAAATGAAGTGTTTCCAGTTATGCCGGATGGAGCCACCTTGGACATAATGTAATAAACTCTTTCACCGCAAGCAGCCCTTACAAGTTTGCCATTCCAATAGAGCATCTTACAGGCTAAATTCCTTCCCGGCAAAAAATCACTGGCGAAAAATTCTTCGACATTTGGATTAATAAGCAGCCAGTTTTTTAATGTCTCCTTACTGTCTATTTTTAACGATCCAAGTCCCATTGAGCCTGAGGAACTTCTGATCCAAAAGGGATAGCCAAGGTTGTTTGTTATTTCGTCTAAATTACTGAGATCTTTTTTTAATACATATGACCTGGGAACAAGATCGGAATCCCTGAGCAAATCTGTCATCTTAGCTTTACTGTAAACAGCATTCGTAAATGCATGATCGGGAAGCAGAACCTTACACGGCAACCCCTGAGTCTCACTGATTTTCGACCATTCGATAACCTCAAGTTCAGGTAAAATTATCGCATATTCAATATTATTTTCCCGGATGATATCGTAAAATACTTTCCAGTAATCCGGATGATCAACTCGCGGCACAAGGAATGTTTTTTTATAAAGACTTTTATCATAAAGACCATAGGCATACTTATTACTGTCGGTTCCAAAAAGCCTAATATCTTTTAATTTAGAATGAAATTTTAATGATCTGGACACACTTTTTGGTGAAGGTCCGCCTACCCCTGTGATAAGGATATTCATAATTTCCCTGTTATGTTTTATTAAAAAACAACTAATTCGATCCGTTAAAAGGAAGCATTGGTCTTTCTGCTGACTGATTTATCCCATGTCTGTTTATTACTCTGATAACTGTAGAATAGAGAATTTTAAGATCAAGTAAAAACGACACATTCTCAACATATTCAACGTCATATTCAAATTTCTTAGTCCAGGAGATTGAATTCCTTCCGTTCACCTGAGCCAATCCTGTGATACCCGGTTTCAGATCGTGCCTTTTTCTTTGGGTTTCACTATAAAGCGGGATATACTTAAAAAGCAGCGGACGGGGACCGACAAGACTCATGCTTCCGGCAAGCACATTAAATAACTGAGGAAGTTCATCTAAAGAATATCCCCGTAAAAATATTCCGACTTTTGTCATACGTTCCTTATCTGAAAGGAGGTTGCCTTTGGAATCCCTTTTATCACTCATTGTTTTAAATTTAATCAACTTAAAAGGTTTTTCGTTTTTCCCGGGACGTTCCTGCACAAAAAACGGTTTGCCTTTATTTGCATACAATAATAGTATGATAACAACCAATAATAAGGGTGAGATGATGATTATCCCCGCGGCAGAAAGTAAAATGTCAATAATTCTTTTAAAAAATGATATATACATTTAATCTTAATGGATTAATTTTAATACTAATTAATATATTTTTCCAGAACAAACTTCATTCCCTGATTTACAGGAAGCTGCCACAGAAGTTTGCACCAGTCGTGGTTTCCTTCAATAAGATCGGGACCTTCAGGTGTAACTGCAATATCCCAGCCTATCGAACGGTTTTGTTTATGCAGCAATTGTGCATTTACAGCCAATTCAAGAGTTTCTTTCCAGAAAGGTATCTGAAATCCTTTGATTTCCGTTTTTGTGACAGGATGCAAAGATTCATCCACTCTTGAAATATCGCTGTAAACAGCGTCCCCGGTGACAACACCAGTTTCAGGATTAACGGGAGCCGCCATATTACCAGCCGCCATATTATCAACGGCAGAATTTACTGTGATCCGGAGCCGACATCCAAGAATATCAACCTCATCCGTACTGTTCAACTGAGTAATGATCCTAACAGTATTAACCCCAGAAGGAGAAAGTCTGTTCATTTCGGAGTGTTGTTCGATAAATTCTTCGGCAAGATCAAATCCATTGCTCACCATGTAGCTGATAAGTTCCTCACCATTAAAAGCAAGAGCATCTTTTATAACTACCTGCGCACCGCATTTGCCATCTGAAAGTTTGAGTACAATTTTCCCTGTTTTATTACTCAATAATGACTGAACTGCTATTGAATTATTCTTCAATTCACTTAGTTCATAAACCTTGTGAATAAAAAATCTCTGATATTTTTTATAGAATTTCCTCTTATCATCAAGAATATCTCTTTTTGCCTTGGGATTCATTTTAAGCTGATATTCGTACATAAAGCCAGTGCCAGCCCATTTCAGTTTCTCCTTCCGTTCTTTTTCAAAAAACCTGAACTGGAAATATTCCAGGATAGAAATATTATAAATCACTGAATTTACAATGGCTGAAATAAACAATGAAGTCCTGCTGCGCTTAGCCGAAGCGGAAGCATGATCGAGAAATACACCTAATTTTTTCTTGTCGGTCTGCCGGAAGTAATATGCGAGATAAATTAAACGACTAATCATTTAGACATCATTTTAGTTTGGAAAATCTCAGAATAATAAGCATAAAGTCCAGTCAAAGTGAACTGCAAGGAGCAGTCCGGGTTATTTGTTAGAATATCGATGAATAATTTCATAAAATATCTGCCGCTAAAAGACTATAGTCACTGCAAGAAAGGTTCAACGAATTTCTTAGCATTATTATGCGAGAAACTGGCAGCAGCAAGCAATGAATTTTGGGAAAAAACTTCTAAACTCAGAGGATCGTTTTTGCAATCCAAAATGAAACCCGCAATTTCATCGATCTCAGATTCCAGAAATCGGACACCATTTTTGAATTCATTGAGGTGAGTGTTCAATTCAGAACTCGGAGGAGCAAAACATAGCAAAGGAATTCCCAAATTCTGCAAATTGTAGATCTTACTCGGCAAACTGACATCTGCCACTTTTTCCTCGAGAAGAATAACCGAAAGATTGGCTGCTGAGAGCGATTGATTAACAACATCAATAGGCTGCATCGGCAGCATCATAACATTTGGATAATTTTTCTGCCTGATTTTATTCTCAATCACAGAGAAACGTTCACCCCATCCGATTATCTGGAATAATATTTCATTGTCATTCTTCAGTTTTTCAGCAATCTCGAGCATTACTTCAACATTATGTGCGTGTCCAATATTGCCTGCATATTGAATAACAAATTTATCCTGAATGCCAAGTTTTTTTGCCCATTCGTTGTTCTTTCTTTCGACTCGTCCGACATTCCCGAATCCGCTCCAAAGACGAATAATGTCTGCACCACGACCTTCAGTGTATTCATCTACAAGATTTTTCATCCTAATACTAATAGTTGAAACTTCGATGGCTCTTCTGAATACAACTTTATTAAGAAACGCCCAAATCCTGTAAACAAGATTATTTTCACCAATATTGTAAAGTTTTAGAATATCGGGATAAACATCCAAAACCTGGACAGCAAATCTTCTCCTGGTTATCAGTCCATAGAATTGAGTCAGAGGCGGTTTCGTTGTAAAAAAAACTGCTGCTCCCTTATATAAAAACAGAAGACGTAACCAGACCTGAACCGTAAAAACAGACCAGCACCATATTCTGCTTCTAAAGCTATTCCTTTCGTATTTTTTGAGTTTTACTACCTTGACATTTTCCTTCAGAGGTCTCTCATGCTGCCTGATAAACCCGGTAAGCAAAATAACCTCATCAAATTCTTCCGCAAAAGCATTGACGATATCGAGACTTATATAATGCACTAACTGGTCAACATAAATTAGTTTTTTATTCTTCATTGCTTCTCCGAAAATTAACATTCAATATGATGAATGATAAATGAAAGTTCATCGTCTCCAATATTTGTCAAAGAGTGTTTGTTCTTTTTATCAACATAAATATGATCGGCTGATTGAACATAATAAGTTTTTTCATTAACGGTTAATTCACCTTTTCCCTGAAGGAAAATATAACTTTCCGATTTTGAAATATGCGAATGCGTTTCAATACTCTCATGCTTTTTTAAGATGTACTGACTTACTTCAATCAGAGATGAATTATTATCCTGTCTCAGGAACAGAATCTTTTTAGATCCGATTCCATGATTTGTTTTAACCTCAGACATTTGACTTTAATTGGTCTTCAATCCATTTGTATGTTTTAGCTATACCAACTTTAAGCGGCTGATTAGGCGCCCAATTTAACTTCTCTTTTATCAGTCTATTGTCAGAATTTCTTCCTCGGACACCTTGGGGACCAGCAATGTGTTTAAAACTAAGATTTTTGCCGCTTGATTCCATCGCATATTTTGCCAGCTGATTTATCGAAACCATTTCATCAGAACCTATATTAACGGGTCCAATAAAATCTGAATCCATCAATCTGCGGACACCCTCCAGGCACTCATCAATGTAAAGAAACGAACGGGTCTGATTTCCATCTCCCCATATCTCAATTTCACCGCCATCCGGAGCTTCTGCGACTTTCCTGCACATTGCGGCAGGAGCTTTTTCCTTACCGCCTCTCCATGTTCCAAAAGGTCCAAAAATGTTATGAAATCTGGCAATTCTTACATTAAGACCATAATTACGCTGAAAAGCCAGAAACAATCTCTCGCTGAATAATTTTTCCCACCCGTATTCACTGTCAGGCTCAGCCGGATATGCTGAATCTTCTGCAAGATTAGGGTTGTCAGGGTCAAGTTGATTACGTTCCGGATACATGCAGGCAGAAGAAGAATAGAACAGTTTTTTGACTTTCCTGAGGGTGGCTTCGTGGGCGACATTCATATTTATTAATGCGGAATTGTGCATAACATTGGCATCGTTTTCACCGGTAAAAATGTAGCCTGCACCACCCATATCCGCTGCAAGCTGATATAATTCATCAAAATCGCGGTCAATTACTTTTTCAACAACCCGCGGGTCTCTAAGATCACCTATTACAAAGTCATCGACCAGTAAGCCCTGGTGTTCATTATGCTTAACATCAACTCCCCGGACCCAGAACCCTTCTTTTTTTAATTTGTTTGCTATATGTCCGCCGATAAACCCACCGGCGCCCAATACTAAAGCTGATTTTTCCATAAAATAATCCTTAATAATTTCGAATTAATAAAAATTTTAAGATTTTACTTATTTATTTACATTAGTTACGAGAACATCCCGACAAAGTTTCAGGTACTTCTCTGCCCGTGACAAGGGCGTATCAAAGATTTCAAGCTGCTTTGTGCCGCTCTTAATGAGATTTCGTCTGAGAGTATCATCATTTATCAATTTCATTATTTTTTCCGCAGCATCAGCGGCATTACGCGGCTTATAATATAATGCAGCCTCACCGCAGATGCTTCTTGCAAAACCAAGATCGGTAGTAAGTATCGGTTTCTGCATTATCATCGCTTCCGGATAAGATGCTGAAAAGCACTCCGCCAGTGTTGGTAAAAACATAAAATCGGTTTCGTTATAAAGTGATGGACACTCTTCCGGCTTAACAGGACCCACATTCAATATATCTTCATCATTTCCAATATACTTTTGGAAATCAACCGGATCGAGTGTGAGAACAAATTTCACATTTCGAATTCCATTGCTGCGTAATATTTTTGTCACCCGTGGAATGATCTCAAGATCCTTATGCTTATAATAAGCAGAAATCGTTAAGAATCTAAGTTCATTATCCTGCTTTGGAGGTAGTTTATCAGGAAATTTTTTCCAGTCGTTATAATACCCGTTTGCAGTATTAGTCACCGTGAATACCTGATCAGTTTTCAGCGCTTTTTTCACTCTAAGATTAACATCATCGGTCTGTGTGGTAAAAGCCCTGGCATCCCTTTTAAAATAGTAAAAATGAACTTTTTTTCTGATCCATAATCGGAATTTTTTCCTTAGCGAAAGATCCTGAACAAAAGGTGATTCATTATAAATATACAATGGCAAATTATACCCAATGATCTGAGGGGCATTAGAATGAAAATATGTAGGGCCGGATGTAGATATTACGCAATCAGGCTTGATCCTTTTTTCAAGAGCACTGAGAATTTTATTTAATTTAAAAGTGGTGCTGAATTTGAGAATCCCGAAATCAAAAGGATAGAAAGTAAAATTTTCCGGAAAATCGGATTCTTTTAAGGATTTCCTTACCCCATGTCCTAAAAAAACGTGGTATTCGTTTTCCGGAAAATTACGGCACTCATAAATAAAAGACAAAGCGACCTGTATTGCTCCCCCGAATCTCTGATGAGCCGTATTAATAATAATTTTCATTTTAAATGAATTTCTTTGTTCATTAGTATTTTCAATGTCAGATTTTGTATTCAAAAGAATGTTTGAATACATTCACTTATTATCCGGTAATAAAATCGAGATATTTATTCCTGATAATCCGGATTCCAAAATTCTCAACAATTTTTTTTCGAGACGCTTCACCAAATCTTATGCATAATTCTTCATCATCAATCAATGATTGAAGTTTTGACTTATAATTTTTGTGATCCGCCTCTTCTATCAGATAGCCGTTAATTCCATCATCAATCAATTCCGAAGGTCCCGCCTCACAATCATAACTTATACAGGCACAACCTGCAGACATTGCCTCACCCAGAACATTTGGAAAACCTTCAGAGGTAGATGTATAAGCAAATATTTTACTTTTCCGATAGTAATCGTCAACATTTTTTACTGCCCCCGGAAATTCGACTCTATCTTTTAAACCCAGTTTGATCGCCTTAGCCTCAACTTCCACCTTCAGTTTGCCATCTCCCAGGAATATAAGTCTCCAGTTCTCAGAGTTGACAGAAGCAAAATATTCGAGGAGAATATCCTGGTGCTTGGAAGCAATAAATCGCCCGACATTCAGAATAATGTTTTGTTTTTGCAATGCCGGGGAGATTTCGGTCTGTCTGATTGGATTTCCTATGACCCTGATATTTTTATGCCCCGTCCTTTCCAGATGTACCTGCTTCGCCTTTTCCGTTTGTGCAATTATTCCGGCAGCTCTCCTGTATAGTATCGGATTAAGAATATCAAGAATTTTTCCATAGCTTATCCTCGGTCTGCTCCTGTCAGAGATGTACGATCTGATACCAATCCCCATTGCCGCCAAAAGGACGAATGCATTATATTTTCCACCAAAACTTAACAATGAAAGTGGTTTCACTTCTTTTAACTTTATTCGCAGGAATCTGAATGTTTTGACAGTAAAAGTTATTCTATCGAAACTTCTGTGAAAAAAGGATGGTTCGTGAAAAATAACTTTATCTTCAAGCCTGTAGAATTGTTCGCCTTTTGTAAGTGAGATAAGGTGTACCTCAATTCCATCAACAAGAGAAAAAGAATTTGCAAGCTCAACCATAACCCTTTCAAGACCACCGGGAACTATTCCCGGCAGAATGAGAGCAATTTTTTTTTCGTCAATCTGCATTATCAGAGTGTTTTAAGGAATTCCTTCTTCCTCTGTTCAAAAATATTGCGGGCAAATTCGCGTCTTGAGTTAAAAACATCAGATCCTTTGAAATTCAGCCTTTTTATGACCTGCCGTTTGTAATATTTGTTTCTTATCCGGAACCCGATGGAATTTTTCCATTTACCGGTAGTATATGGGGTATAATTAAATATCCTCATCTCTTCGGCAGCTAAATGTTCAATTAGACGGATCTCTTCCTCATGGAGAATTTCTTTATGTTTATCGAATCTATTTCCAAGTGGTCTTGAAAGAGCATCCCATATCTCAGTGCTTTTCATTTTTTCGGAATCATGTGTCTGATTCTGATAACAAGCCGGTTCAGGTATTTCGTTAAGAAAAGCAAAAATTGAGTCAATTGTTTTTTTCGTATCGGTTACGATGTCCTCGTATCTGATTGTAAGAACCTTATCCTTATGAAGGATTTGTTTGTTAATAATTTCAGACTGGATTCTAATCCAATGATTTATAGCTGTGTATGCATCCCGTAACTTCTGTGGTGATTTTAACTGAGATGCAACCTGTTCCCTTGGGTCTCTGACCAGATGAATAAACTTTGCTCCTGGATCCTTCAGCAACAATTCGCCCATATAATGGTGAGTATTTAATTCTTTTGAAATTAAACGAACCTTCCCGATTTCCTGCATCTTCTTTTTATACAGATAATTTACAATGTCCAAAAATCCGCTGCCGCCTTCTTTCACAAAATCCTGATAATCGGCATCCATCTTCCAGTCCGCCAAAGCCTGATTACAAAAATTAAGAACATCCTCAAAAAGGATTCTTTCATTCAGTTTCGAATAATATCTGAGCTGATAGAAAAAAGCATTAATGATAAAAGACGATTTTGGTCCGCCAAATCTGCTGTGATTAGAGATCAGCCGCTGAAGCAGATTAGTGCCGCTCCTTTCTGAAGCTAAGATATAAACTGTCGAATTTTCCAAAGAAATTCTTCCCATAAAAAGAACATATAATTAAGTTTTCACCCAACTTTACGATGAGTGTAATTAATAAGATTGCCGAGTTCCGGGGCTGTGAAAAATTCAACATCCGGAAATTTTAATAATATTTTATTCAGCAGTCTTTTTAAAGAGTCTAATCCCCGCCTTCTGTTCGACTCATCAATATAACCCGAAAAATTAACCCGATGCGAACTGATTATGGCAGGTTTCTTCAGAAAAAATGCAGCTTCAACCTGACTGAAAGTATATTCAACCCAGTCGATATTTCTTTCTTCAGTTGGTTCGAAAACGCAATTTCTTACAATAAAAGTCTGTCCAAGATTATTATGTCTCCCGGTATGATTGACAGACTTTTTATACTTTCCGTTCCCCTGATGCTCTGATTTAATAAAAGGTGTATCGAGAAAAAGTATCCCATTATTCTTAAGATACTCATGAATTACAGAATTTTCTCTGCCTCCGGGAGCATTAAAGTGCAGAGCTCTTTTCCCAAATACATTATAAAATTGTTCCAATCCGTCAGTTATAATAGATTCAAAAGCAAAATTCTCGTTAAAATCATTGAATTCGAAAGCAGCTGTATATTTAATTGTTGGATAACCGGTGTTACTTATGCATGAATAACTGCGGTTCTTTAATGATGTGATCAATTCAGGATCTTTGCATTTAAGTTTTTCAGTAAAAACTTTAAGATTCAGATGCTCTCTTCCATGGAATTCGGGGTGAATTAATTTTAATCTGATTCCTTCCTTCCAAATAATCCAGCCATTCTTATATGCGGAGGCATCCACTGCACCTAATTTACTGTATGTCTGGGGTAATAATTCATATTGATATTCGCTGAAATTATTTTCAGACATTTTTTCAAAATCAATATTTACCGGCACTGAAAATGCTGTGAATACAGGATGATTTCCATTCTGATCTTTAAATGCTGACAACACTTCAAATAATGATGCGAGATCGTCTGATGTTTCCAGTGTATCGAGTGCATCAAACCTGTTCTGTATTTTGAGCCCTGATCTGTCCATAGAATCTCTTGCCTGCTTCGAGGCAAGACGAACGTTACCGTAATCATCAACTGAAATTACAAGCAGCCTGCGATTTGTTCGCCAGCCGACTAAATTCTTTAAGTAGTTATTTATTAATATCATAAAATCTAAGATAAAAGGAAGGTTAAATCTGCCTTCTTAATTGATTTTATTAATCAATTGCCCCGTATCTCTTCTGCTAACTGAGTTGTATTCATAAATTCAATATCCGGCCATTTTGCAAGGCTCCTTTTTAAAAAATCCTCAAGAAGCTGCAAGGAGCGTATCCGGTTACTTAAATTAACAGAGCCGATGTAATTTAGCCGATGTGTGTCAATTATCGCCGGTTTATTCTGAAAAAAAGCAACATTCATTTCTTTTAGCGCCATTCCGACGTTGTCAAACGCCGCAGACTTCTGCGCCGGTTCGAAAGTAACATTACGGATTAAATAAATTTGACCTGCACTGTTTTTATCCCCAACTCTTCGACGGATCAGTTTGCGGCGCTCTGTAATGTATTTTGGCTGCTTCTGATATTTCATCGATTTTATCGTATCAATACCACATTCAGCAAGTGTTTTCTCTAATTTCAGGTCCCAGATATAATTATTAGCAACAAAACCTCTTGCTCTGTAACCAAATATTCTCTCAAATAAGTTCAAACCATCGCTGATTATCTCTTTATGGAATTCAATCTCGTTTTGATCATCTGTATCAAAAGCCGCCTGAATATTATATGATCTGTTACCTGTAATTGCCGGAGAAAAACCCCAAAGATTATTCCTGAAGCCCTCAAGAAAAATGGGCTGTTTTTCCCTGAGCAATTTTAACCACAGTAAAATATTAAGATGCTCCCTGCCATGAAATTGAGGATGAAAAAGCTTTGAGGAAATTCCCTGCTGCCATAGTTCAAAAGAATTCTGATGACCGGGATAGCGTTGTAAGGTTGCGGTAAATGGTTCATATTGATAATCGGAAAATCCGTTTTTTTGTATGCTTTCAAAATCAGGATTTGCCACAACCGTATTTGCGGTAATTACAGGATTATTCCCATTTCTGTCTTTAAATTTTAAAAGGACATGGAACAGAGACTCAAAATCCTGCGCAGTTGCGAGAGAGTCATTTCTGTTATAGGGACAAAGATCGACCCGGATACCTTTCCTGAGTAAAGAACCATATACTTCTCCGGAGGGCATCCTGATGCTGCCCCAGTCATCTGAGTCAAACACAACTATCTTTCTTTTTGTGTTCCAGCCGCCCAGATTGGTTTGGACTCTTGAGATTATATTTCTCAGCATCATTAAAACATTATCCAATTTAACATGGTTTCATTTTCAATGATTACCCGGATATAACCTGGGTGAAAAAATCATAAAGAGTACTGGCATTCGTTTTCTGATCAAAATACTTCAGGGCAACCGATTTACCATTTAAACCTATCCTTGCAGCTTCTTCTGGATTATTAAATGTAAAAGCTATCTTTTCTGCAATTTCTTCGGGAGAATTTGTATTTACAAAAAAGCAGCTTTCTCTATCTGCGAGATAGTTTTGAACCTCTCCGATTTTTGTGGAAATGACAGGTTTTGCCAATACTAAATATTCACCAAGTTTTGTTGCAAAATTGAATCTGTTTTGTTCGGTGTTGTTTTTATTCAAAACAGTGCAAAGACACTCGCGCTGATATTGAAGGACCATATCATCATCAGGTTTTTTCAGATAATGAACAAACTGGCTGAGTCCATTCTCTTCGACGATACGGTCAATGGCTTTGATATCCTGTGGTAAACCAATCCTGTTCGTTAAATAAAAATGTAATTGTATTTTATATGTTTTGTGAATTATCGCAAAGGCTTCAAAAACGTTTATAATTCCATCCTTGTGATCATTCAGCATCGCCGTATGAAGAAGATATGGTCTGTGTAAAATTTCCAGATTAATTTTTTCTGAAGAATAATAATCCGTGTCTATCAATATTGGTATTTTCTTAATAAATGCCTTCTTTCCGGCATACTTGGCAGCAAATTCAGAAAGCGGGTCTGAAATAGTTATGAATCCATCAGCAAAACGGTAAACAAAATTTGTAAGTAAAAAAAGACTCATTGAATTAGTGTATTTAAGTATTATTTCCCGTCGCCCGCTGCCATGTAAAGTGTATGGTTTCTCATTTAACTCGAAAAATACTTTTCCACCGGAAAACTGCGAGTAAATAATAAATGCAAGTTTACTAAACCACCCAAATCCATAGATAAAAAATATATCCGCTTTCAGATTCAGATTAATCAGACGTCTGACAGTGTAGAAGGGAATTAAAAAGACCAGTAAAATATTATTTGTCGGTGGTGGAAAAGAAATAACTTCGATATCTGCGCCAACTTTTTTGAGCCCGAGTTCATAGTTTTGAATGCGTCTCGAAGCTGCGCCCAAAGTCGGATATTTATTATCGAATATTATTCTGATTTTCATAGATCGTTAAATAAAAAAGATTATTTGAGAGAAATTAAGGGAGTTAGGCGGACTTTTCAATGCCTGATCAATATTGATCATAATTGGCGCAAACTGATTATACAGGATCGGTCTGGATTAATTACTGGTTTAATTGCCGGATAACACGGCAGGGATTGCCGGCAGCAATAACATTCGGTGGAATATTCTTAACGACAATACTGCCTGCTCCAATCACTGAATTTTCACCGATTGCTACTCCTTTTAACACTTTAACTCCTTCACCGAGCCAGACATTATTCCCGATAAAAACGGCTTTGTTTTCGCCTGAGCGGGGATCTTTTCCATGCCAGTCACTATCAGTAATAAGTGTATTTGCCCCGCAAAGCACATTATTTCCAATAATAATCTCCTTAAAACACCCTATCACTGTTCCACTGAAACCGCAGTTATCACCAATTCTGATAATGCTTTTCCTGCCTGTTGCTGTAATTATGCACGGGCGGTTGATACCAATAAGATTAGATGTCGGTTTTGACCGAAATGAACAATTATCGCCAATCGTTATTCTTGATGAACCAGACCTGACAAATTTTGCTCTGCCGAAGAATCTGATCTTTTTTCCGAATGAAATATTAAGTAATAATAAATCCAGAATCATATATCTCGTTGAGATAAAGCTTAAGATACCTGATGACCAGATTCCAATCAGATTAAAAATTCTTACCATCTGTAATCATAAATAAGGGTGATAAATTAATAAATCATAATTGCCAAAGAGAACCGGAGCAGCCTCGATATCAGTCAGCAAAATTATTTCCGGCGGGTGGAAAAGCGAACCTTTTCAGGCTCAACAGAATAATTATTAACTATTGCATGTCCGTAAAGAATTCCGGCCAGACCGATAAACAAGAAACTGAAATTGATCATTAATGTGTACATACCTGTTAAGCCTGCCACGACGCCCATACCAAAGACAGATGCGGAAAGGAAGAGCACATAAAAATCATCTAATTTTGTCTTAAAAACTTTTCCGAGATAAACAATGATGGCGATGTAAACAATTGAAACAATAATTCCGAATAAGATTCCATACTGGCGCATTAATTCCAGAAAAAGATTATGCGCGCCATATTCAACCTCAATACGTGAGCCTGAAATCGAAGTAAAACTATAACCGGAAACAAAATAGGGAGGCATGATGTACTGATAATATAATATATCGCTCCAGACGGCATTCCATATAACACCTCTGTCGGCAAATGCCTTGTACATAATGAATGCCGGATAACTGGTGATATCAGTATAAGAAAAACTGGATAAGGGCACATTGCTTAGAGAATAATTATATGTCTGAGACATAATGTAAGCCATTACAAGTACCAATAAAACAATAAGTCGTTTATTGGTCAATAAATTCAGGAGAAGATCATTCCTCCACCAATAAATCACAATCATAAAGACAGCAAGAAGGATAGACCCCAAAAAGTGGAATTTAACTTCCAGAAAACCTGTGGCTATTCCAACGAGTGTAAGTAATGCTGTGATTTTGTAAAAAATATTCACTCCAATTTTTATTTTTACCGGAAGAAGAATAAGTATTCCAACTACAGTATATAATTCAAGAACAAAAGTCACGATCCGCAAAGGAGCAGTAATAGTAAGAGTATTGTAGATAATAATAAAAATAAATGTGAGATAAAGTACTTTGAATAAATCGACAGGAAATTTCCTTGAAATTAAAATACCATAGAAGAATGGAAATATTCCCAGATAAAAACCCAATGGAATAATACTATTAACAATATCTGTTTCCATAAAATAGTATCTGTAAAACGACTGATATAAAAGTACAGGCCCGGGTAAAAATACAAATACAAGGAACCACGTGCCAAAGATATCGGAGAAGTAACGCAGGTGTTTTATTGTTAGAATCAGACATCCGATAAGTACCGCAATGGCAATTGTGCTTCCTCCGGCAACATTGATAAAGATCGCCGGGAAATAGTTAGGATTTTCCTTCAAAACAAGATAAAGCACATATGGTGCGGCAAAGTACTTAAATGATTCACCATATTCCTGATATGCTGTCACCAGGAAAAAAGCTACAATAACATGAAAAAATATTTCGATTATTTCAAGAGGACTTAGTTTCAAGGTCAGTCTTTATTACCAATTATCGATTCGTAAATTTTCAGCATTGAATTAGTAATCTTACCGACAGAATGACGCTCGAGAGCATCTTCTTTTGCTTTTTTTGCCAGAGCGAGAGCTTTTTCTTTGTTGTTCCATAATTCCAGAATCGCACCTGCAAGTGACCAGGGATCACCATCCTGGATTAATATTCCGTTTTCACCGTCTTTAATATAAGTTGATGTTCCGCCTGCATGTGTGGCAATACAAGGCATCCCTAAAACCATTGCTTCCGCCAGGTTATTCGGACTGTTTTCAATATGGGAAGTCATAACAAAAAGATCAGATACGATCATACTTTTTATTAATTCACCGGCAGATTGTTTTCCTAAAAAATTGATGCCCGATTCTGAATATTTACTTTTAAGATGCTTTTTAACTAGACTAAGAATCGGATCTCCTTTGGATACACCTGCAATATTCCAATTAAATTTGAACCCAATATTATTTAATTCGTAAGCAGCTTCAAAAATCGTTTCAAGTCCTTTATATATACCGGCGCCTGAAGTTGAATGGATCTGCAGCACTTTATTTCCCGGATTCTTCCAGGTATGCTGATAAAAATCGTTTCTCAAAATTCTGTCAACATGAAAATATTCCGCACCGGGAGCGAGAATACTTGCTACTCTTTTGTCCCAGTCAGTCCGTCCTTCAACATATTTAGCCGAACTCAGGAATTTTTGTTCCCTCAAATATCTTTTTAAGAAGGATTTTTTCTGACTAAAATAAGTTTTTGGCAGCAACGAAGCCATTTTCAAGCCCGAAATATATGAAACTGATCTTAACTGTAGTGGAGAAAAATCTGCATTGTGTTTCTTATAGATGACAGTAGTAATACCCTGCAGGGAAACAATAACCGGCAACCGGGTTTCTGATAAAATACTGATATAGCCGTTTTCTGTGCCGTGGATATGAATCAGATCAGGTTTAACTTTATTAATTATTTGAAGATATAATGCTTTATCGTTCCGATCTGTATCAAGATTAAAAAAAGAATTGAGAATCAGACGCAATTTCCAATCCTTAGGGATTATTGAGTGGAATTTAGTATTACCATAAGTAAACTCCGCAGGTCCCTTTGGATTAAAAAATGCCACGTGAAGATTGACCTTATCCTCAATTTCCTTATTAAGTCCCTGAAGCCATCCCCCCTTGATAGTCGGATCCTTAAAAAAACCAGCTGCGTTGGCGGGAGTATTTGTAAACCAGAGTATTGTCATAAAATTGTTTTAACAACAAAATACCAAGGAGAATTACCGGGTATAATAACATTTAAAAATTTTTTCTTAATAAAATAAGAATTTATCCACGAATAATTCTAACGCTGAAAACCAGCAAGTCATTAAAAACATTTCGGTAACTAATTGATTCCCGGGGGATTAAAACCATAAATTAATTCTTATCAATTATGATAACCAAACAACAAAATTTTTCAACATGATGATGGTTTGAAGGCTTTGTGCTCTGGTAATCACTTATCATATGAAAGGGAAAGAACTCGGAATGCAAATTAGTAATTTTGGATGGAATATTAATTGAAATATTTTTATGAACGACAAAGCAGTTTCTTCCCCAAAAACAACAGTTTCCGTTAATAAGAATTTACTTTTTTCTCAAAACAACATTCATAACCAACGGGTGTAAAAAATCTTCATCCGGGTTTATTTGCTCAATCTGCACAAAATCAAATTTTTCACCAAAGAGTGATGTATAACCATCTTACGAGATTCTCCAGCAATACAGCAAAATCGATTGTTTTGCCAATATATTTTTTTTGCTGATAAGTTCATTCAATTTTGCTATTGGCAAACTCAGTTTCATTTTTGTTCTTCCAAACAAATAATATTAGCTGGGCTTTTTAATTGACAGGAAATACCTGAAGTGATTATTCTATCTGAATTTAATATATCGATTTTTCATAAAACATCCGAAGTGGGATTCTATCCCAATTCCTGTAACTCAGCCATTCTTTTAAATTCCGGGACTTCGGAAATCAGTTCCCTGTATGTACCCGATTTACGAATCATCCCGCCTTTAAGAAAAACTATTCTATCAACATTTCTTATGGTGGACAGCCGATGAGCAACAATCAATATTGTATAGTGGCCTTTTAGTGAATCGATATTAAGCTGAATATTTTTCTCAGTTTCTGAATCGAGCGCAGAAGTAGCCTCATCCATAATCAATATGTCGATATCCTTGTAAAGTTCTCTCGCAATTGAAATTCTTTGTTTTTGCCCGCCGCTTACATTTATGCCATTATTCCCCAGTCTGGAATCTTCCTTCTCCCTGAGATCATATACAAAATCAAAAATATTTGCCTTCTTGAGAGCCATGTTGAAATTTTGAAGATTTTTTTCGTTTTTCTCATCCCAAAATGTGACATTATTAAATACTGTGTCATCAAATATCACCGGTTCCTGCGTGATATAACCAATTTTTTGTGAGTAAGAGTGAATATCCAGATCAGATATCGGCACCTTATCGACAAGTAATTCTCCTGAAGAAGGTCTAAGCAGACCACAGACCAGATTTAATAATGTTGTCTTACCGGAGCCGCTTTCCCCAACAAACGCTATTGTTACATTTTTTTTAATTTTAAGATTAATATCTGTAAGAAGATCAGTTCCGGGATAGCTAAAATTCAAATTCCGAAGTTCAATTTCAGAGCTAAGTCCCGTAAATTTTTTATCTCCGAATCTGTCGCTGTTGGTTAATAATTCCTGCTCAAATTTCTTGAAGTTAACCATAGATGCCGAATACGATAAGAAAAGGTTCCAGGCTGTCTGGAGTAGAAGCACATTATTTAGCGCACGATAAAAAAACAATATGCTTAGCAGAATTAATTCGAGACTGCCTTTGAATAAACTCACCTGAATTATTATGACTGAAATTACAACAGCCATCAGAATAGGTTCTTTTACTCCGGTCATTAGAGCGCCGATAGTCCCAACTTTTTTCTGTGTGTCCTCCATATCATATACTTTTTTTATCAACCTCCCTGCATATTTCTGCGATAATCCGGTGGCTTTAAGATATTTAAAAAAAGCAACCTGCTGTATCACCAACCCCTGAATGCTATGAGAATGATTAACAACTTCTTCTGAAAGAGATTTTGTTTTACGATACAAAGTAGAAAACAGGATGTTGGTAAGAAATGCACCCACACCCACCAATAAAGCGAATTCAGGATTTGCCAGGAATGCAAGCAGTGAATAAATAAATATCGTGACGGTATTTGTAATCACCGTCATATAGCTTCTATACGCTAATGCAACTCTTGCAGATTCTCCGGTCAAAGTGTTTTGTATCCTGCCTGCATTCGCTGTCACGAAAGAAGAATAACTGTATCCTGAAAGTGCAGTAATACCTGAGACGCGTATCCTGCGTATAAAAAATTGCTGATTATTTATCTGCAGATATCCTTCAAGAAAATTAAACACACCTTTAAGGATAAAGAAAAAAAGCATTGTCCCGAGGATACTGAAAAGAGTCATTTCCAGCCCAACGGCATCGAATGCGTTAATAATAAATGAGAGATTCCCCAGATTATGGTCTGCTGCATCTGCATTTTCACTGGAGATCATCTTAAGCAGCGGCAGGAACATCGCCAGCCCAAGCCCATCCAATATCCCTTTCATTACACTCATAACAAGGAAGAAGAATATCCTGAAACGGAGGTATCTGAAGAAATAATAAAAATTAGAGAAATACTGGCTTAGGATTTTCTTAATGTTCTTTAGCATTGTTTTACTCTCAATAGCTTAATTACCATTTGCAGGTTTATTATGCCAGCCATATATGAACCAGGAAGGATTATTAATAATTGCTCTGAAAATAAGCATTGGGAATCCAAAACGTCTGATTTTCATCCTTTTTTTGATAAATGCCCGCTCATATTCAGCCATTTTCCTCCTTATGTACAGCCTGCTTTCAGGCGGTGCAAACTGACTGATATAGAAAAGCAATTCATATGCTCCTTCGAATGCCTTACTCATGTATGCTTTATTAAAAGTGATCCCGCCCCTATTCCTACGCTTTGTACTCATTTTATCTGCGAAATAATATCCTTTGCCCCGGCTGAGAAGGTAAAGGGCAAGTTGAATATCACCTGAAACGATGCTTTTAAAATTGGTCGGCATCTCCAAAATAAGTTGAAGCCGGGTAAGCACGGATGGTGTCGGGATAAAGTGATTTTTTAGTTCATCCATAAATGTAAAAGTAAAATCTCCTTCTGCAGGTTTAATATAAAACTGTTCTTTTACCTTCACGCCTTCCTCAAAAATGAAATTAGTATCATGCGCACAAAGAGAATAGTCTGGATGAGCCTCCATAAAATCGACCTGTTTTTGGAGTTTATTCATATCATTCCAATAATCATCACCTTCGCAAAAAGCCACATATTTGGATTTGAGTTTTGGATAGATAAATCGTGTAAGGGGTTTAATACCCTGAGAAAGCTGATTTTCGGTTTGAATTGTGGGCTTGATAATTTCAGGATAAAGCTTTTCGTATTTTCTGATTATTTCAGGAGTAGAATCAGTCGAAGCATCGTCATGTATCTGTAATTCAAAATCAAAAGTGGTTTTCTGGTTAACAATGCCAATGATGGTTTCTTCCAGATATTTTTCATGGTTATATGCAATTACGCAAACACTGACCAATGGTGAATTATTTTTCATAATAAAGATATCAATCGTATTTTGAGTAAATATTAATTAGTCGCGAATAATTAAGTAATGGTAAGATTATATTAATAAGGAAATATTTCATTCGAAGAAAGAAAATTAATCGGAAGCTGCCTGATTCAGACAAGACTTAATGTAAACGGCTATTTTATTTCTTTGGTCTTCTTTTTCCATGGAAAACCTTTAATATCAGTTTCGATCTGCAGAAAATTTGTCAGCCTTGTGAAATCTTCATCTTTCCCGACATTTATCTTCAGGAGGTCTTTTTCTCTTCCGGCAAAATATTTTTCCACTTCCCCAATGTGATTTTCATATCTACTGACATATTCTTCCATTACATACATTTTATCCTCAGGAATATTATGTTGCAATTGAATAACATCATATGGGAATCCTTCGTACCTGTAAAGAGATGATCTCAGATCATTAATCGTTGGTGGACGAGAGGGATCAGAACTGAATTTTTTAGTGTGAAAACTCCTCACGGAATTGAACCACTGTTCCCCGTTATCTCTAACTGTCAAAATAAATTTGGATCCGGGAAACGCCGCATCCAGATCCTTGTAAAGATGCCTCATTGAAAAAGGAATATCCTGAAATGCATCAGCTGTTTTGCAATATCTTACCAGCCTGTCCAAAAAATGATCGCTCTTTAGGTCTAAAGTTAGCATCTCAGCAGTTGTCTGATCACCAAGCTTAAATCCAAAATCTTTCAGCAGGTGATACATTGAAGTTGTACCGGTTTTGTTAAAACCAATAACGAAAACTTTGTTATAATCCCGCCTGATTCGTGTAACTGGCGGTGTTATTTTCCGATTAATACTAATTGTAATCGGCAGAATAGGGATATTAAATTTCATATCATTTAATTATTTTTATTAGTTTTACTATAACAGCAAAAATTAATGAGTAACCGTTTATAATCTGACAGCCGGCACCCCGAATACTGTTGATCCTTCAGGTACATTTTTGACAGCCAGACTGCATGCGCCTACTTTACTGTTTATACCCACTTTAATATTTGGTAAAATTGTTGCCCGGACTCCTGTGAATGATCCTTTAGCCATATGCACTCCGCCACCTAAAAAACTATAAGCGCTGATATGCACATAATCCTCAACTATGGAATCGTGACCAATCGCGGAAAAGGACTGCACTGTTACAAAATCTTTTATTTGAATATCATTCCCGAGGATACAACTATTCTGCACAATTGCACCTGCTCCAATACTTACATTTTCACTTATCTCAGTGCCAGGGTGAATAAGGCTGATAAACTCGCCGCCCTGCTCCAGGATCATATTTGAATAAATCTCTTTATATTTGCCTTCCGCCAAAGCACAGATAAATACGTCACCATTCTGGATTGAATAGCTTTCTACCGACGAAATAACTTTTATGGGGTAATTAAATCCGTCTAAAGCCGAATTTTTGTCATCCAAAAATCCCTTGATCTTAAAATCACGGCTATGTTCTGCACATGTTTTAGCAAGGCTGAATGTTTCCCGCCCAAGATTACGTGCTCCAATAATTATTAGATTTTTCATATTGCTTTAGTATTGAAAAAATCGGCGAAGTATTTTAAGAACTAGTATTTGTTGATAACAATTATTAATGTAGCCGAAAGAAAGCCAGCTAAAGAATATTTTCTGAATGTTTTCCGATCGAAAGGATAAATAGCCCATAAATCAGTTCACAAGTCAGAAAATGAATTCGGCATCTGGAATGCAGCATGCTCAATTTAACGGAAGATTTCGGGGTTTATTACCCGGTGTATAAATATAAAAAAATGAAAAAACGAAAATTAATCAGTACCCTGCTTCATAATCCAGAATACAACTACCCCATGAGTAGCCTGTACCGAAAGCAGCAAGTAAAACTTTACCACCTTTCTTTATTTTACCTTGCTTAGCTGCTTCATACATAGCAATTGGGATTGTAGATGCCACTGTATTACCCGTATGCTCCATACACATAAAGAACTTCTCTTTAGGTATTTTCAAAATCCGCCGCAAATGCTCCAGCATAAATGCATTAGCCTGATGAAAAATAAAAAGATCAATATCTTCAAGGGCAAGTTTTGCTTTTTCCAGGACTTCCTTGATCAATGGAGGAACAGTTTCAAGAGTAAAATTGAATACTTCAGGACCATCCATATGCAAATAGTTAATATTTCTGACATTCCCAAACTCGTCGATTTTCTCATCAACTTCAATCATACTGGGGTTTCTCATACCACCACGATGCATGATTATATGCTTTTTACCCGATCCATCAGTACCCAACACGAAATTATCCAAAGAACACTCGCCATCTGTCGAAATTAATGTGGCGGCGGCTGCATCTCCAAATAATGTTATGTTACTCTTATCTTCCGGATGAATATATTTGGTAATAGTCTCGGAAGTAATCAACAACAGATTTTTACTGATACCGGTATCCACCAATCCTTTCGCAACCGCCAGCCCATAGAGATAACCGCTGCATCCCAGTGCATAATCCATCGCCGCTGTTGATTTTTTCATGCCCAGTAGATCCTGGACTAAACAGGCATTAGCCGGGAAAGGGTAATCAGGGCTCATGCTGCAGACAAGCAGAAAATCGATCTCTGCTCTATCAATATTATGTTCCTCAAAAAATTTTTCTGCAACCTTAACCGCCATATCGGAAGAGAGTTCATCCTTGCCGCAGACCCTTCTTTCAGTGATACCCGTTTTCTGTCCAATTTTCTCCATCGACCATTCCGGAAATTTTCTGCTGATCTCTTGATTGTCAAGAATTTTTTCGGGTAGGTAATAACTGATTTTTTTTATATATGCCATAGGTAACTCTCAAATAATTAAAGATGATTAGGGACTAAATTCTATTTTGTCGTAAATCCACCGTCTAAAACCAGTGTGGTGCCTGTCACCCAAATGCTGGCATCAGATATAAGGTACTGACAGGCATAAGCAACATCAGAAACATTGCCGTATCTCCCCAATGGATAATTTTTCATATCTTCATTAAGGGCTTCTTTTGATATAGTAGTTTCCAACTCCTCAATTGCTTCGGTTTCGATCATACCGGGTGCAACATTGTTCACCCTGACTTTGCTTCGTGCAAGATCGATAGCCAAAGATTTGATCATTCCTTTTAAAGCTCCCTTACTCGCGCCGTAAACTGATCCGCCAACAGTTCCAACCTCATTCCCCGTTATCGAAGATATAAAAACAACCGATGCTCCGGGAAGCAGCTTTTTGGCTTTTAATAATTTGTTCGTTAAAATTGCAGGCGCTGTAAAATTTATAGACATTATCTCTTCCAGCTTCTCCGAAGTAATAAATTTGAAAGGTATCAGTTCAATTATACCCGCGGAATGAATAACGCCATGAAGAGGGGGTATTTCAGAAACCAATTGTTCAAGCACTTCAATTTTTGTTAAATCACCCGTAAAAAGTCTGTGATTATCACCATTAAGACTTGCTATAGTCTTTTTAAGACGGTCTGAATTCCTTCCGGTGATTATTAATTCTGCTCCGGCTGCGGAAAATATTTCAGCGATGCCTTTGCCGATACCTGATGAGGCGCCAGTAATTAAAATCCGCTTATCAACTAAACTAAAAGGATTAAAATTGTTCATATTTCATTAATTCCAGAATATAATAATGACTATTATACAGGGGAAACCCGGAGACCGGGAATCTGACAAAAGATTGATAAGACATTAATTCTAACGGTTGTCTTATTTTGACAACTCACTTATTTTTTCAAATAAATCCCTGATCGTTGTTACTTTTCGTATATCATCCCCGGATATTTTAACCTTATATTCCTGCTGAGCCATTGCGATAAGCGACAAAGCTGTTAATGAATCCCACTCATCGATATCACTCAGCAAAGTTTCAGGTGTAAATTTCGAAACGTCTGTGTTTTCAAAAATGTCAGAAAATTTTGCGATAAAATCATTCATGTTCAAAGTAATCTCCAATATAATTATTGTAAAATAAATTAGCCCGTTTTCAAGTATAAACTTTGTCTTAAAGTATAAAATAGTCGCCTTTGAAATTTTGGTATTCATCAGTTAACCATGTGCCGATTTTTCGGTCATCTTTAATCAGATTAACAACTGTTTGAGATGTAGCTCTGAATTCGGCGGGACCAAAAAAACTGTCATTGAAGCAAAGAAGAGTTCCGGTTGCATAATCAGTAAAAATTTTGCTTTCCTCACTGATTTTACCTGTAAAAGTCCTTTGATCAATCATCGACTGAAGGATCATTTTTTCGATTTTCGGCGAATCAAAAACCGATTCCCATTCCTGATCGGAGACTAAAGGACCAGGTACAATACCTTCACTCTTTCCTAATAATTGTGGTTTGAGGATCCAGCCTTCCCTGTTACTACGTGCAATTTCCCATATTTCAGGATTCTGTTTCCTTGTGTAAGTAGGTATCAAATATGGAAAAATAAACTCCTTTTCTTCCTTGTTATAAATTTTTTCCTGAAAATCGTTGTCATATAGTAAAGCTAAAAATCTTTTATCATGCAATAAGTAGATAGTAGAAAATCTGTTAATTATTTTTGAAGCTGATAGGGCTTCAATCGCTTCCAAAGGCAATGTATCAAGTTCCATCTGTGACATGGCGCTGATTACTCCGGAACCCTCAAGTAAATTTAGATTTTTGCATATATCAGCAGGTTTTACCTGGACAAATTCAATCCCGAGTTCTTCAAAGAATGGGCGGTAATAACGAATATCCCCTTCTCTATCCATTCCTTTGAGGACAACAACGCGCTCAAAGTTTCCCCAGTATTCAAAAAGAGTCTCCAAGAATGCTTCAATCGGTTTCTTTCCATCAATATATGAAACACAACCGGTTTTTTTTTCCATAATATATTCTGTTAGTCCCTGAAGAAAGAATGCTTCAAAATATCGTGCATTGATCTCGCATATTTTGATTCCCCCATGTGTATCCACAAGGTAATCAGGTCTGAAAGAGCCTACTTTGTATTCATACTTCTGACAAATCTCCACTATTTTATGAACATGGTCGGCATGAGTAACAACGTGCTCATATTTTTGATAGTTCCTGACATAGTAGTGAAAAGCCTTAAGAAGCAATTTTTGTAATTTTCTGAATTTCTCCATTCTCTCACTTGTGATTACAACAGGATTCAAATGATAGTAGGGATAGCGTACCTCTGCTTTTTCCGCTGAAATTTTTTGATAAAGCGCGAAAATATCTTTGAAATTATGTTTCATTAATTTTTAATCTCAAAATGTTAAGTATTACATTATTAATAAAAACTGAAGGGCCTGATCTAAACTGAGCCAGGGATTATAACAGGAAATATCCATCTTTATAATCCTGATAATCATCAGTAATCCACGGGCCGATTTTTCTGTCATCCTTTATAAAATTAACTACTTCAGTCGAGGTTGCTCTGAATTCCCCAGGTCCAAAAAATTTATCATCAAAATAAAGAAGTGTACCAGTTGCATAATCAGTGAATTCTTTTCCATCCCTGCTTATTTTTCCTGTGAAAGTACGCTGCGGAAGCATAGGCTGCAAAATCATCTGCTCAATATCGGAAGATTTGAATATTGATTCCCACTTCTCGTCAGATACTAATAATCCGGGAACAATACCATCACTCTGGCCCAGAAGATTTGGTTTCAAAATCCAGTCCTTACGGTTAAGGCGGGCAATCTCCCAAACTTCCTTATCCTGCTTTCTTGTGAATGTGGGAGTGAGATATGGTCTAATAAATTCGATCTCTTCTTTTGAAAAAACTTCTGCCTGAAAATTTTTTTCGAATAATACAGCCAGAAACCGTTTATCATGAACCAAAAATATCGTTCGAAGATTATTTAATAAATTTGAGGCGGAAAGCAATTCAATTTCATCTGGTGTCAGATTGTCAAGTTCCATCTGATTAAAACCATTAATAATTGCTGACCCATTGAGCAGATTATGGCTGGATGAAAGGTCTTTTGGAGAGATATTCAGAAATTCAATTCCGCTCTTTTCAAAAAGCTGTTGAAAATAGCGGTTGTCTGCATCCCGGTCATTGCCCCGAAGATAAATCAGTCTGTTAAAATTGCCGAAATAGTTGAAAACCTGATCAATTAATAGGTCAATCGGCTTTCTTCCATCAATATAAGAATAACAGCCTAATTTATTTTCCATGATGAATTCGGTCAGTCCGTGAAGGAAATACCCGTGAAAATATCTGGCATTTATTTCGACAATTGAAATTTGTCCATCGGGACCGACAACAAAATCAGGTCTATATACACCGATCCGGTATTGATATTTTTTTCCGATCTCAGCAATTTTATATACCTTATCATTATGTCCGGTAATATGATCAAACGCTTCAAAATTCTTAACATAATAATTAATTGCCTTTACAAGGATAGTCTGAAGCTTTCTAAAATTATTCATCCTTACGGAAGTGAAAATTACCGGTTGTAAATAATAATAAGGATAGCGTACTTCTGCTTTTTCCGCTGAAATTTTTTGATAAAGAGCGAAAATATCTTTGAAATTATGTTTCATTTATTTTTAATCTTAAAATGTTAAGAATTACATTATTAATAAAATTGAATGCCCTGATCTAAAATAAGGCAGAGTTTATAACAGGAAATAACCATCTTTATAATCCTGATAATCATCAGTAATCCAAGGCCCGATTTTTCTGTCATCCTTAATAAAATTAACTACTTCAGTCGAAGTTGCTCTGAATTCCCCAGGTCCAAAAAATTTATCATCAAAGTAAAGAAGTGTTCCTGTAGCATAATCTGTGTATTTTTTTCCATCTCTGCTAATATTTCCAGTAAAGGTTCGTTGCGGAAGCATAGGCTGCAAAATCATCTGCTCAATATCGGATGATCTGAATACTGATTCCCACTTCTCGTCCGATACTAATAATCCGGGGATAATTCCATAGCTCTTACCAAGAAGCTGCGGTTTAAGAATCCAGTCTTTACGGTTTCGACGGGCAATTTCCCATACCTCTTTGCCCTGCTTCCTTGTGAAGGTAGGAGTAAGATATGGTGTGATAAATTTTTGTTCATCCTTTGTAAACACTTTTCCCTGGAAATCTTGATCCGTCAAAACTGCCAGAAACCTTTTATCATGAACAAGAAAGATTGTAGTCAGATTGTTTAACATATTAGAAGCTGATAAAAACTCAACATCATCATCCGATAAATTCTTCAATTCCATCTGATTAAAACCACTGATTATCGCAGCATCCTTTAATAAATTGTGACTTGAAGAAATATCATCAGGCGAAATATTCCTAAAGTCAATTCCAATTTTCTTATAGAAATGTTCAAAATAGCGGTTATCAGCATCTCTATCACCACCTCTTAAATATATGAGCTTTTCAAAATCACCGAAATATCTAAATATATGATCAATTATCAGATCAATAGGTTTTTTAGAGTCGATGGTTGAATAACAGGACATCTTGTTTTCCATAATATTTTCAGTGAGTCCATGCAGAAAATACCCATGAAAATATCTGGCATTTATTTCAATTATTGAAATCTGTCCATCAGGACGGACAATAAAATCAGGTCTGAACACTCCAATTCTATATTCATATTTCCGTCCGATTTCTGCAATTTTATACACCTTATCACTATGTCCGGTAATATGATCAAACGCTTCAAAATTCTTCACATAATAATTAATCGCCTTGACAAGAATAGTTTGAAGCTTTCTGAAATTATCCATCATTACAGATGTGAAAATTACCGGCTGAAAATAATAGTATGGATAACGAATCGCTGCCTGTTCTGCGCTGATTTGATGATAGACGTCATAAATGTAATCTAAGGAAGTCTGCATTGGTTTAATACTCATAAAATAAATGAAGTGAAATAAGTGAGTTGTTTATTGAACCCGCAGTTAGAAAAAAGTCCTGAATTTCTGAAAGCAAAGGTTCGATTTTTATTTGGTCATTAAATTATTATCGAAAGGATACTAATATTTGATAACGGCATAAAGTTTATGTAATTAAAGACGGAAACAAGATTCACGGTAGGAAAAATTAAGCGAGAAAGATTATCTCCAAACAATTTGGAACAAGAATGTTATGATCTGGAAAAGTGCTGGATATACTGGATTACTTTCGAAACATCTTCAGAATCAAGCGAATCGAAAATTGGAAGACATATTACTTTTTCTGCTATCTCATTTGCTACAGGCAGATTTTCTTTGGCTGAGGATAACAGTGACCTGTAAGTCGGCAAATTACTGATAAGAGGATAAAAATAACGGCGGCTGTAAATTTCTTCACTTTTCAATTTAAAGTATAATTGATCTCTGCTCATCCCGTATTCGTCAGTATTTACCAAAATCGGGAAATATGAATAATTGTGAGTCACTGCAGGAATATCTTTCAGGAAGGATATTCCATTAATATTTTTTAGCCCATTCTGGTAAGATTCAGTAATTATTTTTCTTTTTGCAATATTTGCTTTCAGGTAATTTAGTTGCAGCAAGCCAAAAGCCGCTTGGATTTCGTTCATTTTCGAATTAATGCCCGGGGCAACGACAGTAATTTCATCAACAAATCCGAAATTTTTAAGATTATCAATCTGCTGTTTTGTCTTTTCATCGTGACAAATGATAGCGCCTCCTTCAAAAGTATTATATACTTTTGTCGCATGAAAACTCAGCACGGATAGATCACCATAATTTAAGATGGATCCTCCGTCTAATTTTACACCAAAAGCATGTGCTGAATCGTAAATAACTTTCAGGTTATGTTTTTGAGCAATCTCCTGAATCCGTGTAACATTACATGGATTACCATACACATGTACCGGCATTATTGCTGTTGTGTGAGGTGTAATTGCTGATTCAATTTTTTCGGGATCAATATTTAAATACTTTGGTTCAATATCTACGAATATCGGCTGGATATTATTCCACCATAACGAATGAGCTGTTGCAACAAAACTGAACGGGGTTGTGATTACCTCCCCGGTGATCCTTAACTGCTGTAAAGCAGTAATTAAGGCTAAGGTACCGTTTGCGAATAAGGATATGTATTTCACTCCAAGGAATTCAGCGAGTTTTTTCTCTAACTCCTGGTGAAAGGGTCCGTTATTCGTGAGCCATTTATTTTCCCAAATTTTTTCGAGATAAGGAATAAATTCCTGAATAGGAGGCAATGAAGGCTGTGTTACGGTTATTCGTTTTTTTGTGTTATGATGGCTCAACTAATTCCTATGCCTCCAAACTAATTTTATTTCAAAAAGCAAATAGATCAGTGAATTAGAACTCGAAAAAGTAAACCAAATAAATGATAGGAATTGCGATTAAAAGAACAATGACCTGGAGTGGTAAACCAACCCTCAGAAAGTCTTTGAATTTATAGCCTCCGGGGCCGTAAACCATAAGATTCGTCTGGTAACTGATCGGAGTGGCAAAACTGCTTGAAGCCCCTATTGCAATTGCAACTGCCAGGGGATGGATATCGAGATTCATACTCTGTGCAATTGAAAAAGCTATCGGGAACATTAAAACTGCCGCTGTGTTATTTGTAATAAAATTCGTGTAAATTGCTGTCACGACATAAATCCCTGTAAGAATTCCAATTATACCGAAATTACCAGATACGGAAAGAATGATATCCGCAAAAAATCCACCAACTCCGGTTTTTTCCATCGCAATAGCTATACCAAACGAGGAAGCTATTATAAGCAGCACTTTCCAGTCAATTGAATTTATGACATTTTCTTTAGAAAGAGTCCCTGCTAAAACAAGTGCGACCGCAGCAATTCCAACTGCTGAGATTAATGGAATAAGTCCAATAATTGAGAGAGTAAGAGAAAGAATAAATACACAGGTTGCAAAAAATGCATGCCATCTTGGTTTGGAATAGACCCCGGTGAGTTCAGAAATGAGAAGAAAATCCCGGGAATCGTACCATTGATTCTTGAATTGCTTATCTGACAAGAGCAAAAGTGTATCACCTGTTTTGATTTCAATATTCCCAATTTTTTCTCGTATCCTTCCACCATTTCTGTGAATTGCTATTATAACAGCATTATATTTCTCGCGGAAATTGCTATCCTTTATCTTCAGGTTATTAAATGGAGAAGAATTAGAGACCACCACTTCATAATATTTTAATTTATCTGAATCATAATTCTTCAGATCAAATTCGAAATCTTCAATAATTTCGAGTCCGGGAGTTTTCTGCAATTCGAGAATAGTTTCCGGGAGTCCGGTAAAAAATAAACGGTCATCTACCTTAATAATCTCATTCGGAGGTACCTGCCCAATAATTTTGTGATTCCTTTCTATCTGGAAAAGATATAAACCCTTCAAATGCCTTAATCCGGCTTCTTCTATAGACATTCCTGTAAAACTGCAATTTGGCCGCACTTTTAATTCGATAACATAATCACGACTGCTTTTCGAGAATTCCTTTACGAGGCTGCCGGCTTCAGGGAGTAGTTTATTTCCCCAAAGTATCAGATAGATCAGGCCGAAGAGAGTTACAGGCAATCCAATATAAGTAAGTTCGAAGAATCCAAATCCCTGATATCCATTTTCAAGCATAAGCCCATTGACAATTAAATTCGTACTCGTTCCAATAAGAGTGCACATTCCGCCCATGATTGTAGCATACGAAATTGGTATAAGGAATTTAGATGCGGGTAAATTGTTACGTTCAGCCCAGTTTTTAACCGGTGAAATTATCATAGCAACAATTGGAGTATTATTCAGAAAAGCTGACAGAATTGCAATTGGTAATAACAGCCTTCCCATCACAGACTTCACCCCATGATTCAGACTTCCTTTCAGCACCCAGTTAATAAAAGTATTCAGAACTCCGGTTGCCTGAAGTGCACCGCTTACAGCAAACAGAAGTCCAATGGTAAGCATACCTTCATTCGAGAACCCGCTGAATGCTTCCTTAACGGAGATGATGTCCCCGATCAACAGCAAAAGCAAAACTGAAAAGATAGAAATTTCCGGCGAAAGTATCTCTTTAACTAAAAGAAAAGTCAGGAGAAGAAATAAAAAAAGAGTATAAAGGAAATCGAAGTTCAGGGGCAATTTGTTTTAATATTTATTGGTTTAGTCATTTTCAGGAATGGATCATCCCCGCAGCAATCGTATTATTTGTTGCTTCATCAATTAAAACGATGCTTCCGGTAATTCTGTTCTTTTTGTAAGAATCGAAAAATAATGGTTTGGTCGTCCTAAGTTTAACACGGCAAATGTCATTAACTTTGATCGATTTTTCTTCTTCATCTCTCTGGAGGTGATTTATATCCATACGATAAACTACATCCTTAATAATAGTCCTGACTTCGGCAGAAGTATGTCTTAAAATATATTTACCGCCAATCTGCATAGGTTTTTCACCGAGCCAGCAGATCATACAATCAATATCCTGATTTACTTCGGGCTGATTATTCGGTTTAACAATCATATCCCCCCGGCTGATATCAATGTCATCCTCCAACTCAATACTAACGGACATTGGAGGGAAAGCTTCATTTACTTCCTGACCGACATAAGAAATGGATTTGATCTTTGATAAAAACCCCGAAGGAAGCACCATAATTTCTTCTCCAACCCTGAATATCCCGCTGGAAATCCTGCCTGAAAATCCTCTGTAGTCATGATATCCTTCCACTTTCTGTGGACGGATTACATACTGAACCGGGAAACGCGGATCCTGGTGATTGTAATCGCTCGAAATATGGATTGTCTCCAAAAGATGTAAAAGTGTCGCACCTTTATACCAGTCCATATTCGTTGATCTTTCGACAATATTATCACCGTTTAATGCGCTAATTGGAACATAGCGTACATCCTTAATATCCATTTTTGCCACAAAGCCTTTATAATCAGCCACGATCTGATCAAACCGCTCTTCCGAAAATTCAACAAGATCCATTTTATTAACACACAGCACCAGATGAGGTATGCCTAATAAACTAGCAATAAAAGAATGACGTTTCGTCTGCTCAACAATACCTTTACGCGCATCAACAAGAATAAGCGCCAGATTTGCCGTCGAAGCTCCAGTGACCATATTTCTGGTATATTGTATATGACCAGGGGTGTCAGCGATTATAAATTTTCTTTTCGGTGTCGCGAAATATCTGTAAGCCACATCTATTGTAATACCTTGTTCTCTTTCGGCCCGTAAACCATCGGTCAATAATGCCAGATCAACTGTTTCCAGTCCTTTTCTTTCACTGGTCCTTTTAACTGCTTCCAACTGATCCTCAAAAATACCTTTTGAATCAAAGAGAAGTCTTCCAATCAAAGTCGATTTTCCGTCATCAACTGATCCTGCAGTTGTGAACCGGAGTAATTCCATATCTAAATATGTCTTCGCGTGCATAAGATTATTTCATCAATACTTATAAATCACAATTAGATTTCTATCCTGGATAAACTTTTAATAAATATCTTGATTAAAAATATCCCTTAATCTTTCTTTCTTCCATGGAGGTATCCGATCTTTTATCATCAAATCTTCCCCCTCTTTCCGTAATTCTGGAGGCTGCGACTTCATTAATTATATCTTCAATAGTGGCCGCATCAGAACGCCAGACACCCGTTGAGGTTAAATCGCCTACTGTTCGGCACCGGACCATTAATTCCTCAACATTATCACTCTTATCAATTTGAACAAAAGGTGAAACCGCAAGCATGATACCATCGCGGTGAACCACTTTTCTTTTATGAGCGAAATAGATTGAAGGAATCGGGATATTTTCCATTGCAATATATTGCCAAACATCCATTTCCGTCCAGTTACTCAATGGAAAAACACGGAAATGCTCTCCCGGATTTTTCTTTCCATTAAAAACATTCCACAGTTCAGGGCGCTGATTTTTGGGATCCCATTGACCAAATTCATCCCGATGAGAGAAAAATCGCTCTTTCGCCCTTGCTTTTTCTTCGTCCCTCCGGGCACCACCAATAGCACAATCAAATTTATGCTCCTCTATTGCATCGAGTAAAGTAGTTGTCTGTGCAACATTTCTGGAAGCATATTTCCCGGTCTCATCGCTGACTCGCCCTTTTCGTATAGATGCCTCAACGGAAGCGACAATCAGACGGGCTCCAAGTAGGTTAATAAAATTATCCCTGTAAACCATTGTTTCATCAAAATTATGCCCTGTATCGACGTGCATAAGCGGATAGGGAATTTTAGCCGGATGAAACGCCTTTTTGGATAACCACCCCAAGACGATAGAATCCTTGCCTCCGGAGAAAAGGAGTACGGGATTTTCAAACTGTGCAGCAACTTCACGCAGCACATAAATTGATTCTGATTCTAGTTCTTTAAGATGTGTTATGTAATATCTTTCCATACTTCGTTAAATTAATTGAATGGTTTAGTTTAAGTATTTTTTATGATGTTTCTTTCGTATAAAAAGTTAAGTATTTTTCCGGTATTTTGAATAATATCCCCCTCGTCAGCATTTATCAGATTTAACTCGGGTTTTAATGGTTTTTCATACGGAGCTGAAATACCTGTGAAATTATTTATCTTACCGGCACGTGCTTTTTTATAAAGCCCTTTCGGATCCCTACTTTCGCATACACTAATATCAGCATTTACAAAAATTTCAATAAAATCGCCCGGACTTAAGAGATCGCGGACATTTTGTCTATCTATTCTATATGGAGATATAAAAGCAGTCAGAACTATTATTCCGGCATCAACAAATAATTTTGCAATTTCACCGATTCTTCTGATGTTTTCTGTTCTATCCTTCTCTGAAAAACCAAGGTCTTTATTTAGACCTAACCTTATATTGTCACCATCCAGTAAATAAGTTCTATAACCCGAATGGTTCAAGTGTCGCTCAAGTTCGTTCGCAATAGTTGATTTTCCACTACCGCTTAATCCCGTGAACCAGAGACATACTCCCCTCTGATAATTTATTTTTTCCCTGTCTTCTCGTGTTACACTATTAGGATGCCAGAGCAGATTATTTTCAGATTCGTTTACCATACCGGCTACTCTTTTCCTCGCACACAATTATTTCAGACCCGTGACAGGAAAGGAGGAAGCAACAAATCCTGTATTAAGCAAAGCGGGCTTATTATAGTTTTGCTTTTCATAATCTTTTGTAACAAAAAACCCATTTGCACCAAGAAGAATTGCATGTCCTGCAGCGATATCCCATTCATAAGTCGGTCCGCTTCTAAAGTAAAGATCTGCTTTTCCTTCTGCCACAAGGCAAATTTTAAGTGAACTTCCCTTAGATAATTTATTTCGGACTCTATATTTGGAGTAAAACCGTGATTCTTCCTCGCCGGAATGTGATCTGCTTTGGACAACATCCAATTCGTCGTCTATCGATTTGCTGCTGACGTTGATCGGAGAAACAATTCCCGCTGAATCGATTTTGAAGGAACCAAGGTGAACCGATCCGTAATATGTTTCATTACTTACCGGAATATAAATAACCCCGGCAACAGGCAGGTTATTTTCAATCAGGGCTATATTTATAGTGAATTCGCCATTTTTATTTACGAATTCTTTTGTGCCATCCAGTGGGTCAACGAGAAAAAATCGTTCATACCCTTTTCGAAGATCGTATGCTATATCTTTTCCCTCTTCAGATATCACAGGTATATCAGGAAAAACTGCGGTCAATCTTTTATAAATAATATCGTGCGATTTTTCATCGGCAAGTGTGAGAGGAGACTTATCACTTTTCTCTTTTACAAAAAATGTGTCAGAAGTATAGATTTCCAGCACGGCTCTTCCCGCTTCTATTGCAATTCCGATTAATTCTTCAAGCATTTTGAATTGATTCCATTATTAGACGCACATAAGTATATAGCCGCAAATTTTATAATTACTCGTATAAAAATCTCTAAACTATTCGAAAGGGTATTTAAGGGATTAGAATAATACAGTGCTTGTATAAACTGTTTTTGTAATTAATAATTGAACTATTCTCATTTTGCTAATCAAGTATATAAACCATCTTGTTTATCCGGCTGGATATTGTTGTCTATTCGTCTTCCATTATTTCAGCCTAGATGCGTTTCTGTAAATTCGGAAATTTAATTGGTGGAACGGATATCAGGATGTATTTCAAATACAGCTAAACTGCACGAAAAGAATCCAATTTAAATAATTACCCCGGTAATCCTATTACCAATTCCTTTTCAGCAAATCCAAACGGATTTTGAACTCTCACATTAATTTATCAATATCCAAGTATTTTAGAATTCCAAGAACAAATAGTAATTACTCTTCGAAACTATAGAATAAATATCAATAGTCGGTTATTATTAATGTGTATTGATCAATAGATTATGAAATTTTTTGGGAAGGTATGAATATGAAGTAAATCGATAATCGGTTCAATTATCTTTAAAAACTACAGCAATCCGGATACAGCTCCGCCCCGTAAGTCACAAGAGTTTTTGACATATCCAGAGATATTTGTTTCGCAAATTTATGTAATTATCATCAATTTCTTTGACGGAAATTTCACAAGTGATATTTCTTGGGATTAAGCGCTCAGAATTTTATCGAATAATATAAGATTATGCTGATAATGGGCTAAATATTGCATGCCTTTTGGTTGATTACAAAAGGAAAGGGATTTCGGATTCTCTTCTTTACAAAAACAATGAGTAGCATTGGGATCGGAAACAGGAATAATTGAAATGGGGAGACTGAAGAATTAATTCTTAAAGGAATGTGGCTATTACTGCAGAAGAAGGAGGGAATTTGTTACTTATTATTACGGGAACGTATCAGGAAGTATTTAACTATATTTTTAAGATTTTGCGAAACAAGTTCTGTCGTCTAGGGGATAAGTTTGTCGTTCCAGCGCTGTGGATGAATGTTTATCATCCCTGCAAAATAAAGTTTTTACGAATTATTATTTTAGCTTAAAATAAATTATGTCTAAAATTTCACAGCAATCTAATAAAATCTTCGGGAGAAATACTTGCATCTCTTAATATTTTGCGAAGTAAACCCCTGCCAATAGTATGGTCTGGCACAAGAATAGATTTTCTGCCGGTACACTGCAATCTGATATGACTACCTTTCTGCCTGGTTTTTTCATAGCCAATTTTTTGCAAAGCTTTAATAACATCTTTACCTTGAATTATTGGTAATCCGGACATAATTTAAATTGTTATTGTATGTAAACTGATCTCTGAAGGATTATAATCCTTAAGGATTTTATAATTGGATTTTTCCTCCAGAATTAACTCGACAACTTCTCTGATATTTTTCAAAGCTTCATCGAGAGTAGCCCCTTGTGAATAGCAGCCTTCAAATACCGGACATTCGACCACATAAAAATTATCCTCGTCCTTTTCAATAATTATTGGCAGTTGTTTTTTCTTGCGGATTGATTTTTGTTTAATATCACTCATAATATTTTCACTTTATATTTTCTAAATATAAGGAAATTTCGCAACAGACTGCAAAGAGACAGGATTCAAAAAAAGACTCGGTCCTCAAATCTGAAATTTAACCCGGGTTGGCGCGCAGAATCTTAATAATAAAATGTAGTATTGCGGTATGACGTTTTGCTCCCTGAGTTTTAGATTATAATCAAAAAACGCCAGAAAAAGGGCTGGTCAGTTGCATATTAATTACATTAGTGAAAGCATACTGAGCAAACAGGAACCAGAATGCCTTCGGAAAACCCAAAAAGGATTGGCTCCAAAAAGTGAAAATCAAATAGAAAAAATAGGGCTTACAAAAAGGCAGGTAAAAGAGGATTAAAATCTGCTATTACGGGAACGTATCAGGAAGTATTTAACTATATTTTTAAGATTTTGCGACACAAGTTCTGTTGTCCAAGGGATAAGTTTGTCATTCCAGCGCTGTGGGTGAATATTGATCATGATCTTATCGGGCAACTGAGGAATCGCGTTGATTATGTCCTGTGTGGACTTAAAATTGAAATTGTATTTTGTATTAACCTTGTCCCTTACGCTTACTTTATCACCATTCCAGCGCCGCCCGGTGTCGGTAAGGTATAGGAATTCGTTAAAATCGATGTCGAAATAGGGCTCGCCGATAATGCCGAGCTCCCGGTAATTAAATTTTGACCAGATCATTTTGTTATCGTATTTTGCCCGGGGACTGCCATGCATACAAGCCGTATTGATTGGAACTACTTTGCGTAATTTCTCAAGATTCCTGCAAAAACTCTCATAGGCAAGATCGATATGTTTTTCCAAATCGGCAGCCTCAACAAGATCCATATCCTCGTAATGATAACCTATTTCGTGACCAAGATCAGAAATTTCTTTGATGATATCAGGTTTGAATGTTTCCGAAATTATACGAAAGTAATACGTGCCCTGTATCCCAAGAGAATGTTCAAGCTTAGCTGTAGCAAGGGAGTTTTCTGGCTTGAGATCGACATCGTGACGGAGGAGGACGAGTTTTTTTTGCTGATTTTTTATAAAATCGACAAATGAATAAAAATCAAAATTTACTTCCTTGAGGAGATAGAGTAGTCTGTTCAAATATCGGAGTGTGAAATCAACCATATTTCTTAAGTAATTTTATCCCAAGTTCACCAATTTTATATAAAGGCTTGTTAAGGATCAGTTTGAAACGGCCATAGTTGACCAATTCACCGCCAAATTTTTTTTTGAATTCCCTCACACCATAATCCTCATTCGGTTTTCCGGCGCCAAGAAAATCAAAATACTTTAGATTATTTTTCAGGCCATAATCAAGTGCGGCATACGTAGCTAAAACACTCGGATAAACATCTTTATATTTACCATCTTCACCACATACATAAAGTTCATAAATTGTATCACCATAAACTCCACCCATCAGACCCCCGATGATTCGATCTTGGTATTTTATTAAAAGATAAACACCAATTTTATATTTTGTGAAATTGAGGAAGTAGTCAATGTCGGGTAGTGGTGTTTTAATCTTGGAACGGTAAAGTTCTGAGAGGATTCGGTAGAATTCTCTGATTTCATTTTCATCGGTTGACACAATGATTTCAGCCCCTGCTTTTATTGACTTTTTAATCTGTCGAAGTTTACTTTGGCTAATCCGTTTTTTAACGGAAACTTCGTCATCTATTAAATTGATGAAGTTCAAGTGGTCATAATATTCAAAGCCAAATTCCTCGAAAATTTCTCGATATTTGGAACAATCGAATAAATTTCTGAATTCAACATAAATTGCCCTACTATTGATCTGAACCAGAAAATTTTCGAGCAGTTCCCAACAAATTGCATTTTTATCTTTGGCTGTTTCGGCAATAACTGGCCCCCCCCAAACAATACATCTACGACTAAATTTACCTTTTAAGCCTGGGTCGTTAAATAACAACCCTTGCAGGATGCCTAACAAATGCCCATCCCTTTCAAACTTAACTGTTACAGTCAGATGTGATTCCTGATTATTCCAAAAATTTTTAATATTCTCAATTTGGAATAAATTAATTCGATCCATTTGCTCTCAAGAAAAAATATTGTATTTGAAATTATGAATGCCTTCGTTGAAAAGAAAATCAATGAATGCGAGATTTGGGACAAAATTGCCATGCATTTGCTTATAGGCGAGTGCCTTGAAGTCTTGAAAAACAACATCTATCTTTGCATCTTTAAAATGTTCCAAATTGAGGTATGATATCCCTGATGCACCTGAGTAGTAATCCGTGGCGTTCACTTGCTGACAAATTTCCAGAATCAGGTCAGATCCGGTACATTTTAATCCAAGATCCGACGAGTGTATTATCCTCTTAGCAGAGTCCAGAATAGAAAAAGCATACATTAACAATGATTCGTTCAAATCTTTAAGGTAGACCCATTCATTAGAAAATATCCTTGTCAGATCTGGCATAATTTCATCAAAATATGGAGATTTTGAGTAATTTTGACTAATTGAAGATAGGTGTTGTTTTCGCCATTTTTTTGTATTATCGATTTTTATGCTGCTCGTTTCAATCCCAAGCTTGTATTGAACCGGTACTGTCAACCAAATGGGACCATTATGAGTATAAATTTTGTTTCTGTTCTGGAATCCATTTTTAGTGTATTGAACATGGTCAAGAATAACAAAAACATCAGATTTGACAAATTTCTCAAAAAATCCGAGGTATGGCATGTAATTGGGTTGGTGAATTCCAATTCTCAATTTATCTGTTTCTCCATATAAATTAAGTCATTAAAAAGGTTTATTTGTGAAAAACCATTTTTCTCGTAAAAGTGTATAGCACGAAGATTATTTGAGTAAACTTTCAGTGACAACTTATTAAATTTCTCTATGGCAACCACAGAAAGTTTATCAAGCAGTTTTTTTCCAACATTGCGGCCACGTAAATCCTCTCTAACCATTAATTTGTGAATATGCAAACAATTTCCTTTCTCGGAAACTATAATAAACCCCGCAATCACATCATTCATTCTAAAATAAAAACTGAACTCCCATTTACCGGGAAGTTCAATAAAAAAATTTTCATTCGACCAATATTCGTGCTCAACATCTTGAATTAAAGCCAAAAACTCATCAATATTCTCTTCCAAAAATTGCTTGCTAATCTTGTAAATCATAAAATTAGCCGTAGTACTTCAAATGACTCTGCAAATGCGTTCTCAAACTGAGTTCCTCTTGTTTTTGCCAACCCAATTATAAATTCGCTACTAAGGTATGACCGGTGCTGTTGAGTTCTGTAGCACTCCAATGCCAGAATTTTCTTCTCTATATGCCGCCGTTCAAGAGGCACAAAACACTTTGTCTCAAACACTATATTGTTCCATGGTAATTCATAACCTAAGATAGAAACTTTCTTAAAAGTTCGTAATCCTTCAGCCGTGATTACTTGATGATCTTGATGGATGTCATTAGGAGATGGGACAAACACAAGATCTGGATTAATTTTGCTACGTATTTTAACTAATTCTTCAAGAATTTCTTGTCTGAATGCTGGGAAATGTCGAACCTTAAATTTATAAATTATTAGGTTTTCCTCGGGAACTCCAAGTACCGACATTGCTGATTTGAATTCTCCCTCAAGTGCATTTTTTGGAAAACCTTCGGGTACAGAATCTTCGGCTGTTGAAAAAGCAGCAACCGTAATATGTTTACCCTCTTCAACAAATTTAGCTATTGTTCCTCCACAACCAAGTTCTCCATCGTCAGTGTGAGGTGCAAGAATTAATATTTTATTGTACATTATCGCTCCAGTAAGAATGCATTATGAAATCCAAGTCTAGAGATTTTGGCAAATTATTTAATGTCCAATGTAAAAAAACTGTTAGATCTAAACTTTTTTTTTGATATTCCAATGCAATCGTTCTATTGTTTTCCTGAATTAAATCTAACTTGATTAAATCAGTTTTCAATTCGTTCTTGAATGTGTCGGAAAAACCTTGAAATATTTTTTTCAATCCAAGATCTCTAAATCCATAATGAACACCAAGATTGGGATCGACTAAGAGGTAACTTGGTACTCCTAAAAATGCAGCTTCGTTAGTCATAGCACCACTCTCTCCAAGAACAGCTTTAGAATAGTAAATTGCATCATGCATCTGATGCGGTGGAATCTTTATTGCATACTCCAACAGTGAATCCGGCAGCAATCCTTCTGAACTGATAAATACCCTACCATGCTTTTTTAGTTCCTCAACCAATAAGTAACGCTCGTGGATATTGGAAGTTTTTAATCCTCTATCATGGGAGGCTCCCAAAGCTACGAATCTTAAGATAAAATATGGAGCTCCAAATTGCAATCCAAGCACCTCAAATATTTTCTCATTAGGTGTAAAATATTCTGATCTAAGATATGCACTTTGCAAAAATCCATTAATTCTAATATTTTTTGCCCCAAATTTCTTTTTGCAATACTTTGGAGAAATGATTAAGTCAGTAAAAGGTTTGTAAATCCTGATCTGTTCCAAATTTTCCGAATCTTCAATAGCAATATGTGGTTTATTCATAACTTTTGAAGCAACAGAAGCATACATTGAACCAGCACTAAGGAATACATCAGGCTTATATTTTTGTGCAACCTTCAGTACCCTCCAGGTGCCAATAAAAAGATATAAGGCCTTACTCAAAAACCAAGTGCCGCCAGCCCCACGTGAACAATAGGGTATATTATTGCTATCAAGTAACAAATGTGAAACCTCTTTGTCGCGTGCGACGACCAATACTGTTTCACCAAAATTCACCAATTGAATTATAAGATTTTTGAAATAATGCACATGAGCAGGGTGGCCTATATCAATTAGTACTTTCATAATGATCATTAACTTCCACTTGAATTTCTTGTTTTCGCTTCATTATACAACATACACAATTTTGCAGCGATAGAATTTGAATCTAAACATGCATCAATAATCTTCTCTCTCCCATTAATCGCTCTTTTATTGACAATGTGGTCGTATGCATTATTAAGTTTATCGATCATATCTTTTAAATCATGTGAAGATTGGAAATACCCTGATGTTCCATCAAATAATTCAGGGATATCTCCAACGGCAGTAGCCACTACGACGACATTACATGCCATAGCCTCTTTTATTATGTTAGGTGATCCCTCCCATAATGAAGAAGATATTAATATATCAGTTGCATTAAGATAAATTGGTACCGAGTCAAAGGGGATATCGTAAATGACTCGGAATTCAATATTTTTTGCATTCTCGAAACTGTAAACCGCCTCTTGAGCTAGACTAAAATTCTTTTCATATCGGGCTGGGTCTGAAAAGAATGAAATAACTATCTTGTCAGTCGCAAATCTCACAAGCGTTTTAGATTCCGCCTTATCCAAGCATTTAAACCGATTTAAATCGACACCGTTGGGAATAACATTTACATTACTAAGTTTCAAATCTCTGTTCATGGAAGCGCTTTTTACAATAACTCGAGACCATATTTTTTTTGCGAATATTCTGATTAAAGAACTATAGTTTGATCCCATGTTTGCATCTGACCCCATCAAAGAGACAACGATCGGAGTATTGGTAAATGTCAAACCAGACACAAAACCCGATAAAGAGTAATGAGCATGAATAATGTCTGGTTTTTGCATCCCGATAATTCGTTTTAACGAAGGAATACTTGAGACATATCCTATTAAACCAGATTTCTTAATAGTAAAATAAACAATGTCCATCCCTTGTTCTTCCATGGATTTACCCTGAGAAAGAACCAATGGCGAAATACCTTGCGGGGAATTGCCACTTGACACAAATAAAACACGAAGTTTATTTTTGGACGGCATATTTTCCTTAAATTCTAGGCATGTAAGGATTAACTTAGTAGGTTATTATGAAACACTCTAAATTGACCTGTGATGAAAAGATTTAATCGTTGGATTTTGAGATAAGTTCCAAGACACTATCCAATCTCAGGTTAAAAGATGCATTTTTATTGAACACCCCCTCTTCAAACTCCCATTTTCCGAATTTTTTAAAATATCTGCCAGGAACACCATCTACTAACATTTGATACGGATCAGACTGGCCAAAGATGCATTGCATTTCATTAACAAGAAACTCTCCGTTTTCATTTTCAAAAAGATCAATCGCCTGAGAGGTCAATGAGTGTGCGGAGACAATCTTTTCAACGAAATCAAACAAATATAGTGGCGGGCGATCATAATCCTTCAAGAGTGTGCCACTTGCTTTACCATCAATGGCCAGTTTTTTGTGTGCAAAATAAGAATTATTAATCGCAACGACTCTCCATTCAAACGTGTGAGGAACGAATTCCTGAAAAATCACAAATCCTTGCTGAGTTGCCTTTCTAACTGCAGCATAACCACTGATCTTGGTCTTAATATCTTTCATATTGAAAAAATAATGGGAGGCACGTGAGAGTAAATTACCTTTCGCAAGATTTGGTCCCCATCGCCGTGTTATGCCCCTCTCGGAAAATGCTGACGAAATATATTCGAGTGACTGCTTTTTGTCTTTGAAAATTTTAACACCACTTCCAGAAGCACCAATATTCGATTTGGCCACAATTGGAAAAGTTGCTTGAGCTAAGAAATCGAAAGCTTCATTTTTGTCATAGAATATATCGGTTCTCGGATGGGGGATATTATTAAGCTTTAACCAAGAATATTGAAATCTCTTGTTTTCGTATAAATAAATCTCTTTTGGTGTTGGAAATATGGGAATTTTGAGAATTTCATCTATTAGTTTTATTCTTTCATCATATAACAACTTAAAATTCGAAGAGATACCAGGAGGTCGTGCCAATAAATAATCACACGGTAACATACATAGCTGTTCAAACCAATCACTACGAGTCAATTTAACAACAGCATAGTCAACGCTATCTTTGTAGTCATTGCACGCGTCGATCCATAAAGAATGGTCATTTGGGTTCTCGTTAGCGAGTATTACAACTTTATGTTTTTTCATAGTATTGGAGATTCAGTGAGAGGTTTATTGGATTTGTGATTTTGCTCCACTTTTCTTCCGTAGTCATTTTTTTCACATCCATCAAATATGTTTGTAAAAACTGAACATCAAACACTTCTTTCACAGATGTATGTAATTTTATTAACTCAGATGAGGAATATTCAGACACCCACTCCCTTAAAGTAAAGTTCGGCGGATATGTTGAACCTGATTTTAGTAACCTTTTAATAAATCTTTTAAGTATAGATCTCAAGGGGTGCTTTAGAAATTCCTTACCGGTATAAGCGCCATTCTTCGCATAGAATATTGTTGACAGTTGAGGATAGAGGATATCGGTTACTTTTACGTGAAGATAAGAATGAAAAATAGTCTGAAAAAATACCCATTTACTGTTTATATACCAAAACTTTGATTTTGAAAGCAATTCCATAAAATCAATATCCATAAAAGGATTAACAACATATTTAAACTGACTGCCAAAAATAACCGGGTCTTGGGTGTGGTGAACTGTTGCATAATAAATGTGGGTATAGCAGAATCTTTTCTGAATGTCTGTCAGTTTGGAGTAAGGGGCAATAACCTCAATAATTTTATCGAGGACTTGTTCAGTATCAATATTGGCTGTATTAATACCTATTGCTTGGAGACTCTGTGTTACCAAAGAATTTTGTTTGAATTTGTCATCTAATTGGTCCAAATCCACAAATAATTTTGGAATAGTAACACCATTGATCCTCGGAATTTTGATATACTCACCTCCGACCAATCCTGTAAACAACATCTCGGAATTCACCTGTGAAGATTCTCGTTCAACTGCATCCAGTCTATGTGCCCGGTGAATATTTATCAAAGTATTACCCATCTCAATTATTTTTTTTGCTTGAGAAGAGAACCAATCCATTGAGGGCTCTTTTACAAAATGTGAATCATGACTGAGTCCTGTTTGCTCAGCTATAGTTTTCGATATGACCACATCGGCAGATAAAGGCTCGCCGTAAGTGAAAGTTTTTGGCTTTATATTGCTGTGGAGTAATGCAGCGAGTACCATTCTGCTATCATTCCCTCCCGTCAAAGTTAGAGAAATAGCACTCGGCTTCAGGAATTCTACATACCCTCTGACAGACTTTTCCCAATTACGTGCAAAATCAAAAATGTCAATTGGAGTGATTCGCCCCTCAAAAAGATCTTGTGGACTCCAATAGTTAAATGATTCTAATTTACCATTCAGACGCAAACATGTTGCCGGCAGACTGTAACGAATTCCCTCAAAGAGTGTGTATCCACCAATGAAGTGATTAAACAATTGGAAAATGGCAAGATTTTCTTTTGAAACTTTTAACTCCAAATAGCTAGAGTGACTTTTTAGGTTATTCGAAATTAGGAATTTGTCACCATTTTGATAGACGAAAAATTTTTTTATAGAGTGCGTATCATTATAGATAGTGAATGAACTATCTTTAAGCACAATGAGGTTAAATGAACCTTTAGTGAACTTAATAAAATCATCTCCATATTGTGCAAAGACCGTGCAAAGGAACTCCTGTTGTGTCATTCCTACATATTGGCTGGCAACCGCTGCACGAGGGAGTATGTAACCATCTATAATAAAAGCCGGAGTGCCCCTTTCACAAAAAATTATGGATCCTGTCTCTGAAGTATGGACAATATAATTTGGTTGACTAAATGCGTTGTCAAGATTCATTTTGTAGTTGGTAATGATCCAATTCATTTGTAGCGTGCCAATATTCTTAAGTATATGTTATCGTAGGATGAAACCATTTTTTCAATTGAAAAATTGCTTGAAAGCATGTTGTACCCTGTTTCTCCCATTTGAATACCTATCTTTGGATTGGTCAGAAGAAAAAGAAGAGAATTCTCGAACTCCCTGGTACTCTTGGGTTCAATTAATAAACCTGTTTCGTTATGTGACACAATTTCCGGATTACCTCCACTTCTAGTGGCAATGACTGGCTTTTTTAAGGCCATATACTCCATAATTGAATTTGAGATTCCTTCACCGTGTTCAGAACACTCATATGAAAGCAGTACTGAAATATCAAAACAATTCATATATTCCTCAGGATGTTCTTTGTGACCGAGAAGTAGAATCTTAGAAGAAAGACCACGATATTTTTGCTGATATTTTTCAAAATCGGGACCTGCACCAACGGCAACAAAAACGACATCATCTCTTACCCGGCATATTGAATCAGCTACAAAGAAAAAAGTATCAAAATCCTTCCCGGATCTAAAATTAGAGACCATACCAACTACGTTTTCAGCATTGATATTTAATTCTTTTTTGACATCATTGACGGATCTATTGATAGTTCTCGGAAGATACCCGTTATGAATTGCAACAAACTTTTCTGATTTAGATACAGCCAAAGCATTGAGCCCAGCCAAAGAATTTGAAATATTTATCGCGGATAGCCAAAAATTTATTTTGTTTATAAAGAATTTTTTTGAAAAACTACTAATCTTTGCACTTCCTCTAATCGAACCATTCACTAACGGAATATTTTTCAGAATACAATTAGGCAAAGCAGTTAGAGTTGAGATTGCATCCCATGTGTGTATCAGATTTATTTTGTTTTGTTCAATGAACTTTTTAAGAAAAAATTGGAACCCTATTGATTTGCGTTTGACGGGCAAAAATCCCAAATGCACTTTAGCTTCATATATTTCTGATAAACTTACTTCAGAATTAGCAATCAGAATGAATAGATCGTAGTGATGCTGTTGGTACATTATCAAGTTTAATAATTGCCTCTCTTTACCACCAACTTTCAGACTATCAATAATGTGAAGCAGTTTTATCTTTGCTGAGATCAATTTAATATACTTTTGGGATTGGATTCTTGAAAAAATCTGGTTGCAAAAGGTCAGTACCAAGCAGGATTTCCAGCTCAAAAAGTTGTGGAGAATAATTTCCTTCATGCCAAACAAGATTTTCATCCCAATGGCCGGGACATTTTTCATAAAAAAGTTGATGGGGGAAAGTATAGCTTATCTCACAAATAACCGGTGAACCATCGACATCATACATAAAATCATATGCCATCGATTGAAATTTCATCTTTTTCGAAATTTCAAATGCTAATTTTACAAATTGTAAATCAATTTCTTCCTTGTCAAAGATTAATCTCCCTCCTCCGGAGGCCCTGAAGTCATTCTCTCGATTTAATCTTTTTTCGCCATAGGCATGATTCCCAATCACAATTATGCGTGTATCATGAAAATTATTTGGGATGAATTTTTGAAACATTACATATCCCATATTGATAGCCCAAATTCGATATCTCCCCTCTTCTTTAATTTTCCTTACCACATTCCCCAGTATCCTGCGAGCATATTTATAAAGATTAAAATCAACCGAAGCAGTTGTGTCTTTTATCGGCAATTTTCCATAATGAGCACCGGAAGTAAACATTTTTAGTATTAATTTTCGACCCTCTGAAAAAGTCCGAACTAGAGCAACATTAAGTGAACCGGCACCACTTTTTAGCTTAAAAACCACAGGGAATTTTGCTGTGCTTAACCAATTTAATGCATCAGATTTATTAAAAAATATCCAGCTCTCAATTATAGGTATGTTATATTTCTTCAGTAAGTAATACTGTTTTACTTTATCATCATAGTGCCACGAAGTTTTGTAATCCGGGAAACATTTGATCTGATATTCGTTTTCAATAACAGGCAAAATTGTGGTTGCAATCTGTTTTTGGTCATCAAAATGATGCCAATTAAAAACAAAAGCATCACATTCTTTGATTTTATCCCAAAAGTCAATATCGTCGATATGAACACGAACTGATTCTATTTGATTATATTGAAGAATTCTCTCATATGTTAAAAACTCCTGCGACGCAGTCCTACTTGGTGAAAGGTGTATAGCAATTCTCATATCAATAATTCATTTGTTGTAAAATTTTTCTAATTCTGCCATCATTTTCTCATACGAAAAAAGCCTATTATATGTATCAAAAGCATTTTTCCCAAGCAGATTCCGATCCACTATTCCTTCAACCACAAGTTTTAATTTAGCTGCTAAATCATGAGGATCCGCTTCGTTAAACAAAAGAGCATCATACTTATCAGTCAATACATTATTAATACCCGATACATCCGAAGCAACAATTGGAAGTTGATTAAACATTGCTTCCAGTAATGATTTAGATGTACCTTCGGATAGTGAAGGAATAATGTAAATATCCGCAGACCTAAAATACACAGGTACCTCTTCATACTTTTTATAACCCCTAAGGGATATATATTCCTCCATTTTTGCCTCTATTATGGCATCTGCGAGAATTGTCTCCAATGGTCCCGTACCGATATAGACTAACTTTATGCTATGTTTTTCAACAAAGTTGATGCCTAAATATTTAACCGCCTCGAAAAGTTTAAGAGGATTTTTAATCTCTTTTAGTGTCCCAATGAACACTAAGACCAGGGAGTTTTCGGATAATCCAATTTCCTTTTTAGCATCAGCTTGAGTTTTATTATACTTTTTGAATGGAACAAGAGGGAAAATCACTTGCATGTTTCTTCCTGTCCTCTTTTCGTATTCTACTTTAATTGGGTGTGAAACTGCAATTATTTCTTTTGCATGCTTAAACAAAAGCCTATTCCCATCATATTTTTCCCATTTGAGCATCCCACCACCATGAATCATCAAAATAAAATCGAGCTTGAGAATTTTTTTTACAAAATAGAAGACATACCCCCATTTCCCCGCATTACCCGTGTATGGAAAATGGATTAGCTTAATTTCCTTTCTATTTATAATTATCTTAACAAATGCCGAAATAATTGCATAAAAGCGACCGGTTCCCGGTATGCCAAAAAATCTCTTTTTGAACCTTAAAGTGGAAACGTTAGAATTTTGATACTCAATGCAACTAGTAAGAATTCCTAAGGGTATTAAGTTACTGAAAGAATCAATTAAAGAGTAGTAAAATATTTCCATCCCGCCTCTACCACATGGATAGATATGAGGCACAAGAAAATATATCTTTCGTACTGTTTTCACTTCACCAAAACTGAAATAATTGAGCCTAAAGCCTTGTTTTTGAGCAATTTACAATTCTTCATAAGAGTTGAAAAGAGGAATTCGTTTATAGCAAAATATAGAAATGGAACTTTTATTTGATAACCTTTTATGCGACGATAAGTTATGTAATTACTGCAACCTAAATCCATAACAAGTTTTTTAAGTTCAGTATGTGTCCACTCTTTCAAATGGAATCCTACCGGAACATCAGAAAAATATTTCGAAATATCGTGAGGACCGGTCAATCCATGCGGAGTTCTAAAAATATATTTTCCACCATCTTTTAACTTTGATATCACTAATTTAAAGTGTAGTTCGGTATCTTCGGGGTGAAAATGTTCTATCAATTGATCACTAAAAAAGAGATCGATCGAGTTGTCCGGAATCCTTGAGAGATTATATCCATCATAAATAATGAACTCGAAATTTTCTGGTGACTCTGTCATAGGTTCTCTTTGATCCGAAATATCAATTCCGTAGCTTTTGTTCACCAAGGATGAGCAATGGTTAATAAACATGCAATCACCAGGTGCAAATTCTCCAATAATCATATTTTTTCTAATAAAGGGTTTTAGAAGTAAATATTTATCCTTAATCGCCCTTTCTGTTAAGTCTTTTGATTTCCTCCTTTTTAGTCTCGGATGATCTGGAACTTTACTGAATAGTTCATCATACATAGTTAAATATATCTTTGTGCGCATTGCCCTGGTAGCGGTTCTAAGTTTTTGTGCAAGATGTTTCTCAACCATAAAATGATTAAGAAGTTCTTCATACGAACGATTTGAAGGCAAAGGTAACTTGAGCGGCAATTTATGATTATTCAATTTAGTTTCTCCGATTAGATATGGCTAAAATATTGGAATGATTACTGTCTTTTAATAAGTCTGTAATTTCCAAGTTTTTATTAAGAAATATCCCTGTAGCCATTAGTAAAATTAAACCATACCATGAGATTGGATATGTGCCTGTCACCCAATATAATAATATTGGAGTAGCAATATAAAGTGGGTCAATACTTATCAAAATTGTATTTCTAATAACATTTTTTCTCAGTCCAAAGACTTTTCTCAGATTCATAAACGCAAAAATAAGGAATACAGCTCCTGCATGAAACATTATCCAAATGTAGTTATTATGCGGTGATCGTTCATAAGTAGATGGTTTATTATTTCCAACTAAAAGATAATGGGGGTTATTTATGATATCATTCAGATACATGACCCAATAACTCATTCTGCCGCCTAAACCACCATATCCTGCCTTTTGATTTGTTTCGAATCTAGTCAAAACTGTCTCACCGTAATAGTAGAAAAATATAATGAAAACCGCCAACGCAATAAAATTGAGACTGATCTTTTTTATATTAATTTTTTTCTGACTTTGAAACAAATAAATTATATATATCACAATAGTGATTATTATAGCTGTCCTGGAGGCGGTCCTGAATATTCCAATAAAGAAGAGTGCAGACAACATGAAGGCAGTTTTTGGTTTGATTAGCTTCATCTGAAGCATATACAAAGTTGCTGCAAATAAAGTAGTTAACATGGCTCCTGCAGCATTTACATTTGCCCCACTAATTCCTGCAAATCTTTCTGGATTACTCATGTCATCCTGTATACCCCATTGAATAACAGAAAAGCCAAGTGATTCGAAAAACTCAGGAACATACATTGAGATAGCAATTATCGAACCCATCACTAAAACAACAAGAACGCCTAATTTAAAATTCCTAACACTAATACTGAGATAGCTCACAAATGAATACACCATAAATAGTCGTATTCCGGTCCTTACAAATTTCATCATATTAACATCTGTTCCAAAAACGACGCTATCTTTGATGTCCACATATAAAGGAACTAATAAAATTGTAATAACCCCGAACATAAATGCCGAAACTGAAATAGAATTTAATTTTACTTTTTTAATCTCTTTATTAAGAAAAGCAATATAAAATCCGGGGATTAAAAGCAAATTATCGCCTGAAATGATTGACTCGGGATTTCCTGATTGCAAAAAACCTGATATCTGAAGACTCGCAATAGAAGTTAAAAACAGAATTTCACTTCTTCTATTCACTCTTAAACCCAATCATTTTATTTATTGCGTTTCTCATAATAACAGCTTTTTCTTCATATTTTTCATTATTCGAATATTTTGAACGAATGTAAAAATCTTCCAAGTCATTCATTAAGGTTTTTAAAACAAGTGAATAGTTTATTTTTTGTTTATATAATTGAGATTTTCTAATAAACTGCAGAACATTAAACGATGCATCGAATTGGGCGGTCAAAGGCAATCCACCATACCAAGCATAACCGAAATGAATTGTTGGTATTCCATTCAGAAAAGCTTCCCATCCTATTGTGCCAGTCAAAGTTGCAATACAATCAAATTTTTCCATTAATAAAAAAGAATTAATATTATAAGATATCAATCTTACATTTGAAAGTGAGAGTATCTCTTGATAAAAGGATTTTGTTCTAACAATTCCTCTATTTTTTGAAGGATCAAATACCCAAGGATGTTCTTTTACATATATAGCGGCTGAATCTCCAACTCTTTTACTTAATGATTTAATAGCTTCCAATTGATTATGGTACTCTCCAGCGAGTGGAAATACAGCAAGTTCAGGTTCATAGTGCAGCGCGAAAAGTATTTTAAACTTGTCCTCATCGTTGATTTTAGTAATAGAATTTATTCTATAGAAAATAAGTCTGTCCAATCGCTTTAAGGTCTTTAGAAATATTCTATAATGATAATATCTACTAGACAAATACCTAAAACTATTATCGACAAATAAATTAAACGACGATCTTGTTGCTAGCTTAGGGAATATAACATTTCTTAAATTTACGAGTTGACAAGATATATAACCTGCATTTTTTTTTGAAGTTAGTGATACCTCAAATAATTTTTTAAGACTTCGCAAAGAATTTAATTGTTCTTTGTTCTCATTGCCTTGATAAATAAATATCTCAGGATCATAACGTTTGAAAAAGGGATAGTTTTCTAAAGAAGTAACGAGATAAGATTTCCCTTTAACACTAAAAGTAGATGAAAAAATTGTTGGTAGTCCCATTTCTTTGAATATCAAATATCCAATATATGAATAAGGCAAATGGGCCATTTCGTTTAATATCATTACTTGTAATTTGTGGTTATTTATCAAAAAATACCAGAAAGTCACATACTTCCTTGTTAACTCTTCGCAAACAGTTGATGGTACAAAGTAATCGATTGATAAACGATAAAACATATATCTAAGAACTTTACTATGAAGAATCCTTTCTAAAATAGACAATTCAAATTTTGACATCTCATAATCCGCCTCGATATCTAAATTACTAAAACGAGAACGCTCAATACAGGTTATTTTTAAATTCCTTACTGATGCGATAATACGTTCATCACCAATTAAAAGTTTTGGAGTGTAAACCAGTTCAGGCAGAGAAAAATAAGCTTCCCATAGCTTTGATTTACATTCTACATATACGGTATTGAAATTACTGACTATACAACCCACCCGATAGAGGAGTATTAATTACGCAACTAATTTGAAGCAACAAGTTGCTTAAATTCTTTTGAATTTGACAATAAATACTCATAATCTCCTTGAGCAATAATTTTTCCATCGCTAATAAAATAAATACGGTCACAATACTCAATGGTTGTAAGTCTGTGAGCAATAATTAATATTGTCATATTTCTTCTCAAACTCTGAATCGCATCAATGAAATATTTTTCGGTTTGGTTATCCAGTGAAGATGTTGCTTCATCCATTATTAGAATCTCTGGCTGAAAATAAAGTGCTCGTGCTATTCCGATTCTTTGCCTTTGCCCACCTGAAATTCTTACACCTCTTTCCCCAATCATAGTTTCGATACCTGATTCCAGTTCTTGAATGAATTCTTTCAATTGAGCTAACTCTAACACATGCTGGATGAGATCTTCATTAATCTCATCTTCATCCACACCAAAGGCAATGTTATTTTTTATTGAATCATCAATTAGAAAAATAGTTTGTGGAATATACCCGACCTTTCCATTAAATATTTCAGAAATGCTTTTGTATTTTTTATTGTGCAGTGAAATTGATTCACTATCAGAGGGGAGTAACCCCAATAATATATCAACAAGAGTTGTTTTACCGGAACCTGTATAACCAACAAACCCAATCACCTCCCCTTTTTTGATTTTGAAGGATACTTTTTCCAATACTTTTTTGTTTGTATTGGGATATTGGAAGCAAAGATCAGCAATATTCAACTCGTAATCTTCATAATCGACATTTTTTTTGTCCTCTGTTCTCCTTCTTGTAATAATGTTCATAAGATGGTCATAAACAGGCTCAACAGATACATAGTTATATCTAATACTGGCATAATTTGTAATCATAGCACTGATTACCGGCAATAACCTGATTAGGGCAATTCCGTACAGTGCTATAGTTGGTATGATTACTTCAGTAGTTTGTCCTTGAGAAAAAAGAACAAATGTAATAGCGACCAGACCAACAACCATCATTAATTCCAAGAACGGCTTTGGCAACAAACTCGTTGTTTGCCGAAATCTCATGGCAACTGCATTTCTATCAGCGCTGAAGCTAAATTTCTTCATAAAAAAAGATTCGTTTGCAATAACTATTATTTCTTTAATTGCGCCAATAGCTTGATTCAAATGTTTTAATAATAAGGTCCTATGATCTAATGCCATTTTCCCGTATCTCTTCAATTTTTTCTTAACCATCGAAAGAAAGAAGAGCGAGAGTAACCCAATTGATGACCCAACAACCAAAGTTATTGTTGGATTAACATAAATGAGTGTGGCAATTATTATTATTAAGAGAATCAGATCCAACACCACCTGAAGAATTGGCAACAGAAAATTCACTATAATATGTGGTATTTCCTGGGTTACATTCCTTATGAGGCTGGAAGAATTTGTCTCTAAATGGAATAGATAAGGAGCTTTAAGATATTTTTCAAAAAGTGCTATCTCAAACCTTTTTTTGATTGTGTAAATAAACTTTGACTTTTGATAATAAAGAAATGAAAGAAAAAGATTTTTAATGAAATATATTATCACCAAAAACCCACAGCTCCACAGTAAAAGTTCATTTGTCCCTTCAATCGAAAAATATTTAATTAGATCATTCACAATTTCATATTGACTGATCTTCTCAGGATTCATCAAAAATCCCAAGAATGCCGGGATCGCACCAATTCCAACTATCTCAAAAAGTGAACCAATAATCATCATTATGAACAATAATTTAAGTGTTCTCTTTTCACTTTTCTCGAGTAGATAATATAGTTGAATAATTGCTTTTTTCATTATGGATTAACAACTCTGCTTAAGTATTTTATAAAAAATTTCAAAATTCTCTCTTTGGTCAGAAATGGATGGTAATTTTGGATCGTCAGACAAAAAACTACTGACTTGCCTGTAGATTCCGGGCTTGAAGTTTTCATCAAACGTATAATCCAATTCCACATCTTCAATCTTCACTGAACCTTTGGGGATAATTTGAAGTTTCTCCAATGGCCTTAATAATAACTTCCGATTTGGTGTCATTAGTTCAACACCCCATCTCCCGGCAGATATCCAATTTGAATGGAAAGAAAACATTGCACCTTTTGTTGAGGTTCCTGCTCCAACAAAGACTGCTCCTTCAGGATGCCATGATAAACTTCCAGACTTATAAGTGGATAACTCGACTGGTTTTCCTCCAAGGAAAAAGGCTAAATCAATCACATGCGAAGAATTTGCAATGAGCCATTTTTCAAGCAACTCAGGATGTTTGTTTGCTTTCTCAACGATATGAGCCCATTCAGTGAAATCAAATGTAAAACTCAGTACCCCTCCATCTTCATCAATAAATTTCTTCGCTCCCAAAACAGAAGCATAAAACCTGCGATTATACCCAACAAAGACATTTGTTTTATCGATTTTTGAGGCTTCGATAACATTTTCAATCTCTTCAATTGACAAACCTGCCGGCTTTTCTACCAATATTTTTTCAGCACCAGCCCTACAAAATTGGACAGCTGCATCGCTAAGTTGAAGATCATCAATTGCAATTATTACGCTTTGGAGAGGTTTTCTCAGATTGTCCAAATATTGTGCATACCCTCCCTCCAATGCTTGAACTCCGGTCAAAGTTTCAAATTTCTTGCAGCCCGATGGGGTGTTGCCTATTACATTAAATTCGATATTTAATGCCTTTAGTACTTTTACATACTCCATCGCCATTTGCCCGGTTCCGACCAAACTTACTATGTTATCTTGCATAAACGCCAGTCCAAAGAAAATTGATCATTTATAGATTGCATTAAACTGATTAAGTATGTTTGATGCAGTTTTATTGAATCAGTAATTGGTGTCAACGAGCAATTTCCACTCGAGATAATCTCTTCGATATATTCATTTGTCAGGTTACTCTGAAATACAACTGGGAATTCAGAGTTGACGTCAATTTCATTTTTTTTCATGACAACTATCTTACCTTCCCACTCGCGGATGGAATAGATACTATTTTCACAATATATATTCACAATAAAAGGCAGGTCGGTTGCGGGAAACGAATGCATCTCCAGCGTAGTTCCACTTAAAAACTTTATATCCACAGATGCAAAGAAATCGTAATATCCTTTTCGCTTAGAAGGAAAGGGCTCAGCCCGAAAAGAAATATTTCCCACTGTGTATTCTGTTCCATTAAGGAGAAAAGCTGCCAAATCAATAATGTGAATAGCATTGGATCCTAATCCCCAATTAGAGCCTAAAGCGGATACGTGGCATATTTTAGACGCCATTATTTCTGCTTTTATCTGTTTATAAAGGGGCCATACTCTACGAGGACAATTGACCCATGCTTTAATGTTCTTTTCTCTAACAAGTTGGAGTGCGCTATCATATTGATCCAGTTCCTGAAACAGAACTTTTTCCAAGATAAAATAATCAATAGAATAATGTTGAATCAAATCAACAAACATTTGATATCGAACATCTGAATTTGTTGCTAAAATAACAAAATTGAGGATGCTAGGTAACTCTCCAATATTTTGACATGCAATCAATTTCTTATTGTCATATCCTGAAACCTCTTTGAACCTTTCTATTGCGGTTGCAATCGAATTATGGTCCGGATCAACGATGTATATTTCGAGTTCCTGATGTAGAAGCGCTAAACCCTGTAAATGGCGGCTCCCTAACTGTCCTGCTCCAATTAATGCCAGAGAATACTTCATATTGCTGTCCAACCACCATCAACAACTAAATTTGCCCCTGTCATATAACTCGAAGCGTCAGAGCACAAAAAAAGGATAGCTGAATTATACTCATCATAATAAGCCATTCGCCCCAATAGTGTCCTTGCACTATACTGATCATTAAATTTCTCATCGTGATTGTCAAAAACTCCACCCGGAGTAAGTGAATTCACTCGAATATTTTTCTCTCGATAATATGATGCCAGATACCTGGTCAGATTTAGAATCCCGGCTTTGGAAACCGCGTAAGAAACAGGAGATGAAAAACGCTCACTTGGAAAGTAAATATTTTCCACACCATCATATAATCGTTGGTCGGCTCCTACATTGCCATAAACCGAAGATACGTTAATGATAACACCATACCCTTGAAGCACAAATTGTTTGCATGCCTCTCGGCAACTCAAAACTACACCACCCAGATTCCCATCTAATACCTTCATTAAGGTACTTTTGCTGTAACTCTCAAACGGTGCATAAAATCCTTCAGGTTTTATTTGTGCGTTATTGATTAAAACATCAATCTTACCATATTTATCTATTACTCTTGTAAATAGACTTAAAATATCATCTTCGTTTGTCACATCTACTTGGAGTGGTAACGGATCAACTGAATATTTCGTTTTTACTTCTTCCGCTAAATTATCACATTTTGCTTGGTCGATATCGGCAATGACAACATTTGCACCAAATGCGGAAAGAAAATCAGTATATCGTGATCCTAACAAACCTGTTGCACCAATAAGAACTATTACTTTGTTCTTAACATCAAAATAGCTTTCTAGGTTATGAGTCAATTGTTTAATCCATTCTGTTCAAGTACTGTTAAAGCAATTTTATTAGTTAGTAATCCTTCTTCAACCGATGGCGAAGTGAAGGTTCCATTATTCAAATCTGATATGTATGTACTGAGCATTTGCAAGTACATGTCATTTCTTTCAAAATGTGGATATTTGATTTCTTCTACTAATGAACAATCTTCATTAGAAACATTAATTTTATTCGTGTGAAGATCAACTATGATATGACCATGGGTCCCAAGAAGTGTTATTTCCCTTTTATAACCACGAAACACGTAATCCATGTGTAGAGAAACAAGACACTTTCGTTCTGAGATGTAAGCTATCTCCGTAATATCTTCTGTTTCAATAGCTAACGATGAAAATTTACCAGCAATTGAAACCAATTTTTCTGTTGGTTTGCCCAGTAAATGAACAGCCAGATCAATCTCGTGAATGAGATCAAGAGTTACCCCTCCTCCCAATTCTCGCTTTGCGGAATATGTGTTAGAATAATCACGACCTGGCCTCCAATCAGGAAGATACTGACCAACAAAAAAACTTGCGCTAAGAATTTCTCCAATTACTTTATTTCGAATCATATTCCTGACGGCGATGATACAAGGGTGATACCTCATATTCATTGCAACAGCATTAAACTTACTATAACTTTGTAATAACTGCTCGAGATCTATCAAATCCCCAAACGAACTTACGAGAGGTTTTTCACATAGAAAATTCCGCCCACGCAGAATGACTTCCTTCAGCAATTTTATATGCTCAGAGGTTGGTACAGCAACGATTACAAAATCAAAATCCTCACAAAAAAAACTGTCAACTGAATAGTATTCACTAATTCCTAACTTATTGCCCCTTCCTTTAAGCCTCAGAAGAAATAAATCCTGAACACCAAGATTAATTAAATTTTGTGTATGACGCTGTCCGATTGAGCCAAAACCAACAATTCCAACACGCATTTTAGGTAAGCTTCATCAATTCAAAATCAAGTAAATCATTTTCGATTAGATAGGACATAACGGTAAAATCCAATTTTTCATCAAGATCAAAACACATATGTGGCATTTCATATATCATTGATCGTTCAGTATATGCATTCCTATAATTAAGATCAAAAAACGACCTCCGATAAAAATAAAAAGAAGCGTTTAAGTCCCAAACCTTGGGTGCGGATTGTCTGGTTAAAACCGCTGTCTGAGTTTTTTTTACCAGGTCAAAGAAACCATTTTCTTTGATTTCAACCTGATTAAAGTATGGATTGCGATTCGCTTTATTCACCGAAAATAGATTTAGGGCTGTAGGATTGGACTGCAATTTTTCAAAAGCAATGACAAGATCATCAACTGTTCTTAAAGGTGATGTAGTGTCTAGGTCTAAGATATAGTCGTATATTTTAGAGTTTTTATTCTCTTCATAGTGGATCAAATCGCGAATGGTATCAATTTTGCCGGCAGTGTCGGTAGCCAAATATGCAGGCCGAAGATATTCGGTATCGAATCCAAGACTGTTGGCCAAACTTTTAATTTCAACATTATCCGTTGAAAAACCATAATCTGCTTCGTACATGTCACCAAATTTCTTAGCGACTACTGTTGAATAGGAGAGAAGTGGTAAATTTGCAATTTTACTCAAGTTTTTCCCAGGGATTCCTTTAGAGCCCCCACGAGCGCAAATGGTCACCAATATATTCATGAATCCCACTCCATGTCAGGGCATCTCAACAAATTGTAATTTTTCAGCAACAATCAACATATTCATTTGCTGCTTTTTTTTGCTAAAAAAAGGATAATATGGAATTTTCATGTTCTTGATTTGCGAATTTTTTTTCGCATCATTTTTTCTCCGAAAATCTTATAAAAAGTGCCCATGATAATTTTAAAGAATAAACCAGACATTTTTTTGCTGCCAGCATATATCCAAAATATGTTTACCTTAAAACCTGTCTTTGCCAACAGGTACTCCCATTCTGCCAAAATCGGGTCATGTTCTGAATTCATTCTCCTCGTAAACTTTTCATCTGGGCCCATGCCTCTCTGAATTTTATACTCTTTCGAATACTTAATATTAAGTTTCTGCTGCAATTCAAGATTTGACAATGTATTAGATGAGCATCTATCAACACCCACCAGAAATCCTCCAGGCTTTAAGATTCTGTACAATTCACGAAAGGTTTTTTCTCTATTTTCCGAATGATGTAAACTTCCGACATCTATTATATAGTCAACACTTTCATCCGGTAATTTTATATCATCAAAGGAACCAACAATTGGGAATATTTTATTTTCAATTTCTGGAGTAAAGTTGTGCTTTTTTATAACATACGACATTAATAACTCTACGGTCTTCGGAGCATATTCTAACGCATAAATTTTCTTTATACCTGGGTTGGCCGCAACAGAACATGAATATATTCCTGACCCAACACCTACTTCGACAACCACTCCGTGAATTTTTTTCCGATAATTTTTTCTATCATTTTGAGTGCATCAACATAATAATCACTTTTCCATTCATTGATTTTTTTTTCATCTTGTAAAATTTTTAACTCTAATTCAGTTGAATTCCTATCACGCTGCTCAATGGCAGAATCCTTAAGATGTTCATTCTGAAATGACCAATACTCGATTTCATTTATATGTTGCCTACTCCTTTTAATATTTATCCATTGATAGTAACAATCTAAATAATCTTAAATTGTCATTTTTTTAATTGTGATCGGACTAGTTATCTCCATAATTCCAAATTTTTTTCAAGTATTTCTGTCTGTAAAACGAGGTCCAACAACAGTCAGTTATGTTTTTTTATAGTTTCAATTCCCACAATTTCAATAATTAAGCAGTTTGAAACTATGTATCAAAAATGGTGTAACAGATCATTAAAAAAAGCAGTTGTCTTCTTATATTCGGCCCATTCACCTGTATCAACCCAAGAATTTTCAGATATCGGAAACACACCAATTTTTCCCCCTTTATCTTTAAGTTTAGCAATGAGTTGAGTGACATGATAGAACGTGTTTTTCGGGATCATGTTAACAACTTCAAGATTAATCAGGTACATACCGGTTGAGGCAAGAAAAGACTGCTCAGGCTTTTCAGAAAATGTCTTAAGGTTCCCACCATTTTCTATCTCACAAATTCCATAAGGAATCCGATGGTTAATTAGGGAAGCGATAAGGCTCATACCATAATTATTTACAGTATGAAATTTTAAAAATTCACTGTAGTCACAATCGATGACAATATCACAATTAGTCACTAAAATAGGCTTATCTATTTTATTTTTAATAAGAGTTAATGCACCAATCGTACCAAGTGGTTCATTTTCCTCAATGAAATTCACTTTGTAAGGCGGATCCAGTTCTTCAAAAAAGGATTTTATAATTTTTGCTTTATGATTAACTGTGATATAAAACTCATCAATACCATAGTGAAGAAACTTATCTATCACCAACTCGATGATAGATTTTTCCCCAATTGGGATCAAAGGTTTGGGGAGAATTTTTGTAAAGGGTTCGAGTCTTGTCCCTTGACCTCCAGCCATAATTAGAACGGGTATCTGTAAATTTCCCTTTTTAATATTTTGTTGCTTTACCTCAAATAAATCCTCCCAAAATATAATTTCAGAGACTAAATTTCCAGAATTTACCACCGGCAGTGCAGAAATATTATGCTCTACAAACAGGTTTTTCACCATGGCAGTTTCGTAATCGATATCCAATTTGTGAGGGTGGATATTACAAAAGTCGCCGACTTTCAAATTTAAATCTGCATTTGCTAAAAGGGCTCTACGGATATCACCATCGGAAAGAGAACCGATCAAATGATTGGTATCATCCACAACAAAAAGCACCTTTTTGTGGGTTTTGTCCAACTGAGACATTGCCTCTCTAAGGGATGATCTCGGGCTTATTAGAAACTCAGAGAATTTCTTAGTCATTCAGCACTATTTCCTTTATATAATCTTCAACTGAGCGCATGGGATGGTAGCCAGTTAATTCTTTAAATTTATTAGAACTTATAGTTTTAATATTTTCAGGCGGTAAAATATTTGAAAATTCAACAGAAAACTTTATTTTGTGAGTTTTATCAAATATATCAATGATATCCTTAATAGTGTATGGTTTAAACCCGCACACATTATACGTACCCGTAAGCCGTTTTTGAACCGCAAGGCAAATCGCTTCGACACAATCATCAATATGCAAATAATACCGTAGTAAAGATCCATCGTTATTAAATTCGAGTTTATGATCTCCCTCGGCTGCCTGGGCAATATAGGAAAAGAAACCTTTCTTTTGTTCTGTCCCAAAAAGATTGGAAAGCCTAAGAATTGAATAATTGTCTCCCTTCAAATTTTGTTTTACTAGAAATTCTGCGAAAGACTTACAAACAGCATAGGGAGTTTCAGGGTTTAATATTGATTCTTCATCAACAGAATCTGCGGTACCATATACGGAAACGGTAGAAATTTGAATAAACTGTGTACTACTTCCCCGCAAAGCCATCAATATGTTTGTGATGCCTTGAGTATTTAACCTCAAACAGCCATTAATAGGAGAAGTAATCTGACCTGTCAAGTTAATTACAACATCAAATTTATTCAGAATCTCTGAAAAATTTGAACCTGACAATATATCGAGCTCTAAAAAATTATCAGTACAATCAGCGATACGGTGCATATCAGCTATAACAACATTATAATTTAGCTCACGCAGCCGCTCCGATAATTTAGAACCAATAAATCCACCACCACCCAACAAAACAATGCTAGTCATAAAACATTTTCTGAACAATACCATCCAGTTTGATAGTGCGCAGTATTTCAACTATTCTTCGAGCAGAATGACCATCACCGTAGGGATTATCAAGTGTTTTTACAAAATTTCTGAATTGTTCATCAAAAACTGCTTTTTTTATAGCCCCCACTATTTCTGTTTTATTGTATCCGACATCAATTACGTTGGGTGCTCTTTCCCTGCCTTGTTGTCGTGTCCCAATATTGATAGTGGGAATTCTCAATGTTGGTGTTTCATGTATTCCGGAACTTGAATTACCAATCAAGGCTGATACATTACGATAAAGATTCACAAAGATATCAGTTGGCAAACTTGGATACCATCTTAAACCGGAAGATTTAATTTTTTCAATTATCTTCGAGTGACCTGCATCATTATTTGGAAGAGCGACAATACAGTTAACTTTGGACTCAGATATCGCATCGATTGTTTCAGATATTTGTTCAAAAGAACTTAAACTTTCTGTAGTGACAGGATGCTGAATCATTAGAAGAGTCGGTTTACAGAGGTCAATCGAGAGCTTATCCTCAATTTCTTTTCTCGGAATTACCGGAGTATCCATGAGAACATCAATGGATGGACAACCAACCACAAATATTGAATCGGGGCGTTCTCCCATTTTTATCAACCTTTCCTTGGAAAGTTCGGTTGCGGGAAAATGTATATGAGCAAACTTACTCATAGCATGACGGATACTCTCGTCGATACTCCCGGTTACTTCACCACCTTGAATGTGAGCAACAGGAATATTCATATGCGCTGCGGCAATGGTAACAGCCAAATTTGCACCAATATCGAAACCGGACAACACAAGGTCGGGCTTCGCGATTTCAAGTTCAGCAACAAGCCCCTTCATTACCCGGCTAAGAGAACGAACCATTTCGGCACCGGTGTCTTCTGATCCTTCAACAAACATTGGAATCTGAGCATTAATTTCAAATCCATCTTCGGTTATATAATTGATATCTTTTCCATGAGTCTCCAAAAGACAGATTCCGGTAACTACAAGATATATTTCGAAAAAAGGGTCCTTTTTCATTTCTTGCAAAATTGGGCGAAACCTGCTGTAATCTGCTCTTCGTTCCACAACAATAAAAATTCTTCTCATCTTCTACTCAACATCCTTCCACGATAATTGTATATCAATCTCAACGTTTCTTTTTGCTTTTTTTCCTAAAAGAGTTTCATAAAATTCAGCAAGAATTTCTCCAGTTCCGGGTCTTTTGACCCAAATGTTTTCTTTTGTCAAACTCTCACCCTTTTTGATCTCTTTAATTGTAACCACTGATGCATAAGCAAAATCGATTGTAGATTTTTCTTGAACGACCGGTCCCTTACAGCCATCCCTCGCCAATTTTACAATTCTTGAAGCTTGAATCAGTTCCCCACAGGCTTTGGGGTCCATAGAACAAACTATGTCCGGGCCTTCTCTATCCATTTTATCAGTAAAATGTCTTTCAAGAATTGAAGCGCCTAAGGCAACTGCACCGATGCTGGGATAGTTTGTAATAGTGTGATCAGACAATCCAACAACGGCATCAGGAAATGCAATCATAAGTTCTTTGATAGCATTTAGTCTTACAATTTCCGGAGGAGTAGGGTACACATTTGTGCAATGTAACAATGCAAACAGTACCTTTTTGTCTCTGAAAATTCTGACTGCCTTTTGAATACTTTCAATCGAATTCATTCCGGTAGATAAAATGATTGGTTTACCAAATTCTGCTATATGATTTAGTAATGGATAATTGTTACATTCACCGGAGCCTACTTTAAAAGCAGGTATATCCATTGAGATCAAACGATCGGCTGCGGCTCGTGAAAAAGGTGTAGAGATGAAAATCATGCCTTTAGAATGTACATAATCTTGCAAAGCTCTCTCATCTTTTTCGTCTAATGCACACTTGGCCATGATCTCATAAATTGATTCCTTGGTATGTCCGGGAATCACCTTTTTAGCCTCACTGCTCATCTCATCTTCGACAATATGAGTTTGATGTTTTATTATTTCGACTCCAACTGCTGCTGCCGCATCGACCATTTCTTTGGCAACCTTAAGTGATCCACCATGATTAATACCAAGTTCTGCGATGACCAGAGGATCATAATTCATTCCCACCAGTCTTCCGGAGATATTCAATTCAGGGCGATTCTTTAATTCTATGTCAGACATTGTAAACCTCCGGTTTATATCTCTGAAGATTACTTTTTAAAAATTCTATTGTTTCTTTCAATCCGGATTCCAATTGGTATGAGGGTTCCCATCCTGTAAGTTTTTTGATTTTTGAATTGTCACACCATAATCTCTCAACTTCCGATTTCTCTGCTCTAATCCTCTGACTGTCCTGCTGAATTGTAATATCCTTCCCTAACATTCCGGCTATCATTTGGACCAGGTTACCAACAGTTATTTCTTCGTTCATTCCAATGTTTGTCGCCTCTCCAAAAGTTCTTTCGGAGCGATAAATCTCATAAAAGCCGCTTGCTGTATCTTTGACAAAAGTTAAATCACGGGTTGGATCAAGGTTCCCCAATTTGATTTCAGTTTTCCCAGCTAAAATCTGAGTAATTATAGTGGGAATTATAGCTCGGGCAGATTGTCTTGGTCCATATGTGTTAAAGGGCCTAACAACTTTAACAGGGGTATTAAATGATCTAAAATAGCTATCAGCCAATTGATCTGCTCCAATCTTAGTTGCCGAGTATGGTGACTGCCCCACTGAAGGATGATTTTCATCTATTGGCACGTATTGAGCTGTACCATAAGTTTCACTTGTTGATGTAACAAGGATCTGTTCAAGATCAAGTTGTCGGCCGGCTTCCAGGATGTTATATGTACCCTCAATATTAGTTCTAATATAAGCCAACGGAGAAACATAGGAATATGGAATCCCAATTAATGCTGCAAGATGAAAAACTGATCTACAACCCTTCATAGCTGAATGTACTGAATCATAGTCTCTAATATCACCGAAAATTACTTCAATATTGTTTCTAACCTCGGAAGTTTCCAACCATCCCCAGTCATTTTTCCCATTGTATCTGACAAAGGCTTTTACATCAAAGCCCTGTTTTACCAATAGTTCTGTTAAATGCGAGCCTATAAAACCACCCGCACCTGTTACTAAGACTTTATCTGACATTTAAATATTAATGTTTATTAAAATATTTTACTTTTGCCCATTTGAAGAAACATATTATCCCATAACATCCAATTATGATTAGTAAAAAGTCAACTGGGTGCCTGTAACGATCACGAGTGTAGGGAATTGCAACAACATGTATCAAAGTATGAAATATTAATACAATCGAGGAAAAAATGAAGATATTTTTTTTAGATTTATTGAAATTAATAAAACCAAATAATGTAAATGGTAGAAGTAATCCGTAAAAAAAGATCGAACTCACATTGTGTAAGAATGACCATTTTCCCTCGAAAGTGAAACCTGATTTTCTATAATTGTCATTAAATTTGAAAGGAAGCCATAAAAAATAGAGACGGGAAAAATATTTTTCGACTAAACCAAACTTGTGTGGTAGATTACCCTTCTTCATTGCCTCAAATTGTCCAGGCCTCAATTTTCTCCCATCTGGGAAAGTGTATAATAATCCATTAGAAATAGAATCAATTTGCTGAGCCGTCAAATAATTTTTATCCTTGTCATGCTTGTATACTAAATCTGGTGCATGATCGATAAATAGTTTAGTTATGTTTGTGGTCCTAACCGAAATTAAAACAATATCCTTATACACTATATAATTTCTTATTTGCCATGGTAATGATAATAAAAAAATCACCCCTAAAACAATAAGCATTTTCTTTGATTTAGATTTCACATGAGCAGGCGTAAAATAAGTTAAAAGCGGGAATAAAAATATATAAGCCAAATATCTTTCATCTGTATGCGAAAGTAATGTTAAGCTTAACCCTAATCCTATTAAATTCTTAGCTTCCGCATTGCCATCCATTATTTTCAGAGCAAAGAAACCTGTTAATACAAAAAAGAAAACAAGCCATATTTCGTTTCCGGCAGTAGCAGTATATCGAAGATAATTAACATAAACACAACTCCAAAACAAACTTAAAATTGCCACGGAGTTCTGAAAATACATTTTTGCTATGTAAAAAATGATAAGACAGGTGAGCGTACCTAAAATCGCATTTAATATGAATAAAACGAACAAATCTTCACCAAATAAAAGTGTCTTTCCTGTTATGATGAATGGTACCCATGGAGCAAATATTGCTTCTGGTGATTTGTAATCTAAAATTTCAAATATGACCCCTTTTTCAATAATTTTATTAGAGAATTCTATTCTAGCTCTGTCGTCCTCAAAGTTAGTCCAAATTTTATCAATGTAGGCGTTAATAACAATACATGCTCTTAACAATCCACCAAAAATTAGCAAAACAATAACTAGTTTTTTTTCTGAAACTACTAATGAAATTAATTTGGACTTAATATTATAGAAAGTCATAATTTTCTTTTATAATCTAATTAAATATTTCCATATCATCTATTAACAAATAATATTAGTTTGTGTCAAATACTTATTACTATCCTTAGTGCACTTAAGCATTATATTTTATAAAATAATCTCCAATGTAAATGGAGCACAAACTATACTTCAAAATTCAGAGTCACCTTAGATAAGGTTTTGGATCAGCGGAAGATGGACAAAGTAATGAAATAAATATGATACACATTAAGCTACTATCCGAATATTCAACCTACAGCGATAAGCTAAGTCAAGTTTCCTTTGGTTATCCTGCAAACGCAGAGACATACGACCTAATAAAACATCCTCTGGAGTAAAATAGTAAATAGCGTCGTTAAAACGTTTAGTATTATAGAATACAATATACTGAGCAATCTGATTTTTTGCATCCTGCAAAGTTTACTGAATATCATATTCTTGCATATTCTGCTTAAGTTCAGGATAAACATTGAACCGAGAAAAGTCATCTTGAAATTGACGTACTTAATATCAAAATCCCAGTGCTTATTAGACTTAGCAAGTTAATGAAACCCGATTTCATTTGTATACTTGCTTGTAGCCATAAATCTCCAGGGCAGATTCAAAAAACTGCTTTTCCCAGCGACATATATCCTGAGGGGCAAAATAGTTTGCTTCAGCCACACTGTTTATTGATTTCCGTTCTTTGAGAACGTCCCTTAAAACATGTGTTTTTTGAAACCCTGTTTAACGTGTTTTCTGCTTATTAAAAATCATCCATTATATTAAATTAAACCTTTTTATATTTTCATCTGAAGCATAACAATATTTACAACATCACTATGATGAGAATGCTAACTTATGAAGGAAAAATTTAACCATTTGTGAGTAAAATTCAGTTAATACTAAATATGACAAATACACATATCCAATTTTTATTTTTTGTTTTTTTCGAGAAGATATTCAATGATGATTGAAATAACAAAACTGATCACCTCCACAAAAACACTAACCAATCTTATTAATACTGTGGCATAAAAAATATTAGTTACTGCGATATCAGTTGTTGATGAAAGACCATAAATCAAAATGCCCTCTCTAATACCAATACCTGCTGGGGCAAATACAACAATAATTCCTAAAACCCAGGATAATGAGTATATTGATATTACTAAAGGCACTAAATTTAAGGATATAGGGGTTATAGAATTGAGTAAGATGACAAATGATAAACCCCAAAAAATTAGTGTGAGCAAATTGCTGATGAAGAAAAATAAAAGACGTTTAAAGCTGACGCGCTTTTTCAATTTATCTTGATTGAAAAGTTTCAAAGTAAAATTGATAAGTCGATAATTAGATTCGGGAAATAAGGCAATAAATCCAATAACCAATGTTAATATCACAATAATTTGGTGAATAATTGATAAACTGAAATTATTATTCATGAATAAACTTAATGAGCCTAAAATTAAACCCGAAACTAAAAAAATGAACATATCAGTCATCGTTGCCGCAAAATTCAATCCTATATCTTTCCCCGAACTAGAAGATAATGCAGTTTTGCCGACAAATGCCCAGATCTTTCCAGGTATATAACGTCCCATCCAAGACTTAGCAGAAATGACGAAAGCTTGCCAATAAGCCATTTTTTGATTTGTAAATTCATATCGAAGTGGTGCCCATAACATGGAACGAATAAAATATCCCAAAGAATAAATAACTGTGGTAAAAACAATTACTTTATAGTTGAGTGTCCATTCCATACTATTGATTTCGTTATAATATCTTGAATAAAACTTATTCCATGATAAGTATAATCCTACTAAAGTGGCAATAGTAAAACTAATCTTAATGTATTTAATCCTAATAAATGCGATATCCATAACTAATTTAAAACAATATCCTTTATAATAGTGCAAGTCATAAAATAAACTCATTATTAGAAAATATTTTCCCATTGAATAATTAACATTTACTAATTATTGACCAGGGCCAAAACACTTTTTGTTTAACGGAAAGAGTAATGGGCGATGCTAAGTATTTCAACAATCAGAAAGAATTTTAAACACCACCTATTAACGATTGATAAAACTCATTCAAATTATCGAATATAATTCAGGAAAATGCATACAGCTAAATATTCATTATCTGCAATTTAGAATTCTCAAGAATGACGAACAACTAGATGATTATTGCCCACTCTTCAACAACTCCAGAGCTTTTGAATGATTTTTTTGTGATGATTCGATTACTCGGGACAAATTTCGAATAATCGATTGTTTAATCGTAATTGATTCTGAAGTAATCCGGGTAAACCCATTAATAAGCAACTCTAATTTTAATTCTTTAGCATCATAACAATATTCTGACAATTCAAATTCAGTCATAACTTCATAGTATTTTTGAAACCCCCAACCCACGACAAATACCGGAACAGAATTACTCAAGGCAGAGATCATTGAATGAAATCTAGATGCGATATAATAATCACAAATACCAACAAGTTCACGTAGTTCCTTACAATTATAGTCATTATCGATAATTTTATAACTTTTACTTTTATCAATATTTTCCATTATTTGTTTTACTGTAATTAAATCGTTGTTGTGTTTTTTAAGACTATTCTTCCTAATGCTATGCGGAATAATCAATACAAAATAGCCTTCATTTAATAAATAGTCAATAAAATTCTGCCATATTTGATTATGGGGGATTCCATATTCTGATGATTTACTTTCAACAATCGAATTTATTGAAATACCAACTATTTTCTGATTTGACTTACATATTAATTCATATTCCTTTCTAATAGTTTCTTTGATTTGACTTGAGATAATCAACGAAAATGCCGAATCTGCAAAATAATCACATCTATTAATTCCAATCTTTTTTAAATTTTCAAAACTCCCTCTGCCTCTTGGGACAACAAAATCTATTTTTGATAATGTCCACTTGGCCAAGTGCAGATTAAATTTTTTATTGAAAGGGCCAATGGTTTGTGAGTACATCATTGTTCTTTTATTTAGTATTATTGCTGGAAGAGCACAAATTACATTATAAATGATTTTAACTATTTGTGCATCGCTAAAAGTAGTGCCGCCAATTAATAAAACAAGTTTTGAACTGTTTAAAGCATTGAATTCTGCACCTAGTATTTTTTCAATTTTTGGAATAAAATGAAGCATCCGGAAGATCAAAGCCAAAGGAATCAATTTAAATACTAAGTTCTGTGGAGTACCATTGAATATTTCTACATATTTTTGTTTAGGTAACTTTCTGTCGTCGTGTGGATATACTGTAAATACATTGATACAATTATTATTGGGTTCTAAAGTCAAGTTATCAATCGCACTTTCTAACATGGCAACTGCACCACGATTCCCAGTCCGAGAAACTGCAAATGTTGAAATAATTGATTGTTGCATGTATCTCCTTAACATTTATAACTTGGATAAAAATTTAATTAAGTACGCAGCGATCCGGAAATATATTTTTGGCAGCGAATAAATAAATTTATTGCCATTTTTATTCTTGGATAATCTATAATTAGCAAAATAAATCAACCAGGCACAAACGTGAAATAAGTTTAGAGTATCTGGTTTCCACGCTGTATTTCCCAAATTAATTCCGAGAATTTTAGCGGCATACTTTCGACTAGTGAGATTCGAATCAAAGTGAATATTTTTCTTAAAATACTTGTTATAATTATCCGCACCAAAATATTTTAATGTGATTTCAGCATCGTTAATCATATTAGTTAGTATTTCCAAAGCAATCCCAGAACGGGGGATTATTGCAGAATGCTTAATAGGATGATTTTTAAATTGGGAAGTAAAAATGTCACCGACCGAAATATCTGCATTAACTCCCAGATGCTCGGTGCAGGATAAACACAATCTCTTGGAGTGAACTCCTGAAATTCTGTAAAAATTCATATCACTGAAATTAACTTTTTCAACTTCCTTATTATACCGTTTAATTTCAACTTGCCCCTTAATATACCCACGTTTAATTTTTATACGCTCAATATTATCAGTGTTAATATGTGTCTTTTTAAAATAATCGTCATAAAATTTTGAAGTAACATTTCCTCGACAAAAAAGGCTTATCGTTAAAATAATTTTTGATTTTAGTTTATCATTTTTAGAAAGTATTTCGTGATATGATTTCATTTGACAGGGCAAAGCAACAATTGCAACTTTTCCCTTGAAAGCAATAATGTTCTTAACAGTAGAAAGAACTGGAGTATCAACATATGAACTTCCTGCATAATGTTTAATTTCTTCAAAATCTGAAATAATTTTTGATACTGCTTTGATAACGCCATTTTCAGATTCAATTCTTGATACAATCACCCCATCCACAATTCGATTACGCAGCAAATAGGTTAATAAAGCAGTAACAATACCTCCAGATGAGGCCTCATTTCGAATTGAATCGTCATTTGAAAACCCAACATACAATTCATTTTTCTTAATTTCCATTGGAAGCATAATTTTCAATTAAAGTTATTTTTTCTCATTTCGCTCAACTGATCAACAACGAGACCAAAAAAGAAAATAATTATCGATGTAATCATCAAGAAAAATGCGGCGGGTATTAATTTTATACCTTTAGGATATAGAATTATTCCATAAATGATCTCATATGTAAGACCCAAAAACCAGAGATAAAATGAGGCGGGTAAAAATACTTTGAGTGGATTAAACAGTACAATTAATCTAAAAATTAATAAAATAGTCTGTGATCCATGTTTAAATTGACGGACTGTACTTTTTCCAATTCTTTTAACTGCAACAATAGGGTAATAACCTACATTATATCCCAAATTAAGAAATGCAATTGTCGAAGTAGTTGAGAATGAAAATCCTTCGGGAAACAAGTGTAACAATTTACAGATAACATCTTTTTTAACAACTCTGAGTCCAGAATTAATATCTGGTATTTTTGTTTCTGTCAAATAATTTGCAACTTTGGATATTATCCATTTACCAGGTCTTCGTGTCCAATCTCTGTGTGAAGTTTTTCCCCTTTGCCCAATTAACATATCGAAGTTATTAATTACTCTGGTCATATTGAGTAAATCGTAAAAATCATGTTGGCCATCAGCATCGAATAACGCAACATATTCTGTCTCTGCATTTCTTATTCCAGTTTTTAAAGCTGCGCCATACCCTTTATTATATGGATGTTCAATCACCCGCAAAAGTTTCCACTTTAAAGTAGAAAGAATCTGAGCAGTGCCATCTGTAGAGCCATCATTTACAATAATTATTTTCCAAGAAAGTTTATTTGAAGCTATCTCATTTACCAGTGCATCCACAGTCTTTCTGATTGCATCTTGCTCATTGAAACAGGGCATAATAATTGTTAATTCCATGCTATTCACCTAGATAAAGGATATTTGTAATAACTTTTGAACCATTTGATGTAATCATGTAATCCATCTTCAATCTGTAGTTTTGGACTGAATCCGATGTATTCTTTCAAATCATCGACACTTGCATAAGTTTCAGATAAATCACCCGGTTGCATTGGAAGGTAATTTCTTTTCGCTTTTTTACCCAATTCTTTTTCAAGTATATTAATGAAGTAATTTAACTCAACTGGATTGCTATTTCCGATGTTAAACAGACGATATTTTGCCACACTCGAAGTGGATTGAAAACGCGAATTATTCACAAGACAAATTGGTGCCTTTTCGATCAATCTATAAAGACTATCTATAATATCACTAATGTAAGTAAAATCTCTTTTCATTTGACCAAAATTAAAAACCTTAAGAGGAGTTTCGGTAGCAATAGCTTTCGCGAAAAGAAATGTCGCCATATCTGGTCTGCCCCATGGTCCATAAACAGTAAAAAACCGCAATCCTGTCACAGGAATGTTGTATAGGTGACTATAAGTATGAGCCATCAATTCATTCGATTTCTTGGTTGCAGCATACAAAGAGATTGGGTGATCGACGTTATCCGATGTCGAAAAAGGTGTTTTTATATTAGCCCCATAAACACTCGAACTGCTCGCATATATCAGGTGTTTGATATTATTAAATCGACACCCCTCAAGAATATTCAAAAAACCGACAATATTACTTTGGATGTAACTATCCGGATTTTCTAAAGAATACCTCACTCCTGCTTGTGCTGCTAAGTTAACAACATAATCAAATTTTTCTTTTACAAAAAGCTGCATTATTTTTACTTTATCTACTAAATCAAGTTTGACAAAACGATATTTATTCGACTTCTTACTAATGACAAGATTATTATATATAATTTTCGCAAAAGAAATCCCGGATTCATTTAGTCTATCGTATTTTAATTTTACATCATAATAATCGTTGATATTATCAAGACCGACAATATCCCAGTTATCATTTTTAATAAGTTTCTCCACTAAATGAAAACCAATGAACCCTGCCGCTCCAGTAATTAAAATTTTTGTCATGATCTTCTATTTTTTAAAATATTTTTATAATACCACTCTGCCGCCAGTTCAAATCCTTTTGTGGCATCGTAGATAGGTTTATAATTAATAATTGTTTCTGCCTTCAAGATGCTTGCTTGAGAATGTGGTACATCACCAACTCTATAAGGCCCAAATTTTGGTTCAAGGGGTTTAATTTTTTCGTCATGCATTGCTAAATTATCTCTTAAAGTAGCATATAAGTTCAGAAGCGTAGTGTTTCCTCCGAAAGCAATATTAAAGACTTCAGAGAAATAATTTATGTTTGATGATACTTTATCAGAATGAGCCTCATTTTGAAGCAGATACTTATGTTCTTCCAACTCGAGATTATAGTACTCCCTCTGCCCACAATTTATTCGCTCGGTAGTGGTGAATAGTGCTTTTTCATTTGCCTGGAGAACATTGTCAATGTAAGTAAAGTCTCGGCTATAACTCCCATCACCGTTAATAACAGGAGATTGATGATTAATGAGTTGTTTAACCCATTGAGGGATTACAGCAGCATATGCTCCTTCCGGGTTCTGTCTTCTGCCGAATACGTTAAAATAACGCAAACCTATACATTGCATTCCGTACGTTTTGGCAAAAACATCAGCATAAAGCTCATTAACATATTTGGTAATTGCATATGGGGAAAGTGGCTTTCCAATTTCTTCTTCAACCTTGGGCAACTTTTTTGAATCACCATAAGTACTGGAACTTGCAGCATATACAAAACGATTAATCTTTGCATCACGGGCAGCGATCAGCATATTGAGGAAACCGCTGATATTTACTGAGTTTGTATTCGCAGGATCAGCAATAGAACGCGGTACGGATCCCAAGGCAGCCTGATGTGAAACATACTCACAACCCTTCAATGCTTCACGGCAAGTTTCGAGATCTCTTATGTCGCCCTTAATAAAGGTAAATCTGGGGTTATTGAATTGATGTGAGATGTTTTTTTCAAAACCAGTGCTGAGATCATCAAGGCATACTACTTCATGACCCAGACCAAGAAAATGATCTACAAGATTGCTCCCTATAAATCCGGCACCGCCTGTTACCAGAATTTTGCTCATTTATGCCTTGAATATATTTTGATTTTTAACACCTGCTTTTTCAAAAGCATTTCTGGTGTCAACAGTTAACTTCGCATGTGAAGCAATAAACTTATAGTCATAATCCGAATGATCTGTACTCAAAAGCACCAGATCATAACCTGAAAGATTTTCAGGGGTCAGCTCTATTGAAGTCATCTCATATTTATACTTTCTGGTAGATGGCATTTTAGGTATGTAAGGATCGTTATAATCAACTATAGCTCCTTTGCCTCTGAGAAGGCTTATCAGCTTAAGAGAAGGCGATTCCCGCATATCATCAATATCTTTTTTATAAGCAGCTCCCAATATCAATACCTTTGCATTTTTTAATGTCTTCTGATATCCGTTCAAAATATCCGCACATCTTTCAACAACATAATATGGTTGATAAGTATTGATCTCACCAGCAAGCTCAATAAATCGAGTATGCTGATCATACTGTCTAGCTTTCCATGTCAGGTAGAAAGGATCGATTGGGATACAATGGCCCCCAAGACCTGGTCCGGGATAAAAAGCATTAAAACCAAAGGGTTTAGTTTTGGCTGCATCGATCACTTCCCAAACATCGATATCCATCTTATCAAATACCATCTTCAATTCATTGACCAACGCAATGTTAATTGCACGGTAAATATTTTCGAGTAATTTGGTCGCTTCTGCAGCGCGAGGTGAACTAACTGGGACTGTCTTCACTATTATCTGATTATAAACTGCCAAGGCAACCTCAAGACAAGCCGGTGTTAATCCTCCAACAACTTTAGGAATTGTTGCTGTATTAAAATTTGGATTGTTCGGATCTTCACGTTCAGGTGAAAACGCGAGGAAAAAATCTTCCCCGGCCTTGAAGTTATTTCCATTCGAATTCTCTAACAATGGGAGTAATATTTCATCAGTTGTTCCGGGATAAGTGGAGGATTCAAGGACAACTAATTGTCCTTTCCGTAAGTACTGCGCACTTATTTTTGCAGAACTTTCGACGTAAGAAAGATCCGGTTCTCTGTGCTTATTAAGTGGTGTCGGTACAGCAATAATTACTGCGTCCACTTCCGGCAATCGGCTAAAATCACTGGTGGCTTCAAAGAGTTCTGATCTTACTGCATTCGCAATACGTTCTGAAGCAATGTGCTTAATATAACTTTTTCCGGAATTGAGGACAGGAATTTTAGTGTCATCAATATCAAAACCAATTGTCTTAACATTTTTGCTCACAAACTCTAAGGCCAGAGGCAAGCCGACATATCCAAGCCCGATAATACCAACTTTATGATTTTTGCTTTTAATTTTTTCAAGTAATTCTGATTTTAAATCTGCCATAACTTTTCTCGTTTTCTATACTAACTTTAATATCAATGTTATTATCTGTTCTTCATGCAATCACAATGCTTGCATTCCATAGGATATTGATCGCTGTTTTTCATAAATTCAGAGATTTTATCAACAACGTATTTGATTTGCTCTGCTGAGAGTTCTGGGTAAATCGGTACTGCAAATGAATCATTGCAAGCACAGTTTGACACAGGATAATCTTCATCTTTTGCATTTAAGTAAGTAAAACACTCCTGTCTATGGAAAGGTACAGGGTAATATATTTCAATCCCAATACCATTTTCAATGAGGAATTTCTTAAGTGCATTTCGTTTTTCCACCCGAAGCACATACTGGTTGTATATATGATAATTCTTAATACTGTCGTCACCGGGATTATAAACGGCTTTGGGGATAAGCGCCTTGTTTTTTTCATCAAATTCAAGTTTCCCAGCACCCTCGGCTAATCCGGCTTCAATGAAGAATTTTGTATATAGATCAGCATTTTTTCTGCGGGCTTCGGACCAAGAGTCGAGATGAGGAAGTTTAACTCTTATTATTGCAGCCTGAATTGCATCTAACCTGAAATTACCGCCAATTATTCTATGGTAATACTTTGGCTTACCACCATGTACTCTTAATATCTTTAATCTCTCATAGATAGCATCATCATTGGTGGTGACTAATCCGCCATCCCCAAAACATCCGAGATTCTTGCTAGGGAAGAAGGAAAAGCAACCAATATGTCCAAAATTCCCTACTTTCTTGCCATCTTTGTACTGTACACCAATTGCCTGAGCTCCATCCTCAATAACAAACAGATTATGCTTATTTGCAATCTCCATTATTGGACCCATATCTGCGCTCTGCCCATAAAGGTGAACTGGAACAATTGCCTTGGTTTTTGAAGTAATTTTCCTTTCAATATCTTTGGGATCAATATTGAAAGTATAAGGATCGATATCGGCAAAAACCGGAATAGCGTTAAGTCTTGCTACAACACCTGCAGTTGCAAAAAATGAATAAGTCGGGACAATCACCTCATCCCCGGCTTTAATCTCGGCTGCCATCAGTGCAATTAGGAGTGCATCGGTACCAGAAGACACACCAAGAGCATGTTTGCAATTAAGATATTCACAGAGTTCCTTTTCCATTGCTTCGACTTCAGGTCCGAGAATAAACATCTGTGATTCAGCAACACCTAATAATGCATTATCAATATCTGTTTTAATCGAATTATATTGTGCTTTGAGATCTAAAAGAGGTACTTTCATATTATTTGACCTCCTTAACAATACCGTCTTTCAACTGATATTTTATCCCGGTTCTTGAGCATGTCGCAAATCCGTCTTTGTCAAATTTCAGTCTTTCGCCGCCTTCACTCATCCACCCAATTATTCTCGCAGGATTACCAACAACTAATGCGTAATCAGGAATATCTTTTGTAACAACTGCCCCGGCCCCCACAAATGCGAAGCGGCCAATTGAATGCCCGCAAACTATTGTACTGTTTGCACCGAGAGAAGCGCCTTCCTTCACTTGGGTTTTGATATAATATTTTGCGCCAACCTGGGGATATTTACTCCTTGGGTCCAGAATGTTGGTAAATACCATCGACGGCCCACAAAACACATAATCTTCAAGTTCGACACCTTCATAGACAGAAACATTGTTCTGAATCTTTACATAATTACCTATATTAACATTGTTCCCGACATTCACATTTTGCCCGAGGATACATTTTTTTCCAATTTTCGATCCTGATTGCACATGTGAAAAATGCCAGATTTTTGAACCTTCGCCTATTTCAACATTGTCATCCACAACAGCGAGATTGTGAACGAAAAAGTTTTTCTCTTCCATTTTTGATATTCCGAAAAATTAGTTAATAATTTTTAATAATAGATTTAATGCTCTCCGTAGCCTTCTCAAGTATTTTCAGAACTTCCAAAGCATGCGGGCCGTCAGTAAGTGGTTTTGTGTTGTTAATAATACAATTGTAAAAATGCTTATGCTCTTCAGCTAATGGCTGTGTGTTCTCAAAACTTACAACCTCATATTCAGATTCAAACTTTTCAACAGATCCATTTACGACAAGAAATCCTTTTTTGTAAAATTTAAGTTTTTCAGTCTTTAAGCTATCCTCAAAGACAAACATGCCTTTTTCTCCAATAACAACTAGTCTTTGTTCTTTGAATGGGTGAAGCCAGCTAACAAAAATGTGGGCATGTACGTTATTGGGGTAAGCGAGATAAGTTAAAGTTGTATCCTCAATACCACTTTGGACCAGGTCTGCTCCCTTTGCATATACCGATATCGGGTCATTTCCACAAAGGTACTGAATAATCGATATGTCATGCGGGGCAAAACTCCAAAGTGAATTTTCTTCGCTTCTGATAGTACCTAAATTCAACCTGTTGCTATATATATATTGGAGTTCACCAATTTTACCTTCATCAATCAATTGTTTCAATTTTATTATTGCCGGATGAAATAAAAGGACGTGACCAACCATCAAGGTAAGAGATTTTACTTCAGCAATTTCAATTAACTTTGCTGCTTCGTGCGAAATGAGAGTGATTGGTTTTTCGACAAGCACATGCTTTCCGCCAAGTAATAATTTTTCCGTTACTTCGAAATGTGTTTCTGCGGGAGTAGCGACTATGACTCCGGCAATACTATTATTATTAATAATCTCGTTAAGATCATGAGTAAACTTAATCTCTTTTGAAACTTCGTCAACCTTTACCTTAGCCCCCGGAAATGTATCACAAACAGTTACATTAGTCGGGCCAAGCAAAAAACTTGCTGTTTTTACGTGGTTCATCCCCCACTTTCCGCTACCAATTATGGCAATATTCAGATTATTTTCAGGCATAGTATCCCTTTAAATTATACATCGGAATTTCAGACTAATTAAAATGTTGATTTCAGAAAAGTAGCTCTGATAGGTAAGTCAATGCGGAGATACAAATTAGATATAGCTCCGCCCTGTAAGTCACAGGGGCTTATTGTTTTTTTTGAAAGAAATAATTAAAAATATAGACCCATAATATATGTTTTTCGATCATTTCCTCAAATTAACTTATGATAAATTCTTATTTTGATGACTTGAAACACAGAAAGTATGTCAACACAACAAACTCTTGAGTAGAAAATGAATCCCCCCAAAATACGCCTGATAGCGAGCTTATTTTTGTTTACTTTATTGATTTTTTCTGTAAGAATAGATAAAGCACAAGTAGTATTTACACCACATGAACACTCAGTTTATCAATTTCTTGAGAGACTTGACTCCAGAGAAATTATTGATTTCAATTCAGAAGTAAAACCTCTCTCGAGGATAGCAATTGCCGAACTTCTGAGGGAAACTGCCTTAAACAGAGCAAAATTAAATAAACTGGAACTTGAGGAATTAGATTTCTATTATCGAGAATTTGCACTCGAGTTGGGGAAATCAATCAGAGGAAGTTATTTCGAATCTAATGCTATATGGAGAGAAGCGAAACTTAAGGATGAAAGATATTGGCTTTACCGCTACACGGATGATAATTTCAAACTCAGAGTAAAGCCCGTTTTTGGATATGGGATAAAAAATGTTGCCGGTGGCGAATCATACATTCGGTGGCCTGGATTTCAGATGTGGGGTTATGGTTCCGATTGGTTCGGTGCTTCTTTTGAATATGTGGATTTTGGTGAAGGCGGAGATCATACTGATAGTAAAAAGTCTTTTTCACCTGAAACCGGCGCTTATATTAACAATCGGACCGGAAATACTTTCGAGTACAGTGATCTGAAAGGCAGCGCGACAGTTAGCTGGGATTGGGGCTATATTTCCATCATAAAGGATTATCAGACATGGGGCAATGCTCAGTTCGGACAAATTATTCTTTCTGATAAAGCGCCCTCTTTTGCACAGGTAAGATTCTATGCAAAACCTGTTGACTGGTTTCGGTTTTATTATTTTCAGGGTTGGTTAAACTCACTAATATTGGATTCTTCATCTGTATTTATCAGTCATCCTGAGAGTTTGGATCCGGAAATTATAATCCCTTATAAGGATAAATATATTGTCGCAAATCTGGCCAGTTTTTCATTAACAGATTATCTGGATTTTTCAGTTGGCAATGCGTTTGTTTATGGGCCGAATTTCAGAATCGAGACAATGATACCTTTTATGTATTATAAAGCGCTCGATCATAACACAGGAAGAATCCAGGGAGATAATGGCAACGGCATGGTATTCTCCGATTTCAAATTTCAACCATTCGATAATTTTAAGTTGTTTGGTTCAGGTTTTATCGATGTTATTAATTTCAGGGACTTGCTTAAAGGAGAACTTGATACGCAATGGTTAGCATTTTCGGTGGGTTTGAAAAAATATAATTTGTTCGCAAATTTTCTTGATATCAGTATGGAATATACAAGGATTAATCCATGGATTTACGAAAACATCAATGATCTTGCATCTTATAAGCATCTCGGATATCAGTTGGGACATTGGATAGGCCAGAATGCAGACATCTTCAGGTTACAGATTAACTACAGCTTTCTCAGAGGACTTAGACACTTTTTGTTTTTCGAATCCACACGCAAAGCTGCACCGCAGGATATCGCCTTTGCATATTCGTTGATTAATACCAATGAGGTTTCTTTTCTCGATCGCTTACTTCGCCGTGATAAACGAATCGGTTTGCAAACTGAGTACGAACCTTATCATGAACTGAAATTCAAGGGATATCTTGAATACTCTGAAATCACCGACAATACCCGTGAATTAGCCCCTGAGTATTTAATTGGCAAAAAATTCGGTTTTGCACTAATGCTTAGTTACGGAATCTGATTTATTATCTTATCTCAAAAATTCTGGTAGCTGATTGCAACAGAAAGCGCTAATTATAACAAGGGTATTTTAAATCACAAATTATTAATTAACATTTGTTATTTTTGAATACCGGATTTACTTTGATATTGGCGTAATTTATATAATCTTAGTCTGTAAGAAATGGAAAGTGTTTTGGAGATGGATGCTGTAAGAAATTTTTCGAGTCTCAATTATTTGGATTCTCAGAGAGAAAGACTTGAAACAATAATCGGCAGGGATGCTGTTGACTTTATCTCAGACTATGTCAGTTTGGAATCTGAATTCACCAAATTACTTCAAACCACCAGTCGTTTTAATATAGAAAGCCTTAGTTCTTCAGGGATTGTCAACATCGTCAATATCCGCAGAGTCAATAATATTCGCTTCTTAAATAAATTCTTTGAATCTGTTAATCAAAAACTTCCCAAGGAAGGGATTTTCATTGGACGTGCAGAAACTTTGATGGAACGCAGAAAAAGAATTTATTCCAAATTTCCAAAGATTATTTCATATCCACATTATTTTCTTGATTTTCTGGTAAAAAGAGCTTTTCCCAAATTTAACATTACAAGAAAACTTTACTTTTTCCTGACACAAGGTAGAAACCGTGTTCTTTCACGTGCTGAAATTCTCGGTCGACTCGTTTCCTGCGGTTTTGAAATAGTTGAAGAGACCGAGATAAATAACCTCCTCTATTTTGTCGTAAAAAAAATTAAAGATCCTGCTTTCGATCAGAATCCATCTTATGGCCCATTTTTTAAAATGAGAAGATACGGACAGCACGGTAAAATCATCGGAGTTTATAAATTCCGTACAATGCATCCATATTCGGAGTATCTTCAGGAATTTATGTTCAAAAAATATCATCTGAAAGACGGCGGAAAATTTAATGATGATTTCAGAATTACAACATGGGGTAAATGGATGCGGAAATTCTGGATTGACGAATTTCCAATGTTCATTAATATGTTTAGGGGAGAATTAAAACTGGTCGGTGTTCGCCCACTCAGTCGCCAATACTTAAGCCTTTACGAGCCCGAATTAAAAGAAAGAAGATTTAAGCATAAACCCGGACTGGTGCCCCCATTTTACGTGGATATGCCAAAGAGCCTTGAGGAAATAATGCGTTCAGAAGAACGCTATTTAGACTCGTATGAGAAACACCCGATCAGAACTGATATTATTTACTTTTTCAAGGCTTTTTACAATATAATTGTTAAAAAAGCCAGAAGTGGTTAGTTAGACCTCATTTGTGATTTTTCATAAATTCATGCCCTGTTTTTAAGAAATACAGGGTTTTTCATTTTAATAAAAGTCCAGAATATCAGTACATACAAAGCAGCATTAGATGATATATTCTTTGACAATTGCGAAAGCCATAATAGAGTCAGAAACAATAGTAGCGGACCCGCTTCTTTGAACTTGATTAGTTTAACACCAGTTAAAAACATAAAACAGCAAAAAATCAGTCCGTAGATCACACCTAATTTAGCGAAGATCTCCAGAAAGAGATTATGCGGGTAAGAGATTGTCTCATTAACTTCATTTGAGTAATAAGACTTAAATCCTCCAAACCCAACGCCTGAAAAAAGATTCTCAGATAGCATTGATAATGCTGATTCATATCCCATTAATCTGGTTTCGATAGAATGCTCCCTGATATTATTGAAATCTTCGAGCCTGGCAAGGGCGTCCAGTCTGTTCATTTTCACATCACTATTTATCGGGAAAACAATTATGACAGCAATCAGAACTAAGAGAGGAATAATTAATCTCAATATTTGAGTCCGGCGTGCTTTTTGTGTGGAAAGGTGATAAACTGAGATAATAGGTACAAAAAGGGAAACCCAGACAATGCCGGCTCTGAATGTTGTTTGATAAAGAACATATCCACCCAAAACAATAAATGCCGCATAGAAAATATTCGAACGAGAGTTGTTATCGGAGTGTAATATGTACCATATCGCAAGCACTAATAACACAGTAAAATATCTGCCGGATATTACATGACTCCACCTGTTGAAACTAAAACTATAGATAGAGCCGGGATCAAACGGTGTAGTAATTATTGCCAAAATCGAAAACAGCATACCAAAAGAAATACTGATCTTAATTACTGAGATAAGTGTTTTATGAGAAAAATTTAAAAAACCGTATCCTGAAAAGAATAGCATTGGAAAAAATGAGACCAATAAATGTGCGACTTTTTGAAAACCATACAACGGATTAGCTGAATATAACAGGGTAGCTGCCGGAATAACAACAAGGAAAATCATCAATATTAACAATTTGTGGCTATTCTTTTTCAGTAAACTCAAATAGTCTGTTAAACCATCTCTGTTTTTTCGGTTTCCTAAAAATAGTATTGACAATCCTGCCAATAGAATATCGAGAGAAATGATTAAAATCGAATAGTTTGAAATGGAATTCAATAAAAACATCGCGTTCAAAAAGCCGGCGTATAAAATCAGATTGGATTTTTGCAGCAAGTCAGAATAAATTGACGACACAAATAATTTAAGCATCACGGGGTTTTCAAGTTCAATTGTTATGAATCTCAAAAATAAAATCTTTTGAAAAGATTATCATGAGTATAATCAAAATAAACGTATCTGAAGTTAAACTATGCAAATTTGGCTCACCGGTTTTGATGATATCTATAAGAATTTGCTACCCGTATCCTTTATAAGAGAAAAACTGTAACTATAAACTCGAAGACTATTTTGATGACTAAGAATGAGAAAAAGTTGACAATGAAGAAGTATGATAAAAATATATCGCAATTAAAATGGATCTATTTGGTAATTTTATTTTGCAGAAATATAATCCAGAAAGAGCCGAAACAACTTTTCTTAAAATTCAATCGCTAAAACGATTCCCGCCTACCTATTCCATACAGGTCACAGGGGGCAGACCCAGATTTCAGGACACTCGTTATTTCCTCCGATAAACGAAAACATCCTATTTATGACCATACTCTAATACGATTTAAAACAATAAAGGCTGTCTTCCGACAGCCTTTATCTTGTGAGCGCGGGTGGGATCGAACCACCGACCCTCTGCTTAAAAGGCAGATGCTCTACCCCTGAGCTACGCGCCCAAAAAAAGTTAGATTACAAATATAATATTTTTCCAAAATGGAATCAAACAATTTTTAATTTTTGAGGATTCCCAAGTCTTTCAAGCCTTGACCGCAGGTGTCTTTCAGTGATACCAAGTAACCTTGCCGCCGCGCTTTTATTGCCTTTCGTCTTCTCTAATGCGGTATGAATAAGCAATAATTCATATTCTTTTGTTTTCTCGCTGAAACCAACAGTATAATTTTCAGGCTCGAGTAATTTCGTTTTTGGAAGGAAAGCAATGTCAATTTTTGCCGATTCAATAAGTTTTTTTAAGTATACGTTTTCGGCTATTAATTCTTTTCTCTGTAATAATATTTCAAGAAGACGTTGAAGTTCAGTTAAATTAACTGGTTTTGTCAGGTAATAAAAAGCGCCGGATTTTATCAGATTCGATGCATCATCCACACCGCCAAGAGCCGTTAAAATAATCAATTCTGTTCTGTGGTCACCAGATTTAATTAATTTTAAAAGTGCGAAAACATCCCACAAAGAAACCCTGAGATCACTGATCACAACATCTATCTTTCTTTCTTCTATCAGATTAACTGCCTCTGTTCTATTGCCAGCTTCAAACACCACACAGCCTTTTCTTTCAAGAAAATTTTTAAGATTAAGTTGTAATTGCGCATCATCAGTCTGCAGCAATATTTTTATATTTTCCTTTTCTTTTAATGTCAATTTTTTTCCTCATGATTACCAGCATCAATCATATTAAAAGTATTGATTTTATACAATCAAAATACTTTGACCAAAAATTATTTACATTTTTTATGCAAAAAGCAACTTAATTTTTTTTAGTGCTAAGTAGGTTCCTGTAAACACTACTGTTATGAGTAAAATAATCAGGAACGAAATAGCGCCTTCCCCTTCATTTTGAGTACGAAAAATAGCAGTTGCTGTGTTTCCGATTATTACCCACTGGATAACATATACGATTGTCACATTCTGACCTAACCAGCTAATAAATTTAACAGTCTTTCCTGGTTTTATTTTATTTAGAATTTTATTGATAATACCGATAAAGATAAAAAGAAATGAAAAGATCCAAAGTCCCGGCAGGAGACTATGGTAATAATATGAATCCAGTTCGACAAGTTTTGACCAGACAGAGGGTGACAGATAAATTAGAACAAATGAAGTAAGCAGCAGAAGCAATAATTTGAAATATTTCTGTCCGGTCATGAACAAATCAAGGTTCCCACGGAACTGTCCGACAAAAAATCCCATTAAAGGATATATGACCCATGGGAAGTATGGGAAATAAGACCAGTAACATTTGCCCGCAAAAAATGCTGATAAATACGTACTAATTTCACCTTCAACACAGTTCGTGTTTTCAATAGCAGACGCCGCATAGAATACTGGAAGGATTAAAAACGGAATTAACATTCGGATGCCCCGGGGAAAATAGCGCAGAACTCCAATTGTGATTAGAGAGAATCCTGCAAGCGGGAGGATATCTGCGCCAAAGATATACGAATAGGGATCCAGCAAAATCTGTCCGGATGAAATCTTTATCAATAGATGAAAATTGAGGGCAATGTTTAGCAGAATTCCTCCTACAATCAACAATAAACCTCGTCTGAAAAAATATCCTGACGGGCGTTTTGATCTCCCGGCATAAAAGCCCATTACCATCATAAATAGGGGTGCTGCCGGAGGACCGCCAAGAAATAACGAGATCATGCCGCCGTAGGTGTATTCAAATCCATTGTAAAGAAATAATTCAGCTATGTGTACCTGAATCATAAAAATTACGGCAAGTCCTTTCAGGAAATCAGGAAGCAGATCCCTGTCCCCGGCTTTATAAACAAAAGCATCAGTGAAAATCTTATAAAGATTTGTCAGCTTCGGTTTCATCTTTTTTTTCCAACCAGTAATAAATAACAGGCAATACCAATAAAGTCAAAAGTGTTGCTGTAATTAGCCCGCCGATAACCACTGAGGCTAATGGACGCTGCACTTCGGAACCGGGACCGGTATTAAAAGCCATTGGAATAAAACCGAGACTCGCAACCAACGCAGTCATAAGAACTGGTCTGAGCCTGTTAGCAGCTCCGGTAATAACAGCCTCCTTCAGATCTGTACCGCTTTTTCTTAATTCATTAAGATGAGCTATTAAAACGATACCATTCAGAACAGCAACACCAAAGAGCGCCACAAAACCAATGCTTGCAGAAACAGATAAGTAAAGATCTCTGAACCACAGTATAAAAATTCCTCCTGAGAGCGCGAAGGGCAGATTCAGCAGAATCATAAGAGCATACCTCATCTGGCCAAACATTATGTACATCAGGCCTACAATTATGAATAGTGAAATCGGAACAACAATAAGCAGATGCTGCATAGCCCTTTGCTGGTTTTCGAACGCTCCTCCATATTCCAGAAAGTATCCTGCAGGAATTTTAATATTTTTATCAATTACATTCTTTAACTCAGAGACATAAGTACCAATATCAATTCCTTCCAGATTCATTCCAAGAATAACTCTTCGCCAGCCATTATCCCGCTGAATCTCACGCGCACCTTCCGATGCAACAATTCTTGCAACCCTTTTTAGAGGAATAAAATCTCCGCTTGGCAGATGAACAGGCATTTCCATGATTTTCTCAAAATCGTTTCTGATATCCTCTGGAAATCTTACCTGGATTTCGAATCTTTTTTGCCCTTCATAGACCTGCGAAGCTGTTTGTCCGCCAATTCCTGCTTCAATCACCGTCTGCACATCGTCAACATTTAAGCCGAACACAGCGACTTCTTTACGATCTATTTCAATTGTGAGGTAAGGCTGACCAATAGGCTGCTCCAGGAATAGATTATCTGTACCAGGTAATTTCCCAGCTAATTCACCAATCTTTTTCCCCAGATCATTTAAAGTTTCCAACTCTTCGCCATAAATTTTTACTGCGACATCACTTTTTACTCCGCTGGTAAGTTCATCGACTCGCATTGCAATCGGCTGGGTAAAATTATAAGCAAGCCCTGGTTCGGTAGTAAGATAAGGTTCAATCATACTTATTATATCTTCCTTATCAATCCCGCTGCGCCATTCATCGGAGGGTTTAAGGACAACCCATACATCTGTCTGATGAACGCCCATCCAGTCGTTAGCGAGATCCGATCTTCCTGTCTTAGGAACAACTGTCTCTATCTCCGGTATTTCTTTTACAAGAATTCCTGCAAGCCAGTTAGCATTTTCAATCGACTCTTCCAGGGTCACGGAAGGCATCCTCACCTGCTCAATCAATATTGACCCCTCATCCAATTCTGGTAAGAATTCTGTGCCAAGATCGAGCATGAAAAAAATACTGGCGAAAAAGACTAAAAGTGCAACACCGATCACAGCCAGTCTTTTTTCGAGATAATTTTGTAAAAATCTAAGATAAGCAGGTCTAAGCCATTCGATAAGGTGGGTCTTTCTGACTTTTACACCGTTCCTGAACACAATTGCCGAAATAGCCGGAATATATACAAGAGCGAGAATAAGCGATCCGAAAACTGCCGTAACCACTGTGATTGCCATTGGTTTGAAAAGAATTCCTTCCATTCCTTCAAATGACATAATCGGGACATAGACCATAAGGATAATCAGAACTCCGAAAAATATCGGTCGTGCAACTTCTGTTGCGGCACTGTTCATGATCACTGCTTTACTCTTCTCTTTATCATGATGTAATTGATGCACTATGTTTTCGACCATAACGACTGATCCATCAACGACCATTCCGAAGTCGATGGCGCCAAGACTCATCAGATTTGCCGCCAGACCAAATTCTTTCATCCCGATAAATGCAAACAGCATTGAAAAAGGAATTACAGAAGCGACAACAAATGCTCCTTTAATTTCTCCGAGTAAAAGCAGCAGCACTGCCACAACAAAAAAACCGCCCTCAAGTAAATTTGTTTTTATTGTATCGGTTGTTCGGTCAATAAGCTCCGACTGATCATAAAACTTTTCAACTTTCACACCCTCAGGAAGGCTTTTATTTACCTGTACAAGTTTATCCTCAATCTCAGAGATTACTTCTTTTCCATTTCCGCCACGGAGCATCATAACAATACCCGTAACAACTTCACCTTCACCATCTTTGGTAACAGCTCCCTGCCTCAATTGTTTCCCTATGCTCACCCGGGCAATGTCACGAATATATACAGGTCTGTTATTTATGTTTTTAACAATAATATTGGAAATATCAAGTTCATTCCTGATCTGACCGAATCCGCGGATAATATATTGTTCACGGTTATGCTCAAGATAATTACCGCCCGAAACACTGTTATTCATTGAAATTGCTTCTATAACTTGTTTCAGACTCAGATTGAATGAGCGCATTTTTCCTGGATGCACGATCACATCATATTGGCGGACAAATCCCCCAAAACTATTGATCTCTGTAACCCCCCTGACGGTTTTTAACTGAGGTGCGATCAGCCAGTCCTGCATAGTTCTTAATTCTGTGAGAGAATAATTAGGACCGTTAACCACATATTGAAATATTTCCCCTAATGCCGTAGATATCGGGCCAAGTTGGGGCGCTGAAACACCTTCAGGCAATTCATCAGCGATTGACTGAATCCTCTGGCTGACTATCTGTCGCGCAAAATAGATATCTGTATTTTCACTAAATTCAACTGTAACCGCAGACAATCCGAACTGAGATATTGACCTGACCTCTTTTACTTCCGGAAGTCCGTTCATGGTCGTTTCAATCGGGTAACTAACAAGTTTTTCCACATCATAAGGAGAATAACGCCCGGCTTTTGTAATTACCAAAACCTGCACCGGAGTTACATCGGGAAGTGAATTGATAGGTATGTGGGTCAAAGCAGAGTAACCTGCAAAAGCCATAAGAATAACAAGCGCCAGAGCAATATATTTTTGCCGGAGACTGAATTCCACTATTTTATTCAGCATAAGAACCCCCTATTCAGCATATTCATTAAAACGAACCAGCGCTTTTAGGCTAAAGAGTTGTGAAATTGCGATCTCCTCTCCTAATTTTACACCCTTTTTCAAAACCGCTCTGTCTCCATTAATCAAATCAATATCAACAACACGCTGCTCAAATAAATTAGGTCCGGCTTTTACATAAATCACCGGCTTATCGTCATTATAAACAATTGAAGCAAAGGGAACACTGAATTCCTGAATCTCGTATGAGCTTTCAATCTGAAGCCTGACATTTTCGCCGGGACGCGGCCAGCTGTTCTGAGTATTTGCAATAATATTTAATACCAAAGACTTATTCGTTTCCTCAAGAGCAGGATTAATTGAAGTGATTTTTGCCTTAATAATTTTATCATCAAGATCTTTTCTGGAGATTGACACTGCATCTCCGCTCCGTAGATAATTGCCATCTTCCGGAGAAACATAACCTTTCACGAGAACTTTTGAGGGCTCGATAATGGTAAGCAAATTATCGTAGGCTGTAACCGACTGCCCCAAATCTATGTTGTGAATGTTAATAATGCCGGTAATCGGAGCGGCAATTTTCAGATGCGGATCAATCTCCCTCAATTCTTCCCACTCTTTTATATCTTTCGGAGAAACACCGACTGCCATAAGTTTGGAATAATATGCCTTTGCCATAGCAGTTGCACGCAGAAAATCTGCTTCAGTTCTTTCGAGTTCGCTTTGAGAACTTATTTTTTTCTCAACAAGCGATTTAATTCTTTCGAGACGATTAGACTGATAGTTTTCTTCGGCTCTCGCCTGTAAATAATCCGCAACCATACTCCCAAACTCAAGGCTTTCAAGTTCAAAAAGTATCTGTCCTTTCTTAACTCTTTCACCTTCATGGGCATAAATAATAACTACTCTGCCCGGAACAGGGGCGCTGACAGCCGATTGGTTTTCAGGGGCAGGGAACACAAATCCAGGAGCAACAATTGTCATACTTCTTTTGAAGTCAACAACTTTTTCAGTTTTGATCCTGAGTTCTGAGCATTGTTTATCTGAAAGCCTGATCATTTTCTTTGAGTTATCTGGCTTTTTTTCCTGCAATGAAGGAGGAACTGCTTCATAAACCTGTGCTTCCTCATTCAACTCCTCATTTCCACAAGCCGTCTGAAAAATGATTGATGTTAATAGAATTATAAAATAGAGTAAAAACTTATTCCGCATCTCTGCCTCCGGTGTTTTCTGTAACGAGTATAAGTTCCTCATCGAGGTATTTTTCAAGTTCTATAAGTTGAAGATAATAATCAAAAAGCGCTGTAAGATATCTTATCTGACTTGATACATATGTCTGCTGGGAATCCAGAAGATCAGGCAGATCAATATGTCCAAGTCTGTAACCTTCAAGAGAAGTCTGCCTTAATTCTTCTGATTTTGTTTTTATTGTTGATTCATATCTTTTAATTGTCGCAAGACTTGTTTCGTAACTATGCCATGAATGTTCAATCTGCTTTTTCATCAGAAGCACAGTTTCTTTCTCCTTCATTTCAGCTTCAAAGTAATTGTAATCAGCCTTTGTATATTCGGTTTGCTGATTCAGCATAAACCATAGTGGGACACTTAATCCAATTTCATAACCGTAATGATCGTAACCGAAACCAAGATCCTGAGAAAAAAAGCTAACTGAAATATCCGGGAAATATGCAGCAACCGCACTTTTTCTCTGATCTTCAGCTGCCGATTTCATTAGTAATACTGAGTTGAACGAAGGCTGCGACTTTATACGATCCAAAACATTTTCCTGATTTATATCTATCTCCGTGAATTTAAGGCTGTCAGGAAATCTTATGGTATAAACCTGATCGTCCGGTTCAAGTCCCATCTGGTTGAATAACTCATACCGGTATTTCTGAAGTATCCTTTCCGAATCTTCAAAGTCATTCTCTGCCTCTGCTATCTTGAGTTCAATTTTTATCAGTTCCAGTTCCGAACTTTCACCCGCCTCAATTTTTGAAAGAACTGCATTCCGTAAATTTCTGATCAATTGCACCTGATCTTTCCTAAGAGTCTGAAGCTTTTCAGCAAACAGAACTCCGGCATAATTGACTTTAACATTCTTTCTGAGTTCCAGTTGATAGGCAGTCAGACTAAAGCTGTGTGATAAACCTTCATTCTTCCAGCGATGATAATTATACCAGGATTTCAGAGGGAAACTAATTGTTTGACTTACTGAGAATCTTTTTTCAAGAAAGGGGACATTATTTGTACTTCCAATTCCTTCTTTGGTAAACATTACTTCAGGCGAAACCAGTCCTATGGATAATTTACCTTCTGCATCAAAAAGTTTAGTCTTTTCTTTCATTATTGCGAGACCCGGATTATTTTTCCTTGCCTGCTCGAATGCATCTCCTATCGTTAAAGGATACCCGCTTTGTCCCGATATGATCAAAGGAAAAAAAAGTAATGAACAGAAAATTGTAAAAGATTTTTTTTTCATACTCAAGAACCGCTATAATTAAATATTAATACTAATTTCCACAATTAATATGTGCTGCGTTATAATTGATCAGAGTTTCAATTTATGGAGGAAATTCAACTTATGAGCCTGATCAACCTTTCTCCGCTCCCAATCGAAAACTTCTATTGAACTCCCTGTAACATCACCCTAAAAAAGAATACACAATTGTCTATTATAAAAGCCTTTTTCAGAACAATTCCAAAACATTAATGAAAATGTATTAAAATTCCTAATGCACCTGAATATTTATTTAACAATAATTTACTGTTAATCAGGAAATATTATTAAATAGATGTTTCAAAGATCAAACGACCGGGGTTATGTAGAACAAATTTAATGAAATATTCACTTACGAAATCGTAACCGGAACAAAAATTTCGACCGCAGCGACGAAGGTTTGACAAGTGTAATTAGCAGGAAGGTTTAAATACGGAGAATAAAAAATAAGATTAATTGAAAATAATTATGCTCACCTTTAAACCATTTAATAAACTGTTATGTCAAATATTCGACGATTCGGTCGGATGTGTTCGACGATTCGGTCGTACTTGGGGAAACTAAAAACAACATCTTGGAGAAGAAATGAAAAAAATTTTAATCGTCGCTGCGCTAATATGGCTGGCAGCATCAGTCAAGCTAAATGCCCAGCTCAGCCTGGAAGCTACAACACCAGGAATTAATTATTATACTTTGTGCGGCTGGCTTTCTTTCGAAAAAAACGGGGATACCTGGGAAACTCGTGCTTATACTTTGGATAGCATAAAATTCGTAATTATGCAGGAAGGATACCAGATGTCGCCTGCCTATACGTATAATTTTACTGCAGCAGAAAGGCTTGGCGGGCTGCTCTTATACTCCCTGCAACAGGACATTACAGGTGATGGAATCACTGAATTTTATGTTACCGGCATGTATGAAGGAGGACAATACGACAGGCAATCTGTAAAAATATTCGATATTGTAACCGGGAATGTAATAATTGAACGGAACACACAAAATTTCTACTTCTCAACTCCGACAGTTCTAGACTCGGATAACGATGGTGTTCTTGAATGCGTTATATTAAAGTATGATTATCCTTCATTTATGAATCATTACTACGAAGTTTACAACACCGGTATTTCAACAACAGGCATGAAGAAAGATCCATTCATGACAAATTTTGAACTAAAGCAGAATTACCCAAACCCTTTTAATCCTTCAACGACAATTAATTTTTCTGTAAGTACGCCCGGTATGGTAAATATTGATGTTTTTGATTCAAAGGGTGAAAGGATTAACACTATCTCGAACAACTACTATGAAGCCGGCAGTCACTCTGTATCATGGGATGGAAGAAACACTGCAGGCGTCAAAGTTTCATCGGGCATATACTTTTACCAGATGCGGGCAGATAACAATATTTCAACACGTAAAATGATTCTTGTTAAATAGATCAGGAGAAAAGAAGATGGCAAAATTCTCAGTCCCATCAAACCTTGCTGTTAGTGAAAGCGGATTTCTGTTTGTCCCCTCTTCAGGTGAGACATTCACGCTAAACGAAATTGGCAGCGAAATATTTATGATGCTTAAAAAAGGCTCGGAAGATAAAGAAATCTTTGAGACCGTTGTCGATAGTTATGATATCGACTTATACACATTTGAAAAAGATTTCTCTGATTTTATCACTCAATTAAAAAATCATAAACTAATAAAAGAACTATGAAAATCGCAGTCACAGGCATAAATAATGTTGATAGTCCGGGTCCCGGTGTACCGGTGATAAGGGGATTAAAAGATTCGGAATCAATAAATGCAGAGATTATCGGACTCTCATATGACACTCTTGAGCCAGGCGGATATATGCCGGGAATTACCGATAAAGTTTATCTTATTCCTTATCCCTCCGGAGGAATAGAAAACACCTTTGAGCGAATTAGTTTTATCCATTCAAAGGAGAAATTTAACGTACTGATCCCGACACTCGATTCTGAACTCTACGGCTTTCTTAAATTAACCGACAGACTGAGCTCATTAGGGATCAAAACATTTCTTCCGACATTTGACAACCTGAATCTCAGAGCCAAGGATAAACTGTTCGATTTCTGCACAGCCAATAATATTAAAGTCCCAAAAAATATTTTGGTCAGCGGAACTAACGATCTTCACCGCATTTCCTCAGAGTTTGAGTACCCCGTTGTGGTGAAAGGTATTTTTTATGATGCTTACATAGCAAACAATCTTGAGGAAGTTCAATCTGCATTTAAAAAATTAGCATCCCGGTGGGGATTGCCAATAATTATTCAGGAATTTATTAAAGGTGATGAGTATAATGTAGTGGCTCTTGGTGATGGCAGCGGGGAGACTATTGCTGCTGTTCCGATGAAAAAAACCTACATAACTGATAAAGGAAAAGCCTGGGCTGGAATAACTATTGATGATGAGTACCTGCTTAATCTTGTGAGGCACGCCGTTGAAAGACTGAAATGGAAAAGCGGGGCAGAATTCGAATTTATTAAAGATGGCGAAACCAATCAGTACTATTTGGTCGAAATAAATCCGAGACTCCCGGCATGGGTCTATCTGGCTGTGGGTGCTGGACAGAATATCCCTGAGGCTTTGCTCAAACTCGCCATTGGGGAAAAAATTAAGCCGATGACTGAGTATAAAACCGGAACGATTTTTATACGATATTCATGGGATCTGATAACAGACATCAAAACTTTTGAATCGCTGGCTGTAAAAGGCGAAAAAGACAACAAATCCTTAAAAAATTGATGCTCTCAATATTTATTGTTTGAAAACTGGAGAATAAAAAATGACAAAGAGAAGATATGAAAGACCCGTGATAACTAAACATCATTCGGGCTTCATGAATAAATTTGGAAATTCACCTGTTTCAGTTCCAAAAACTGAAATTGATGGAGTAGCTGTAAAAAAACTGACCGAGGAATACGGATCGCCTCTTTTTGTGATATCCGAGAAACAAATACGCCAGAATTATAAAAATCTGTTCCGCATTTTCAGGTCGCGGTACCCCAAAATACAAATGACGTGGTCGTACAAAACAAATTATCTTAATGCCGTCTGTTCCGTGTTCCATAACGAAGGTGCATGGGCAGAGGTTGTTTCGGCTTTTGAATACGACCGTGCCCGTAAACTCGGTATCAGGGGAGAAAACATAATTTTTAACGGACCGGATAAAGATGAGAATGCACTGATTCGTGCAATAGAGGAAAAAGCAAAAATACATATCGATCATTTCGATGAATTGTACCAGATAATCGAACTTGCCGAAAAAATGGGCAAACAGGCTCAGGTTGCAATCCGTGTGAATATGGACGTAGGAATTTATCCTAAATGGGATCGTTTCGGATTTAACTATGAAAACGGTGAAGCCACTGAAGCATTGCGCAGGATTGCAATAAATAAAAACCTCAAACTTATTGGACTGCATACGCATATCGGCACATATATGATGTCCACTGAAGCATATAGAACCGGGGCTTCCAAACTCGTACACCTGGCTAATCTGTTAAAATCGCAGTTTGGGCTTGTTCTGGATTATATTGATATGGGAGGCGGACTTCCATCTTACAATACGCTAAAAGGACAATATCTCCAGGCTGAGGAACTTCTGCCCACCCTTGAGCAGTACGCCGATGCGATAACTGCGCCCTTTTTCGAGCTTAATTATTCGAGTGATGAGATGCCGACTCTTTTCCTTGAGAATGGACGTGTTCTGATTGATGACGCCGGTTTTCTTATAACACAGGTGCTGGCAAATAAACGGCTATCGGATGGTAAACGTGCGATCATAATTGACGGCGGAGTAAACATTTTGTTTACGAGTTTCTGGTACAAGCATAAAATTTCACCGGCACAGCAGACGAGTGTCCACACTGAAAACGCAGCTATTTACGGCCCGCTTTGCATGAATATCGATTGCATCAGAGAGGATATTGTCCTTCCCACATTGAAAAAAGGCGATCAGCTTGTTGTTCATCATGTCGGGGCTTACAACGTGACACAATGGATGCAATTTATTACTCTGCGCCCGAATGTTGTGATGGTAATGGAAGACGGCAGCGTTGAACTGATACGCAAATCGGAAGATCTGGATTATATTATGAGTCTTGAATCAATCCCGGCAAAACTTCAAACTGGCGTAAAATAATAATTAAGAAAAAGAAGCAGAAAAAAATGAAATTACTTTTCGAATCAATTGTTTTCAGCTATTCGCAGATATTTTTCTCGAACAGGAAGTGGCTCGGGATAATACTTTTTGCAGGAACAATGCTGAATCCCGTCATAGGTGCTGCCGGGCTTATCGGTGTTGCACTTTCAAATCTCTTCGCCCTATACCTGAAATTCGACAAGGAAAAGGTACGAAGCGGATTTTACGGCTTTAACGGTCTGCTTACGGGTGCAGCTTTTGCTTTTTATTTCGAACTGACTCCCTTTCTGGTTTTGGTTGGGTTTCTTTTTGTATTTATTTCATTTTTCCTGGCGGCAGCCCTCGAAAACTATCTGGCTGCCGCATTTAACCTGCCTGGACTGAGCCTTCCCTTCGTTTTCACTCTGTACATATTTTTGATCTTCAGTACAAATTTCGAACAGATAGCTTATTTATATAAAGAAGGGTTCGCAATCGGGTTCGAGCAATATTTGCCCGACTCAATAAGCTTGTTATTCCGGTCAATTTCTGTTATTTATCTTCAGCCGGGTGTTCTTCCGGGAATAATATTCTTCATCGGGATCTTGTTCTTTTCCAGAGTTATGGCAGTAAATATTGTGATAGGTTATACGCTGAATTATCTCCTGATTACATACGCTTTTTCAAGTTATTCCCCGGAATTAATGCTGCTGTCATCCTTTAATGCAATACTGACCGCAATAGCGCTCGGAGGCAGTCTGATAATTGTATCCAGAAAATCCTTCCTTCTGGTTGCAATTGCAAGCGTAATGGTGGCAATATTCACCGGCTTTTTCTACAAGCTATTAATGCCGTATTTCCTTCCCGTGCTTGTGCTGCCGTTTAACAGTATCGTTTTAGCGACTCTTTACAGTCTTAAATTCAGACAGGAACAATCCGATCTTGTCCTGCTATATTTCCCGCCCGGTTCTCCTGAGGAAAATCTGTATTATCACACAAATCGTGTCAGCAGGTTCGAAAAATTCAAGCAGATATTTCCAGAACTCCCTTTCTATGGTGAGTGGTTTATTTCACAGGGGTTTTTTGGGGGTTACACCCATAAAGATGACTGGAGTTATGCCTGGGATTTTATTATAAAAAACGAGTCCGGCAAAGAGTTTGAAGATGAAGGGAATTATAAAGCAGATTATTATTGCTACGATACCCCTGTTGTTTCAGCGCTGGAAGGTGATGTTGTTAGAGTAATTGATAACATTACCGATAATAAAATAGGCGAGAACAATCTGAAATATAATTGGGGAAATAGCGTAGTCCTGAATCATGGACATGGCTTATACTCTTCGATGTCGCACCTGAAATCGGGCAGTATAAAAGTTGCCGAAGGTGATCACATAAAACGCGGTCAGGTGATTGCAAACTGCGGAAATAGCGGGCGGTCTCCTTATCCGCATCTGCATTTCCAGTTCCAGCTTACCGATAAACTGGGTGACAAGACATACAAATTTCCTTTTTCGTCCTATATGCAGAAAGATGGTGAAAAATTCATCCTGAAATCCTTTGAATTCCCTCCTGAAAATGTAACTGTTGCAAACATTGAACTGCATAAAACTCTGAAAAAAGCGTTAAATTTCCGTCTGGGTGATGAGTTTGAATTTGAATGCAATTTGGGCGAAATATCTTTCAGAGAAAAATGGGAAGTTAAAGTTGATATAATGAACAATCTTTTTATTGAATCGGATAGCAACTGCCGTGCATATATCTACATGACCGATAAGATCTTCTATATAAGCAGCTATATAGGCAGCCGTTCATCTGCTCTCTATTTCTTCTACCTGCTCGCAATTAGGGTTCCACTCGGTTATCATGAAAAACTTGAATGGCACGACCCGATTCCTGCAAGACATGCTACAAGTTCTTTTATCCGGTACCTCTCCGAGCCATTTCTTTTCCTCGGAGAACAAATCAGATCAGAAATCCGCCTGTACTTCGAGGAACGTATTAATTCCGACGACGATTTCGTAATTGACGGGGAATTATCCACACGCGGTAAAATGCTCTTTTCGGGTTTTTCAGAAAAAGGGAATGGTAAAATGGTGATTTCAAACGAAGGGGAGATTAAGTCTCTCGAATTCGAATTAGGAAAAAAATATTTCAATTGTAATCTGATAATTGACGAGGAGAAATCTGAATGAAAAAATTAATATATTCGGTACTTATTCTGCTGCTTATTTCTGCGGTTAACGGACAGACAACTAAATACGCTGTAATAAATAAATCTATATCCGCTGAAAATGCAAAAAATTACGATAAAGCAATTTCGTATATGAACGATCTCTTAAAAGAGAATAGGAACGACTACCTCGTCAATTTAAGGCTTGGCTGGCTGTATTATCTTAAAACCGATTATCAGAAATCGGAAAAATACTACCGCGAGGCAGTGAGAGTTAGCAGCAATTCTGTCGAGTCGCAACTGGGACTCACTTATCCCCTCTCCGGGCAAAATAACTGGTCGGGCGTAAGAGATATTTATAAAGAAGTGTTAAAAAAAGACCCGTTAAATTATACTGCGAATTTGAGACTCGGTCAGATATACCTTAATTCCGGAGACTATAAAAACGCAAAGACACTCCTGGAAAAAAACAATTCGAATTATCCCTCAGATTATGAGACCAATATTTCGCTCGGCTGGACATATTATTACCTTGGCAATAAGCAAAAAGCCAAAGAACTCTTCGTCAATGCCCTTTCGCTCAATGAAGGGGATACTTCTGCAACTCAGGGACTAAAACTTGTACAATGAGAATTAAAATTATATTACTCGCTCTGATTCTGACTTCAACCTCTCTGGCTCAATCCGGAATATGGCTGCTTCCCGGTATGTATTATACATCCGGCAGCTATTCAAACCAATGGGAATCAACAACTTATTCTGCTTTTCTCCCTGTGTATCTTCCGGGCGGCGACTATTTAATTATTGGATACGATAATCATAGAATCGATAGTACTGACTGGACTTACAAACAATCAGCCTATACTGCGGCATATAACTATAACAGCTTCCCGATATTCCTTAAGTTTGCTTATTCGCATATCGGCGGCAAATTTAATTATAAGTATTCGAATGATTATGATTACAGTGATACTTATGATTTTGCCGCTGTCAATGCAAAATATTACATAGCCCCTCTTTATCTCGGATTGGGATATTCATTCGGTTCTATGGCTGGGTTTCAGGACCTGAAGTCACACCAGTTAAATGCGAATCTGGTCTTTGTTTTCAGCAATTATTTTCTGGCGGAATTACAGCCGGTTTATTCCTCAGTCTCTGATAACAGAAAGCTGTTCTCAGCCGCTCTTAACTTATCCTTTTATTCTGATTACGGACTAACAGTCTATGCCGGCGGATTCCTGGGAAAAAGGGCTTTTTACTACAACATCGATTTACTTACTGTATTTAATCAGTTTATTACCCAGAAATCCGGATACAGTTTAAAGGCTGAATATTCTGTTAATCAGTATCTCAAAATTCAGGGCAGCTATCTGCACACGGCTTTTGAATTGTACGATATTGACTATATTACCGCCGGTTTGAAATTTAATTTCGGTATTTAATGGATCAGGACTGGCTTTATCTTCTTCTATTCCTGTTCGGGGTACTTGCAGGAATTCTAAACGTCTTCGCCGGCGGCGGGTCTTCGATCACTCTGCCTCTGCTTATTTTTATGGGGCTTGATGCAGGAACAGCCAACGGCACTAACCGGCTGGCAATTTTCTTCCAGAATATCTCCGCGGTTGCTTCATTTAAAAAGGAGAAGATCAGCGATTTCGGGCTGAGCCTTAAACTCTCGCTGCTTACACTTCCGGGCGCAATTGCCGGAACGTTTCTTGCCGTAAAAATAAACGATGATCTTTTCGAAAAAATCCTGGGAATCGTTTTAATTTTTGTTGTACTTTCCTTTTTTATTCCGTTTGGTAAAAACCAGGAAAAGGAAACTAATCCTAAAATCGGGCTGCTGCCTGCGCTGTCTATGTTCGGAATCGGATTCTACGGAGGATTCATTCAGGTGGGCGTTGGCTTTCTTCTTATGGCGGCTTTACGCTTTCTTATGCGGTTCGACCTTATCCATGTGAATATGCATAAAGTGTTTGTTGTGTTTATTTATACCGTCCCCTCAATGCTCATTTTTATTTTTGCCGGAAAAATACATTATGTCTCCGGGCTGGTGCTTGCTTCGGGCAATGCTCTCGGAGCATGGTGGGCTGCCCGCATGACCGTAAGAAAAGGCGAAAAACTCATCAAAAATATGCTCGCGGCTGCAATTGTTATAATGGCGGCAAAGCTGCTTGGTGTGTTTTAGGGGGGAGCAGCACTTTTTACCCGTTGGCTGAAGCCAACGGCAATAAATACTGCTTCACCCTGGTGAAGATAAGGTTTCCCGCTTTGCGGGACTAAACGGAGCAATGACATGTGAGTGTGGCAAAATCGTTTGTCATCGCACGCCTTGCTTCTTTTCAGCAAGGCGTGGCGATCTAACATCCGGGGAAATACCGTAAACCCCAGTAACCCCCGCCTTCAGGCGGGGGAAAGGATGTCCAAAAACACATCATGGGCTTTAGCCCTGATACAGGGTATTATGGTTTTGAGGGCGTTTCCCGGCTGGCAGTCAGGGCTAAAGCCCGGAGTATTCTCTGCTCTGCCGCCCCCTGACCTGAAGGTCAGGGTTAATGGGGACTTACGGCTCCCCCAAATCCTACCAAGGTCACTTCGATACGATCTGCCTCTCGGACACACATTTATATTTTAATAATGAACGAAGGGCTGCGTCCTGAGCGGAGTCGAAGGACGGTGCCCTGAGCGTAACCCAAAGGGCGGTGCCCTGAGCGGAGTCGAAGGGCGGATTACTCAGCGACCTGACGATATCTCCTCGATAGATAGTTCTCTCTGGATTTATTTTCTATATCAACGATGCCGAAGGCATCGAATGTTTATAGGAATGTGATTATTAAGGATTCTATTCGACTCCTTCGGAGTCGCACGTTTATTTTGTGCATTTTTTCTATCAACATATGACCCCGCAAGGGTCAAAAAATAATCCTGTTAATCCATTAATCATACAAATCCCGGTTCAGACAATTTTTTTGATATTGCTTCGTCGCAGGCTCCTCGTTTACTCCCACAGAGCGCGGCAATGACATGAATGCGAAATAATCTAATCATTATCGCACCTTCAGTGCTGATTCAGAAGAATAATGAATGTAAAGTTAGGTTCCATAAACGCGATAAAGTTGGACTTGGGTATCACGAAAGTTTGAAAAGTGGAAGGGGTTCAAATAAGCGCTGAAGGTGCGGAATAAACTCAACTAATGAAATCGATTATAAAGATGAGCGGTATCTGTGGGAATAATCCCGCACCTTTGGCGCTTGTGAGAGTGTTCGTTTGATTTCACAGCCCTTCGGGCTGTGTTACTGATCACCGCACCTTCGGTGCTTAAGAGAGTGTTCGTATTATTTCATAACCTTCGGGGTCATTGATCTTCCGTCTGAGGTTTTTCTGCGGGATTAAAAAGAATCAAGGTAATCATTTAATCAAATAAATCATGGTTCAGACAATTTTTTTGATATTGCTTCGTCGCAGGCTCCTCGTTTACCCCCACAGAGCGCGGCAATGACATGAAAGCGAAATAATCTAATCATTATCGCACCTTCAGTGCTGATTCAGAAGAATAATGAATGTGCAGCCAAGTTCCATAAACGCGATAAAGTTGGACTTGGGTATCACGAAAGTTTGAAAAGTGGAAGGGGTTCAAATAAGCGCTGAAGGTGCGGAATAAACTCAACTAACGAAATCGATTATAAAGATGAGCGGTATCTGTGGGAATAATCCCGCACCTTTGGCGCTTGTGAGAGTGTTCGTTTGATTTCACAGCCCTTCGGGCTGTGTTACTGATCACCGCACCTTCGGTGCTTATGAGAGTGTTCGTGTTATTTCATAACCTTCGGGGTCATTGATCTTCCGTCTGAGGTTTTTCTGCGGGATTAAAAAGAATCAAGGTAATCATTTAATCTCATAAATCCCGGTTCAGACAGCTGCCCGACTTGCAAACCACACCACATCAAAAAATCCACCGGCACACTTCGCTTCACTCAGTGTGCCACCAGCCCCGCTTGTCCCGCCTTGCGGGGCAGAGCGGGGCGGGCAAAGGGTAAAAGTTTAAAAGAGCAAAAGAAAAAACTATAAGTCCTGAACAAGCCGGAAGCCGTAGACGGCGTTCCTGCTACCTGGATCGCCCCCGCCGCGGAAAGCAGAACGGCAGTTGATGTCGTCGTCGTTCCACGAGCCGCCGCGAAGGACACGGTAGCTGCCGCTTGCCGGTCCTTTCGGGTCTTTTACCGGGCTGCTGCTGTAGTATGTCTTTCCGTACCAGTCACTGCACCATTCCCATACGTTTCCGCTCATATCATAGATTCCTAATTCATTCGGCTTCTTCTCTCCTACAGGATGGGTTTTTCTGCGTGAATAACCATCATGCCACGCTACTTCTTCTATATTATCACTTCCTGAATATTTATATCCTTTACTTAAAGCCCCGCCTCTCGCTGCATATTCCCATTCTGCCTCTGTCGGAAGGCGTCCCCCTGCCCATTTTGCATAAGCATCGGCATCATTCCAACTTACATGTATAACTGGATGTGTGTCTTCTCCCTGGGATCGTTCATCTCCTTTCTCATCACTTTTCCAGTTAACTCCATTTCTTTTTTCTAAAGTTTCGCCATTCCAGATATAACTAAAACCATTCTTTTCTGCGTCAGTCTTATAACCTGTTGCTTCAATAAATTTTCTGAATTCTTTTATAGTTACTTCATATCTACCGATATAAAAACTGCTGACTGTTACGCTATACACCGGCTTTTCACTATCAAACCCATCATTGCTGCCCATCAGGTAGGTTCCGCCTGCTACGTAAACCATCCTGTTCGGTGCTTCCGAAGGTGGTCTGGAAATTACCGGATCCTTGTAATTTTTGAAATATGATATTCTTTCTCCGGCTTCTCTCAGCATTTCGTTATCTTCCGCCGAATAGGGGTTATCTGTCGTAAATGCGTTTAAGAACCTTTGCCATGCCTCTTTTTTATCTGCCGCAGAAGAACTCCCACTCTCGAAATTTTTAACTTTTTTGTATGCAGATTTCATTTCCACGAGGTTCGTATTCCAGGACTTCTTAGCTTCCGTTTCTTTCTCATTCAGATCATCAAGACTGAAATCTGTTTCCGGCGCACTTGTCACCAGCTTGTTCTTAGCATTTTTGTTTACAACAAAAACAAAATCACCTTTATCAAGATTTGGATTCCGGATTTTGCCATATTGCGGATGCTGAGAATTTCTGGTATAATTCACCACTGAATTCTGCAAAAATTCTCCAAGTTCAGTTCCTGTCACATATCCATCATTGTTCTGATCGCCTTCTCCTTTAAGAGCTCTTACAAATTGTTCACGGAATACCGATTTATCAGGCACAGTTTCTTCAGCGCTTCCGCTTGTAATAAACTGCCTTACGTCTTCACTCGTCTTATAGCTAATTGCTGCTGGCACTGCTCTGCTCAGTGAGAACAGGCTTCCTGAAAAACATGCGTCAAAAAGAAAAAGTGCATGTTTGCTCTGGATACGCTTTGCGTATATCTCTATCTGCGCCATTTCTATTGCATTGCTCTGAAAAGATGCTTCCCCTTTTGAGGGCAGCGGCGAATCTGCCGTTACGAAGTAACCGAGTTCATCCCCGTAACTTGCCTTTATCGTATGCCCATGTCCGGCAAAATAGAATAAAAGCCGGTTATTTTTTTTACTCCCATATTTCCTAATAAATTCCGAAATGCCTTTGTCGAATTCTGATTTGTCGGGGTCTATGAGTTTGGTAACACTGAATCCGTTTTCTTTTAGTGCGTTTATAACTTCATCAACATCCTTTTTTACTCCGGGTAGTTTGGGCCAGCCATTATTATAATTACTAACGCCTATCACCAGAGCATAACTTTCATCGTAGAGTAATAAACTCTGTCCTTCTTTGCCTGTTATTTTAATGCCTCTGCTTTGTGCAATCAAAGGTAGCGCTATTAGCAATAAAACTAAAAACTTTTTCATAAAGCACTCAATATTTATATGAAAAAAATTCTTCCAAAAACGATCTTTTAGGAATAAAGTACGCAAGAGACAGTCTTTATGTGATCTTACTTTCGGATCGGCTTCCTGCTATTTCTTATATCCACCTAAATAATTCTCCCGGTTTTTTAGTCCTACCATTTCTCCCTTGGTATCGAAGTAAGAACTAACCTTTTTTCAGCGAAGTGTTCTTTAGGCTCCTTTTTCTTAAAACCGCGGGTATTCCTGTTCATTTCTTTCAGATCATCCTGAATAAAATCATATCCATCTTTGAATATAGTGTTTAATTTTGAAAAATTGGAAGTCTGACCGAATAATTGAAGCGTTTCTGTGCCAAAAGGAGGTGCACACTCAAATTCCAAAGGTATCCGAAAAACTTTATTTACTTTGGAAGCATCGATATAATACTCATCGAGTAATAGAACCCTGGAACCGTCCGCCATATGATCTATCAGCCGAATATAACATGGAAGATTTACCCTTACAAATATTTCCATTGTTTCCCCTCCCTCAAAAAGTAGAGCGTCATCGCCTTTATTTGTCCATAGCTCAAGGTTCAGACCGTTTCCGGTAACCTCCCCTTCCTCAAAAATTTTTTTATCAGCAAATGCTTTCTCAAAATTTTGAGGCAGGATAGAAAGCCCTTCGTTAACAATCAATTTCAGCGGGAATATTTTCTCGGAACTGCCTGATGCAATATTATTCCGGTCCATTATAATACCTATCAGGCGGATATCTGGTTCATTATTCCAGTAAGTGCCTGTTACCCGAAAATCGGCTTCACTACTATTCTGTGTAAGACGAAAGCCCAGCTCAGTAAAATTCCTCTCAAGAGCCCTCATTGCAAAAGCAGAAAACTCTGAGGCAGTTCTGGTATCTCTGTATGAGAATGGGAAAAGAATCAGGGACGAACCAGAGGGCACGTTATGCCTGATATCTGCGGCAAATTGTTTTAATGCCTCGCTTAGTTTTAACGGTTCACGTTTTTCAATTGCAGATATCCTTGAATTAACTATTTCGGGGGTGATAACGGCTGCCTGTTTCCCCTCAGTTTCGCTATATAACATAAAATCACTTAAACCTGCCGCCGAAACCAGTACTTCCGTTTCTTCGAGTTTGCGGAACATCGGAAAACATTCACGATAAGCCAAAGCAGCTTTTTGGGGCTCATTATTACTCTCAAATTCAGCGGCAAGTCTGACCTTTTCTTTCAACCCTTCTATAATATTGTTTTTCCTCCTTTCGGCGGAAACAGCAAGCTCATCCTTGCGCACATGTACAAGAGTGTGGTAAACCTCACCGTCATCATCATAATATGTCTCTCTGTTAAGCCCTTCAATCTCAAGCGATGAGGATGAATTAATAACAGCTTTTACTGAATTGAAATATCCGCTTTCATCTTCTTTTTTTTCGGACTGGTATTCAGCGTTTATGCTCACTCTTATTTTCTCGGTCAGGTCTTTTCTCGCATAATCAAAAGATAGCTGAAGGCATTGTTCTTTTGATAAGCCTTCAGTAAGGGAACTCATTCCATATCCCGCAAGAAAAAGCGCATCCGGATATCTTGAACTTCCCCCTAATGTTGTTACCCAGTCAGGCTGAGCATCAATTGTTAAATTTAATAATATAATAACCGCAAGCGTTTTTACAAGATTTTTCATTTTTTCTCCCGCTTAATTATTATTCTGTTGTATTTGAATAATATTCCCGCAAATTAATTCCAAAACCTTCAAGGCTAATAATCAAAAAGAATTATATCAAACATTTAATCATATTAATCCTGTTTACACATCTTACCGCCTTGCATATCTTGAATCTCCCCACATACCGCCTATCCTTCAATCCTGTGAATCATGATTCAGACAATTTTTCTCAGAACAACAGGTCAACTCACCCCTGCCTGCCCCCCTTTTATCCCGTTCGCGGGACTCTTTCCAAGACCACCGCGGAGCAAATTATTTCGAACTCACCCCAACCCCTCTCTTTCCAAGAGAGGGGCACCATTTGCCCGAGATACCGACAGGCAAGAGGGGGTGAGTTATCCCACACATTAAAAACCAACTTATTCATCATCCTACTCCACTCAACACCGTCCGTGCCCTTCGTGTAGAAACATGCCCTTGCCCCGATCACTGCGATACCATCTGCCTTCCTGACATATGTTCGACCCTGCCCTGCGCAGACAGGGCACGCAGGCCCGTCGGGGTCGTACGATGTTTTGTACGCTTTTTTCTATTAACATTTGACCCCTTAGGGTCATAAATAATCCTGCCAATCCTTCAATCCTGTGAATCATGGTTCAGACAATTTTTCTCAGAACAACAGATCAACTCACCCCTGCCTGCCCCCCTTTTATCCCGTTCGCGGGACTCTTTCCAAGACCACCGCGGAGCACATTATTTCGAACTCACCCCAACCCCTCTCTTTCCAAGAGAGGGGCACCATTTGCCCGAGATACCGACAGGCAAGAGGGGGTGAGTTATCCCACATAACAAAACCAACTTTTTAAGCATCCTTATCCACTCAAGGCGGCTCGCTTTACCTTCCTGTAGAGTCTCAACAAACAACCTGGATATTTGATCGCTTAGATTGCTTCGTCACGATCACTGCGATACCATCTGCCTTCCTGACATATGTTCGACCCTGCCCTGCGCAGACAGGGCACGCAGGCCCGTCGGGGTCGTACGATGTTTCGTACGCTTTTTTCTATAAACATTTGACCCCTTAGGGGTCATAAATAATCCTGCCAATCCTTCAATCCTGTGAATCATGGTTCAGACAATTTTTTGAATCATGTTTCAGAATTCTGCTACCATTCCTCAACATTATTTTTCAGTTCAATCATCCCATTTCGGATATCGAACAAATGCCAGTTCACACCGGACATATCAGGCGTAATACGAATAACATGCAGTAGCTCGTTATTTCCGCCATATACTTTAACATTGCCCTCTGAATCCGACAAAGCGCGGCTCTGTTTGTTCGATTTGTTGCTGTAATCGTGTACGAAGCATTTGTATATGGCGCCGTTATCAACACGTTTCACTGTAATTGTTTCAGGACCCTGCCCGTCTGTATCATCGCGGTCGAGATTAGCAATTCCATCGGCAGAGACGCGTTTGTTCCGGTACGAGATATGATAATCGCTCACCTTTTCGAGATGCAGATCGAGATCAGCCGGCGATTTACCCCAATCGAGCACAATACGCACAGCCCCGACCGGCATCTTTGGTGAAAGGGAGAACTGATTGCCGCGTATGGTTCCGGCTTCGGCTTCTATCTCAAATTCTGCCGCGATATATTTTTCATGCTCAGCTTTTACGATAATAACTGCATTCGGCTCTATGAGTTCAAAAAGTATTTTCCCTTCGAAATCGGTTATATATTTATCCATTTCGCCAAGCGCCACTTTAACGCCCTTTATCCCCCTACCGGTAAGTGCATCCGTAAAATAGAGAGTCAGCTTGCCTGTCTCCATTTCCCTAAGCATATCATCCATAGTCTTTTTCTGCTTATCCGTTACTATCTGCGCATTAACTGCGCTCAACCAGCCGGCAAAAATAACTGCAAATACGAGTGTTTTTTTCATTTCAAATACTCCTAATTTATCTCTATAATTGCTTCAGGCTGCACCGCTTTAAAATCCGGCATACACATTCCCGCATAAGAATTTATATAAGTAGGATCGGTAACAGTGTATTTTGCTCCTTTGTATGTAATGTAATCACCCGGGACAGATTCATCAAATTTAACTGCCGCCGCCACATGCCCGGGCCAGTCAATAGCAACAACCTTCAGGCCTGTTAATTCTTTCACAAGATATGTGTAGAGAATCGCCCTATCCTCGCAGTCAGAGTACTGATAGTGCAGAATCTCATCCCTAAAAAGGGGCTTCTCCCGTCCGAAATTATCGTCGTCAACCTTATACTCAAACGCCGTTTGAACAAAGCGCATGATCATATTTACCTGCTCAGGTTTAGATTTACCGGCGATAACCGGCTTTAATCCGCTGATCAGACTGGAAGAAGCCTCAGGACTCGGTGGAAAACTGAAATAATTTTCTAATTTTACGTAAGGATAGTCAAGGAAAAAATCAACGGAGTTTTTATTATAACGGATATTTAATTCAAAACTTTTTCCCTTATAACTAAAATTTAATTTTTTGGCTTTTATATCATTGCCAATTGCAAGGCTGCCTGAAAAACTCATGCTCAGCATTTTTTTTGAACCGGGGAAATCCTTATCGTAAGAATAAACACTGCCCACGCTTTCATTCCGAAGGTTATCAGGATCAATAATATAATCGACCACCTTGTCGTGGCGGAAAATATAGGACATTCCATATATCATGTCCTCGCTTGCAGCAAGCAGGAAAACACCGCCCTCCTTATTATAAGCGACCTTAACCATGTATCCGGACTTATTGAGCAGATACCAGAGCAGCAGTGTGCTCTCGGCTGATCCTTTTCTATAGATGGCATCGGCTGATTTTTTGAGCAGCAGCAAATAACCCCAATCGTTGAGATTCATTTCCGCCCGCTTTTCTGCAGCTTCACTTAAAACTTTAGAAAAATCCTTTTGGGAAACCTCATCCCAGAACGAAGCTATTTTATCGTTATTTACCGGAGGAATAAGCTTTGCTTTCACTTCTTTCGGGGCGGATATTTTGGCGCTGACGCCAAAAAAAGGAATATCTAATACTGAATAAGGGGAAACAGCCGCCGGAGGAGCAATAGGCTGTGGTTTTGGAGGAGGTGGCGGAACAGGTTTCGGCATCGGCGCCGGTTCTGTCTCCGGTATCGGATTTGGTTCAGGCTTCGGCGGACTTACAGGCTTCTCAGCCGGCTGCTTAACTGCAGGAGGAGCCGCCGCCGGATCAGCTTTGGGCAGTGTTTTCGGCTTCGGTTTCTCGTCCGCCTTTTTTCCGGCAAAGGATTCGAACTGCTTCCACTGCTGCTTCAGGTAATCCCCGAATTTCTTATCCATTTCATCCTGGTAATTCTTAAAATTTTTATTCTGCGCTTCCAGCCATTTTTTATATCCCTCATCCTGCGCATATAAGCCTGAAGTTATAAATATCCATATCAAGAGAATAAATTTTTGCATTTTACACCTCGTCAGTCCTTCATCCTTAAAAGGACAAAGTATTTTTGAATGGAAGGATCAAAGTACCTTCCAGTAACTTCAATACCGGAAATGATCACATCAATATTTTCCGATTTATATTTTGCTGTTTCCACAACGTCTTTCCGTGTAAGTTCGCGGAATTTTCCGCCCTTCTGCTGAGCGAGTCTTATTCTGCCCCGTTTTTCTGCGTTTTTCCACGCATCGGATTCGAAGAGATTCGGCTCCGAATCGCCGCGGGCGTAAATGTATTCTGCATCTGCAGGAAGGGAATCGAGCCAGGCAGGTTTTGAAAACCCACTCTTTGTAATTTGCCCGGATAATAATCTGCCCTCGATCCCGTTCCGATCAAGAGCAATAATAACATAATCTGCCATTTGAACTGAATCGAAAGCGGCCATTTTTGCGGCTGTTCCTGTAAAGGATCCGCAGTCGAAATATTCACGGAAAGAATCCTTCACATAGAAAAAACCGGCTTCTGTATCGGTATAAGCCCTTTCGCCGGATATCTGCACCCGGCTGAATGCCGCCATATTACAGGCGGCATCCTTCCGTGCATAAGCATAAGACGAATCGTTTATAAAAGCATTCGTTGAATATCCCACAACAATTCCCGGATAATCCCCCTGCTTCAGGAACCAGTCGGGAAAATCCTGCGCAAAAACTCCGGATATGCCAATAAAAATAACTAATATCGTTCTAAGCATTATTTCGGCATATTTTTGATCTTTTCCATATCTTCATTATACTTGCGGCTCTCTTCGTCCAACTCTTTCTGAGCTTCAGAAGACTGGTATTTTATCCACATCTCCTGATCTTTCTGCAAAGCATTCTGCAGAGCTGCATTAGCTGCGCCCAATGGATACACTACCAGCACATAAGAGCGGAAATTATTTCCATCGCGTTTTACCTGCTGTTTCATAATACGGCTGCCGGAAAGCTGCTGCTCGGTGTAGGTTTTGATTGTGTTCGAATATTGCTGAACAAGAGTTGAATTCTCATTCGTACCCACTTCATCCGAAAATTTCTTGATAAGATTCTGCACTTTAAGATTAAGCTGGTTGCTTATTTCAGCCCGTGCATCAGTAACTGCTTTATCAATAGCCATCTGCATATCTTTGGATGTTGCTGTTTTTGCTGATGTGAAAAAGTTCATATCGTTGCTGAATTCCATGAACCATGCCGGGATATCGCCTTCATCAGTTGGCGGAAGCGGCTGAGAACCGCTGCATGCAAATACAAATAATACGGCAAAAAGAAGAACGATAATTGAAAGTTGTTTTTTCATAACTGCTCCTTTTGAGTTAGTTGTTATAAATTAGAGAAATTATCTTCGTTAAAATTTGTACCTCAATTTATTCCTGTTTCACGTCTCCGGGGCAATGATCTTTCCCTTGGCCACGCGGAGTATTATTTCAAACTCACCCCTGCCTACCGCCTGCCTGCAGAAGGCGGTTCTTTCTTCCTGCAATCAACTCACCCCCCACTGATCACACGGCTATTTGAGCCTCTGTTTTCCCCCTCTCTTAGCCAAGAGAGGGGGTTGGGGGGTGAGTTCTCCCACACAAAAAACCACCTTTTTTTCATCAATCATTTTTAATAAATCCTTCAAGCTTCCGAATGAATTCTCCTGAATCTTTCTTTATTAGATCGTTTTTTATCCTTAATACTCTTAATCCAAGTAATTCACAAATTTTATCTCTTTCCTCATCTTCTCTTTTGATATTCTCATGGTATCCCCCATCTATTTCTATAACCAGCTGCAATTCATTTGAGTAGAAATCCGTAATCATGACGGTTGTCTGTCCCTTCAAATCATAAAATATCTGGTGCTGTCTTAAGAACTTTATCCCTTTATATTTTCTGTTCCGTAATATTTCCCACACCATTTCCTCTTCAGGAGTGGATGTCTTCCGCATTTCCCGTGCGCTGATTTTTGCAATCATTCTCAGACTTTCCGGTACCTTTAAGCTCATATTCTTTTCGTTATCAATTTATTTTTTAATACCATTACTCTGTCTTAACTCTTTTGCACCGCAAAATGTGGTTTCTCAAAGACCAGCATCCCATTGAGCGTATCCTGTTGGTTTTGTTATAGCAAACTCACCCCTGCCTGCGCCTGCCTGCCGCAGGCAGGGCAGGCAGGCCCTACTCGACCCATATACCTCTCCGAGCCGGGTTTTCTCCCCCTTTTACCCGGCAACGCCGCGCAGAGCGGGGCAAACAGGGCTCTTGAATAGTCCAATATTTCCTTCATTTCAAACTCACCCCAACCCCTTTTATCCCGTTCGCGGGACTCTTGCCAAGACCACCGCTCTGCGGGGCAGGGAGGGGAAAATGCGAGGTAAATCTGCTTTTCCTTCAAAGGGGTGAGTTCTCCCACATTAAAAACCAACTTATCTCACCCATCATCCAATACTGAAAATCCTGTTTAAACAATCCTCACCATACTTGCTGAAATTTCAACTCTGGTCACTTGGCATTAGCCAGGTCTTTATTGGCATCCTCAACTCACCCCCCACTGATCACACGGCTATTTGAGCCTCTGTTTTCCCCCTCTCTTGGCTAAGAGAGGGGGTTAGGGCCTGCCTGCCGGTAGGCAGGGGTGAGTTCTCCCACACAACAAAACCAACTTTTTTTTTAACATCATTCTCTTCCTCATACCCCGCCCCGCAAAGCCCCGCCTTGCGGGGCAGAGCGGGGCGGGCAAAGGGTAACAAAAACTATAAGTCCCGGGCAAGACGGAAACCGAAGTCGTTGTTCCCGCCACCTGGATTGCTCCTGTAGCGGTTAGCAGAACGGCAGACGCCGTCGACGTAGCCCCACGAGCCGCCGCGCAGAACACGGTAACTGCCGCTTGCAGGTCCCTGCGGGTCTTGTGACGGGCTGCTGCTGTAGTATGTCTCTCCATACCAGTCCCAGCACCATTCCCATACGTTTCCGCTCATATCATAGATCCCTAATTCATTTGCTGCTTTTGTCCCTACGTTATGTGTCGTGTTTCCTGAGTTATCCCCATACCACGCTACTTCTTCTATATTATCGCTCCCTGAGTATTTTGTCGGGCTTCCTGAGCCTGTCAATCCTCCCTTTGCTGCATATTCCCATTCTGCCTCTGTCGGCAGCCGGTAGCCTTTTTTTCCCGGATTGCTTGTTACTGTTGTTCCGTTTACTGTGTAATATCGTTCAAGTCCTTCCTCATCGCTCAGTGCATTGCAGAAATTTACTGCTTCATACCATGTTACGCGCTCAACAGGCAGATTGTCTCCCGTGAAATATGACGGGCTTGTGCCCATTACTTCAAACCATTGTTTCTGTGTTACTTCATATTGACCAATATAAAATGAACTCAGCGTTACACTATGCACAGGCTTTTCATCTGAAGCACCTTCGTTGCGGGTATCTCCCATCTGATATGTCCCGCCAGGGACATATACCATTCCTCCAATTTCTTGTATAAGTGATAAATTTTTCGTTATGGTTTGTCCGTTAGTAATAGTTATTGATACTCCTGCTGTGTAGTATCCTGTTTTTACCGTATTAAGTGTGTAACTCTCGGCAGTTATTTTTTCAAGTGTGTAATTTCCCTGCGCGTCTGTTAATACTGTTTTTGTTGCAGGTGTTGTCGTTATTGTTGCACCTGCCACTGCTAAGCCTGTTGTCTCATCTGTTACTTTTCCAATAACCGATCCTTTTATAACAATTGTAGCATTTACTGTTTTTGTTTTTCCATTTTCCACTGTGACAGCCGATGTATTTCCAACATAGTCTGTTTTTGTGAAATTTAACGTATAACTCCCGGCGGCTATCTTTTCAATCGTATAATTTCCCTGGGCGTCTGTCGTTACTGTCTTTGTTGCAGGTGTTGTGGTGATTGTTGCTCCCTGCACCGGTTGTCCCGTTGTTTCATCTGTTACTTTACCGGTGACGGATCCTTTTATTATTATTGTTATATTCTGGGTTTTGGTCTGCCCATTCTGTACTGTTACACTTGCTGTTTTATCCACATAATCTGTCTTTTCTGCTTTTAACGTATAACTCCCGGCGGCTATCTTTTCAATCGTATAATTTCCCTGGGCGTCTGTCGTTACTGTTTTAGTTGCCGGGGTTGTCGTTATTGTTGCCCCTGTAACTGCTAAGCCCGTTGTCTCATCAGTAACTTTTCCGGTGACATTTCCCCACGTTGTTACCATAATAATATTCTGGGTTTTTGTCTTTCCGTTCTCTACTGATATCTGTGAGGTCATTTCTACATATTCAGTCTTGTTTGCCCGGATCGTATAACTCCCTGCCGCTATCTTCTCAAGAGTATAATTTCCCTGGGCGTCTGTCGTTACTGTCTTCGTTGCAGGTGTTGTCGTTATTGTTGCCCCTGTTACTGCTAAGCCTGTTGTCTCATCGGTCACTTTCCCGGTGACATTTCCCCACGTTGTTACCATTACTATATTCTGGGTTTTCGTCTTTCCGTTCTCTACTGCTATCTGTGAGGTCATTTCTACATATTCAGTCTTGTTTGCCCGGATCGTATAACTCCCGGCTGCTATCTTCTCTATTGTGTAATTCCCCTGGGCGTCTGTTGTTACTGTCTTAGTTGCAGGTGTTGTTGTTATTGTTGCCCCTGTGACTGCTAAACCCGTTGTCTCATCGGTTACTTTTCCGGTGACATTTCCCCACGTTGTTACCATTACTATATTCTGGGTTTTGGTCTTTCCGTTCTCTACTTTCACTGCTTTCGTTATCTCTACATATTCACTCTTATTCGCCTTAACTGTATATTCCCCTGCTGTAACGTATTCTAACCGGTATATCCCCTGCTCATCAGTTGCCGTTATTATACTCTCGGGACTTGTTGTTATTGTTACTCCTTCTACCGCTGCCCCTGTAGTTTGATCGGTTATTTTCCCCGTAACTATCCCTTTTATTACCGTCTGTAGGTTTACTATGGTAAATTCTTTCTCTGTGACTGTTATTTCCTCACTTATTGGTACATAGTTTTCCGGTGAGCACTTTAACGTATAGTTACCGGACTTTATTCCCTTGAATGTGTAATTGCCCTTACTGTCGGTTATTACACTTCGGGTTGTGGGTTCTGTTGTCAGACTTACTCCGATTAACGGATTACCTTGATGGTCAAATACCCTTCCCCCAAACCCTGTCGTTATACCCGCTCCTGTTATCAAATCCTCAGGCTTCTCTATGCAGCAGAGGAGCGATATGAATATTCCCAGTATTAGAAAGCTATTTTTAATACTTTGTGTTTTCATATTATCACCAAATATCTTGTTTGTGTTTTTTAATCTACAAGTACTATGTTTTGTGCGCTTTTTCTATAAACATTTGACCCCTTAGGGGTCATAAATAATCCTGCCAATCCTTCAATCCTGTGAATCATGGTTCAGACAATTTTTCTCAGAACAACAGCTCAACTCACCCCTGCCTAACGCCTGCCCCCCTTTTATCCCGTTCGCGGGACTCTTGGCAAGACCACCGCGGAGCACATTATTTCGAACTCACCCCAACCCCTCTCTTTCCAAGAGAGGGGCACCATTTGCCCGAGATACCGACAGACAAGAGGGGGTGAGTTATCCCACACATTATAAACCAACTTTTTCAACATCCTTCTCCACTCAAGACGGCTCGCTTTACCTTCCTGTAGAGACATGCCCTTGTCCCGGCCACTTCGATACGATCCGCCTTCCTCGCACATATTCAAATTCTTATGAGGAATGCAGTCGAAGGGGCGTTGCCCTGAATGTAGCCCAAGGGCGCTGCCCTGAGCGCAGTCGAAGGGGCGCTGCCCTGAGCGCAGTCGAAGGGGCGCTGCCCTGAGCGGAGTCGAAGGGGCGCTGCCCTGAGCGCAGTCGAAGGGGCGCTGCCCTGAGCGCAGTCGAAGGGGCGCTGCCCTGAGCGCAGTCGAAGGGGCGCTGCCCTGAGCGCAGTCGAAGGGGCGCTGCC
>JAIOYW010000034.1 GCA_021740915.1 Ignavibacteriales bacterium | reverse complement strand
TGGCATCGTTTTCTGATGCGAAATCCGGGGTTAAAAAAAATCACAAGACACTCTGTCCCATTTTTGATCTTTCTGCAATATTTATTATGTTGGATTTAACATAAGAGGAATTATTCATTGCAGGAATTTTCTTCGTTAGGTTCAGTTCAGATCACTTTATCGCTCAAAGAATTGAGCGCTTACCCCCGGTTGGCGGAAGCAGTCGCTTGCGGTCCCGCTCCAATAGATCATATACCCAACAACTATATTCAGGGAGTTTTTCCAATTGCATTTGCGAAATCAAATGAATTTGGAAAAAAAGGAGATGAATTATGCACAAACAGCAAAAATTGGAGAGGGGGTCTAAGGGCAGTAGAGGGATATATATGGCGTGCTATCAAATTAAAAGTATCTTTCCAACTTAAGCATTATATATATAACAAGTTTATCAAACCGACTGCTTCTTTCGCAATCGGCATTTTGCAAACATTAATTTTTGGTACTCCGCGTCGGCTAACTTGATTAGCTTAGTTCAATAGTAAATAATTTTTCTAAACATAAATTTCTATCAATATTTTTGGCATTGTTGTTCTTGGCGGCGGGTTAGGCACAACGTCGTTATATGCTTAGTAGTAAACAATAAATTTGGAAATAATTTTAGCAAATCATGAATCAGGTCATATTATGAATTTTTCAAAAGAGCTTGGTATTCTGCATAATAAATATGGTTTGTTTTCAAGAGCCAGTTTTTCGGTAAAGTATGAAAAAAATATTATTAATTTTCTTGAAGATTTTCCTTATTTAAAAAGCTTCTATGAGGAGTATCAAAAAGAATTTACATCTAATCAAAAAGAACAAATTGATTCTAAAGAAGCAAGAAGTACTGACCTACCTTTTTTAGGTATTGATGTGATTACAAAAGGAGAGGCAGATTTTATCTTTTATTTTGAAGGTAGTTTGGCAAGTACAGATAAATTGAGTATTACAGTATTAGCACATCTATGGCTTACAAATGATAAAAGGATTATTGATAAATTTATTGGTAAAAATAAATGGTGGACTTTTTCTAATTATCGGAATGTAAAATCAAAACTAAATGTTCAAGTAAGCCACACTCTTAAATCATATATTGCTGATGCAAAAAGATTCAAGGATAATGATAAATGTTCTGATTTAATACACGATGAAATTAATCTATTAAAACCGAAATTAGTGATTAGCATTGGAAACACTGCGAAAAATCTTGTTGGAATGAATTATTATGAATTGCCGACTAAATTTCACTTTGTTAAATTTCCAAAATATCATAACGATTTGAAAATATATACAAATCTTAATAGCATAATGAACAGGATATAAAATGTATTTAATTCATAAAATAAAAATAGCATATAACAAGCAAATCAACCGGATGCATTAATGTAAGCGGCATTTGTGCTGTTCCTAAGTTTTGTAAAAAGTAAAGCATTGCTGTTCGGCAGTAGTGATCTAAACTAGATTGTGGCAAAAATTGCTTGCAATGAAAGATAAGCATTATTTGTATAAAATTTGGCGTTGGTTTTAAATGCGGTATTCCGGTGTTGGGGCGCCGTTTATGAGCAACGCCGTTATGCATTTTTAGGAGAGAAAATATATGAACAGCGACTTAGTAAAATGTCCTAAATGTGGCGACGAAATGTCTTCAGCGTATTCACGTTGCGTTACCTGTGGTACAATACTAATCGGAAACGATACAACCGAGAATTATGAAAAACCTAAATTAGAAATTGATGGAGCAAAAAAAGAGCGAGTAATGATTCCATCCTCAATAGGAGTCTTAAGAGTTTTTGCTTGGTTAGATTTATTGGTGAGTATAATTTTTTCTATTGTTATTTGGTCTGATTTTTCAACCCAAATAAGTAGAAGTTATATTACTTCTGAAACGGTTGTAAATCCTTATATGATTGGTCTGGGAATTGGTGTTTTTCTGCAATGTATTTTTGTATGTGCATTATTCTTAGTGATTGCAAATATTGCTGAGTCACTTATTTTTATTCGTCATAATACAAGTAAATTGAAAAACTAAGAGCAACCCCCCTGCCTGCCAACTGCAGGCCTTTTTGCAGAAGGCTGCCATGTCTATTCAGGCACCCTTGTCCTCTGCACCCGCTTAAGCGCAACTACGTTATACTTTTTTATCTGGAATAAGTCAGAATAGAATACGTATATTGAGTTATTAAGGATTCTATTATGAAAACACCAAAACTATTCCTTACGGCGGCTTTGATAGTCGTTACCCTCAATAGCTGCTTTATTAGTGAAGCGGACTCATCCGCTGAAATCGAAGGATTCTGGATTTCAACAAAAGAAACATCCAATAATTTCGGGAGCGCAGAAAATGCTGTTCTGTTGATCAAAAATGAGGGTGCGGAGGGACTTACAGCCCGCTGCTGCTTTATCGGGAATAACGAGTTCAAAATGGAATGCAGGTTTATTGATGTACGATACGATAGTATCGCAAAAAGAATATCTGTTATCGATTCTGATTCGGATACTCTGATACTAACCTATGATGCTGAAAGTGAAATGCTTAAAGGCGGAATCCATTCCGATGAAATAACGCCTGTAAATTTTGTCCGTGCCGAAAAAGATTTTACAAATTTATTTTATCCGCACAAACCGGAGCGCAGCGGACAAATAACCTATAGATATCAACAGCCTGAGCAGGTTAAAAACTCCTTACAGACGGATGACATATTCAAATATGTAAAAGATTCAGTTGCGGTTTACAGGTTTATGGAAAGGATTCTCGAACAAAAATCCGGACATCTGGAATCGTTATTAATCATCAAAGATGGTAAACTTATACTTGAGGAATATTTTTTCGATTATAGCCGGACAAAACTTCATCGCATCAATTCATGCACAAAAAGCATTACTTCTTTGCTCCTGGGAATAACTTTAGACCGTCATAATATTTTCAATGCTGATCAGTCCGTTTATAATTTTTTCCCGCAGTATGATTCCTTAAAAACACCTGAAAAGCAGCGAATAACACTAAAACATGTTTTGACTATGACTGCCGGATTTAGTGATGATGATAACTTTGCTGGTTATGGTCCGGAAAATTTTATCCGGCATATACTCAATAGTAAACTGGAAGCAGAGCCGGGAGAGCATTTCCGGTACAGCGGCAAATCTGCAAATCTTCTCGGTGGAATAATCTATACTCTGGAAAACATGCAGGCTGATGAATTTGCGAAAGAATTTCTTTTTGACAAACTGGGTATTTCAGAATTTAACTGGGAAAAAGAAAATGGCGTAATTCCCTGTGACGCCGGACTTGAAATGTATCCGAGGGACATGGCGAAAATAGGATTGCTGGTTCTGAATAACGGCAACTGGAACGGCGAACAGATCGTTCCTGAAGAATGGATTACTGAATCGACAAAACCGTATGTTGCCGAAAGTGATTTTTTTGACTATGGATACCAATGGTGGTGCAGATCAAAACGCAATAAAAGCTGGTGGAGCGATCCGGTCCGCGGGAGTAAATCCGAACACGACATGTTCCTGGCTCTTGGCGCCGGCGGGCAGTATATTATGGTGATAAGAGACCTGAATATGGTTATAGTGACCACATCATCCGACTACAGTGGAGATGGTATGGATCATCAAAAAGTGCCTTTGGTTATAGAAGAAATTATTCCGGTTTTTGAATATGACTGATTTATAATTTGGGTGCGTAGAATGGTATTACCCGTGGTACGGGTCTGGCGCCGAACGCGGGCAGGGTTTTATGAAATATTTCAGTCCGGCGCAGGTAATTGCATTTTATGGATTACTGCCGCTATGTTAAACGCCACGTAAACGGCAACCGTTATATGCAAACAGAGATCTAATATAAAAGGATCGAAATGAAAAAGTTACTGCTGCTGACTATTATTTTGGGATTGATCCCCGGATCTGTGCAAGCTCAAAATGAAGCTGAAACAAATTGTTTTACGATTTTAGTCGGCAAAAATGCTTCCACAGACGGATCAGTTTTTATTGCTCACAACGAGGATGATCTCAACGATCATAATTTTGTTGACCTGCATAAAGTCCCCCGGTTAAAACATAAACCCGGCGAGAAACAATTATTCCTTTACGGCAGAGACTCAATTGATGCAGCGGGGGAGACCTTCGGATACTTTTGGATTACCGGTTCTCAGTATATCGAAGAGCAGTACTTAAATGAATGGGGTGTTGCTGTAACATCGAACAGCAGCCGGTCGAAAGTGATAAACGGAAACGGCAGAATCGATCATAATCTTAGAAAAGTAGTTATTGAAAGGGCGCGCACTGCAAGAGAAGCCGTAAAATTAGCCGGTTCACTTGTAGATAAATACGGATATGCAAGTTCGGGCAGAGTTTATTTAATAGCTGATCCGGACGAAGTCTGGGTATTGGAAGTGGCAAACGGCAAACATTGGATCGCAAAACGTGTCCCGGATGACGAAGTTGCTATCATTCCGAACTATTATGTCATCGATGATTTTATTTCGTCGGATACTTTGAATTACCTTTCCTCACCGGACATTGTTGATTATGCGGTATCGAACGGCTGGTATGATCCGCAGACGGACAGATCATTCAGTTTCCGGAATGCATATTGCCGGGCAGAAAGATATAACGCTGTTTGGAACATCGCGCGGAAATTGGTCATCCTGAATCAGTTTTCAGAAAAGCAGTACAGTTTCTCAGAGAATTTCCCCTTTTCTATAAAGCCGAAACAGAAAATAAGTATTCAATTACTTATGAATGCCTTGCAGAATCATTACGAAAAAACAGAATATGAAAACGATTCCCCGATTAATAATATGTCGCCGCATAAACGAAATGGTTTTGGTATGGAGGATACCATGACCGTATGTAATATTTACAACGACTACTCCTGTATTACCCAGCTCCGGGGCTGGCTGCCCGCCGGAATTGGTAATATAAGCTGGATTGCACCGAGGTATCCATGTATTCAGCCTTTTATTCCCTGGTACTACGGCATTAACAAAATATCTTCCGATTATGAAAAAGCTGCATACGAAGAGGCATTGGAAAACTATAACAATAAGAACAGAGATTATATAGCAATTTATCCCGATCATGCGTGCTGGGTTTTTGACGAATTTGCAAACAAGGTTGATACTTGTTACGGCATGGAAATAAAAGCGGTGAGGGAATGGAAAAATGAGTTTCAGACAAATATATTTAAAACTATCAATGAAAAGGAAAAAGAGATAATAATCGAATATGAATCAGACCGGGAAAAATCATTGCAAAAGTTAACCGATTTAACAAATGGATTGGCAGAAAAAGTCCTGGCTGAAACTAAAGATAAATTGCAAAAAATGAATTCCTCAGGCCGATAAATTTTTTCTATAAATCGCAGCTAAGAAGCCGATTATGAGGCGGCTGCAATCGAAGTTTGCTAAACGTGACTGCCGGCAGGCAGTTCTTTGGTGTATCTGTTTATTCTGCATTTCAGTTATGCAGCGTCGGATAAGCGGTGACGTTTTGCCGGTTTTAAAACGATATAAATAAAATGAGAAAATACTATGAAATATTTAACGTCATTTCTATTTGGTCTTTTATTTTTATATGCAAATTATGATTTATCTGCTCAGGATTCTCACAGACAAAAATCAATTTATCCGGAGGGTATCACAGTTGAGTATGGAATTGGCAGTTTTGCTGTAACCGACGAATACATTTCCACCGAAAAATACTCCGGCCCGTTTCCTTATTCTAGTATTAGCTGGACAAATCTGCATTCAGATTATGTTTATCACTTAAAAATTGATTTCGGTAATTCTTCCGAAATAAAGAATAATAATGTAAGCGCCGATATTTTTCAGTTTACACTAAACCAGGGTTTCAGCTATGCTTTACCAAAATTCACTTTATTTGATAATGATACTTACTTATACCTTGGTCCCTCTGCTGAATTATACTTCTATTTCAATGAGCAAAACATCGCAGTCTCAGGCCTTGATTATGCTCAATCATTTGCACTGTTAGTATCAGGCGGAATCAATTCACAAATCTTTTATGATCTTTTTGATAAGCTGAGTATCGAAGGAACTCTCGACTTTAATGTTATCTCTTTCGGATTCCGAATGGTAGATATGGAAGAATCGGATGAGTCTCCGGCAAAGATTCTGACGCTGATTTCAGCAAACAATGTCGTGTTTACTCTTGGTCCGAGATATTTTTTTCTGGATAATCTTTCAGTTAAAACCGCTTACCTTTTTCATCTTACAAGAGTAGATTCGTGGGAACCGCTTCTCTCTGCCGGCGATAATGTGGTGTTCACTTTAACTTATGGATTTTAGAGGGAGTATAACATGAAAAAGACTATTTCAATTCTATCTGTTCTTTGCCTTCTGATAATTCTTTCCTGTAAAGATCTGGTAGTAACAGAACCCGGAACAAATCTGAACGTTGAAGATTTTGAGACTGCCTGGAACAGAATTAATGATGTTTACCCTTACCTTGAATTCAAGAAAATTAACTGGGATTCGATTTACACATTTTACCGCCCGCTTGCAGAAGCCGCACGGGGAGATGAATTTTTTCTTGTGCTTCGGGATTTATTAGCTGAATTAAAAGACGGTCACGTTTATTACCGGACAAAAGGAGGCGGAATAGTATATCCGTATTATCCTCAGAGACATTTTAAAGATCGCCATGCTTACAGCCCTTTTGTAGTAAGAAAATATTTTGACAGGGAATTAAAGTTAACAGAAAGCAGCAGCGTCGAATATGAAATCTTACCCGGGAATATTGGCTATGCTTTTATTTCAGATTTTAGTCATGACTATTTGATTAAAGAATTCCCCATGGTTCTGGAGCATTTAAAAAACACCAGGGGTTTAATATTAGATATTCGTCAAAAGCGCGGTGGAGAATATGCCAACGTTGAAGCCGTTGTAACGCGGTTTATATCAGCTCCTCTTGAAAGACCGCCCTTTATATTACTGGGAGAAGTAATAGATTTACCTGACTTTCAACCGCAAGGACCATTTACTTATTCAAAACCGGTAGCTGTGCTGATCAACGGATCCACTTTTAGCGCCGGCGAACTCTGCACTGAAATAATGAAACAACTGCCTAATGTTACAGCTATAGGAGATACAACAGGTGGAGGCAGTGCTGGTGGCAACAGTAATCCGCCGGAAGCCATTACAAAATACAAATTGCCGAGCGGAAAAATGATCGATGTCGGAACAGTAGATTTGCGCCGTTATGACGGGCTTCCGTGGGAATGGCTTGGCGTTCCGCCTGATATCCGCATTGTGCAGACTGATGCAGATATTCTTGCCGGAAGAGATAAACAGCTTGAGTATGCAATTAATTTGTTAAAATGATAAGCCCTGACCATTGTTAAATTCGTATTGTGCGGGAGGGGTGTATCACTCAATGACCTGACGCGGGGTTTGATATTCCAGACGCTTCGCGGGGCATGGCGTGGCGATCTGTCACTTGACTGAAATTAGTTGCAGCAACTTATATCAGGCTTGTACTCATCACCCGATGCCGGAGGCATCGAACGTTTGTAGAATAAGGATATTGAGAGTAGGAATCGACCCCGAAGGGGTCGCACGATCTTTTCCCCTTCACCCGGCTGTGCATCACCAATCCCGCCCTTCGGGGTTACAAAAATTCTGCTAATCATTTTATCACACAAATCACGGTTAAGATAATGATAGGATGACTCTGTTAACTTGATTAGATGTCATCGCGAGCCTCATATCTTTTCAATGAGGCGCGGCGATCTCCCGCTGATTTTGTGAATCTCTGTGGAGACATGCCATGGCATGTCTCTACGAAGACCAGGAAATACGATCCGCTGAATTTCTCATAACTAAACATGCCCTGACGAGCGGATCACTCAGCACCCTTTTCAAAGAATGATCGATTCATTTCCGATGCCGAAGGCATCGAATGTTTATAGAATAGAACACCCAAAACAACATACGACTCCGAAGGAGTCGAACCCTTCTATCGAAAATCTTCCTTAAATTGAACCGGGATTGCAAT